>JAZRII010000017.1:0-5487 GCA_045645225.1 Bacteroidaceae bacterium | reverse complement strand
ATCCTGCTGGCGGTCCTTCATTACGATGGGCACCTCGTAGGTACGGCTCTTGCCGTCCACATTGCCAGCCTCCCAGATGCTGCCCACCTGCACCTTGCCCGTCTGGAGCATCAGTTGCAATTCGGCAGAAGTACGTGTGATGCCCATCTGTGCCGACGCCACGGGGTCGAGGCTCACCTGCACCATGGGCGAAGGCATGTCGAAATCCGTGTGCACCCACTCCAGTTCGGGGATGCGTCGCATCTCCTCCATGAGCATCTGTGCCGCCTTCTGTATGGAATCCGTGTTGTTGCCATAGAAGCGGTATTCATAGGTAGGCACGGGCAGATAATCCATCTGTTTCCAGCGCACATAGGCATTGGGCCAGTGGTTGGAGTATTTCGGTGCCAGCTGGTCAAGAAGTTCCAGCGAAGCCTCGTTGCTCTCGGTGTTCACTATGAGCTGGGCAAAGTTCTTGCCGGCAATCACAGGTGCATAGCTGGTGTGGAAGCGAGGCGAGGAGCAACCCACGAAACTCGTCACGCCCGTCACCTTGTCGCTGGACTTCAGTATAGCGCTAAGTTCGTCGGCAATGAGCCTTGTGTCCTCCAGACCGCTACCCTCGGGCAGGTACACCTCCACGGCAAACTGGTTGCGGTCGGCAAAGGGGAACTGGCGCATCTTGAGCAAGGGGAACAAGGCACCTGTGGCTATAACCAGCACTATGCTTCCCACTATGGTGAGCCAAGGATGGCGGAAGTTCCACTCCAGGGTCTTGTCGTACCAGTGCTGTACCCAATCCGTTATGTCGCGCTTGCCAGGCTCCTTAGCCTTCACCCGGCGAATGATGGCTGCATTGAGCAAAGGGATGATAAAGGCCGCCACCACCAAGGATACCATCAGGTTGATGGTGATGGTAAGGGGAAAGAGCTTGATGACATCGGCCGCCTCGCCCTTCATGAACTTGAGTATGGGGAAGAAGATGGCACAGATGCACACCGTGGCCAGAAGCATGGGCCAGAAGTATTGCTGCACGCTCTTCACCGCCGCCTCGCGACGGCCCATACCCTTGCCCAGATACTCGAGATAGCCGTCGATTACCACTATGCTGTTGTCCACTATCATACCCAGCACCACTATGAGGCAAGCCAGAGTGATGATGTTGAGTTCTATGCCCAAGGCATACATTATGCCCGTGCTTACGAAGGTGGACAGGGGTATGGTGAGAGCCGCCACGATGGCACTCTTCAATGGGAAGAGCACTATCATCACCGCCACGATGATGAGCATGGAGATGACGAGGTCGCGCAGGAAGTCGTTGACGCTGGTGCCAACCACCTCGGGCTGGTCGGTGATGCGGCGCATGTGCACATCCTCGGGCAGGCAGTCCTCGCGAAACTGGTTCAGTACCACGTCCACATCCTTGCCAAACTGCACTATGTTGTGCCCCTTGAGCATCTCCAGCGAGAGGATGACGCAGCGCTTGCCGTTGGACTCTATGTAGGCCTCGCTCATGTCGTACTCGCGAGTCACGGTGGCAATGTCGCGCACACGCAGCACCTTGCCGTCGGGGGCGTTAAAGATGATGCGCTCGCCAATCTCCTGCTCGGAACTGATGCTGGGCGCCACGTGTATCTTCAGGTTCTGGTGCGGAGTGGACACCATGCCGCTCATGGTGGTGAGACCCTGGCTGGTCAATGCCTGTACCAAGGCCTGGCGCCCTATGCCATAGGCAGCCAGGCGCTCCTTGTCCACGGTGATGGTAAGCTGCTCCTTCTTCTCGCCAATCTGCCTCACGTTGCTCACGCTGGGCAGGCGGCGCAGACGGTCGGCCAGCTCGTCGCTATAGCCTTGCAGCTCGCGATAGGAGCGCTGGTCGCTCTCCACGGTGATGAGCAAGGCGCTGGTGTCGCCAAAGTCGTCCTGGGCCACCAATGCCAGCACACCCTGGGGAAGGGAGGACTTGAACTGGTTCAATCCGTGCTTCATCTTGCTCCACACGGGGGTGAGGTTGTTCTGGTCCTGCTGGAACTGCACCATCACTATGCACATGCCGTTCTGGCTGGTGGAATAGGTCTTGCTGCGGTCCACCTCCTTGTAGGTGAAGATGTAGCGCTCCAGAGGCCGTGCCACCTGTTCCTCTATCTCCTCGACCGTGGCACCAGGCATCACGGCAATCACCACACCCTGACGTATGGTGAAGGGTGGAAACTCGTCCTTGGGCATCACATATATTGCCCATAGGCCGAAAGCCAGAAGTAATGCCGTGAGGAAAGCCGTTATCTTATAGTTGTTGATAGGCCATGCTATCCAACTGCTGTTTTTGAAAGTCATAGTTATTTAAATCTGAAAACGGAAATCGGAAATCTGAAAACTTAATGGAAATCTGAAAACGGAAAGGTTTTCGGAGTAATCGGAATAATCGGAATAGTCGGAGTAATCGGAGTTTCCCGATTTAATCCCACTTCGTAGCTTGACTATCGTCTTCGTTGCTCACGCTCAATATAATAAGTAAACTTATTCTATATTCGCTTAATCGCAACGTTGAATCTGCTCCCGCTCGGCATAATTCAAACAAATTTGATTATGCGCTCACTCCTGCGTCGGTTGCTTCTGCACTCGCTTACTCGCAGTTTTCCGTTTTCCGTTTTCCGTTTGTACAATAGTCCCTTCGCTCACCTTCTGGTAGCCGTTGGTTATCACACGGTCGTCCTTGTCAAGGCCGGAGAGCACCTCTATGCGGTTGCCCAGGGTCTTGCCCATGGTGATGACTTTTCTGTGCGCCTTGCCGCCTTCCACCACCCACACGAAGTGCTTGCCGTCGGCAGATTGCTGTATGCTGCGTACGGGAAGGGTCATGCCCTGGATGCTGTCGCTGGCGTGCAGATACACCTTTGCCACCATGCCGGGCAGGATGTCGCCCTCGGGGTTGGACAGGGCTATGCGTATGTCGTAGGTATGTGTCAGCGCATCTGCCACCACACCCTTTTCTATTGCACCGCCCTCCAGGGTGTTGTCTCCGATGGCCTCAATGCTGATGCTCGATGTTGTGCCGGGCTTGATGGAGGAAATCTCCTTCTCGGGGATGCTGACCTTCACCTTCAGGGTCTTAATGTCCAGGATGGTAAGTACGGGCTGGCTGGGCAGGGCGGTCTCTCCTACACTAACCCACTTCTTGCCCACCACACCGTCTATGGGAGCGTATATGCTGCAATCCTCCAGCATCTTCCTGGCGGCAGAGAGAGAGGCCTCGGCCTGTTCCACCTTGCTCTGCACCTCCACCCACTTCATGTCGGCCAAGGACTTGTTCTCGTGCAACTGGCGCATGCGCTCCAGGGCATCGGTGGCCTGCTTGTGCGATGCCTCTGCCATGGCCAGGGTGTTCTGTGCCTGGGTCTTGTCCATCTCGGCAACGAGCTGACCCTTGCGCACGCGCTGTCCCTCGCCAACGCATATCTGCTTCACCATGCCCATGCCGGTGAAACTCACCGCCACGGAGGTTGACTCCTCCACCGTGCCCACATAGGCGGTGCCTGTCTCCCGAGGCTGGTCGGCAACGCTTTCGGTTGTCACCTTCAGGGGAGCGGCGCCCTGCTGCACCTTCTCTTGCGAGCATGCCACCAGGCAAACTGCCATCAGCATAATTTGCCACAGGTGTAATGCTTTCATTGTCTTCTTTTTCATATGTTTGTGATACTGTTTTGTTTTTCGGGTGCAAAGGTACGCATATAATGTTTATATTGCCTCAGACTTTTAACGCAAATAATGTTCTAATGGGAATATTCTGTAAAGATTAACATTACGTGTGGTGGGGTTTTGCGATTTGTCGCGGTGATTTTTGCATGGCGACGGAAAAAAGCGTACCTTTGTATTCACTACCCTTGTATAAAACCTAATAACTCATGCAGGCACTATCACTCTTCGAACTCAATGCCATGGTGCGCTCCTTCATAGAGGGGTGTGCCGAGGATGCCTATTGGGTGCATGGCGAACTGCTGGAGGGTAGGGCAGGATATGGCGGACATTTCTATGGCGAACTGGTGGAGAAGAACGAACTCAGCGGTGCCATAGTGGCAAAGGCCCGCATCACCATCTGGGCGCGTGTCTACAATATGCTTGCCCTTCGTTTCCAGGCAGAGACGGGGCAAAGCCTGCGTGCTGGCATAAAGGTGCTCTTGAAGGTGAAAGTCACCTTTAGCGAACTCTATGGCTATGCACTTAATGTCATCGACATAGACGGCACCTACACCCTGGGCGACCAGGCACGCCGCAGGCAGGAGATACTGAACCAGCTGGAGAAGGACGGTATCATCAACGACAACAAGGACCTGCCGTTGCCCACCTTGCTCAAGCGCATTGCCGTGGTGTCCAGTGCCACGGCGGCTGGTTATGGCGACTTCTGCCGCCAGTTGCAGGAAAACGAGTGGGGGCTGGCTTTCCGTGTGCAGCTCTTTCCTGCCGTAATGCAGGGTCAGCATGTGCTGGAGAGCATCTCTGCCGCACTGATGCAGATAGCCGACGAGGCCGACCGCTGGGATGCCGTGGTGATAATACGTGGCGGTGGTGCCACGAGCGACCTCTCCGACTACGACTCCTATCCCCTGGCAACATGCGTGGCTCAGCATCCTCTGCCTATTATAATAGGTGTGGGGCACGACCGCGACGAGACGGTGCTCGATCATGTGGCGCATACCTCGGTCAAGACTCCCACGGCGGCGGCTGCCTTCATTCTGGAGCACCAACTGGAGCAACTTTCCCTGTTGCACGACCTCCAGCAACGCATCCCCCTTGCCGCCTCCAGCAAGATGCAGCGCGAGGAGCAACGCCTGGCTCTACTTCGCCAGCGCCTTCCCTCGGTGGTGACGCTACGTTTGCAAAGGGAGCATCAGCGCCTCGAACGCTCATCGCTCCTCATGCCCATCTCTGCCGCCCGTGTGCTGACTCAGGAGAAGCACCGGCTGGAACTCCTCTCCCAACGCCTCGAAAGCCTCAATCCCGAACTGCTCCTCCGCCGTGGATACAGTATCACCATGATGGATGGCAAGATAGTGACCGACATCTCGGATATAAAGCCAGAGGCGGTTCTCACCACAATGATGCAAGGCGGCACCGTGCTCTCACAGGTGGTGAGTACCAAAGAACGGTGAGCGGTGAGCGGTGAGCGGTAGGGACGCTGCGTGCAGCGTCCGAGAACAACAAACAAGCGTCCGAGAACAACAAACAAAGCGGACGCTGCACGCAGCGTCCCTACTTTCCTATCACCGCAAACCTATCTGTACTCAGTTCTCTGTACTCTGTACTCTGAACTCTGAACTCTGTACTCTGTATCCTTTAACCAGTAGAACTATGAAATACGAAGAAGCCATTGCCAAGCTCGAACAGATAGCACGTCAGCTTGAGCAGAACCAGTTGCCCATCGACCAGATTGCCGCTCAATTGCGCGAGGCGCAGGAGCTGGTGAAGTATTGCCGCGAACAGCTCACCTCGGTGGACGAGGAAATAAAGAAG
>JAZRII010000016.1:0-3985 GCA_045645225.1 Bacteroidaceae bacterium | reverse complement strand
ACCGTAGGAAGCGGTGACCTCCCCGTACTGGCCACTCCCATGATGGTGGCACTGATGGAGAATGCCGCCATGCTATGCGTGCAGGGCGAACTGACAGAGGGCGAATCCACCGTGGGAAGCCATATCTCCGTCTCCCATGTGAAGCCAACAGCCTTGGGCAAAAATGTCTCTGCCACGGCCACCCTGCTCTCCCGCGAGGGCCGCAAGCTCACCTTCCACGTTGAAGCCCACGACGAGCAAGGCCTCATCGGCGAAGGCGACCACGTCCGCTACATTATAAACAAGGAGAAATTCCTGTCCAAACTTTGAACTGGTTTCTCTTGAGAAAATATCTCTCGCTAACGACACACTCTAAGATAATCTCACACAGAACCCACAGAATACACAGAAATTCATTGGAAACGAATTAAAAGAAAGTGAACACCAAAGAACTTGAATCCACAGATTTTGTCATAGACTTCGTCATGACGGCTGGCGCGGTGTGAACGTAAAACCATTGGGCCAACACCGCGCAGCCCGTCGCAGGGCTTCAGCCCCAAGCGACAATTCCGTGGATTCCAGCGAAAGCGTAAAATACTACTACAGGACAGGCAATTCTGTGATTTCTGTGGATTCTGTGTGAAATAAAAATAACTTGATTAAGATATAGTCTCCAAACTAAAGATTCATTATGGACAATACAGATAGCCTTACCTACAAGATAATAGGTTGTGCCATGGAGGTGTACAAACAATTAGGTCCTGGATTATTGGAAAGTGTCTACGAACAGGCGTTGATACAAGAATTGAAACTTAATGATATTCCTGTAGAATCACAAGTTGAGATAAAGGTCAATTATAAAGGTATAAACGTCAGCGATAATCTCCGATTGGACCTGTTGGTTGATGATAGCGTGATAGTAGAACTCAAATCTGTGGAGGAACTCAAACCGATTCATCATAAACAACTCCTTACATATTTGAGATTGATGAACAAGAAGGTAGGATTACTTATTAACTTCAACACAGATAACCTGATGGATGGTATCAAGCGAATTGTAAATTGAATGGGGAATATTCTCACACAGAATTCACAGAATACACAGAGATTTACTCTAATACGAATTAAAAGAAAGTGAACACCAAAGAACTTTAATCCACAGATTTTGTCATAGACTTCGTCATGACGGCTGGCGCGGTGTGAACGTAAAACCATTTGCGCCAACACCGCGCAGCCAGTCGCAGGGCTTCAGCCCTAAGCGACAATTCCGTGGATTCCAGCGCAAGCGTAAGTTAATGCCTATAGGACAGGTAGTTCTGTGAATTCTGTGGATTCTGTGTGAAATAACAAGAATAAGCAATGACCACATAAAAACATTTATGTGTGAAATATAGTATAAATAACCATTAATTATCAAATAAATACGACTATGTTAAGATTAAATTGTTTCTTCCAGGCCAATGAGGGCCGTTACGATGAAGCTTTGGCTGCTGCCATGGCACTCACCGCAAAGAGTCAGTCACACCAGGGTTGCAAGGCATACGATGTCTTCGAGAGCGCCACACGCCCCGATGTGTTCATGTTTTGCGAGACCTGGGAAGACCAGGCATCACTCGACTTGCACGAACAGACACCCGAGTTCAAGGAGTATGCAGGCATTCTTCTGGATTGCGGCCAACTGAAGATTGAGAAATTCAAATTCTAATGAAAGAAGTTCCCTTTGAGCACGGCAACAGCTGGACACATCTGGCTGGTGTCGTGTTTGCATTGAGCTGCATCTGGCTCATCTGGCCAGCCACGGCACAGGGATGGCAGATGTCCTTTGGCGTCATCTTCTTTGTTGTGGGCATGTTCTTGATGTTCCTGTCAAGCACCGTCTACCACATGCTGCCCCCCGGCAAGGTGAAGAACGCCTTCCGCAAGTGCGACCACATCAGCATCTATGTGATGATAGCCTGCTCGTACACCCCCATAGCCGTTGGTGTGGTGGGAGGATGGCAGGGATGGCTGGTCTTTGGCCTGCAATGGGCCTTTGTCATAGCCGGTGTGGTGTACAAACTCATTGCCATAGGCAAGTATCCCCGCCTCTCCCTCGGACTTTATCTGTTTATGGGATGGAGCGGCCTGTTCATAGCCGATAGCGTATACCAGCGCCTTTCCGTCTACTCCATTGCCGGCATTCTGGCCGAGGGGCTGCTTTACACCGCAGGAACCTATTTCTTTGCTCACGACGACCGTCCCCACTATCACGCCATCTGGCACATCTTCGTTCTCCTCGGCGCCGTAGCGCACTTCTCCTCCGTGCTTTGCATAGTGATGGGATGGTAGGGAAAGGACCCACCCCCCAGCCCCTCCCTGTATGGAGGGGAGTAACGGACCCCTCCCCAACCCTCCCCTGTATGGGAGGGAGTAGTTACAACTGACTAATGCCCACATCAAACAGTAGATTATACTCCTGTCCGCGCGTCGCACAGGAGTGTGCCTTGTTCGCCCTTGTGGCGAGGTTGGGGGAGGGTCCTCACCTTTAACCTCTCACCGCTCACCTCTAACCTCTCCTCCCCCTATAGGGGGATTGAGGGGGTCCTAACCGCTCACCCCTACGAACGGAAAACTATGCGGACGCTGCACGCAGCGTCCCTACCTCTCACCGCTCATCCGCTCACCGTTTACCCGCTCACCGTTTATTTATTGTTTCATCAAGGTAAAATCAAAGCGCAGGCCTCCTTCAGGTCTGTTGGTTGCTGTGATGTTGCCACCATGGAAGAGAACGGCATGCTTCACGATGGAAAGGCCCAAGCCGGTGCCGCCCAATTTACGTGAGCGTCCCTTGTCTATGCGGTAAAAGCGCTCGAACAGTCTGCTTAGGTGTTGGGGGGCAACTCCTTGTCCGTCGTCTTCAAACATGATACGACATAGTTTTTCGGTATTCTCCAGAAGGGTGATATATATGTTCCTGCCGCCAGAGTAGGCTATGGCATTCTTTGTCAGGTTGCTGAAGATGGAGCCTATTAGAGAATTATTGCCGGCAAGCGTAACCTCCTCGTTGAAACTGATGTGCAGTTCAAGGCGCTCTTCCGGAGGCAACACACCCAGTTCTTCTGAGATTTCCCGCAGGATATTGTTTATGCATACATTCTCCGTGCTGATCAGTTGGCTTCCCTCCTCCAGTCTTGTTATTAGCGAGATGTCGTTCAGCAGTTGGCGCAGCCGCTCGTTGTGGGCATAGCATCTTGCTATGAGTTCCTGGCGCTTTTCCTCGCTCAGGGCTATACCGGAGAGCAGGGTTTCAAGGCATACCTGCATGGAAGCAACTGGCGTCTTGAGTTCGTGGTTGATGTTATTGCTAAGTTGGCGCTTAATCCGATTCTTCTCCTGTTCGGACTCAAACTGATTTACTCTCTCTATGTCCTTGCCCAGTTTGCGTGTGCTGAAATAGGCCGCTATGCTCATGGCCAAACTGATGGCAATCATCACAAAGAGGAAGGTCCAGTCGGCTTGGAGCAGTTCCCTGAGTGTGGCGGAATAGGGGATGGCAGTACGCACGATGACCCTCTGGCCACGTGTGGCAGAGTAGAAGTACTCGCGCCCGTCGCTTGCCGATTGCCGGCCGATGTGGTAGCCGCTCCCATGCCTTAGTGCGGATGCTATCTCTGGACGCCCGATGTGGTTGTCCAAGGAGTCGAGCGGAATCATGTTGTCGTAAACCACGGCTCCCGACAGGGTTATGACGGAGACACGCAAATCGTCGAAGGGCTTTTCGTGCGAGGCGATGTATGTATCGTAGGGCAAGCCCTCTTCCACGGTTTCAAGCAGGTGGCGGTTGTACTGTTGCAACTGGGCGCTGAGGAAGTCGGACTTGTACTGCTTCTCCCTCATATACTGGAAACCTATGGACAGAAGGATTATCGTCCACGAGAAGGACAGGAGCATGAGCAGGAGCCTCCTGTGGTAGGAAAGTCTAATCGCGAAAGCCATAGCCATATCCGGATTTTGTTACAATGTATGC
>JAZRII010000015.1:0-9523 GCA_045645225.1 Bacteroidaceae bacterium | reverse complement strand
CATTTCAGCAACACGAAGCGCTCTCCCAGAGCCTCCACAGACACCACCTGAAGGTCTATAATATGCTTTTTTAGTGCCATAGATATACCTTATTTATATATATAAGTGAGTTATTTCTTGGTAAAGATACGAATAAGCGAGCGAAAAAACAAATGAAATTTGATTTTTCCGAGCGAGAGTATCTTAGAAACGTAGTTTCAGAGATACGAATAAGCGAGCGAATAAACAAATGAAATTTAATTTTTCCGAGCGAGAGTATCTTAGAAATTTTGCCTCAGAGATACGAAAAACGAGCGAAATTAGGGGGACTTTCGGGCATAAAATAGCGCTTCTGGAGCGAAAAATATGCCACTTTCACCACTAAAATGCGAGGTTTCCCACTGAAAATTGCGCCTATGGAGTGAAGGTTTCGTAGGTTCCGTCGTCGAAAAATATACGGATTTCAGTTATTTTTCGCTGAGGTTTGTCAATATATTTCTCTATATACTGCACCTGTGGCTGCATCACCTGGGCAGGAGAGATGTGCGCAGAGGGGTGAGAACCAGGCATGGCATGCTCGCCAAAAGCAGCACGATCCTGGTGCATAGCAGGTGCATCAAAGACGGCTTGCGGAGCGTTCATGGAGGAGAACTGTTCGGGTGCTTCTTCACCATTGTCATCGCCCTCCTGAGGAGCATCGGGAGTGTCGGCAGAAGGTGCCTGGGAGGTGTACATATCGCCCTCGCCAAACATCAGCCACATGACGTTCACCTCGGGGAAGCACTCGTGGATGGCGCTGACGGTTTGGTTGGTGGGACGAGTACGCCCATTGAAAATTCCTGACAAAGTTGCCTCGGCAATACACAACTCTGCGGCGAACGACTTTTGGGACATGGCCTTGTCCAACATCAACTGACGGATACGATCTTTCATCTGATAGGGGTGTTTTGAGGTCTTCAGGGCACAAAGAGGGGTATGTGACACCCGATTCCATTTTATAAATCCGAGTACAAAGATAGGCAAAAATAATCGGAAATGCAAAGTTTTTAAACGTAAATCTAAATTTGTATATCGCGATTGCATTTGTATATTTGAATTAACAAACCACAGAACGAATTTGTAAATATACATTCTCGTATCCGAATGCACAAATGAATGACACCTTGAAGAAGTTAAAGGAATTTGGTTTTATCTTGCATCTTGTAATTATTGATTATTAGCGAGTTGTATACCTATAATCAAGCAAATTGTTGATAACTTCACACTCTGGTTGCACCCGGCGGATATCTACCCTATATAGTTTATGCCTTTATTTAACTTTTGTGCATTACAAATTGGGGTTCAGCTATTTATAGTTACACAAAACACCACCAAAAAATATGCATTCACAATATGCAAACGTGCATATTCAGGATTTTGTATACTTTACATTTCGTTATTTAATATTTTGCATCAAGGATTTTTGCACTTTGTGAATTTAATGTTTAATATTTATAAATATAAATGCACAAAAGTCGTATAAAAATATAAATGTTTAAATTTATTAAATGTATATTTCCGTGGTGCGCCAGAAGCCGATTTTTGCAAGAATCCCGTTCTCCCCCACAGATGGCAGGAAAGCGGAATTTACGCGATTCTCAGCGAGTGGAAATCCATGCTAAGTTGCTAATGTTTAGTAAAATGATGGCAAAAACGAGCATCCGCCCTATTTGGGCAAATAGAAAAAAAATGCCCCTAAAACGGGGCACTTTTATGTAAAAACGGCAGAAAAACCTATTCCAGAATACGGTAAACCAGTTCCAGGAGCAATTCACCCGATGGGGTTTTACATCCTCCTACCCCTTTTCCTGCAGCATCGGTTTGTCGGATGAGCGAAAGTATCTCCATCACCCGTCTGCCGGTGTAGCATCGCATGGCAGGAAGTATTTCGTTGCGCACCTTCCACTCCGGTTTTCCCAGCCACGCCGCCACGCCCTTGTCCGTTTTGTCGGGGCTGTAGTAGGCCTGCATCAGGTCGGAGAAAAAAGTAAACATCATGCTCAGCGTTGCAGGCAATGCAAAGGAACGCGGATTGTTGCCAAAATATTTGACTATTTTTGCCGCCTGAGATTTGTTTTTTACGGACAACGCAGCCAGGAGTTCGAAATTATTGAAGTCCTTGCTCATGCCCGTTTGCCCCTCCACCAGGGCTGCCGACACCCTACTCTCCCCCTCGGGCATGGCTATGAGCAGTTTGTCCAGTTCGCTGGACATGCGCATCAGGTCGGTGCCCACATGCTCCACGAGCATCTGTGTGGCCTTGGGCTCTATGTCCTTGCCCGAGGACTTGAGGTAGCGCTGTATGAAGGCAGGTAATGAACTTTCGTAGATGCGCTTGCTCTCGAACACCACTCCACCGGATTGCTCTATGGCCTTGTAGAGGGCCTTGCGCTTGTCCAGATTTCCGTTCTTGTGGCAAAGCACCAGCACGGTGGACGGGGCGGGGTTCTTGCAATAGGCGGCCAGTGCATCGTGCGAGGTGCGCATCTGCTGGAACTCTCGCACCACCACCAGGCGCTTCTCTCCCAGCATGGGGAACTGCTGGCAGGTGTCTGCCACACGCACGCTGTCCACGTCGCTTCCGTAGAGAAGTTCCATGTCGAAGTCGCGGTTGGCCTCGGGCATCACCTTCTGCGTTATCGCCGCCTCCAGGCGGTCTATGTAGAATGGTTCCTCGCCCATAAGGCAGTACACGGGGGCAAAGGTGCCCGCCTTGATGGATTTTGCTATTTCTTCGTAGGTCATAATCGTTGGTTGGGGGGAAGAGGATGAGAGAGGATGGAAGAGGACTGGAGAGGATGAGAGAGGATTGGAGAGGACAAACAGGATACTGGAGGTTCTCCGGAGGGGCCTGAGACTTTCTAAGGCCTCTTTGTTTCTTTCCTATGGCCTCATAGGATTCCTAGAATGTCCTAGGGCTTCCTAGGGTGTCCTAGACCTCCTATGGCCTCCTATGCTCCGCTTTTAGAAATCGTATTTCAGGTGGCGGACGGTTCTCTTTTCGTCGCGGATCATCTCCAGGGCCTCAATACCTATAAGTACGTGCGTGCGCACGAAGTTGCGTGTCACCTCGTTGTCGCTCTCGGTGGTTTTCACTCCCTCAGGAGTCATGGGGTTGTCCGATACGAGAAGCAGTGCTCCGGTGGGTATGCGGTTGGCAAAGCCACAAGTGAAGAGCGTGGCCGTCTCCATGTCCACGGCCATGGCACGGGTGGTGCGCAGATAGCGCTTGAACTCGTCGTCGTGCTCCCACACCCTGCGGTTGGTGGTGAAGACGGTTCCCGTCCAGTAGTCGAGGCCCATGTCGCGCACGGTGGACGAGACGGCACGCTGTAGCATGAAGGCCGGCAGGGCTGGCACCTCGGGCGGGAAGTAGTCGTTGCTGGTTCCCTCGCCCCTGATGCCGGCAATGGGCAGTATCAGGTCGCCTCGCTGGCTCTTGGGGGTCAGTCCTCCGCACTTGCCCAGAAAGAGGCATGCCTTGGGACGTATGGCGGAGAGAAGGTCCATGATGATGGCGGCGTTGGGGCTTCCCATGCCAAAGTTTATTATGGTCAGGTTGCCTGCCGTGGCCATGCGCATGTTGGACGTGTAGTCGGGTTTCTCCAGCGAGAAGTGCTCGCAGAAGATGTCCACGTAGTTGTTGAAGTTGGTCAGCAAGATATACTCGCCAAAGTCCTCCAGCGGGTGGTTGGTGTATCTGGGCAACCAGTTTTCTACTATTTCCTGCTTGGTTTTCATGGTTTTTACATTACTTTGAGGCTGCGCCCCGAAGGTACTCATGCTCGAAAATACTCAAACAAGTTTGACCTAACGGTCTTAGAAACTCACACTCGGCATAAAAAGTATAAACTTTTTCTGCGCTCGCTTAATCGTTTCTTTGGTATTTTGCTCGCTTAATCGTACCCTTGGGACTTCGTCCCGAAGGCACTCACGCTCGGAAAAATCAAATTTCATTTGCTTTTTCGCTCGCTTAATCGTACCTTTGTTCATGCAAAGATAAGCAAAAAGAATGAATGGGCAATAACACGCCCCTGCTTTTGACCAAAATTCACATCCTCACTTATGCTGGAACTGAACCTTCCTTCTGCCGATATACGTTTGGAGCGCCGCGACGGGCGACTCTTCATCTGGGACTTCGTGCGCCGCCGATGGGTGGTGCTCACGCCCGAGGAATGGGTGCGCCAGCATTTCTCGCACTGGATGACGGAGCATCTGGGCTATCCCCTGGCTCGCCTAGGGCACGAGATCAGCCTGGAGCAGAACGGCATGCAGCGCCGCGCCGATGCTGTGTTCTACGACCATGAGGGCCGCCCGCTCGTCATCGTGGAGTTCAAGGCTCCGCACATTGCCATCAGCCAGAAGACCTTCGACCAGATAAGCCGCTACAACATGGTTCTGCAGGTGCCCTACCTCATCATCAGCAACGGCTTGCAGCACTTCTGCCTCCATGTAAGGGAGAACGGCATGGAGTTCCTGCGCGAGATACCACGATACGGGGAAATCGCCGGTGACAAATAAGGAAGGGACATCAAATTTCGCCAGCATCTGAGATCGTGTCTCACGACCCCACATCTAACCCACAGCATCAACTTTTAATAGTTCCAAGGGTGTCGCGTTTCACCGCACCCTTACTTATATAAACCACCACCCTGATTCCGGATACAGGTTTGCGAGGTACCTTCTTTTGTTAATTATCGCATACTTAAATCCAAATCGGCCATTAGACTGTTGCACCAATGAGGCAATCTATTGTCACCTGTTTTAGCTTCTCGATTACAATGAAAAACCTCATTGCGTCCTCAAAAGCAGGAAAAGACAAAAACAGATGAAAAGCAAACTATTTCCGTCGGAAGTCTACCTTCTTAGGAAAAGAGTCAACCTCTCCAGTGAAAGTGGTCAACTGTACTCAGACGAGACAGTCAACCAAATCCGTATGAGTAAGCAAGTGTTAAAAAACAAGGCCTAAAAAGAGTCAACCTTTTCCAGGAAAAGACAAGGTGGGGGATTATAAAGGGATTATCTATCTCGTAATCCCCCCCCTTTTTCCTCTATTACCCAACTTATATATAGAACTTTATTATATATATATATATATAATAAAACAATATTTTGCAACTATACATAAGGGGGATTAGAAGATAGATAATCCTGTCATAATCCCCCCCCCATGTCAGCCTATGTTGTCCATTAACTGCACGCCCACAAACCCGCCACCTGCGCCAACACACCACGACACTCACCCTCGCGCCTCACGGCACATCGTCTCTTGCATCATGTTCCCTCCGCCTGCGCCTCACGAAGACACCTCAATCCCAGTTAATGGTGAGCGGTGAACGGTAAACGGTGAGCGGAAACGCTATTTCTCGCTATTTCTCACATCGCCGAGGGAATGCCGTATCTTTGCACTACCGAACGTTGAACGCCTCCTCTCACCCACTCTCACCCGCTATCGCCTCTCGCCCACTCGCCAGTTCTCACCCGCTCACCGCTCACCCGCTCATCGCTCATCCGCCCTGTCTCTCCTCCCCCTCGCAGGGGGATTGAGGGGGGCCTACCGCTCACCATTAAATAGCGCTACATAAAACTCCATAAAAAAAATACCGAATTATGCAAATGCCCGACAACACGCTGAAAATCAACTGGTTTTGATAATAGAGAATTTATACATACCTTTGCACCGCCAGAATCGGTTCCGGCAAACAGAAAGTTTTTCCCATTATCTTAATCCAAAAAATCTAACCGTTATGAGTAAACTTGCAACTTACTTCAAAGAGAGTGTGTCCGTACTGAAGAAGGGTTTCGCCTATGCGAGAGTCGTTCCCGTCCTGCTCATGGCCCTAATCAAAAGACTGACAGGCGATGGCTTTTACGAGGTGTCGTTTACCAAGATAGGCAGAAAGTGGTATTGCAACGTGCCCGGGTTCCCCAAGGAACTGTTTGAGCACACGCTCATGGTGGGCGGTGCCGCCAAGTTCCTGGAGTACTACTCACGAGGCGAGAGCGAAATAACGGCAATCATCAAGATAGCCAACGAGAAGGAAGACCAGAACTATTGCGGCATGAGGCTGTACAAGACGCAATCCACACTGACCGGCGGTGCATTCTACAAGGACCCCAGCGAGTTCTTCACCGAGGAGATATGGCTTTGCCCCGTCACCCTCTTCCTCCTGGGCCGCTATCCCGAGCGCATCCTCATCTACAAAATCAACAAGAACCACCTGCACTGCCCCATATATTTCGAGTGAATGGCGGAAAAGAAACACCACAGGGGCTGCATCGCGCAATGTGCGACACAGCCCCTGGCGTTGTCTGTATATCTCGGGAGAAATCCGTTCGCTTACTCCTCGCGGCGCTTTACCACACGGCGGCGGCGTGGCTTGTCCTCCAGGTTCTTGGCTTCCACCTTTACACCTGCCAGTTCGGGGTCTACGAGGATACGGCCGCAATACTCGCACACGATAATCTTCTTGCGGGTGCGGATATCCAGCTGGCGCTGGGGCGGAACCTTGTTGAAGCAGCCACCGCATGCGTCGCGCTGAACATAAACCACGGCCAAGCCGTTGCGTGAGTTCTTGCGGATGCGCTTGAAGGCGCTCAAAAGGCGGGGCTCGATGGTAGCCTCCACGTTGTGAGCCTTCTCCTTGAGTTTCTCCTCCTCGGCCTTTGTCTCGCTGACGATTTCCTCCAGTTCGGTACGCTTGATGTCCAGGTCGGTACGGCGGTCGGCAATAACCTGGTTGGACTTCAGCAGTTCATCGCCACGAGTCTCCAGAGAAGCCTTTGCCTCGCCTATGCGCTTCTGGTGCAGTTCGTTGTCCAGTCGCAGGTACTCGATCTGCTTGGAGAAGTTCTCGTACTCGCGGTTGTTGCGCACGTTCTTCATCTGGTTCTCAAAGCGCTCTATGTCCATCTTGTTCTTCTCGATGACGCCCTGGCGCTCGGTGATTTCCTTCTTGGCAGATGCTATGTCCTCGTTGATCTTCTCTATGCGGGTTTCCAAACCAGCGATTTCGTCCTCCAGGTCCTTCACCTCCAGGGGAAGTTCGCCGCGGAGAGTCTTGATCTGGTCAATCTCGGTCATGAGGGTCTGCAACTGGTAGAGGTTCTTCAGCTTGTCCTCGACCATCAGTTCTGCAGGGTCTTTTACTTTTGCCATTTAAATTAAATAATGTATAGGGTTAGTATTTACTTCTGTCTTGTACAAGGGCAGGTGCGGGAACTGCTCGCCCAGCAGGCGCTCCAGCAGCTCCACGGTGTACTGCTCGCTCTCGTAGTGCCCCAGCACGCATATCTGTATCTCCTGCTCGTGCCCCATGTACAGGTGGTAGCGCATCTCCCCGGTCAGGAAGGCATCGGCCTCCTGCGCTATGGCCTCGTCCAGGAGGAAGTCGCCACCGCCTCCGCAGATGGCCACGCTCTGGATGGGGCGCGAGAGCACCTCGTTGTGCATCAGGCACTGGCAATGGAACACCTCCTTCACTCTGTCCAGGAAGAAGCGTGCGTCCATGGGGGCAGACAGGTATCCCACCACACCGCAGTCGCCCACGGGAACCACGTCGATGAGTCCCAGGCGCTCGGCCATCTGGTAGTTTACCCCGTCCTCGGCCTTGTCCAGGTTGGTATGGGCACTGTAGATGGCTATGTCGTTCTGTATGGCCAGGCGCACCACGCGCTGAACCTGTGTGGCATCGCTCACCTGCTTCAGGCCGCGGAACAGCACGGGATGGTGGCTCACTATCAGGTTGCACCCCAGGTCCACCGCCTCGCGCACCACCTCCTCGGTGACGTCCAGACACAATAATGCCCCTGAAACCTCCGCCTCTGTCAATCCTACCTGCAGGCCGGCATTATCATAGCTCTCCTGAAGGGGCAGAGGCGCGAAACGTTCAAGGGCGTCGATTACTTCCTTAACCTTCACGCTCATTGTGATATGTGTGTAGTGTTGGGTTGAATTCCAGGCACAAAGGTACGAAAAATATCTGCATCCACACCACCCCAGCAGGCATTTTTTGCCTCCAAAGGCCAGTTTTTCAGTGCCGAAGTGGCTTTTTTCAGTGCCAATGTGCCAAAATGAGGTCTAAAAGTGCTATCTTTGAACCTGAAACCAATCAAGAAAGAAACAACATGACAAGATACCTGCCTGCCGAATGGCACCCACAGGAGGCCGTGCAACTGACATGGCCACATAGCGGAACCGACTGGGCGGAGACGCTGGAGGAGGTGACCAAGTGCTACATAAGCATAGCACGCGAGATAGCCCTCAGACAGAAACTCTGGATCGTTACTCCCCAGCCCCAGCGTGTGCGTGCCTTGCTCGAGGGAGAACTGCCCGGCAAGGCCCTGGCCAACATAGAATACTTCCGCATACCCAGCAACGACACCTGGGCACGCGACCATGCCTTCATCACACTGCTGCGCGAGGATGGGGCACGCGAACTGCTCGACTTCCGCTTCAATGCCTGGGGTGGCAAGTTCGAGGCTTCGCTGGACAATGCCATCAACCGCGAGTTCTACAACCAGAACTTTGCCCACGACCCCGAGCACAACGTCTACGTGTCCCAACTGGACTTCGAACTGGAGGGCGGCTCCATAGAGAGCGACGGCGAAGGCACCATACTGACCACCGCCCAGTGCAACCTGAATGATAATAGACGCACCGCCTCCGAGGCCTCATCCGCTGAACAAGCCATTGGCGAGGAACTCTGCCGACGACTCTCTGCCAAGCGCATTCTGTGGCTCCACCACGGAGGCCTGGAGCGTGACGACACGGATGCCCACATAGACACCCTGGCACGCTTTGCCCCCAACAATACCATCGTCTACGGCGAGGGATGCCCTGAGATGCTTGAGGAACTCCGCACATTCCGCACACTGCAGGGCGAGCCTTACCGACTCATTGCTGTGCCTCCATACTATGCCAACTTCCTCATCATGAACACCGCCATACTGCTCCCCTTCTACGAGGACGAAGCGGAGAACCAGCGTGCCAAGGAGGCCCTCCAGCAGGCCTTCCCCGACCGCGAGGTAATAGGCATAGATTGCCGCATCCTGCTCACCCAGAACGGAAGCCTGCACTGCTGCACGATGCAGTACCCAATATAAACGGAAAACGGAAAACGGAAAGGTGAAAACGGACTTGCTTTAGCTTGATGAGTCGAAGCGAATAAAACGGAAAACTAAATGTAGATAAAAGCGAGCGGCTAAAAAAAATCCTCTCCCGTCCTCTTGCTTCCTCTTCCGTCCTCTCCCATCCTCTAACCCCCAAAATCCCTCCAAAATGAAAATCGGAATCATCCAACAAACCTGCTCTGCCAACATAGAGGCAAACAAGCAGAAACTTGCACAGAACATACGCCTGGCGGCACAGAAGGGTGCAGAACTCATCGTGCTTCAGGAACTTCACAACTCGCTCTACTTCTGCCAGACGGAGAACGTGGACCTCTGCTCACTGGCAGAACCCATCCCAGGACCCAGCACCGAGTTCTACGGCTCGCTGGCCAAG
>JAZRII010000014.1:0-39370 GCA_045645225.1 Bacteroidaceae bacterium | reverse complement strand
CCCTCTCTATGCTGCCTGGTGCAGCTGCTGGCACGGGGTTGTAGCTACGGATAAAGTCCACCGTCTGAGGCTGGTACTCGATGAGTGCCGTCTGCGCATTCTTGGCAAAGTCCAGCACCACAGGTCCGGGACGGCCGCTCTTGGCGATATAGAAGGCACGCGCCACTGCCCAGGGAATGTCCTCGGCACGGCGAATCTGGTAGTTCCACTTGCTGATGGGCTGTGTAACACCCACTACGTCCACCTCCTGAAAGGCATCCGTACCCAGCATGGCAGCACCCACCTGACCGCATATCACCACCATGGGGGTGGAGTCTATCATGGCATCTGCCACACCGGTGATGGTGTTCATGGCACCGGGACCTGATGTCACGATGGCGCAACCCACCTTGCCACTTACTCGGGCATAGCCCTGAGCGGCATGTACGGCAGCCTGTTCGTGGCGCACGAGTATGTGGTGCAGGGTTTCCTTGTGGTCGTACAAGGCATCGTAGGTGGGCATTATGGCACCACCGGGATATCCGAAGAGCACGTCCACGCCCTCGTGTTCGAGGGAGCGCATAAGGGCTTCAGCACCTGTTATCTTTGTTGTTTCCATTTTCTGTCTTTTATTCGAGGAGGATATAAGAGGATATAAGAGGATTTATGAGGACCTAGTAATTTCCGCTCATCCGCTCACCGTTAAACCTCCCCCTCGCAGGGGGATTGAGGGGGTCTGTTCGCTCACCCTCTCCTCCCCCTAGAGGGGGATTGAGGGGGGCTCACCGTCAATCCTTAATAATCCTCACACCGCCCTTGTCGGCGCTGGTCACGCTCTGTGCGTAGGCACGGAGGGCCTTGCTTACCACGCGGTTGCGGCGGAGAGGCTGCTGGGGACGTGCTGCCAGTTCCTCGTCGGAGAGGCGCACGTTGATGGAGCGTGCGGGTATGTCTATGTCTATGATGTCGCCATCCATTATCTTGCCGATGTTGCCACCTGCGGCAGCCTCGGGACTGATGTGTCCGATGCTGAGACCCGATGTACCACCACTGAAACGGCCGTCGGTAATGAGGGCGCATTCCTTGCCCATGTGCATGGACTTGATGTAGCTGGTGGGATAGAGCATCTCCTGCATGCCAGGACCGCCCTTAGGGCCCTCGTGTGTGATTACCACCACATCGCCCTTCTTCACCTTACCACCGAGGATGCCTTCGCAAGCGTCCTCCTGGGAGTCGAACACCACAGCAGGACCGGAGAACTTCCATATGCTCTCGTCCACACCTGCTGTCTTCACCACACAACCGTCCTGGGCAATATTGCCGAAGAGCACCGCCATGCCGCCGTCCTTGGTGTAGGCATGCTCTATGTCGCGGATGCAACCGTTCTCACGGTCGGTGTCCAGAGTCTCATACATGGTGTTCTGTGCACCCATCTTGTTGCAGAACACACCGGCAGGTGCGCTGCTATATATTCTCTTTGCCTCGGGATCTATATTATCCTTGAGGATGGAGTATTTCTCTATGTCCTCGGCCAGTGTGGCGCCGTTCACGCGCTTCACCGAGGTGTCTATCAGCCCACCCTTGGCCAGTTCGCCAAGCAGGTTGAGCATACCTCCGGCACGGCCGCACTCCTGCACGCTGTACTTCTGGCTGTTGGGAGCCAGTTTGCACAGGAAGGGAGTCTTGCGAGAGAGTTCGTCCATGTCCTTCATGGTGAAGTCCACCTCGGCCTCCTGAGCCACGGCAAGCAGGTGCAGTACGGTGTTGGTGCTGGCACCCATGGCAATGTCCAGAGTCATGGCATTCATGAAAGCCTGACGTGTGGCTATGCTGCGGGGCAGAACGCTCTCGTCGCCATCCTCATAGTATGCAAAGGCATTCTTCACTATCTGTCGGGCAGCATCCTTGAAGAGCTGTATACGGTTGGCATGAGTGGCCAGGATGGTGCCGTTGCCGGGCAGGGACAGGCCGATGCCTTCGGTGAGGTTGTTCATGGAGTTGGCGGTAAACATGCCGCTACAGCATCCGCATCCGGGGCATGCACGGTTTTCCACCTCTGCCAGTTCCTCGTCGCTCACGGTCTTATCGGCACCCTTCACCATGGCGGCTATCAGGTCGAGGTTCTCGCCCTTGTACTTGCCTGCCTCCATAGGACCGCCGCTAACGAACACCGCGGGGATATTCAGTCGCATGGCAGCCATCAGCATGCCGGGGGTTATCTTGTCGCAATTGGAGATGCAAATCATGGCATCGGCCTTGTGGGCGTTGCACATGTACTCCACGCTGTCTGCTATGATGTCGCGGCTGGGCAGGGAGTAGAGCATGCCGTCATGGCCCATGCCAAAGCCGTCGTCTATGGCTATGGTATTGAACTCTGCGGCATAGCATCCCATGCTCTCTATCTCGGCCTTCACTATCTGACCAATCTCGTGCAAATGTGTGTGACCAGGCACAAACTGTGTGAAGGAGTTCACTATGGCTATGATGGGCTTGCCAAACATCTCTCTCTTCATGCCGTTTGCCACCCACAGGGCTCTTGCGCCGGCCATGCGGCGACCCTGTGTACACACGGAACTTCTCAATTGGTGTTTCATATCGCTATGTTTAGTTGCGTTATTCTTACGTTTTGCTTACAATGCGGGCAAAGATATAACAAACTTTCGTTTTCACAAACACTTTTTACAAAAAATCTGCCCTTACACTGTCATTTTGTAACCGAGGCGATATAGTTCCACGCTGGCGCCTATGACGTACAGGGCATGTATGCTGCGCAGATACACGCGGAAGGCCATGGGACTTTGGGGTTCTATCTGCTCGCGACGAATCTGTGTGAGGCAGATGGTGGAAAGTGTGCGCACCAGTTCCTCCGTCTCGTCGTACTCGTTCTGCTGCTTGCTGTCCTGGGGCTTTGCCTTGGGCGAGAAGCCCAGCACCGTTTCGCGCACATACTCGTCCATCTCGTCAAAGCCACGCTTGTCGCGGATGTACTCGTAGAGGTTCTCTATCTTACCATAGAGTTCCCAGTCCACGTCCCAGTAGTGTGCCACGGCCATGCCCACGTACATCATCCATCCCAGTGCCACGGTGGGATACTTGGCTATCTCCTTGATGGCATCGCCCATATAGGGCTGCGCCACCTGTTCCCATTTCTCGTCCAGGTCGGGACTGGGCAACAACTGCCCTGCCAACTTGCCCTGCTGTGTGCAAACGCGGAGCAGTTCCTTAGTCAGACTCTGCTCATATTTGTCCAGATATTCCTTCTCTTCCATAGTCTTATGCATTACGCGTACATTATATTATAAATGAGAGGTGCAAAGGTACGAATAAGTGAGTAAAATACCAAACTTGTTTGAGTATTTTCGAACGAGAGTACCTTCGAGGCGCAAGCCTCAATGTTACGATTAAGTGAGAGAAATACAAAATAAATTGGGATTTATTTTTATTTCCGAACGTGAGTAATTTAGAGGCGAAGCCTCAGAGTTACGAATAACTGAGTAAAACACCAAACAAAACGACACCGTTATTCTTGGAAAATACACTGCACCCGATGTTTTCTTGCCCAATTTGTTGTATATTTGCCCTGCTGATAGCACAAAACAAGCACTATGAACCCACACAAGGACTCAATGATACACCTGCCCGATGTGCTGACCATCAATGCCTCCGACTCTACGGGAGAGGCGGGTATTGTGGCTGACATAGGCACCATATCGGCACTGAGGGGCAGACCCTTGGCTGCCATGACTTCCATCATCTCGCAGGACGAGGCATCGGGACCGCATGTGTCCAACCTGCCCATGCAGCTGGTGGCGGAGCAGATACGCTCTGCCTTGCACAAGGCGCGTCCGCTGGCGGTGAAGATGGGCTTCGTGTGCGACCCTCAGACCATAGAATGCCTCTGCCCCATCGTGAAGTCCGTACCGCGCAGAGTGATGGTGCCGTCCGTCATCGACTCCACGGGGAAACGCCTGCTCTCCGACCTGGCCATGGACATGTGGACGACGCACCTGCTGCCGCTTGCCGACCTGCTCATCCTGAAGGTGTGCGAGGCAGAGGCCATGCTGGGGTGCAGGATACTGACCGACGACGACATGCTCAGGGCTGCCAGGCACCTTTGCCAATTGGGTGCCAGGGCAGTGATGCTTCGCGGAGCAGAGTTCAGAGAGGGATACCTCACCACACTGCTGATGCTGGCAGATGAGGGGCATGAGTTCTTCTCCTCGCGCAATATGGACACGTGGCGCCGCCATGGCATAGCCGGTGCCATGTCCACGGCCATTGCCACACGTATGGCTTTTGGCGACAGCACCCAGAAGGCAGTGTCCAATGCCCATGCCTACATTCACTCGCATCTTGTCTACTCCGTAGCCCCTGGCAAGGGCAAGCCTGCCATGAGGTCGGCGGACATCTACAACGCCTTCCTCTCCCTGCTAACGCGCCATTATGCCACGGCTCACGATGTGGCGTTCTATGCCGAGAGGCTCTGTGTCTCCACCCGATACCTGCAGGACGTTACGGACAAGATGGCAGAGAAGAAGCCCAAGCAGATTATCTCCGACTACCTCTTGCAGGAGGCCTGCACCATGCTCGACGGCACCCGGCTTACTATACAGCAGATAAGCCAGCACCTGGGCTTCACCTCCCAAGCCCAGTTCTCGCGCTTCTTCTCCCGAGAAATGGGGGTATCACCACAGGAGTATAGGATGAACGGAAAGGGAGGACCCCCTCAATCCCCCTGCAGGGGGAAGAACGAGCGGGGAGCGGATGAGCGGTGAGCGGTTAGCGAAAACTATATCCGATTACTCAGACTACTCCGACAATCACCCGCTCACCACTCACCGTTAATCGTAAAACGCCCACCCTCTCCTCCCCCTACAGGGGGATTGAGGGGGTCCTTCCCTTTTTCGGAACAACCTTTCACCTTTCAGGAATACATCGTTGCGTATATGCCTTCCTTTGCCGTACCTTTGCACCGCAAAAGCAGATAAACACAAACAACACACACAAGATGAAAAGATTATCCCTTATCCTCCTTGCCTGCCTGATGGCTACCATGGCAAAGGCGCAGGTGTACGGCAACATGCAACTTCAGTACGACTACGGTCACAACTACGGCACACTGACCACCGAGATAGGTCACTCCCACAAGTCGGGCAACGGCTTCGGCTTCGTGGACTTCGACTTCGGCAAACTGGCCGACAACGGCATGTACTTTGAGTACGGCTACAACTTCCGTCTGAAGAACAACTTCTACGCTCATGCCGAGTACGACGGCGGCGTGCTCTTCGATAGCGGCATCACCTATGCCCACGGCGTACTGCTGGGTGGCGCATACCAGAAGTTTGTGAAGAAGACCTTCCTGCAGTTCAACCTCATGTACCGCATGGACATCGACTACCGTCTGGGCACTGCCGGGCACGGCCTCCAGGGCACTGCGGTGTGCAACACCAAGTTCCTCCGCGACAGGCTCTACTTCGAGGGCTATGTCGACCTCAACTACAAGGCCACCGAGGAGCGTTTCCAGTTCAGCACCGAGCTGCAGCTCCTCTACTGCTTCAACCGCCACTTTGCCGCCGGCACCGAGGTGGAGATAGAGAACTACTTCACCGACGTGAAAGTATCACCCAAGATGATGCTCAAATACAGCTTTTAAAACGGAAAGGTGAAAACGGAAAACGGAAAACTGCTCCGCTCACCGCTCACCCCCTCACCACTCACCGTTAATCGTAAAACGCCCACCCTCTCCTCCCCCTCGCAGGGGGATTGAGGGGGTCCGCTCTTAAACAACCCCATATATGACAGACAAAAGACTTCTTACCATCCAGGACATTTCCTGCGTAGGCCAGTGCTCGCTCACCGTGGCACTGCCCATCATCTCCGCTTGCGGAGTAGAGTGCGGCATACTGCCCAGCTCTGTGCTTTCCAACCACACGGCAGGCTACTCCGCCTGGACCTTCTTCGACCTCACCGACGAGATGCCCAACATCCTGGCTCAGTGGAAGAAGGAGAACGTTACATTCGACGCCTTCTACACCGGTTACGTCTCCAAGGCACAGATTCCCCACATCCTGCGCATCATGCAGGAGGTTGCCAACGAGGGTGCACTGCGCATCGTGGACCCCGTAATGGGCGATGGCGGCAAACTCTATCCCGGCTTCGATGACGACTTCCCACTGGAGATGCGCCGCCTGTGCAACGGTGCTGACGTAATCATGCCCAACCTCACCGAGGCTGCCCTGCTCCTGGGCGAGGAGTACCGCACCGAGTACGACCAGGCCTACGTGGAGCAGACCCTCAAGAGCCTCTATGCCCTTGGCGCCAAGAACGTGGTGCTGACTGGCGTAAGCCTCGAGCCCGGCAAACTGGGTGTGGCATGCTACGATGGCAACGAGACACAGTACTACTTCACCGACCGCATGGACGTATCCATGCACGGCACTGGCGACTGCTACGCCTCCTCCTTTGCCGGTGCACTGATGCGCGGCCACAGCATCCTGGAGTCAGCCTCCATCGCCGCCGACTTCGTAGTGGAGACCATCCGTCAGACCCTGCCTGACCCCTCCCACTGGTGGGGTGTGAAGTTCGAAAAGGCCCTGCCCTACCTCATCAGCAGAATGTAAGGGGGGGACACCAAAAGCAAGAACTTTAATTCTCCTCATATAATATCCGCAAGGCACAGAACCCTGTTTTTCACTCAGGTCCTGTGCCTTTTCTTTGTTCGTTAAACGTGTGAGCGGATTTCCGATTATTCGGAATATTCTGATTACTCTTATCCGCTCATCCGCTCACCGTTCACCGTTCACCGCTCACCACTCACCCTCTCCTCCCCCTGCAGGGGGATTGAGGGGGTCTTTCATTAGGGGGATTGAGGGGGCCATCCGTTCAACGTTTCACCACCCTCACCCTCTTCAGCACGACTTCCTTCAAGGGGTGTTCCTTGGCGTCGATGGGGACCTTGTTGATGGACTCTACCACGCCTATGCCATCCACCACTTCGCCGAAGATGGTGTAGTCGCCATCGAGCAGGGGGGCTCCGCCACGGGTGGTATAGACTTGCTTTTGATATGCCGAGAGTGAGGGCAGTTTGAAACCGGGTTCCCCATCGCGACGGCCCTGCCAAAGTTCGGCAAGGGAACCAATGTCGTACTTCTTGCCCGAAACGATGTAGAAGTGCGTACCACTGCTTACCCTGTCGGGATTGACATCGTCTGGCTGACGGCACATTGCCAAGGCACCAGCCTTATGAAAATAGCGTGGAAACTTTATCTCTGCCGGCAAGGTATGACGATATTTCGACACATCCACCGTAGGTGCAGCACCACCTGCCTTATGCGTGGGTTCGCCTGTCTGTATGGTTGCTCCGGGGACTATGCGGTTCCAGATGAGGTTCTCGTAGACACCTGCCTCGATCATGCGGATGAAGTTGTCGCGATGCACAGGGGTGTCGTCATACAGGCGGACGGTGATGTCGCCGCGCGAGGTCTCGATGACCACCTCTGTACGACCTATGGCATCGCGCTTGTCGTCGGAACAGGAACTTGCAAGGAATGCCACCAGGGCAAGGGCAAGGGAGAAGATTTGCTTTTTCATATCGGGAAGCGGAAAAGAGAATATTACAACAAGAATTTCAATAGGAAGACGGCGGCCAGAATGTACATGCCCACGGTGTAGGCAAAGAAGGCATTAAGTCCTACTCCCCCCCTTTAGGGGGACCAGGGGGGGGCGTCCCCCCTCCCTCACAGGGAGGGATGGGGTGGGTCCGGGGACCGAGGGGGGCTTTACTCACTATAATACACCCTCTTCACACGTGAGGACACGGAGGTGAGGATTTCATAAGGTATGGTACCTACAATGTCGGCAAGGGTGCTGGGCGAGAGTTCGGTGCCGAAGAGCACAACGGTGTCGCCCTCCTGAGCTTCGGGTATGTCGGTGATGTCTATCATGCACACATCCATGCAGATGTTACCCACATAGGGAGCCTTCTTGCCATGCACCAGGCAATATGCTTTGCCATTGCCAAAGAGACGATCCCAACCGTCGGCATAACCAATGGGAATGGATGCTATGCGAGAATCGCGAGAGAGTTTGCCTCGACGGCTATAACCCACCGTCTCATCCTGTGGTACATCGTGTATCTGCAGGATGGTGGTCTTGAGGGTAGAGACATTGCTCAACAGCTCATTATTGCGAGCATTGATGCCATAGAGTCCCAGACCCAGACGTACCATATCCATCTGTCGTTCGGGGAAGTGCTCTATGCCGGCACTATTGCACATATGGCGCAGGATGTGGTGAGGGAAATCCCCCTGAAGCACGTCGGCGCCATGCTGGAAACGGCGGTACTGCTCGGCAGAGAACTGGTCGAACCCGTCACTATCGCTTCCCACAAAGTGCGAGAAGACGGAACGGGGCACGAGTGCCGTCTGACTCTTCAACCTCTCTATCAAGGCAGGCATATCCTTCATGGGGTCAAAGCCCAAGCGATGCATACCAGTGTCGAGTTTAATATGTATTGGCATACCGGTTATACCAACCCTCTCGGCGGCATGAATGAGCGCATCGAGCAGACGGAAACTATATACCTCGGTCTCCAAGTTGTATTCAAACAGAGTGTTGAAACTGCTCATCTCGGGGTTCATCACAATGATATTCTTTGTGATACCCTGGGAGCGAAGCAAGGCTCCCTCGTCGGCAACGGCCACGGCAAGATAGCCCACCTGCGGTTGGCTTTGAAGCGTCTTTGCCACCTCCACGGCACCGGCGCCATAGGCATCGGCCTTGACCATGCAGATGATGCGTGTAGTGGGATTGAGGAAAGAGCGATAGTAGTTCAGGTTGTCCACCACGGCACCAAGGTTCACCTCGAGAATGGTTTCGTGCACCTTCTGCTCGAGTGCCTCGGTGATATCATCGAAATGGAAGGCACGAGCACCCTTCACAAGCACCATACTATCGCGCAGAGAGGCGAAGTCTGGACTATGCATAAAGGTGTCGGTGTCGGGATAGAAAGAGCATCGTGCCTGCACCTTGGCAAAGCATTGCGACTGACTCATCAACTCCTCTCCAATACCAACAAACACCTCAACTCCACGGTTTTCCACCAAGCGCGCCACATGGGCATACAACTCACTGGAAGGAGTACCGCTCTGCAGAATATCGCTCAAAATTAACACTCGCGAACGACCCTTACGGTCGGGACGGCGGTTCATAAAGTCGAGGGCTATGTCCAAACTACTGAGATCGCTATTGTATGTATCGTTTATCAGCGTGCACGAATGTCTGCCTTGCTTCACCTCCAGGCGCATTGCCACTGGCTCGAGACGAGAGAGGCGTTCCTGTATCACATCCTCGCTCATACCAAGATGACGACACACTCGGGCACAAAGTTCCTTATCGCGCTCCAAGGCATCCTCTACGGCTTCATCAGCTTCGAACACTATAGGGCAGTCCTTGAACAGAAGCATCTTCTCTGCCCTCTTCTGCTCCATAGTCTGGAAGTTCTTCTGATGAGCAGGACCAAGTCCGGTGAACACACCTATCGTGGGTTGAATCATGCGCTGAAGACTGTTCATCTCGCCAGGCATACTGATACCAGCCTCGAAGATGGCCACCTGGCTGTTCCCGTTCAAGGCCCACACGCTGAGGGGCACGCCTATCTGCGAGTTGTAGCTGCGAGGCGAACGGGTCACGGTCATGTCGGGAGAGAGCATCTGGTAGAGCCACTCCTTGACCACGGTCTTGCCGTTGCTGCCCGTAATGCCTATGACCGGGATATCGAACTCTTCGCGATGGCGCTCGGCAAGGCGCTGAAGGGCCGTAAGGGTGTCGGGCACAAGGAGTTGCACTGCACCAGGCAGATTCTCCTGCAGGGCACTGACCACGAAGGCACGCACGCCACGGTTGTAGAGGTCCTGGATGTAGCGGTGGCCGTCGCCACGTTCCGTGCGGATGGCAAAGAACAGGGTGGTCTCGGGGAAGCAAAGGCTGCGGCTGTCCGTCAGGAGCCATTCCACCTCCGCATCGTACTGCCCCGTCATCTGGGCGCCTGTCAATGATGCTATGGTATCTATTCGCATAATCTGTTCCAAATAATGTCCACTGCCTCGGGCGAGGGATGAAGCCCGTCCTCGGCATAATAGCGGTAGTCTCTCAGTTCGTCCATTATTATCTCGTATGACGGGAAATAGTCCACCCGCTGGGCATGGCGCTTCTGCATCTCGTCGATGGCAAGGAGCAGCGTGGCCTTGCTCACCTGCGAGCGGTGCCAGCCATATTTCCTGTAGCGGAAGGGGCTCAGTGTGAAGGTAACCCGTATGCCGGGGTTCTTGGCGAAAAGGCATTGCAGGGTCTCGTCCAGCACCTGGCACACCTCCTGCAAAGACAGGCTCTCCTCGCGGAAAAGGCGGTCGGCCTGGCGCTGGCAATTGCTCACCACCATGCCATCCTGCACAAGCCTGTAGCATACGTTGGTGCCAAGGGTCAGGAACAGGCGGTCAGCATGGCACAGGGCATGGCCAAGGGCGTGGAAAGACTCCTGAACCAGGGCACGTGCCTCATCCTCCTGCGCGGCACGGAAACGTGTGTTTGCCCACCAGCAGCGCCACTCCTGCATGGCCTCATCCCAGAACATGGGCAGGCCGTCCTGACCTCCGCAGAGTGCATGCATCACGGTATTGCGTATGCTCTCCGGATTGAACAAAGTGCCCACCGGATTGCACAGGGCATCATAGCTCTCTGCCTGCATACGCTCGCCCATGTACTGGGAGAAGCAGGAGCCTAAAAGTACGTATTTTTTATTTTTCTCAAGCATCACGCCCAAGCATATTCTTAACTAATTATGCAACAAAGATACAAAAAAGGGAGAAACTATACCATGGATTAACTATTTTTTTATATCTTTGCTTTGCAATTGTATTTTCCAAAACTATGGACACTAACGAGCAAAACCTGCTTTCTACGATAGAATTCCCTTCCGACCTGAGGAAACTGCCTATAGAGGCACTCCCACAGGTGTGTGCAGAATTGCGCGAATGCCTCATCGACGAACTCAGCCGCAACCCCGGACACTTTGCCAGCAGCCTGGGAGTGGTGGAACTGACCGTGGCCCTGCACTATGTGTTCAACACACCAGAGGACCGCATCGTATGGGACGTGGGACATCAGGCCTACGGACACAAGATGCTGACGGGCCGCAGGAAGCAATTCCATACCAACCGGCGCCTGGGGGGCATCAAACCCTTCCCCTCGCCGCAAGAAAGCGAGTATGATACCACCACCTGCGGTCATGCTTCGGTGAGCATCTCCGCTGCGCTGGGCATGGCCGTGGCTGCCAACCATCAGGGGGCGGACAGACATGTCATAGCCGTTATAGGCGACGGTGCCATGAGCGGAGGCCTGGCATTCGAGGGTCTGAACAATGCAGGCACTACGCCCAACAATATGCTCATAATCCTGAACGACAACAACATGAGCATAGACCGTGCCGTGGGTGGCATGAACACCTACCTTCACCATCTGCATACGAGCGGAACCTACAACCGCTTCCGCAACCGCGCAGCACACAAACTGGCCGACTGGGGATGGCTGACGGAAAACGGCAAGAAACGTTTCATCCGACTGAACAACTCCCTAAAGTCCTTCATCCACAACCAGCACAACATGTTCGAGGGCATAGACATCCGTTACTTCGGTCCTCAGGACGGGCATGATGTCATCTCGCTGGTACATACCTTGCGAAGCCTGAAGGAACTGAGCGGACCACGCCTGCTGCACATACACACTGAGAAGGGACATGGCTACCAGCCTGCCGTGGAAGACCCGACTACTTTCCACGCGCCTGGCAAGTTCGACCCTGAAACTGGCGAGCGAATCTGCGCCAATACCGAGGGTTTGCCACCACGCTATCAGGATGTATTCGGCGAGACTCTGCTGGAGATGGCACGCAAGAACGAGCGCATCGTGGGTGTTACGCCTGCAATGCCAACAGGCTGCTCCATGAACATCATGATGCGCGAGATGCCCGAGCGTTGCTTTGACGTGGGCATAGCCGAGGGACATGCCGTAACTTTCTCTGCCGGTATGGCAAAGGACGGACTCATTCCCGTATGCAACATATACTCCAGTTTTGCCCAGCGCGCCTACGACAACATCATACACGACGTGGCCATCAGCCGTCTGCATGTGGTGATGTGCCTGGACCGTGCAGGCATCGTTGGCGAGGACGGTCCCACGCACCATGGCGTATTCGACCTGCCAAGCCTGCGCACCGTACCCAACCTGACCATCGCTTCGCCCATGAACGAGGCAGAACTGCGCCGTCTCATGTATACAGCCATAGAGTGCCAGGACGGACCATTCGTGATACGTTATCCTCGCGGCAATGGCGTCATGCCCAATTGGCGCTGCCCCTTGGAGGCCGTGGAGATAGGTACAGGACGCTTGGTTAGCGAAAGCAAAGGCACAGATAGCTGGGTTTCCAAGACTGCCGTACTGACACTGGGTCCCTTGGGCAATGCCGTACAGGACATCATTGCCAAGATGGCGGAAGAAAGCAAGAACGAGAATCTGCCTGCACACTACGACATGCGCTTCCTGAAACCCCTGGACAATGCCATAATGGAGAAGGTGGCACAGGAGTATGACCATATCATCACCATAGAGGACGGTGCGCTGAACGGCGGTTTTGGTTCGGCCATACTGGAATGGCTTGCCGACAATGGCTATGCCAAGAAGGTTACACGCCTGGGCATACCCGATAGGTTCATCGAGCATGGCTCGCCTGCAGAACTGTACCACATAGCAGGACTGGATGCGGAGAGCATAATAAAGGCTATAAGGTAAAGAAAGGGAGAAGACAGGCCCCAACAGACCCTTCCCCACCCCCTCCCTCTATGGAGGGGAGTAGTTACAACCGACTAAATGCCCTATCAGCAGTACATTATACTCCCCTCCCTTGTGGAGGGGTAAGGGGGAGGGTCCTTCTTTCTCCCCCTAAACATTCATCCCACACATGAAGATAATCATTGCCGGTGCAGGTGCCGTGGGCACACATCTTGCAGAACTCCTTTCGCAGGAAGACCACGACATCATACTCATGGACGAGAACCCGGACAAGACCGAGGAGATGGCAGGCGGAAACTTCGACCTGCTCATCATGAACGTTTCGCCCACAAGCATAAGCGGTCTGAAAGAAGCCGGTGTGGCACATGCCGACCTGTTCATAGCCGTCACTCCCGAAGAAACAAAGAACATCACTTGCTGCATGCTGGCACACACACTTGGCGCCAAGAAGACAGTGGCACGCGTGGACAATAGCGAATACACTACCGAGCATTACCGGGAGGTGTTCAGGCAGATGGGCATAGACTCGCTGGTATACCCCGAAGAACTTGCAGCCAAGGAAATCATCGACGGACTGAAACGCTCGTGGGTGCGCCAGTACTGGGAGGTGCATGGCGGGGCACTGTGCCTTATGGGAATAAAACTGAGGGAGGAGGCAAGGGACCTGTTCAACAAACCGCTGAAAGACCTTTGCGGCCCCACTTCACCATTCCATATCGTAGCAATCAAGCGCGACGAGGCAACCATCATCCCCAACGGCAACACTGAACTTTTCCTGGGAGACATTGCCTACTTCATGACAACACGCAAGCACATTTCCCTCATCCGCAAGATAGTGGGCAAGGAAAACTATGCCGACGTACGCAAGGCCATGATTATGGGAGGCGGAGACATCACCGTACACGTGGCACAGGCAAAACCGGACAACATAAGTCTGAAAATCATTGAATACAACGAGGACCGCTGCCAGCGCCTTCTTGAGCAGCTTGACGACAGCGACCTGATGATTATACATGGCGATGCCCGCGACACCGACCTGCTCATAGACGAGGGCATACGCGACGTACAGGGATTTGTGGCTCTGACCAGCAACACGGAGAACAACATACTGGCTTGCCTGGCGGCAAAGCGCCTGGGAGTGAGGAAAACCGTAGCACAGGTGGAAAACATGGACTACGTGGCCATGGCAGGCAAACTGGACATCGGCACCATCGTCAACAAGAAGACCATAGCGGCAAGCCACATCTACCGCATGCTTCTGGATACTGATGTTGCCAACATACGCCGACTGACCATCGCCGATGCCGATATTGCAGAGTTTGTTGCAGCCGAGGGCAGCCCCATAACCAAGAAACCCATACGCGAGTTCCATTTCCCATCAGGCATTACGCTGGGTGGACTTGTCCGCGACGGAGTGGGCATGAGCATCGGTGGCAATACACAGATACAGCCAGGCGACTGCGTAGTGGTGTTCAGCAAGTCAGGACTGATACGTCAAATAGACAACTACTTCGTCCCCCCAACATCCACCTTAGACCGCATCGTCTCAGCATTGGGCGGGTGAGAGGAAAAACGTTGAAAGTTGAAGGTTGAACGTTTAACGAAGCCTTGAAATACGGTGAGCGGATGAGCGGTAGGGACGCTCATCCGCTCACCGTTAATCGTTCAACGTTTCCTCTCACCCCTTCAGCAATCTCTCTATATCCCCACGCAGCCACTGGTATGGTGTGGAATGGCGGTATGCTATGCTTTTCTTCAGTGCATCGTCTATGGACAGGCTGCTGTTGCGATAGCCCGACAGTTCGTTTTGGCGTTGGGTCTCGTGCATGGCCAGGGCATTGATGTCGCGTTCCCTCTCGCGGCGAAGCATGTGGCAGATGGGAGTGAGCAGAGGCAGGATTACACCGTCCATCAGTCCGTGACCCTGTATATATAAATAGGTGGTTTCGGGTGTCAGTCCCATGCCAAGGAGTTCTTCCTTAAGCGGAGCATAGGTCTTCTTGCCCTCAGGGAAGTGCTGCTGTAGCCAGTTTATCTTCTTGTTGACACGCCGGCGCACATACTCCAAAGTGTCCTCGGGGTTATGGATATTGGCCTCGTGATAGGTGACGGTATCTATGAAGTGCATTATGCCAAACTCGTTGTCCTTGCCATGGCGGTATGCCCAGATGTTCCAAACGAACAAGGGCCACACTATCTTGCTGTACTCCTCCATAAAGGCCTCCAGGTTCAAGACCTCGCGGTCGTTCAGCGTGGCACGGGTGCAGGCACGGTGCAGTCCCTCGGCATGGCAGCGGTAGTTCTCTATAGCATATACATAGGTATGTAGCACGTAGTTGTTGTGGCACACCTCCTGGCTAAGAGGGGTCTTGCCCTGCAGGAGCCAGTCGTAGTCGGCATCCACGCAGGCTATCATGTAAGGTCCCAGGTTATTCATCAGGGCAGTCTTCTTGCCCTTGCCCAGGGTGGTTCGGGAAGGCAGCATTATCTCGAAACAGACGTCGTCCGTCTCGTATTCGTCCAGCACATCACGCCAGAAGGTTATGTCGTCATAACTTTCCACGTATGCCACTATGCGCTTCTTGGAACGGTTGGGCTTAAGCCTATTGGCTGCCGCAATGTAGTCGGACGTTATGTTGCAAACCAGTCTTCTTCCCATGGTTTTAAACGATTAGCGGTGTGGACCCTCCCCCTTTCCCCTCCCTATATGGAGGGGAGTATAATGTACTGTTGATGTGGCCACTTAGTCGGTTGTAATCACTCCCTCCTCGCGTCGCACTGGGGATTTGTCCTCGCGTCGCACTGGGGAGTGCTCCCCTCAAAGGGCACGAAAGTATATTCAAGGCTTTCTCTAAAGGCCCTTTTCGCCCCTCACAAGGCACAGATGGACATTCAGTCCATCTTCTAAAGACCTTGTTCGCCCCTTGTGGGAGGGGTCCTCCCGTTTCACTTCACACCACAATATCCTCCACATCTGTGACGCAATCTGTCCATCCGTCCATTATTACGGCTGGCGAATGTGTGGTAAGGATGATTTGCGCGTTGGGGTTGAGATCACGTATCAGGCCTATGAGCCTCTGCTGCCACTCCACGTGCAGGGATATTTCGGGCTCATCCATGAAGAGCGTGTAGGGTTCCTTGTTCTGCACCAGCACGGTAAGCAGGATGATGAGCATCTGCTTCTCTCCGCTGCTGAGCTGGTAGGGATAGAGATTTTCTCCATTCTGCACAAGGACTATCTCATTGCTTGTGCGCAGCGCCTTCTTGGCAGTATCGGCAAATAGCGAGTCCACCAGGTCGTAGAAATGCTCTTTCTCTCCTGCTATCTCCTGGGCCTTCTGCTGCGCATCGGGCACCTGCGAGGTAAAGAGTTGCACCATGCGGTTGGACATGTTCACCTGGTAGTCCAGGAAGCGGCGCTGCAACTGGTAGAGCTGGAAGTCCAGTTCGCTATGCAGACTTATATCCGCCACCTTGGACAGAATGTCCTGGGAGATGAGCGGACGGTCGAAGGAACGGATTATATCGAACCTCACCTGCGTGGCATCCTCGGGAGAATATTCCAACGTGACGCCATCTGTTGCCTTAGCCAGACGGTCCACCCTGAGCAGACTGTTCACCACCCTGTTCAGGATAGTACTCTTTCCCACTCCGTTCACACCACTGAGGATGTTAACATCCGGTCGCAAGTCCCACACCACGTGGTGCTGACCAGACCAGAGGGAATCTATTTCTATGCGACTGATGTATGCCATAGGCGTTAACGATGTGAAATGTGAATGACCCTTCCCCCGTACCCAGTCCTCAAAGCAGGAGTGAGGTGAGGACCCTCCCCCTTACCATGTCCGCGCGTCGCAATGGAGATTTGTGCTCGCGTCGCACTGGGGAGTGCTCCCCTCAAAGGGCACGAAAGTATATTCAAGACTTTCTCTAAAGACCCTTTTCGCCCCTCTCAAGGTACGGAAGCACATTTGGTGCTTCTTCTAAAGACCTTGCTCGCCCTGTATAGAGGGGATATAATATACTGGAGGTAAGGGCTTTAAATGGTTTGTGTTTTATTAAAAGTCGTCTCCCCAATAGTCTTTTGTAACTACTCCCCTCCATATAGGGAGGGGCTGGGGGGAGGGTCTATTTTAATATATCGTCGTGCTATCGCATGGATACGTCTGCGAGTGTACGCAGAAGTATCCCAGAGCCTTTTCCACCTTTGTCTCGGTCAAGGGGATGTAGCACATGCGGGCACTGTTGCGGCCGATGTACTTCTTTATCTTCTGGGGAATGTGGTCCCAATACTCCTTCAGTGTATCGTCCGTCACCACGGTCTCGCCCTTGAAGGCCACAATAACGGGCAGGTGGTAGCGGTTCACGGCACGGCTTATCTGCCAGTTCAGCCACACGTTGTCGGCATCTGTCTCCTTTGTAACAACGAGCATCAGGTTGTCGGCCTTTTCCATACGGGCAAAGAAGTCGCTCTTCACGGTGGTCTCCACCAGATCGTCGTGGGTGGCGATGAAGTTGATGTAGTCTATGTTCAGGAAATTGTAACGGTTGGGATAGCGCTTCTGCCAGTCGCCAAGCAGGTTCAGCGTGTGCAGGTTCTCCTTCTTGCTGTCACGCACGGCATCCACGTTGAATGCCAGATATGTCTTGTGGTTGTTCATCAGTGAGTCTTGTTTTAAGGTTTAATCGCATACAAATATACAATTTTTCCCACTCAATCCCCACGCTTACGTCTTTTTTTTAATAAATTTGCATCGTGATACAGGATTTAGTCAGGCAGAAGGACCTGCTGCTTAGGGAATACGAGTTCGAGAAGGAACAATTCCAGCGGCAAACGGAGAACATGGGCGTGCAGAAGAAAGTGCGCCGTGGCATGTGCTGGTTTCCGCTCAGCGTGGGACGTTCCTACTACAACAGTCTGGACCAGATGGTGGTGGAGGTGAGCCGCAGCACCGATACCGACGTAGAGCATCAGTTCGAGCCCGGCAAACCCGTCTGCTTCTTCCAGGAGGACGCCAGTGGCATGCTCTCCTACATGAAATTTGTGGCACAAGTCAGTTTCGTGGAGGAGAACCGCATGGTCATTGCCTTGCCCTCGGCAGGCGCACTTACTCAAATTGCCAATGCCGACCGTCTGGGCGTGCAACTGTATCTCGATGAATACACCTACCGCCTGATGTTCCAGGCACTGGACACCGTCATCTCCGCCAAAGACAACCGTCTGGCGCAGTTGCGCGACATCTGCCACACCAGTGCTCCGGCATCCGAGTTTTCCTTTGCCCCCGTACGCTTTCCATGGCTCAACGCCTCCCAGGAAAAGGCTGCCGACCTGGTACTCCGTTCCAAGGACGTGGCCGTGGTGCATGGACCTCCAGGCACAGGCAAGACCACCACGCTGGTGGAGGCCATCTACGAGGCTCTGCGCCGCGAGGTACAAGTGCTTGTCTGCGCACAGAGCAACATGGCGGTGGACTGGATCAGCGAGAAACTCTCCGAGCGTGGAGTGAACATCCTGCGCATAGGCAACCCAACCAGGGTGACCGACCGCATGCTCAACGACACCTACGAGCGCCGCTTCGAGCGCCATCCGCTCTACGACCTGTTGTGGGGCATACGCCGCAACATACGACAACTCTACGACTCCCGCGAGGGCAACCGAGAGAACCGCCACCAGAAGATAGCACGACTCAAGGAGCGTGCCGCCGAACTGGAATACACCATCAACGAGAGCCTATTCTCCGATGCCCGAGTCATATCATGCACCCTTACGGGCAGTGCACATCCCTTGCTCACTGGCCGACGCTTCGGCACACTCTTCATTGACGAGGCGGCACAGGCCTTGGAGGCATCGTGCTGGATAGCCATACAGAAGGCCGACCGTGTCATCCTGGCCGGAGACCACCGCCAGTTGCCGCCAACCATAAAATCCCCTGCCGCCCTGTCTGGCGGACTGGACAAGACGCTGATGCAGACCATCTGCGAGAACAAGCCCCGTTGCGTCTCCATGCTCACCATACAGTACCGCATGTCGGACGAGATAATGCAGTTCCCCAACCGCGAATTTTACGACGGCCTCCTGCAAAGCGACCCCAGCGTCAAGTATCGCGGCATCCTCGACTGGGACACCGCCATAGAGTGGGTGGAAAGCGATTTGGAAACGGAAAACGGAAAACGGAAAACGGAAAACGAAGATTTAACACCAAAGTCCAATAGTTTTCACCTTTCCGATTTCACCTTTCCGTTCTCCTCTGGTGAAACCCTCGCCTCCGACGGTCTCAGCCGTATAAACCCCGTCGAAGCAGAACTTGCCCTGCAAACCCTGCACGACTACATAGAGCGCATAGGCAAGGACCGCATCCTATACGAACGCCTGGACATCGGTATCATCTCCCCCTACAAGGGACAGGTACAGCTGCTCCGACGCATGCTACGCAAGGACTCCTACTGGAAACCCTTGCGCCCTCTCATCTCCATTAACACCGTGGACGGATTCCAGGGACAGGAGCGCGACATCATCCTCATCTCCATGGTGCGCAACAACGAGCAGGGACAGGTGGGCTTCCTCTCCGACCTCCGCCGCATGAACGTGGCCATCACCCGGGCACGCATGAAACTCATCATCATCGGCCACTCCCCCACCCTGTGCCGACATCCCTTCTACAAACGCCTAAAGCATTACATCGACAACCTATGGGAGTAACTAATAAACGGAAATCTGCGAGTAAGCGAGAGCAGAGAAAATTTATTTGCTCTGCCGAGCGGGAGCAGATTCAAGACGACAAAGTCGTATTAAAACGGAAAACTATCCACCCCCTCCGTCGCTTTGCTCCTCGTCGCCCCTGTCTCAGGGGGACAGTCAGTTACAACTGAGTAACGCCATCACCCACTTTCTACCCCTGAGACAGGGGAAGTACCCCGCAGGGGGGGAGGGGGTGGATAAAATACTCACCGCTCATCCGCTCCTTGTTAAACGTTAAATGAGGGGGGGGCGAAACAACAAACCAATAACCATATAAAACTATGAACTTCAAAGACCTTTGCGAGGCACGCTACAGCTGCCGCAAGTATCAGGACCGTCCCATCGAGGCGGAAAAGTTGGACTACATCCGAGAGTGTGTGCGCCTTGCACCCTCTGCCGTCAACCGCCAGCCATGGCGCTTCATCTTCGTTGACAACAGCCAGCCCGAACTCTTTGCACGTGTCAAGGAGACCTACCACCGCGACTGGATAAACGACGTACCAGCCATCATCCTCTGCATGAAGGCCGAGGCAGAGTGCTGGACACGTCGCTACGACTCCAAGTCCCATGCCGACATCGACCTTGCCATTGCCATTGAGCACCTTTGCCTGGCAGCCACCGAACAGGGCCTTAGCACCTGCTGGGTGTGCAACTTCGACATCAACCAGTTCCACGAAATCGTCCCCATGCCCGAAGGCCTGGAACCCGTAGCCCTCATCCCCATCGGCTACCCTGCCGACGAGCAAGCCCCCAAGGTCCGCAAGGCTATGGAAGACGTGTGGCAGTAAATCTTCATTGCCCAGCACTACCACACCTTATATATAATATATAGAGAACAAATCTATGGAGAGAACCGGCACAGGCTTCGGTTCTCTCCATTTTGTTTCTTGCCTCACAGAACAAGCCAGAATAACCTGCCATTACGTGTTTTACAGAGTTACAAATGTATAATACATTGAATATGCTATTTTTCAATACCTTGTTTTACCTCCTCCATCCTGGCAACAGCATACATTGGACAAATACGAACATGTCTTACTTCGCCATTGGCTTCATTATCTACATAATGGAACTTTCCAAAATTCTCCATTGAGCATCTAATAGCATAATGAAGTTTTCTATTACGCATAAACGACCATAGACTCTTCATTCCGCCTTGTTTATCAGCTTTAACTTCAACAGGAACAACCACTTGCAAATAACTGGATATGTAATCTACCTCTGCCTGAGAATTTTTAGCATGTCTTACCCAATAGTATAGATCGTGGCGGATATTCGGAGTCATATAGTGTAGCATCTCAAGTCCTACTACCAATTCTGCCATCGGTCCCTTATTTGCCAAATCAGCTGCGCTTGCAGTCAGAATCTGTGTAGTAAGTTCTGATATATCGCCTAAAGACATATTCAATAAGCGAAGCATTAGCCCAGGATCAAGTAGTAGCATCTTTTGATATGACTCGTCCCTTTCGCTACCTAATGGCAAACCGTTAGCATCCGTGTGTGTTACAGGATGTAAAATACCAGCAAGAGTAAGTAATTCTACTGCCTTTTGCACTTCTACCGTCTTATACCCTGGACCTACTTTTGAGTATACGAACTTTTTAGTGGCCTGAACTGCTGCACTTCGTAGTGTTTGGCGCAGCAATACTGGATCTACATTTTTCTTGTACTTTGGGAAATCATCTTCATATGTAACAACAATGTCATCTTGAACTTCTTGACATCTTACATAATCGTGAAACTCAACCCAAGTCTTGACAGCTTCAGGCATTCCTCCGACAAGCATATATGTACGGAGAAGTTCTACCAATTTATCATGTAAAGGTTCAGGCAGAGGATTATCTATTGAAGCTTGATTTCGAGCCTCGATAAGTAGTTGTTGACCATTTGCTTCAAGAAATTCATCAAAGGTCATAGGATACATGAACATTGAGTGTATTCTTCCTACTCCGAAAGTAGGAAGTTCTTTTAATGCAAATTCAAGAAGAGAACCGGCTGCAATAACGTGAAGTTCCGGCATATCCTCCTTGAAAAAGCGTAATGCCATAATAGCCTCTGGACACTCCTGAATCTCATCAATAAATAAAAGCGTTTTACCTGGTCTAATAGACGTTCCATACATAGCGGATATTTGTGGTACAATACGCTTAACATCCAAGTCGTTTTTGAATAGAGCTTTGTATTTAGGTTGCTTTTCAAAGTTTATCTCAACAAAAGTATCAAACTTTTTAGACAATTCTTGAACTGCTGTAGATTTTCCCACCTGTCTGGCACCCCTAAGCAACAATGGTTTGTGGATATCTCTTGATGCCCACTCCGATAGATATTTGTCGATACGTCTTTTGCAATACATATTAAAATTACCTTTGTTTCTAAGTGCAAAAATAGCAAATCGAAATTATCCAAACAAATAAATCGCTATTTTTTGTAAAAATCCAAAGAAATAAATTGCGATATTTTGCAAAAACCCAAAGAAATACCCCCCTCCAAACGGAATGGAAAGACATTGTTAACACCAGAAGACCAAAGCGTAATAATTGAGGCATTGCACATGGTGGGCATTGAAGAGAAATACAAGTTCGACTCGTACATCGAGAGCATGGACTGGGACAAATGAGCAGTCCTCATAGTAGGAGGACTCCAGTCCTTATAGTAGGAGGATTGCAGTACTCATAGTAGGAGGACTCCAGTACTCATCGTAAGAGGACTGCGACACGAAAAGGAAGACGATGACACGAAGACGAAGACTATAAGCTACAATCTCCCATAAATTGCATCATTAAAAAATCTCCCTTAAACCTTCATCGTCTGCAGGAAGGCTTCGTAACTATGCTCTATGCGCGCCAGTTGGTAGGGTTCGAGAGAGAGGGAGAAGGTGCCACGGACTTCTTCCAAACCGAATGAGAGGCGCAGAAGACTGGCCATACTGAAACTGAGTCCATCGCCTCGCTTCATAAGGAAATGACAGGTACGGATGAGCAAGGGCTTGTCGTGCTCCACATAACGAAGGGCCTTCAGCAGAAGGAAATAGCATGGCTTACTCTGAACCTGCAGGAGATAGGGTATCCATGACGAGCCCTCCTTCAGTCCACACTGAAGAAAGAGGCGCTCCACATCCGACGGGGAGGCAAACAGGGGCAATAGGGACAGAAGGACCTTCTTGCAGTCGGTATCCGTAAGTTCATGGCAGACGGAAACAAACTCCGATGTCCATATCCCCGACTCCACCAAAATGCTGGTGGAGACTTCGGCGCCACGGGGTGAGAGACGCAACACCAGGGCTTTGAGCAGGGTGCCAAGATATGCCTTCCTGTCGGAAAGGAAAAGTGCACGGAAGAGAGGCCAGAAAACATCGTTGTCCACCGAGGGCAACAGTCTCTCGCCAAGCACACGGCTGGCATTGCGAAACTGGGCATTGCTCATTTCCGCGAGATAGGCAAGCAACTGCTCTGGCGTTTCCAGCAGGGAACCAAGTTTTCTTACGTCCAACAGCATTTAAGATATGTTCTACAAATCACTCAACTAAGCAGCATGTAAACTATCACACCTGCCGCGAAACCAAGCAGTGCCAAGGGGCTGAAACGCTTCAAGTAGTACACGAAGGGTATCTTCTCCATACCCATAACGGTAACTCCGGCTGCCGAGCCGATGATGAGCAGGCTGCCTCCAGTGACAGCACAGAAGGCCAGCAGTGTCCAGAAGGAACTGTCGGCAGCAAAGGTGCCAACCTCCTGCAACGGGTACATGCCCATGGTGGCAGAGACGAGGGCCACGTTGTCGAGGAACGAGGACAGGACACCAAGGACTATGGCTATGTGGTTCTTGTCGGCAAAGGTGTCGCTGAGGAAATTGGCCATGATAGCCAACTGGCCAGTTACGATGAGCGCCTGCACGGACATGAGGATACCAAGGAAAAAGAAGATGGTGCTGATGTCCACACGGGAAAGGGACTTCTGCACACGCAGGTTCTGCATGGCCTCATCCTGGGAATCGGCATACTTGCGGTCGGTTATTACCCAAAGAATTACCAATCCCAACAAGACTCCCATAAACGGTGGCAACTGGATGAGCGTCTGCAGCACGGGCACCATGGCCAAGGAACCAAGCCCCACCCAGAGGACTGCCTTGCGTGTCTTGGGACTAACCTCTGTCTGCGCCGAAGCAGCAGAGGAAAGAGGAGCAACAGCAGCCTCGCGCGGAAGCATGAACGTGGCAAGGGCAAGGGGAACCACAAGCATGGCCATAGAGGGCAGCAGCAGCGTGGTAACCTGATGCAGGGCAGAGACATTGCCTCCGGTCCACAGGAGCAGGGTGGTGACATCTCCAATGGGCGAGCACGAGCCTCCGGCATTGGAGGCGATGACAATCATGGAACTGAATATCAAGCGGCTGGTGCGCTCGGGAACAAGTTTGCGTGCTATGGACACCATCACTATCACGGTGGCAAGGTTGCCCAAAAGTATAGACATCAGGAAGGTGATGGCACAGAGCGCCCATAGCAGTTTGCGCAGGCTACGGGTCTTGATGGATTGCGATATGATACTGAAACCTCCATGCATGTCCACAATATCTATGATGGCCATGGAACCGAGGACAAAGAACAGAGTGGTGGCAACATCGCCAAATCCACGCACCAGCTTCAGTTCCAGGAACTCGAAGGCAAGTTCGTGCAAGGGCATCTCGCCAAACTGGGGAAACATGGCCAGGAACTCCGATATGTGCTTCGGCGGATTTATCAGGAAGAAGTGGTCGGCATTGAGCAGGAAGATGAGCCATAGCAGGATGCACATCCCCACGGCCGTGGCTGCCTTGTTCACTTTTATTACGTCCTCCAGGGCTATGCCCATGATGCCAAGGACGAATACAACCGGCATCAGATAGTAGAAAAACATGGATATTCAGATATTAGAGGTTTGCTGTTGCGAGGGCAAATGTATGAAGAAAAAGGGGAACAGGGAAAGATTTTGTGTTAAGTGATGCAAAAAAGATGAACGTTGACTTGCGGAACTTGATGAGCATAGGCGAATAATGTTGAAAGATTAGTTTATCCGCTCACTGCTCTGCGCACTCTTGTCGTAACGAAGTTTGCGACTCCTTCAGCGCCAGCGTGAAACACATAGAGAAAAACTCTGCGCTCTTTGCGCTCTTTGCGTGCAAAAACAGGTCGCTTTATCTTTGTCTCACGCAAAGGACGCGAAGGACGCAGAATCGCAATGCAAACAACGCTGTCGCTGGATTAGTCGCTGGCTACGCGCGACAGAGAACGCAAAGGCGAACAGAAACGATGACGAAAACGTTCCACCCCCTCCGCGCTACGCGCTCGTCACCCCTGTCTCAGGGGGACAAAGAGGAAGAGGACGAAGAGGAAGACTCGCCGCTCATCCGCTAAACGTTAAACGCTAAACCCTTAAACATTCATCGTCCTATCAGGAAGATGGCAGGTATCTTGCCCAGGTCGGGAAGGGAGGTTTGTTTCCACTCGCGGATGGTGCGTGTGTGTATCCATTCATCTGGGGTGGTGATGCCTGCTGCTATGCACATGCGAGTGTCGGGACGCAGGGTGGCACAGAGGGTGTCGAACATCTTGCGGTTGCGATAGGGAGTCTCGATGAAGAGCTGTGTCTGCCCCTCAGTCCATGCACGGCTCTCCAATTGCTTAAGGCGCTTGGCACGGTCGGCATCCTGAACGGGCAGGTATCCGTTGAAGGCAAAACTCTGCCCCCTAAGGCCCGATGCCATAACAGCAAGAATCATGCTGCTGGGACCAACGAGAGGAACAACGCGTATGCCACGCTTCTGTGCCAGGGAGACTACATCTGCTCCAGGGTCGGCCACGGCAGGACAACCAGCCTCGCTGATGACGCCAACGCTATGTCCCTTGGCAATGGGTGCAAGATATTCTGCAAAGCGGGAAGAGTCGGCATGCTTTCCCATCTCGAAGAAGGTGCAGTCGTCTATGGGGAACTCTCGATCCATACGACGCAGGAAACGGCGTGCCGTGCGTATCTCCTCAACCACAAAGTGGCGGATGTCACGAACCACCTGGGCATTGAAGAAAGGAAGTACATTCTCATGCGGAGTGTCGCCCAAGGTGACGGGGATGAGATAGAGTGCCGGGGAGATGTTATTACTATTGTCTTTCATAAATTCATTTAATCTGATTTTCTGAAATCTATGAGAACTCGGAGTTAATCGCTAATCGCTAAAGAATCATCATTAATCTGTGGCAAGGGATTGGTGGTGCTTTGCTTGGCACCGAGTTTCTGGAGTTTGGCACAGGTCTGCAGGATGCTCTGGCCAGAGGGCAGGAGTTTCTTCTCTCCTTCCTCGTAGGCCTTCTGTGCACTTTCCAGAGCCTTGCCCATTGCCTGATACTTCTTCATGAACTGCCCCACACGGTCCAGCATCTCGTTGGCAAGGGTGTATACCTTCTCGTGGTTCTCGGCCTGGGCTATCTGCGTCCAGGTGAGACTGACGATACGCAGGGCGGCAAAGAGGGTCTGCTCGTCGGCTATGAAGACATTCTTCTCCATGGCACGGCGCCACATATCGGGCTGGGCATTGAGGGCTGTCCAAAGAGCACCGCTATGAGGCACGAACATGATGACATAGTCCATGCGCACCTTGGGAGGACAGATGTATGAGGAATAGTCCTTTGTGGAGAGTTCCTTGACGTGCTTCTGAAGGCTGTCCACATGTGCCTTCAGGTAGCGTTGTCTCTCCTCCTCGGTCTCGGCATTGACATAATCCATGAAGGCGGTAAGCGACACCTTGGAGTCGATGATTACTTCACGCTGGTTGTCGAGATGCAAAATAACATCGGGGCGAAGCATGCTGCCCTGCTCGGACTTGAGCACACGACCCTCTGCATCGCGCATGGTCAACTGGGTGTCATAATGCCGTCCGCATGTCAGGCCATGAGCATCGAGCAGTTCGCACAGCACCGTCTCACCCCAGTCGCCCTGCACCTTGCTTCCGTGCTTGAACACACGTGCCAGTTCTTCGGCACTGAGGCGTGCGGATTCCGTCTGCCTCATCAGCATCTGTATCTGCTCCTTCATGGCAGAGGAGAGTTCGGTGTGCTTGAGGTTGGTATTGTCCATGGCCTGGCGCATGGCCTCGATGGTTTCCTTCAGGGGGGTGACTATCTGGCCCAGGTTATGGGTGCTGCTTTGCGAGAACTCCTGCTGGCGCTGCTTGAGCATCTCGTCGGCAGCCGTCTTCATTTCCGAAGTGACACGTGCCAAGGTTTCCTTGAAGCGCTCTTCCTGTGCCTCCATGACCTTGCGGTGGTTCTCCTCGGTGGAGGCCTGAGCCTCACGGAAACGTGCCTCCTGTGCGGCGAGCACCTGACGATGGACTTCCTCGTTGCGCATGAGCGTGTCTTCGTGGTGTTTCTTGTCGGCCTCGATCTGCGCCTCCTGTATTTGTATGCGTGTGGAGGACGCCTGATTCAACTCAGTATAATGCGCCTTCTGCCGGAAGTAGATAACCAGCATAACGGCAAGGCCTATTACCAACCCTACCAAGAAGGATATTATGATTGTCATTTCCATATTATATATATAAGGTATAGCGGTAGTATCTACTTATATAGTTGCATGAACGTCTTGCGTCCCTTTGCATAGTATTGCCATAGAAGGGAGAAGATACTTTGCTCGGGCACGGGAGAGAGGGTGGTCTTGCACAGGTTATCCTCACGGTCCTTGCGGAAGTCGTCCTTCATCTCATGAAAAGCACGGCGTGCCTTCCATACGGCAAGGAACGAGCCCCATTGCATGGTGAGCAGGAACTGTATGCTGGCCAAGGCATCGAGCCAAAAACGGAGACGCATCACCTTGGCGAGCCTCTCCTCGGGAAGATTCTTGTATAAAAGAAGGAGATTGTTGCGGAAGTTGAGGAAGGTCTTGCGTGGATTGCCCTGTGGCAGGGTGCCTCCACCAAGGTGATATGCCACACTCTGCGGCACGCACACCACTCCCCTGCCCCGGCTTCTGAGACGCCAGCATAGGTCTATCTCCTCCTGATGGGCAAAGAAACGTCCGTCCAGGCCTCCCACCTCCCAATAATCCTTGCTACGGATAAGCAGGCAGGCTCCTGTTGCCCATAGTACAGGGGCAATGTCATCGTATTGTCCATGGTCCTCCTCTATGGTGCCCATCACACGGCCACGGCAATAGGGATACCCCAAGGCATCGATATAACCACCACATGCACCGGCATACTCAAAATCCTTGGGCGACCACTGGCAGAGGAGCTTGGGTTGGCATGCCGCCACCTCGGGATGTGCGTCCATGAACTCCAGCATGGGAGTGAGCCAGCCCTCGCGCACCTCCACATCGCTATTGAGCAGGAGGTAGTATTCGGCATCTATAGGCTTGAGACCACGATTGTAGCCCTCGGCAAAGCCATAGTTCTTGTCAAGCACCACCTGTCGGACACTGGGAAACTCACGAGAGAGCATTGCCAGAGAATCGTCGGTGCTGCCATTATCGGCAACCACGATCTCTGCATCAGCGCTATTCTGTATTACGGAAGGCAGGAAACGACGCATCATGTCTGCCCCGTTCCAATTCAGTATAACTATGGATAATTTTGTTTGAGTGCTCATGTTTGTTAGGATTTAAAGTGCGGAATACGGAGTGCAGAGATAAGCGGTGAGCGGTGAGCGGTGAGCGATGAGCGGTGAGCGGTGAGCGGTAAGGCGAACGAGGTCCTTGGAAGATTGACTGGGATGTCAATCTGTGCCTCGTGAGGGTCGCAATCCCCATTGCGATGTTGGAGAACTGCGTGCAGCGTCCGCATAGTTTTCCGTTTTGACTTGACTTATCGTCGACCTTTGGATATTCGCTCTGGCTCTGCAAGTCCGTTTTCCGTTTTCACCTTTCCGTTTTCCCTTTATAAGACCTCTCCCTTCAGTGCTGTGCCGTCCTCGTTCCATTCTCCGAGGCGCACATTTACTATGGTATTGTCCACCATATCGCTGGAGGTACCCTCGGGCAGATTTATCTCCACACGTATGTAGTTGTCGGTAAAGCCATGCATCGTTCTCTTGCTCTTGCTATGCTCCAGCAAGACAGGACGCACCTTGCCGATGTATCTTTCGTAAAAGGCATGAGTAATACTCTCGCTAAGGTCAAGTATCTTCTGGCTCCTTTCTTTCTTCTCCTCGGGGCGCACCTTGTGTGGAATTTCCAAAGCCTTGGTGCCAGGACGCTCGCTATAGGGGAACACATGGTATTGTGCTACGGGCAAAGATGCCATAAAGTCATAGGCCTCCTGAAACAAGTCCTCTGTCTCGCCACGAGTTCCAACGATGGTGTCCACACCTATGAAGGCATCGGGCATGAGTTCCAGCACACGCTCCACCTTGCTACGGAACAAGGCAGCGTCGTACTTTCTTCGCATCAAGCGCAAGACCTCATCGCTTCCACTCTGCAAAGGAATATGGAAGTGTGGCATAAAGGCACGACTTTGTGCGCAAAACTGTATCACCTCGTCGGTGAGCAGGTTGGGTTCAATGCTGGAGATACGGTAACGTTCTATCCCCTCCACGTTGTCAAGAGCCTTGAGCAGGTCAAGGAAACTCTCACCCGTTGTCTTGCCGAAGTCGCCTATATTCACTCCGGTGATGACAATTTCCTTTGCACCTGCCAATGTTGCTTCTCTTGCTTGACCCAAAAGCAAATCAATACTACCATTCCTTGAACGTCCACGTGCAAAGGGTATGGTGCAATAGGTACAATAATAGTCACAACCATCCTGCACCTTAAGGAAATATCGTGTCCTGTCACCACAAGAGCACGATGGCATGAAGTTGCGTATATCAGCCGTACGAACAGTACGGTGCTCATGTGTGGCCAGTTTGCGCTCCTCAGGCATCATCTGCAGACGTTCCGCTATGGCCTCTACTATCTGTCCTTTTTCGTTGCTACCCAACACCAAGTCGACGCCTTCCATAGCAGAAACCTGCTCGGGTTTCAACTGCGCATAGCAACCTGTTACCACCACAATGGCACCGGGATGGTTCCTGACAAGACGATGTATGGCCTGGCGGCACTTGCTATCTGCCACCTCAGTAACGCTACATGTATTTACCACACAAATGTCAGCAATCTCTCCCTTGCGAACAGTACGTACACCATGAGCCTTCAGTTCTGCCCCCACAGTACTTGTCTCTGCAAAGTTCAGCTTACAGCCCAAAGTATAGTATACTGCTTTCTTATCTTCAAATATGTTCATGTTGCAAAGTTACGATTAAGCGAGCGAAAAAGCAAAAGAATTTTGATTTTTCCGAGCATGAGTAACTTAGACCGCAGGTCAGAGTTACGATTAAGCGAGCGATTTGCCAAAGATACGATTAAGCGAGTGAAGTACAAAATAAATTCTTTTGTTTTTACTTCCGAGCGATAGCATCTTAGAGACATAGTCTCAAAGAAACGATTAAGCGAGAGCAGAAAAAGTTTACTTTTTATGCCAAGTGTGAGTTTTTAAGACCATAGCTAAGAGTTACAATTAAGCGAGCGAAAAGCAAACCGGCATAGTACAAACGGAAGGTACAAAAAGGTATTTTAATACACTAATAATATGATATATAACATAAAAACAACAAATCATCAAAAAAATCTCGTAATACAGCAGTTTTGCTCATAGCTGATTATCAACACTTTACACACAAGGACGTTAAAAGTACATAAAAACACATAAAAATATTTGTCCAAACAGAACCACGATATTAAAAAATTGTCGTACCTTTGCACCGCAAATAAGGAAATAACGATTGTTTTACAGTATTAAAAACTAAGAAAAATGAAGAAGTTAGCATTTGTATTCGCAGCTATCGTAGCTGTTTCTTTCGCTTCTTGCGGTAACAAGACTACTGGCACCGAGTGCACCGACAGCGTAGCATGCTGCGATTCAGCAGTTGTATGCGACAGCGCTGCTCAGGACAGCTGCTGCGGTGATTCTATCTGCTGCAACGATAGCGTTTGCGCTCAGTAATTAGTTGCGTAAGATATTACACACAAGGAAGAGGACCAAAGCGATCCTCTTTTTTTTGTACACCTTGCCTTATAGAGAATACATAGAAGCAACATAAGCACAAGGACACAAAATAATGCCATCTGCTTTATGCCAACATAGCAAAGCTGACATAACAACCGACAGGCAAGGAAATGCTATCAAACAATAATCCCCGGAGCATCACTGCCTCGGGGATTATATTCGGCACAAGGCCGTTATAGTTTTACAGTTATTTCTGTATTACAGGATTATGCCTCTGCTGCGGGAGCCTCAGCACCTTCTGCTACTACGTCGAAAGCAACGTTAGCAGTAACATCCTTGTGCAGCTTAACCAAAGCAACATAAGAACCTACCTCCTTAACGTCCTTCAGAACGATGATCTTGCGGTTAACCTCAAGACCGAGCTTAGCCAACTCCTCAGCAATGTGCAGGTTGTTGACGCTACCATAGATCTGACCGGTAGCGCTAACCTTAGCAGGAATAGTCAACTGAACAGCGTTCAGCTTCTCTGCCATAGCCTCAGCCTCAGCCTTGATCTTAGCCAGCTTTACTGCCTTCTGCTTCAGATCCTCTGCCAACTGCTTCTTAGCGCTCTCGCTAGCGATAACAGCCTTGCCATAAGGAATCAGGTAGTTACGGCCATAACCAGCCTTTACACTTACGATTTCATTCTTGAAACCCAAGCCAATGATATCTTCTTTCAGAATAATTTCCATATCTACTTCCTCCTTAAGTTTACTTCATCAAATCGGTTACGAAGGGCAGCAGAGCCAAGTGACGAGCACGCTTAACGGCCTGAGCCACACGACGCTGGTACTTCAAAGATGTACCGGTGATACGACGGGGAAGAATCTTACCCTGCTCGTTCAGGAACTTCTTCAGGAACTCGGGATCCTTATAATCGATATACTTGATACCGCTCTTCTTGAAACGGCAGTACTTCTTCTTCTTGATATCAATTGCGGGAGCGTTCAGATAACGAATTTCAGACTGTGCCATGTTTATGCCTCCTTTTTATTGTTACGACGCTTTTCAGCATACTCAGCTGCATACTTCTCCATCTTTACAGTCAGATAGCGCAGCACTCTCTCGTCACGACGGTAAGCAATCTCCAAAGTCTTGATAGCCTCGGGAGCAGCCTTGAACTCGATGAGCTCATAAAAACCGGTGCTCTTCTTCTCAATTGGGTAAGCAAGCTTCTTCAGGCCCCAGTTCTCCTCGTTGATGATCTCAGCACCACACTTAGCAAGAACGCCCTTGAACTTCTCTACCGCTTCCTTCATCTGTTCATCAGACAAAACGGGAGTCAAAATGAAAACGGTTTCGTATTGGTTCATAATACGTTGATAAATGATTAATTAATTAGTTAATTGTGCAAAAATGCGGTGCAAAGGTACTGCTTTTATATGATGTACGCAACTATTTGAATCATTTTTTACAAAGAAGAGTCTTTTTTGGGGCCTTTTATTAGGTCATATCAGATAAATTTCATTATTTTGCATGTCACTTTGGAAAGACTATAGTCTATTACATATATAACTATTGGCAAACAAACAACACATTATATACATAATACAATGAAGTACATTGGCATAATCATGATTGTAATAGGAGCACTTATCTTGGTGCTTAGTTATGCAACTGACAGATTCCTCAATTCAGGAACTGTTGACCAGAATTGGATTCAGGGTCTGGCCATCCTGCTGATTATTGCTGGACTGCCTACACACATCCACGTAACCGGCAAGGCCTCCAAGGCCTAACCAACATGCCAGAAACGACAAAAGCCTCCCTTTGTGGAGGCTTTTGTCGTTTATAGACATCCAAGGTTTTCCTACTCAGGCACGATCAGTCTGTAACCTTTGCCGTGAACATTGTTAATCTCAATTTTAGGGTCAGACTTCAGATGCTTGCGCAACTTTGTAATGTACACATCCATGGAGCGTGCATTGAAATAGTTGTCATCAATCCAAATGGTTTTCAAGGCCAGTTCACGCTCCAGGACCTGATTGGCGTGAGCGCAAAGAAGAGCAAGCAATTCGCTTTCCTTGGTGGTGAGCTTGGTATTGTCGTCACCGATAGTAAGCAACTGGCGCTGGCTATCGAATGTGTACTTGCCAAGCTGGAACACCGTCTGGGCCTTCTTTGACTTGCCCTTGACACGGCGCAGGATGGCCTCCATGCGGAATACCAGTTCGTCCATGGAGAAGGGCTTGGTCAGATAGTCGTCCGCTCCCACCTTGAAACCGTCAAGGATGTCATCCTTAAGATTCTTTGCCGTCAGAAATATAATGGGTATTTCCTGATTGACAAGACGTATTTCCTTGGCAAGAGTGAAGCCGTCCATCTTGGGCATCATCACATCAAACAGGCACATATCGTAGTGACCCTTCGTGAAAGCACGATAACCAGCCTCGCCATCAAGATACAGTTCTGCATCGTATCCCTTTGCCTGAAGGTATTCTCTCAAAAGCATGCCAAGACTCTCTTCGTCTTCACACAACAGAATTCTTTGTTTGTTTTCCATAATCATTGTTATTAGGTCCTAATGGAGTACCTTGCAAGCAAGGCAAGGAATCATCCTTAGGGTTAGTTATTAGTTTCTTTTATCCAACGGCAAGGTAATTGTGAACGATGTACCTTTGCCAAATTCGCTTGTAGCCTTTATTGTACCGCGATGCAGTTTTACCATCTTGTGGACATAGGCAAGACCAAGCCCGAAGCCTTTGACATTATGAGTGTTGCCCGTATGCACTCTATAGAACTTGTCGAATATCCTCTTGAGGTCTTCCTTCTGAACACCTATTCCGTTATCTGATATTTGAACAAAGAGGTGATCAGAGTCGTTCCATGTTGATACTTGAAGATGCAGGGGCACGTCATCGCGCTTGTACTTGACAGCATTATCCATCAGATTGAAAACGATGTTGGTGAAATGCATTTCATCCACTCTGACATTCGGGTTCTGCGCCTCGAGCTTTGTCTCTATCGAACCGCCATTCTGGGTAACCTTGATATTGAAGGTCTGAACGACACTGTCGATAACATCATTTGCATCCAGAGTCTGCAACTTCAATGCAATGTTGCCACCATCATACAGAGACATCTGCAACACCTTTTCAACCTGGAAGCGCAACCTCTTCGTTTCGCTGTATATGACATCGCTCAAGCGTTCGTACGTATCGGAAGACTTCTGCAACTTGCTATCCGCCAGCATCTGGGCGGCAATGCTGATCGTAGAAATAGGAGTCTTGAACTCGTGGGTCATGTTGTTGATAAAGTCATTCTTGAGTTCGCTTACCTTCTTTTGCCTTACTACCAGGTAAACCGTAATCAGGAAGACAACAAACAGGAAAATGGTAAACAGCAGCGCCAGATATATCATATTGGCTACCTCGTGCACATATTTGTTGAGAGAGGGGAAGTGTATGCTCACCAATCCCATCTTGCCTGTGGGGTCGTTGCGGAACAGAGTCTGCGTGTAACTGTACTCCTCTCCTTTGGGGTCGTAATCGGGACAGCGGTAAACTTCCTTTCCTTCACTATTGAAAACACGGTAATGGAAAACCAGTTCAATACCATTGTTGCGGAGGCAGCGCCTCAAGGTCTGAACAAGAAAGTTCTTATCAACTCTCTGTTCAAAGTCCTTCTCGCCAGAAGCATAGAGTACACGGAGGATAACCTCGTCAAGAACCTCTTTTTCATAGATGTAGGCATTTCGTATCCTTCGCTGGAAACTGTGCATTCCCGTCATTGTCAGATCCATTCCATACGAATAGGAATAAGTATCCAAAGAATCTCCATATAACCCGACCACTTCGCGCAGGTAAACCATAGTCTCATTGCGCTCCATGTTTCTGGATGCCATATCCAGACTTTTTAACACGCTCTCATTGAATTGCTCGCGCCTTATAGCCATCATGGTTCTTGCATACCTGAACTGCAGATAAAGCAAGATCAGGAAGCAAACACCCATTGTCAGGCATATAGTCCATATAACCCATCGTTTCATAATGCAAATATATGTATCATACACGTATATAGCAAAAAAGAGAGCCTTAAAAGCTCTCTTTTTTACTTTTATTTAGAATTGAGATATTGGTTAGTTGACAAATTAACAACTATGGCCCTATTCTCATATTCGTTTATTCTAACTTTCCTCTATGAGCATTTTACTCCTCGTCAGTACCCTTGTATTCGGCAACGAGTTTCTGCTGAACATCGCCAGGAACAAGTTCGTAGCTTGCAAACTTTGTGATGAAGCTTGCACGGCCACCGGTAAGGCTTGACAATGCTGTTGAGTAGCTTGACATCTCCTTCAAAGGAGCCTTACATGTCAGTTTCTCATAACCGTTCTCGCTCTGCATGCCGGTAATCATGGCACGGCGTCCCTGCAGGTCGCTCATCACGTCACCCATCTTGTCGCTGGGAACGAATACCTCTACGTCGTAGATAGGCTCAAGAATCTTGGGACCTGCCTCGCGGAAGGCTGCGCTGAATGCATTACGTCCGGCGAGCATGAAGGACAACTCGTTGCTGTCAACTGGGTGCATCTTGCCATCATATACTATAACGCGCACGTCGCGGGCATAGCATCCGGTCAGAGGACCTTGCTCCATACGCTGCATCACACCCTTAAGGATGGCGGGCATGAAACGTGCATCGATAGAACCGCCTACGATACTGTTGATGAAGACGAGCTTGCCACCCCACTCCAGTTCTACGGTCTCGGTATTCTTAACGTTGATACGGTACTCCTGGTTGCCGAACTTATAAACCTCGGGAGCAGGCATGCCCTCGTAATAGGGCTCTACAATCATGTGCACCTCACCGAACTGGCCGGCACCGCCAGACTGCTTCTTGTGACGATAGTCGGCACGTGCAGCCTTGGTGATAGTCTCGCGATATGGAATCTTGGGCTCGTCGAACACAATCTGGATCTTCTCGTTGTTCTCCATACGCCACTTCAGGGTACGCAAATGGAACTCACCCTGACCATGAACCAGAATCTGCTTCAGTTCCTTGCTCTGCTCTATCTTCCATGTGGGATCCTCCTCGCGCATCCTATTAAGGGCGTTCATCATCTTCTCGGTCTCGCTCTCGTTAACGGCACGGATGGCACGTGAATACTTATGGTTGGGATACTTGATGAAGTTGAAACGATGCTCGGCTCCCTTCGCGTTCAGAGTATTGCCGGTCTTTACGTCCTTAAGCTTTACAGTACAGCCTATATCGCCAGCTACAAGTTCCTCAACCTTGATACGGGTGGCACCTGCACAGCAGAACAACTGAGCCATGCGCTCCTTGCTACCACGGTCGGCATTGGTGAAGTCATCACCCTCGTGAACCTTACCCTGCATAACCTTGAAGTACTGTACCTCGCCAATATGGGGCTCAACAGCAGTCTTGAATACATAAAGGCTGGTGGGGGCATCAACAACGGGAGCCACCTCCTCGCCACGTGTATTGTGAATCTTAGGCATCTGGTCTACGAAGGGAACCACATTGCCCAGGAACTCCATCAAGCGGCGAACGCCCATGCACTTGCCTGCGCAAACACAGAATACGGGGAACATGCCACGTGCAGCCAGACCCTTACGGATACCCTCACGCATCTCGTCCTCTGTCAGGCTCTCGCTCTCGAAGAACTTCTCCATCAAGGTCTCGTCATGCTCGGCAGCAGCCTCTACCAGTGCCTTGTGCATCTCCATGGCCTTGTCCATCTCCTCTGCGGGAACGTCCTCGATTGTGGGTTCGCCACCTTCGGGACCCCATGAATACTTCTTCATCAGAAGCACGTCAATCAGAGAATTGAAATTGGGACCTGTCTGCAAGGGATACTGGACAGGAACTACCTTGGAACCGTACACGTCGGTCAACTGCTCCAGGATATTGTCAAAATCGGTATTCTCGTCGTCCAACTGGTTCACCAGGAAGATGACGGGCTTGCCCAGTTTCTCGGTATAACGGAAATGGTTCTGCGTACCTACCTCCACACCGTTTGCGCCCTTCAGCAGAAGGATTGCGGTATCGGTTACGTTAAGTGCGGTCATGGCAGCACCTACAAAGTCATCGCTTCCGGGGCAGTCTATTATGTTCAACTTCTTGCCATTCCACTCCACATGGTATACGGTGCTGAAAACACTGTAGCCATACTCCTGCTCTACGGGGAAATAGTCGCTGACGGTATTATGCTGTGTAATACGTCCTCTACGGCTGATAACTCCTGCCTCGTAGAGCAGGCTCTCAGTGAGGGTTGTCTTACCGCTACCGTCATTGCCAAGCAAGGCAATGTTCTTGATTTCTTGTGTCTGATAGGTCTTCATAGTGTATTAGTGTTAAGTTATGTCCTATATGTGGCATTAGCATTAAAATTGCATGCAAAATGCCGAAATCGGACGTAAAAATACACTTTTTTCTTGAAAATGTCCCTATCCCGCACTATGTTTTACAACATCATATCAGACATCACATCATTGGACACAAATATGCCTTCCTCTGTCAGTCTCAACACGTCGCCATGCCGTTCAACGCGCCCAGCCAGTATGTGAGGCAGCACCATCTTTAATGCATATTCCCTGTATTTCGGAGCAAGCAGGCCTAAATCCATTCCGTCCATTGTACGCAAACTTTTGAGCACATACTCCTCATACAAGGCATCTTCATCAAGAAATTCCACTTCCTGCTGTGGCAATCCGGCAGATCTGATATACCCCAACAAATCAGGAGGATTACTGCTGCGCTTAGCCATCCCGTCATAACTGTGCGCTCCCGGTCCCAGTCCAACGTAGGCCTCATTGCGCCAATATCCGTTATTGTGCCTTGCCCTCATTCCTGGCAGAGCAAAATTACTGATTTCATAGTGCTCCATACCTGCAAGCCTGGTAGTCTCCACAAGATAGCGGTACATTGCTACAGAAAGTTCCTCTGGCGCTTCATTTACTTTTCCCATCTCCAGCATACGATACAGAGGCGTACCCTCCTCCCATTGCAATGAATAAGCGCTAAGGTGCGGCACGCGCATGGACAGCAATTCGTCCACATCGCTTTGCCACATTTCCATTGTCTGGCCAGGCAGACCATACATAAGGTCAAGACTGATGTTATGATAGCCGGATTCTCGCAACATCTTCACGGCATTGCGAGCCTGGTCAGCAGTATGCCGGCGATTCAACAGATGCAACAGGTCATCGTTCATACATTGCACGCCCATACTGACTCTATTTACGGGTGTAGCAAGCAACCCTTCTACAAACTCCGGAACTACATCATCCGGATTGCACTCTATAGTCACCTCCGCTCCCTCTTCAATCGGAGATATGCATTGCAAAGCATCAAACAATGCCTTAAGGTCACTGGGGAGCATCTGACTTGGCGTTCCGCCACCTATATATATAGTATTCGCGCGCGCAGATCGCATCTCCTCTGACCGTCCCTTCATCTCCAGCAACAGAGATTGGACAAACCTGCTTCTCAGGTCCAGCGAAGTGGTAGAAAAAAAGTCGCAGTACAAACACCGCGACTTACAAAATGGTATATGGATATATATCATAATTCCTGAAACGTAAGTTCATAGAAACATGGATATACACTTGCCATTGCATGAGACTGTCCTGCACTGTGAGGCACTATCAGTCTGACCTTGGCAATGCGCCTTTCATCAGTCTGCGCACCAACACGTATATACTGCAACGGCTTCAGCCAACCGTCAGGAACATCTGTGTCACCATATGTCTGATTCATCAAAGAACCTGTTGGTACAGTCAGATCAAAACTGCCATTGATATAGCCAGAATTATTGGAAACGTTAATATATTCAGGACGGGTAGCATACATAGGTATACGATTGCTCAGCTGCAAACTGTCGCCCATAATATTGTACTCCCAGAATCGGCAAATCAACCTGCAGTTTTCACCCATCTCAATACGTTTGCCTACTCCTTCACGTACTATCTGCATATAGACACCTGTATTTGGAAATAGTACAAACTCATTCTTTGAAGCATCAGTTGTACTGTCCTGCTTCTCAAATTCCTCTTCTGTTATAACCTTGATCTTGCCGAGGTTCAATAATGTATCGTTACCAACAACCATAACTACATTACGATTGATGAAACTGCTTACAACCTCACGTTCATGCCGTTTCTGCTCACCATATGTCTTGTCCTGGCTGCCACAAGAATATTGTGCTATAATCACGAGAGTGGCAAGAAACAGCCAATATATTCTTTTCATGTTCATTCCTTTTTCGCGCACAAAGATACGAATTAAAATTAACAATTGACAATTATCGCGTGAAAATAGCAAATATGTACAGAATTATTTAACATAGAAGAACAAACATTGCATAATCGCTAACCGCTCATCGCAACCGACTGTCCCCCTGAGACAGGGGCGACGAGGAGCGAAGCGACGGAGGGGGTGGATAGTTTTCACCTATCCGTTTTAATCCCGCTTCGCGGTCTTTTCCTCCTTGTTGCTCGGCAATGCAGGGACGCAGCGTGCTGCGTCCGAGAGCGACAAACAAGGCGGACGCTGCACGCAGCGTCCCTACAGTTCACCCGTTAACCGCTAACCGCTCATCCGCTAACCGTTGAACGTTCCCCACTAAACGCAAAGAAGTCCCTTGGAAACAATCTCCAAAGGACTTCTCTCTTCTAAAAACGGCGGCTACCTACTCTCCCACGGGTGTGCAGTACCATCGGCGCGGACGGGCTTAACTTCTCTGTTCGGAATGGGAAGAGGTGGAACCCCGACACTATAACCACCTGAATAATGGTGACATATTGG
>JAZRII010000013.1:0-2406 GCA_045645225.1 Bacteroidaceae bacterium | reverse complement strand
CACACTCCCAAGCAGCAGGCAGTTCCTCGGCACTGTCCACCTTGCTCTGGCCATGTCCGCTGGAGGACATGAGAGGCTTGATGATGCAGGGGAAACCTATCACGCTGGCCGCCTGGGTGAGTTCCTCGTAGGTGGTGGCATAGCGGTAGTTGGCGGTCTTCAGACCCAGCTCGGTGTGTGCCAGTTCGCGTATGGCCTTGCGGTTCATGGTGAAGTTCACGGCACGGGCACTGGGAACAACCTGTATGCCCATCTCCTCGCACTCGTAGAGTTTCTCCGTGCGGATGGCCTCTATCTCGGGCACGATGATGTCGGGACGGACCTCCTCAACAACCTTCATGAGGGCATCGCCGTCCAGCATGCTGAACACGCGGCACTCGTCGGCCACCTGCATGGCAGGAGCATTGTCGTACTTGTCGCAAGCGACCACATACTGACCCTTTCTCTGGCAGGCAATGACAAATTCCTTGCCGAGCTCGCCTGAACCTAAAAGCAAAATCTTCTTCATACTATCAACTCAATCCTTCTATTTCTCCGTTTACTATGTCTATCTTCTCTGCCTGGGGCACCTTGGGAAGGCCTGGCATGCGAAGTATCTCTCCTGCTATGAGCACGATGAACTCGCTTCCCTGGTTGATGACCACATCGCGGATGGCAATGTTGAATCCCTCGGGCACACCGTATGCCTTTTGGTCGGCAGAGAAGGAGAACTGTGTCTTGGCTATGCAGATGGGGAAGTGCGACAAACCCAGTTCCTCTATCTTCTGAAGCATCTTCTTGGCCGCTGGGGTGAATGTTACGCCCTTGCCGCCATATACCTTCTGCACCACGGAGAGAGCCTTCTGCTCGATGCTGTCCTCGTCGGCATAGGCGAACTTCAGGGGCTCGCTGGGATTGTTCTCCATGGTATCCGCCACAAGGCGTGCCAACTCCTCGGCACCGGCACCGCCCTCGTTGAAGGCATTGTTCACGGCAAGGCCTATGCCCATCTCGGCACAATGCTCGCGGCAGAAGCTGATTTCCTCGTCGGTATCCGTGGCAAAGCGGTTGAAGCACACCACCACCGTCTGTCCGAAGCCCTGCAGGTTGCGGATGTGTCGGTCAAGGTTCTTCACACCTTCCTTCAAGCCCGCCATGTTGGGTTCCTTGATGGCCTCCACGGGCACACCGCCGTGCATCTTCAGGCCCTGTGTGGTGGCAACCAGTACGGTGAGTGCAGGTTGCAAGCCCGACTTGCGGCACTTGATGTCGTAGAACTTCTCACCACCAAGTTCGGCACCGAAACCGCCCTCCGTAACAACGTACGGAGCCAGACTCATGGCCATGCGTGTGGCAAGAACGGAGTTACAACCATGTGCTATGTTGGCAAACGGACCGCCATGCACCACGGCAGGAGTGTTCTCGGTTGTCTGCACCAGGTTAGGCTTTATGGCATCGCGCAGGAGCACGCAGATGGCACCTGCCACGCCAAGATCCTTCACGGTGAAGGGTTTGCCCTCGATGGTAGTGCCCAGAAGGATATTCTCTATGCGTCGGCGCAGGTCGGCCTCATCCTGTGCAAGGCAAAGGATGGCCATGATCTCGGAGGCAGGAGTGATGTCGAAACCGCTCTCGCCGGTTACGCCGTTGGTCTTGGCACCAAGACCAGTAACGATGTAGCGCAGGTTGCGGTCGTTCACGTCCAGCACGCGCTTCCACAGCACCTCGCGCATGGCAAAGCCCTCGGCCTGATGCTGGTAGATGTAGTTGTCCAGCAGGGCAGCAATCATGTTGTGTGCAGAGGTGATGGCGTGGAAGTCGCCAGTAAAGTGCAGGTTAATCTTGTCCATGGGCAGAACCTGAGCATATCCGCCGCCGGCAGCACCGCCCTTCATGCCGAAGCAGGGACCCAAAGAGGGTTCGCGCAGAGCCACCATGGTCTTCTTGCCAATGCGGTTCATACCCAGAGCCAGACCCACGCTGACGGTGGTCTTGCCTATGCCAGCCTTGGTGGGCGTGATGGCCGTAACCAGTATCAGGCGGCTCTTCTGTATCTTCTCCTCGTCGATGAGCGAGAGGGGCAGTTTGGCTATGTATCGGCCATAGGGTTCCATCACCTCATCGCTGATACCGAGCCCCTGAGCAATTTCTGCGATTGGCTTCAAAGGGGTCTCGCGTGCAATTTCAATGTCGCTTTTCATGTCCTTATATTGTGTTTTGTTTTTTGTTCTTTATACCAGAGTTTTCCTATCTCTTCTGTACCTTGTCAGTCTCTGCCGGGGTGAAGAAGGCTGTCCCCTTGAGTTCGTCGGGCATGTACTGCTGCTTCACGTAGTGCCCGGGATAGTCGTGCGGGTACTTGTATCCGTCGCTGTATCCCAGTTCCGACATCAGTTGTGTGGGTGCATTCCTCAGATGCAGCGGCAC
>JAZRII010000012.1:0-76888 GCA_045645225.1 Bacteroidaceae bacterium | reverse complement strand
TCTCTTCCACGAGGCATGCGCATTGACAGAGGAGTTTGCTAAGCTCAATGGTCGTCGTCCCCGCATCATGATTGCCAAGATGGGTCAGGACGGTCACGACCGTGGTGCCAAGGTTTGTGCAACAGGCTATGCCGACTGCGGCTACGATGTGGACATGGGTCCCTTGTTCCAGACTCCTGCCGAGAGTGCTCGTCAGGCTGTGGAGAACGACGTGAACATCGTAGGTGTAAGCTCTTTGGCAGCAGGTCACAAGACCCTTGTTCCTCAGATTATCGAGGAGTTGAAGAAGCTCGGCCGCGAGGACATCATGGTTATCGCCGGTGGTGTAATCCCTGCACAGGACTATGACTTCCTGTATCAGGCAGGCGTAGCAGCCATCTTCGGTCCTGGCACTCCCGTGGCATACTCTGCCGTGCAGATGATGAAGATTCTGTTGGGCAAGGAGGATTAAGTTCTGCACTTACTCCAATATATAGTTATAACAAGGTGGTAACTCGCAAGGGTTGCCACCTTTTTCGTTAATGGTTATGTTCCGTCGCTATAGTAGTACTACTCTCCTCGGTGCCGTTCCGTTAATCCCAAATCTGTGTCAAAGCAATGTATTTGAACGAAAGTAGCAAGAGATTCAGACAATTTATTGTATCTTTGCACGCAAATATAAGAGAAAATCAATGATAGAATATGTAAGAGGCAAACTGGCAGAACTGGAGCCGACCATGGCAACGGTGGATTGCATGGGAGTGGGCTACGGTGTGAACATCACGCTGAACACCTACGCTTCCATCCAGGGCAAGGAAGACGTGAAACTGTGGATATACGAGTCCATACGCGAGGATGCATACCAGTTGTGGGGATTCTCCTCCAAGGTGGAACGCGAGGTTTTCCTGCTGCTGATCACTGTAAGCGGAATAGGCGCCAACACTGCCCGCATGATACTCTCTGCACTGACACCCAAGGAACTGTGCAGCATAATTTCAGGCGGCAACGCCAAGATGCTCACCCAGGTGAAGGGCATTGGACCGAAGGCAGCACAGCGCATCATCGTGGACCTGGGCGACAAGATAATGGCGCTGGCAGACGACACGCTGCAGGCTGATTCGCAAGGCATGAGCAAGGGAGCAGCGATAATGAACAGCGAGGTTGCCGACGAGGCCACACAGGCACTTACCATGCTGGGATTCAGTCCTGCACCTACAAGCAAGGTGGTGCACAAGATACTATCCGAGGAACCGGATGCACCCGTGGAAAAGGTCATCAAATTGGCGTTAAAAATGCTCTGAGGCACAATAAACCAGGCATGGACCTCGTTTTAATAGCGTGAAGAGACGGAACAGAATCATACTGATGATGCTGGTGATAGGCATAGTGTTGCCCTTCACCGGCATTTTTGTGCCTTCGCGCGTACCTTTTTTTATTACGCGCGCCCATGCACACGAGGCTTCCGTACAGCAGCAAGACGACGAGCAGAAAGGCGACACCGTAAAAAGAAAGAAGCCACGCTATTCAGTCCGCCGCACCACCACCGAAGCCACTGAAGACGTAAAGCACCGTTCCTCCGACCTTCAGGATCCCGACAACCTGAAGACCGAAGTGACCTACGACGAGAAGGACGGGACTTATCAGGTGGGTACAGTCCTGCTGGGAACGGAAAACGGAAAACGGAAAACGGAGAACGGAAAACGGAAAGGAGAAGGGAGCACCTCGTCCCCAAAATCCAGCACATCCAAGAGCGGTGACGATAAGAACGCCACAAACGTGAAGCTGGGCAGTTTCCTGCCTGCCAACGCAGACGGCCTGACACTGGGCACAGCTACCAGTTACCTTACCCCACCTGTGCTGATGACTGCCAAGGAATACATGGACTGGAGCCTGCGCCAGAGTATGGCACAGTACTACAGGCAGCGCAACCAGGAACTCTTCCAGACACAGGGCAACAACAAGTTCGACTTCACCGACATGCGCTTCTCGCTGGGTCCTGCTGAAAAGATATTCGGTCCCGGTGGTGTGCAGATCAAGACACAGGGTTCGGCAGAACTGAAGATAGGCGGCAACATGAAGTCTACGGACAACCCCACCCTTGCTGCCAGCCGACGCAGCTCCTTCGGCCTGGACTTCGACATGAAGATAAACATGACCGTAAATGCCAAGGTGGGCGACAAGGTGGACATGCGCTTGAACTACGACTCGGACGCCACCTTCGACTACGACCAGCAGAACCTGAAACTGAAATACGACGGCAAGGAGGATGAGATAATCAAACTGGTGGAAGCCGGCAACGTCTCCATGCCTTCCAACATGGGACTTGTGCCGGGCGTGAGCAGCCTGTTCGGTCTGCGCACCGACGTGCAGTTCGGCAAACTGAAACTGCAGACTGTCTTCGGACAGAAGAAGTCGGCCAGCAAGAGCGTCTCAGGCAGCGGAGGTTCCAATACCACTTCCTACGAGATTGGGGTTACGGACTATGAGGAGAACCGCCACTTTTATCTGGCACACCATTTCCGCAACACCTACGACAAGAACATGCGCACCCTGCCCACCATAGCCAGCGGTGTGACCATCAAGCGCATAGAGGTGTGGGTGACCAACAAGACAGGCACCACTACCAACACCCGCAACATAATAGCCCTTGCCGACCTGGGCGAACCGCAGAACATTCGCGGTCCCTGGCAGAGCAACGGAGGCACAGTTCCCCACAACCGTGCCAACGAGGAGTATGCCACCCTGATATCAAATCCCGGAGTGCGCGACATAAGCCAGGCGGGCAATATCCTGGATGGGGAGTTCGGACTGAAGGGTTCCTTCGACTATGACAAACTGCAGTCAGCCAAACTGCTCTCCCCCAGCGAGTATCATCTGAACGCCGAACTGGGTACGCTGACACTGAACACTGCCCTTCAGCCAGACGACATTCTGGCTGTGGCCTACGAATACACCTATGGTGCACAGACCTATCAGGTGGGCGAGTTCTCCAGCGACCTCACCAGCACCGAACAGGCTCTCTTGCTGAAGATGCTGAAGGGCAGCACCAGCAGTCCCTCGCTGCCCACATGGAAACTGATGATGCGCAACGTCTATCCTCTGGGAGCAAGCACATTGCAGAAGGAGAAGTTCCGTCTGGACATCAAGTACCAGTCGGACTCGAGCGGCGTGTACCTCAACTACCTGCCCGAGGAGGCACTGAAGGGCACCATCCTGCTCCGCGCCATGAACCTGGACCGACTGGATGCCAACAACAAGCCACAGCCCAACGGACAGTTCGACTTCATCGACGGTTATACCATCTATAAGGGGCGCATCATCTTCCCCGTGGCAGAACCCTTCGGCGAGCATCTGCGCCAATGGATAGAGGCACGCGGCGGCAAGGAGATGGCCGACAAGTACGTGTTCCAGGAACTGTACGACACCACCAAGACTGCTGCCAAGCAGATGGCAGAGAAGAACAAGTTCCTGCTTACCGGCCAGTACAAGGGTTCGGCTGCCAACGAGATAGACCTCGGTTCGGGCAGCATTGCGCCAGGTTCGGTGGTAGTGACCGCAGGCGGTGTCACACTGGTGGAGAATACGGACTACATCGTTGACTACAACAACGGCCGCGTCACCATCATCAACCAGAGCATCATAGATGCCGGCACACCCATCAATGCCTCGGTGGAGAGCAACGAGACCTTCGGTATGCAGCGCAAGACCTTCATAGGCCTTAATGCCGACTACGAGGTGAACAGGAACCTGACCATAGGCGGTACGTTCCAATACCTGAGCGAACAGCCGCTGACCACCAAGGTGAGCATGGGCAACGAGGCACTGAACAATATCCTCTGGGGCATGCACCTTTCCTGGAAGCACAAGGCGCAGTGGCTTACCAACTGGATAGGCGCCATCCCCTTCATCGATGCCGTGCAGCCCAGCCAGATAAGTCTGGATGCCGAAGTGGCGCAACTGGTTGCCGGACAGAGCAGCACTGCACAGGGCGGAGCATCGTATCTGGACGACTTTGAGGACACGAAACGCAAGACCTCGCTCATACAGCCCACCTACTGGCAGATTGCCTCTGTGCCCAGTCCGTCAAGGAACAGCATGCTTGCCGGACGCTTCAACGAGAGCCGCCTAAGCAACGACGTGGCATACGGCTATAACCGTGCCCTGCTGGCATGGTACTGCGTGGACCCCATCTTCACCAACAGAAGTTCCACGCTCACCCCCAGCCACATCAAGAGCGACCTGAACCAGCTGTCCAACCACTACGTCCGTGCCATCTACGAACTGGAACTGTATCCCAACAAGTCGCAGACGTCCTACAACAGCAACTCCACGCTGAGCGTACTGAACATGGCGTTCTATCCACAGGAGCGCGGTCCCTACAACCTCACCACCGAGGTGGATGCACAGGGCAACCTGCTCACCCCCGAAAAGCGCTGGGGCGGCATGATGCGCAAGATGGACAATACCGACTTCGAGGCACAGAACATCGAGTACATCGAGTTCTGGCTGATGGACCCGTTCTTCTACGAGAAACGCGACGGGACCACGAAGAAGAAACTGGGCGGCGACCTGTATTTCAACCTCGGCGAAATCAGCGAGGACATCCTCAAGGACGGCAAGAAGGCATACGAGAGCGGACTGCCCATAGACGGAAACATGAACTATGTGGAGGAGACCACATGGGGCTATGTGCCCAAGACCAACAGCATAACATACGCCTTCAACAACGAAGGCGGTTCGCGCATGAAGCAGGACCTGGGTCTGAACGGCCTGAACGACGAGCAGGAACAGTCCTATGGTGCATACATGAACTTCTGGAACGAACTGAACGGCGGTGCTCTGGCACACCTGCCAGATACTGTGCGCCAGCAACTGCTTGCCGACCCTGCCAACGACAACTACCACTACTTCCGCGGTTCGGACTACGACCGCGACAAGGTGCCGGTGCTCAACAGATACAAGCGCATCAACATGCCCCAGGGCAACTCGCCCGACAGCGAGAACTCGCCCGAGACCTACGAAACGGCGTGGAAGAACACTCCTGATATTGAGGACATCAACACGGACTACACTCTGGGCGAAAGCGAGAAATACTGGCAGTACCACCTGCCCATCACTCCCGAGAACCTGCGCCCGGGCGGCAAGTATGTCTCCGACACACGTACCGCCACCGTGACTCTGCGCAACGGCGAGATAGAGAACATTGACTGGTATCTCATACGCATCCCCCTGCAGGATTCCGACCGCGAGAGCATTGGCGGCATATCGGACTTCTCCAACATACGCTTCATGCGCATGTTCATGACCAACTTCACCGACGAGGTGATACTGCGTTTCGGCACCTTTGACCTTGTGCATGGCGACTGGCGCACCTACGAGAACACCCTCTATGCCGGCAATGTGGCAAGCAGCGCCAATACTGACTTTACCATCACGGCCGTCAACATCGAGGAGAACAACGACCGTGTGCCTGTCAACTACGTGGTGCCTCCCGGCATATCCCGTGTCACGGATGCCGCCAGCGGCACGCTCATGGAGAGCAACGAACAGGCACTGGCACTGACGGTAAAGAACCTCGGTCCCAACGATGCACGTGCCGTGTACAAGAGCGTGAAGTACGACATGCGCAAGTACAAGCACCTGCAACTCTTTGCTCATGCCAACCAGCTGGAATCCTCCGACCCCGACATGACTCCTGTGCAGAACGGACAGGTGAGCGTGTTCCTGCGTCTGGGTTCGGACTACCGCAACAACTACTACGAATACGAGATTCCGCTGGAACTTACACCCATCAAGAGCAGCGGCAAGTACAATAACAACTCCTATGACGACCGCATGGCAGTGTGGCCAGAGTCGAACATGTTCGACTTCAACCTGGACCTGCTTGTCGACCTGAAGCGCCAGCGCAACAAGAACGGTGTCTCCTACAGCCAGCTATATACCGGTTACGACCCCGAGAAGCCCAGCAACCGAATTGCCGTCATCGGTAACCCGTCGCTTGGCGAGGTGAAGACTATTATGATAGGTATACGCAACCATGCCGATGCCAACCGCAGCGTGGAGGTGTGGGTCAACGAACTGCGTCTGCAGGAGTATACCAACGAAGGCGGTTGGGCGGCACAGGGCAATCTTAACATCCAGCTGTCCGACATAGGTTCGTTCTCCGCCACTGGCAAGATGGTGACGGCAGGCTTCGGCGGTATAGAGCAGACTGTGGCTGAACGTAGCGACAAGGACGACTACCAGTACCAGTTTACCACCAGTGCCGACCTTGGCCGTCTCCTGCCCGAGAAGGCAAAGGTTTCAGTGCCCGTGTACTACAGCTACAGCAAGCATATCGTCAAGCCCAAGTACAATCCGCTCGACACCGACATGCTTCTGTCCGAGGCTCTGGATGCCACACAGACACAGGAGGAGAAGGACTCCATCATCTCTCTCACCTCCACCATTTCTGCCAACCGCAACTTCTCCATTAGCGGAGCCAAGGTGAACATCGCCAGCAAGAAGCATCCCATGCCCTACGACCCTGCCAACTTCAGTTTCTCCTATGCCAGTTCGCACAGCGAGAACAGGGGCGAGACCACCGTCTACGAGTACAACGATTCGTGGAAGGCTTCCATGTCCTACGCATGGTCGCCCAACTGGAAGAGCTGGGAACCGTTCAAGAAATGGAACACCAAGAGCAAGTGGGCACAGATCATCAAGGACCAGAACATCGCCTTTGCGCCACAGAGCCTGACGTTCAACACCGACCTTGGCCGCACATACTACGAACTGCAGGAGCGCGACCTGGAGAATATAGGCAATTCACAGGCGCTGCCCGTAACGTGGAGCAGTTCCTATCTGTGGAACCGCAACTTCTCCCTGCGCTGGGACATTTTCAAGGCTCTGCACTTCTCCTTCCAGAGCGCCACACATGCCGAGGTGGAACAGCCCAATGTGGTTATAAACAAAGACCTCTACCCCGACGAGTACCAGGCATGGAAGGATAGCGTGAACATGAGTCTGGCAGGCTTCGGCCGTCCTCTGGACTATAATCAGAGCGCTACCATGTCCTACAAACTGCCCATCAACAAACTGCCTGCCTTCGACTGGATAACGGCAGATGCAAGCTACAACAGCCAGTACTCCTGGAAACGCGGTGCCGAACTGGAGGACGGCAGCAGTCTGGGACATAGCATCTACACCCAGCGCAGCATCAATGCCAACGGCAAACTGGCACTGGAGACCCTCTACAACAAGTCGCCCTTCCTGAAGGAGGTGAACCGCATATTCTCTGCTTCCAATGCCAAGTCGGAGGCCAACAAGAAGCGTAACGACAAAAAGCGCGAGAAGGAGAAGGAGCAGCGCGAGAAGGACAAACTGGAGGAGGCACGCCTGAAGGCAGAGGAGGAGGCCAAGAAGACTGGCGAGAGCGTGGACAGCATCCTGGCACGCACCATGGGCAAGGGCGCCCAGACCAATGCCAAGGGAACTTCAGCGCAGAAGGACAGGAAAAAGCGCACACAGGGTTATGCTCGCGAAATAGTGCTTGCTCCGGACAGCAACATGACCATCACCCACAACCAGAAGTCAAAACGTCTGGAGGTGCGCATCCAGGACAGCAAGGGACATGACTATAAGGTTAAGTACAAGAAACTGGACGAGAACAAGATTGTGCTCATGACCGACAGTGCCGACACAGCCAAGGTGCGCATAAACGTAATTGCCAAACCCAAACTGAGTGAACAGGGTTGGTACAAATGGGCACAGGCAGGAGCACGCTTTGCCATGATGGTGAGGAACGTGTCCGTCTCATACCGCAACACCTACAACCTGTCCATGTCTGGCTTCATGCCCGAGGTGGGCGACATGTTTGGCCAGCGCATGACCTCGGCTCACGGCTTTGCCCCTGGCGTGGGATTCGGTTTCGGACTTGTGTCGGACGACTATATCGAGACTGCCAAGGAGCGCGGATGGCTTCTCTGTGCCGACAGTCTGTCCACCCCTGCCACGTCCTCCACCACCGAGGACCTGCAGATAAAGGCCAGCCTCGAACCGTTCACCGACATGAAGATAGACCTGAACATGTCGCGCACCATGAACCGTTCAAAGAGCATACAGTACATGTATCAGGGTTCACCCACCACACAGACGGGTTCGTTCAACATGACCATCGTGTCGCTCAGTTCGGCTTTCTCTGGCAGCGGCAATGCTTCAAACGGATACTACAGTTCCACCTTCGAGAAATTCCGCTCCATGCTCCCCGTCTACCAGCAGCGCGTGGAGGCACAGTACATCGGAGGCAAGGACCCCATGGGAGTTCCCTATCTTGGCAGTGCCGGCGACCCGGCAAAGGGCAATGTCACACCTGCAAACATGTACGGAGCGGACGTAATGATTCCTGCCTTCCTGGCGGCATACACCGGTGGAGGCACAACACGCGAACTGAACATCTTCCCCTCGCTGGCCAGGATGCTACCCAACTGGACACTGACCTACAAGGGACTCTCCAACCTGCCCTTCATCAGGGACTACTTCAAGAGCGTCACCGTGTCGCACGGCTACAAGAGCGTTTATGCCGTGGGTTCCTACAACTCCTACGCCTCATGGATGGAGTTCATGAACGGCACCGACCTGGGCTTCACACAGAGCCAGGCCACCGGGGCATACTCGCCCAGCAGCTGCTACGACATCAGCACAGTGAGCATTAACGAGAGCTTCGCCCCGCTCATCGGTTTTAACTTCACGTTCCACAACAACATGACCCTCAAGGCAGAATACCGCACCACACGTGTCATGAGCCTGTCCATAACCAGTGCACAGCTCACCGAAACCGGTTCGCGCGACTTCGTCCTCGGTTGGGGATACAAGATCAACGACTTCCGTCTGGGCAGCATCTTCGGAAGCAAGCGTGCCAGCCAGAAGGCTATGAAGTCTACTGCCAAGAACCGTTCGCTGAAGAACCGGGATACCGGCAGCGACGGTCGCGAGAATATAAAGAACAGCAGCAAGAGCAACTTTGCACATGCCCTGTCCCTGCGTTTCGACTTCTCCATCCGCAATCAGGATGCCATCCGGCGCGACATCCAGACCGGTCTGTCCGAGGCCACCTCTGGCAACAAGGCTGTGAAGGCGTCCTTCCGTGCAGACTACACCATGAGCCGCTACGTGACAATGACGCTCTTCTACGACCGCCAGCGTACCGTACCCCTGCTCTCCTCTTCGGCATACCCCACCGTCACCCAGGACTTCGGCCTAAGCATGAAGTTCGCCCTGACAAGGTAAAAGGAACGGAAACGTATGCTGGATACATGTGTCGGCAAGGAGAGTGAAGACCCACCCCATCCCTCCCCTCTATGGGAGGGGGTAGTTACAACAGTAAGCACCGCGCCAGCAAACTGTCCCCCTGAGACAGGGTGGACGAGGAGCGAAGCGACGGAGGGGGTGGATGATACAAACGAAATGGCGAAAACTGTCCACCCCCTCCCCCTTCGGGTACTACCCCTGTCTCAGGGGTAGAGTAAGTTACAAACCGACAATGAATATTAAGCATTAATAAAATCTATTAACCTTTTAATAAAATCCCTAACTCCCAGTACTATATACTCCTGTCCGCGCGTCGCACAGGAGTGTGCTCCCCTCACAAGGCACAGATGGACATTCAGTCCATCTTCTAAAGACCTTGTTCGCCCATAGAGGGAGGGGGAAGGGGGAGGGTCCGCACCCTAAACTCTAAACACTCAACTCTAAACTCAAAACAATATGAACTACATTCTACCCATTATCCTACTCATCGTGTCCAACATCTTCATGACTCTTGCGTGGTACGGACACCTGAAACTGCAGGACATGCACATCCTGCACGGCAACACACCCTTGTACATCATCATCCTCATCTCATGGGGACTGGCACTGATGGAATACTGCTTCATGATTCCTGCCAACCACTACGGCTTTAAGGGAAACGGCGGTCCCTTCACGCTATTCCAACTGAAGATCATCCAGGAGGTCATAACCCTGTTGGTATTCACCATCTACACCGTTACCTGCTTTCGTGGCGAAACCTTGCACTGGAACCACCTCGCCGCCTTCGTGTGCATGATAATGGCTGTCTATTTCGTGTTCCTGAAGTAGCATCCACATTTGCCTCTCGCCAAAGAGGCAATGCCATACGCCACGGACGTGTATTTTTGCCCTCCCCGAGGACACAGGCTTGAATATAGTATTTGTTCGGCGAGACAATACCGAGGACAAGGGCGTGACAATACCGAGGACAAAATAGGGGTCTCCCAAGGGGTCCATTATGCCACAATGAGACCTAACAGCCCCCTCTGTCGCAAGCGTGACAGAGGGGGCTGTAGATTATTTGTGATAAAACGCTAATGATCGATTTGGGTTAAAAGTTTTAGCGTTACTTCATCAACGAATCCACGAAGGTATAGAACTCGGGAGACTCGCCAAGGATGGTCTTGAGGATACGGCCTTCGGGGTCGAGGATAATCTTCGTAGGATAACCCTTGACGGCATACATTGCAGAAACATCGGCATCGTCTTTGCCGTTTAACAGGTTGGTCCATGGCAAGGCCTTCTCGGCAACGCACTTCTTCCATGCCTCCTCAGTGTCGCCACATGCTATGCCCACGACCTCAAGACGCTGGCTGTACTTGGCATACATCTCCTTCATCTCCGGCATACCCTTGATGCACCATCCGCACCATGTGCCCCAGAAGTCGAGAACTACATACTTGCCACGCAGGGAGGAAAGGGAAATGGGGTTACCCTCTATGTTGTTCAAGGTGAATTCAGGAGCCGGCATACCGTCTGCCACTCTCTTCTCTGCCTCTCTCTGCTTCAGCAACGCCTGGTAGTCCGCCTTCAGTTCGGCATACACGTTGGCCAGGACTCCATAGCGAACACACTCGCATAGTTCGTCGATGCGGTCATGATGCTTCTCTATATTGCCATACAGATAAAAGGCATAGAGTCCGGCCTCGGAATCGGGACAGTAGTAAACATAGTCCGCCACCAGGTCCTGAATGCTATCCTTGCAGGCCTCGGAAACAGCCATGAGAGAGTCGCGCTCTGCCTGTGGCTTGGTGCTGTCGTATGCCGCACGTGCAGCCTGCATAGACTTCTCTGTCAGAGGCTTGATATGCGAGTAAATGAGTTCGAGATCCTTGTAGAAAGGAATAGAGCCAGCAATGGTGTGGTTGCTGAAATCTCCCTCCACCTTGATATCTGCTCCTGGCATAACAGGCACATTTATACCAACCATGCTCATGGCCTCCATGGTGCCATCGGGATAGCGACGGGGAAGTTTGTAGATCTTATAGGACCGTGCACTGTCGCCAGTGATGGCAATAGATAGGTTGCCGTTGGGAATGGCAAGTGTGTCTACCAGTGCATTACGGAATCCGTCGGTAATACCGGTATTGTAGACGATAACAGAATCCTCGGCATCCATACCGGCAAGCGCGAGGGTAAGTGTGGACTGCTGACGGGAACATCCCACAAAAAGTGCTGCAAGAACAGCAAAGAAAAGGGTACGTTTCATTGTTTTGGGGTTTAGAGTACAGATGAAAGATGGGAAAGGAGAAAGGAGAAAGGAGAAAGGAGAGATGATAGATTAGAATTTGAAAGTTGGGAGTAGGGACGCTGCGTGCAGCGTCCGTTAGTTTATGATTTAGATTTGATTCTATGCGGACGCAGCACGCTGCGTCCCTACTGCTGTGTGTTTTCCGTTCGTTCAGCAAATCACCTCGTTCATAAGGATGTCATGTGGTTCGGAAGGTATGTGTTCCAGCAACTGGAAGGGGAAGCAGATGCCTATCTTGTATGCATTGGTCATCAGGGAAAGGAGGCGGTCGTAATATCCCTTACCACGTCCAAGGCGTGCGCCATGGCGGCTGAATGCCACACCGGGGATGACGGCAAGGTCTATTTCGTGATACGAATCTACAGGAAAGAGTTCGCCCGTTGGTTCCATTATGCTGTAAGCTCCCTGTTGTAATGAATCTGGTGTATATATGCGAAGTTCAAGTTCATCTCCCACCACCTTGGGCAGGAGTACACGCTTGCCCATAAGGAGGGCATTATCCAGCAGCATTGTTGTGTCCACCTCGCCTGGCAAGGGATGATAGAGCAACACAGTGCCTGCAGCCCGCCAAAGGCCGTCGGGAAGCAGGGAAGAACATATCTCGTTGCTCTTCTGTTTCATCCATTCGGCAGAACGGGCTGACTTCAACCCCTTAATCCATTTGCGTATTTCTGCCTTTTGCATCATAGGCAAACGTGCAGCAAGACTGTATTCGCAACCACAGAATACCTGATTGTAGAAGGCATTTTCCTTCAGCAGTTCGTTGCGACGCTGCTGCAGGCCTCCCTTGCGCCAGTTGCGGTCGTCGAAGCGCACCTGGCCAACCTGCTCTGCTGCCCAATGACCGGCTACGGAAATCTGCTCAAGGCTTTTCCAACGGCTGCTTGCCAGTGTGGTGGTAAACGACTCTATGCCCAAACGCCTACAGCACTTTGCTGCACTAAGCAGACGCAGACGAAAGCACTCCAGACAACGGCTGCCACGCTCGGGCTGGTCTTCATGACCACTAATGGCACAAGACCAGGAGGCATGGTCGTAGTCCTCGTCTATTATTTCCAGTCCCAACTGCTCGGCATATCGTGTACACTCGTTCTTGCGTATAAGATACTCCTCCTCGGGGAATATGTTGGGATTGCAATAATAAAGCACTGGACGGACATCGTTTTGCAACATCCATTCTATGATAGCGCTGGAACATGGGGCGCAACAGCAGTGAAGAAGAACTTTAGTCATATGGTTTTAAGGTTGACAGTAGGGACGCTGCGTGCAGCGTCCGAAACATTTCTACCAGTAACCGGCGGACGCTGCACGCAGCGTCCCTACCTATCATCAGGTTTTAGTCACTTGCACCTCCGGCAGAATGTTTTTTACCAGAAGGAGAAATGTCTCCTCATTTTCTACAGAAACGGGATATATCCCCTTGGAAGCGAGGATACGCAATTGCCCATCACGGATTTTCTTAATCTGAATAATATCCTTAAATGGTATGGTCTTGCGCAACAATCGGTAGCGGAGTTCCTGTTTATCCTCATCTACAACAATGGTCTCGTATATAAACAGCAAAGAGCGCACAAGCATGGCCAAAGTCCAAAGCACAAAGAACCCATAAGCCAGTGCCATCTTGCCCTGGGCAACTATTGTGTCCATGTTCATGAAGAAGAATACGACCATCACCAAAAGTACAAGGGCATATACAACGGCCGTGACCTTCATCAGCGGACTCTTTGTATAAAAGTATGTTCGGAATTCGTGCATGTTTTGTTGCATTACAGCATTCATGTATGTATTAAAGATATCAGTTTTCCGTTTTCACCTTTCCGTTCCCCCAAGACTCCACTTCTTTGTGTATGTGCTCCTTATCCTCCATGCTTCGGGATAGAGGTTGTTGATTCTGTTGCCCACACCTTTGCCGGGACCGAGAGGGAAACCCTTGTAGCACAGAGTGACCGGACCTTTGGGAGCCGGGACACGAATGGCCTCACGACGCAGATATGCCAAGGCCTCGTCGTAGGAGAGTTCCACACACGGGCCTTCGCACTCGAAAGCCTTGGGCATAGGACGGAGAGTAGAATTGGACTTGCGCACAATCTTGTCCTTCACAGCCGATATGGCATCAATACTCTCCCCTTCCCCACTCTTTCGTATGGCAGCACAATAGAAACCCTCACCACGGTCGCGACCGGGCAAGAAATGACGTTCCTCGAGAAGTTCACCTCCCAACTCCGAACATATCCATCGGGCATTGTCCTCGTCCTCAAAACGGTTGAAAGTGCAAGTACTGTATACAAGCAGTCCGCCTGGTTTCAGCACATGCCATATATCGCTAACTATGCCACGCTGACGCTCCACGCACATCATCACATTGTCCATACTCCATTCTGCCACGGCCTGGTCGTCCTTGCGAAACATGCCTTCGCCCGAGCAGGGAACGTCGGTGACAACAAGGTCAAAGCAATCGGAGAAAGCGCCGAAGTCGGCAGGATAGTTGTTGGTAACGATACTCTCCACAGGATAATGCCCCTCGGGCATGCGTGTCCACTTCTGCATATTCTCGGCAAGGACATTGGCACGCTTGGGCATAGGTTCGTTGCTGACAAGGAGCGACCCTTCGGGAAGAAGACCTGCAAGCAGGGTGCTCTTGCCACCTGGAGCGGCACAAAGGTCTAAAGCGCAACATGGAACATCGCAACCATAATCCTTCAGCAACTTTGCAACATACATTGAAGATGCCTCCTGAACATAGTACACCCCGGCATGAAGCAAGGGGTCGAAGGTAAAGGGAGGACGTTCGGCAAGGTAATAGGCATCTGGACACCAAGGGACAGGTTCCCATCCCGCCCCACATGGCAGTCCTTGTACTCCCCCTCCCTCACAGGGAGGGTTGGGGTGGGTCTCAGAAATCTTTCTTCTATTGAGACGGACAGACACCTCCGGCTCTGTTGTCAGCAAGGCATCGCACAAAGCATCAGCATCAGTCTCACCGTAGTGCTCCCTCATCAGGGTTATGAAATCCTTGGGCAGTTGTTGCATTGGAAATAGTGTGTAGGATGTAGAGTACAGAATACAAAATTCTGATTTAAGGTAAGTAGGGACGCTGCGTGCAGCGTCCGATAAGTATCCAAAGTGGATGATGAAGAGTAAATAGTTGCAGAATGCCCTGCCTGGTTTGAATGATGGACGCTACACGTAGCGTCCCTACTCCTCACTCATCCGTTCAACGTTATTCGCAAGCTCATCAAGCTTCGCAAGTCAACGTTCGAGGTTAAACAGAAACCACTCCCTTAATTGCCGGCCATGGGTCGTAATCTTCCAGAGTGAAGTCCTCGTACTTGAAATCAAAGATGTTCTTCACTTCAGGATTAAGCACCATACGTGGCAATGGACGAGGTTCACGTGAAAGCTGCTCGTGTATCTGCTCCATGTGGTTGGTGTAGATATGCGTATCACCAGTAGTGTGGATGAACTCGCCTGGTTTCAGACCGCACACCTGTGCCATCATCATGCACAGAAGGGCGTATGATGCTATATTGAAAGGTACGCCAAGGAAGGTGTCGGCACTGCGCTGGTATAGTTGCAGAGACAGTTTGCCGTTTGCCACATAGAACTGGAAAAAGGCATGGCACGGGGGAAGGTTCATGTTGTCAAGGTCGGCAACATTCCATGCCGAGACTATGATACGGCGGCAGTTGGGGTCGTTCTTTATGGTATCCACTGCCTGCTGAATCTGGTCGATGAAGCCTCCGTTGTAGTCGGGCCATGAACGCCACTGGTAGCCATAGATATGTCCAAGGTCGCCCGTCTCGGGGTCTGCCCATTCGTTCCAGATGCGCACACCACGTTCCTGAAGCCACTTTGCATTGGTATTACCTTGCAGGAACCACAATAGTTCATAGATGATACTCTTCAGATGTACCTTCTTTGTTGTCAACAAAGGAAAGCCTTTCTCAAGATTAAAACGCATCTGATGACCGAAGATGCTCTTGGTACCGGTACCTGTACGGTCGCCTTTATCCACGCCTTCCTTGAGGATACGGTCCAGTAGGTCTAAATATTGTTTCATACGTAAATCATGTTCTATTTGCTACAAAGGTAACTAAATTTGTCTGAACCACCAAGGAACAAGTAACGTTTAACCCAAATCGGTCATTAGCGTTGATGATAATGACCGATTTGGGTAAAAAAAAGCCGTGGTCCTACAAAGTGAACCACGGCAAACATTCAATGTTATAATATTTATGGGATTACCACTCGTTTTCCCAAACGCCCTTAGAAGAGAGGCCTTCACGACGGTTTTCCTGTACACCCTCTTCAGAGGTGTCAACCGTTTCCTCGCTAATATCCATGCTGGCAGCAAGCATATTCACTACATTCACCTTAATCTCCTCCACTTCGGGAGCAATATATGTCTTCTTCATAATAGTTTTAATGTTTTTTTGTTTCCTATGGGCGGACACGGCATGCCGTGTCCCTACCAGTAATAAATCTTTAAGTTGTTTCCGTTGGGCAAAATCAAAGTAAACTTTGCTTCTGGTCTCACTACTTTATAACTACCTTGCCGTTTACGATGTACAGACCCTTCTGAGCCTTCTGCACACGACGACCTGAGAGATCGTAAACTGCAGCATTGTTCTCAACAGACTCAACGCTCTCAATAGCAGTCTCTGTACCGAAGTCAAGGCTGATGAAGCGAGCAGATGCCTCTGCTGGCTTGGGCAGATATGCCTTACCTGCGTTGTTCTTAAACTTGCCATCAGTCAGCTTAGCAGCATAGAAACCTGTTACAGTATTAACGGTAGAGAGCACATAGCCTTCGCCAGTAACCTCTGTATCGGTTGTAGAACCCAGAAGGAGGTTGCCGGTAACGTCAGCAGCAGTACCGATAGCCTTCTTAAATGAATAGTTACCATCATTCTTGAGAACTACACCTGTATTAGCGGGCAGTATACCTTCAATCTTTGTCAAGGTTGCCTTCTTTGAATCAGCACCTGAAACAATATATGCCTCAACACCCTCGGGGATATATGCCTGATAAGCCATATAAAGAGTTGCAAATTGAGTAGCGGCAACTTTAACCTCTTCTTCCTCAAAAAGTGTTGGGATAAAGGTTGAACCTGCATCCTTTGCACTCCAATGCTTAACCCTGCCATTCTGACCATTCAAGCAGTTTCCACCAGGGAACTGAAGAGTAAATTTGTCAGCACCAGAAACATCGCTCTTTGCCATAAAGAAAGCAGTTGCCTCTGCACCAACGTTAGCTTCACCATCACCTGTTGAAACAACACCGGCATTTGCTGCCTTTGAAATCAGTTTTACTTCAAAGGGATTGCCAACCAAACCCCACAAATGACTGTCTATTTCATCTGCATTGAATGAAGCGTCATTCCATTCAATATAGTTTTCACCCTCCAAATACTGGATAAACTTAGTCTGATTTGAATGTAGTCTCAAATAATACCACTTTGTAATACTGTTAGCGTCAGCAGCAAATTCTACGGGACAGTTGGAAAGTGTGCAAGTGAGTTCTATCGTTCTACCTGCATCTGACACCTGCACTTTACCCTGAGGAATTGTAGCGGTAATACCAACAGGCAGATTAGGAGTTGCGTAGTCAGAAATACCTACCATGCCAGTCATTTCCTGAGAACCATAAGTCTTTCCGTTGAAGTTAATAGAATACTTATAAGTCACACTCTCCAAACCACCGATTTTGAATAAATTACTGAATTTTGATTCTTCACTATAACCGACTGAATAGCCATACGCATCAAATGTTCCAGCATTCATTATGACTATACTACCATCACTGCCATTTCCTCTTTTACCTTTTAGATAATAAGTACCAGCAACTGCGCTAGAACCATCACCTAATTCCCAATCACAAAAAGCGGCGTCATAGTCTGCCATAACACCCTTATCTCCATTGGCTCCATTTCCTTTACCACGCCAAATCATGTAAAGCGACTTGGCCTCATTATAAAAAGTAAACTTGCCATTTTCCTGAACAGTAAGTCTAAACTTTGCTGATGCACCAAGGGTTTCTGCGCTTTCAGAACTAATAGCCAATTCATCGGTATCACTGATGTACAATACGTACTCCTTACCATCCTTCTGTACATTTGTAAATGTAACCTCGGGACCACCTGCTGCTGTCTGTGCCCATGCTCCTACTGTCATCAGCACAGCAAACAAAGAAAGTAAAATCTTCTTCATAAGATAAATTGTTTTTGGTTGTTTGTTATTGATATTGTTTGTTTTGCTTTTATCTGATTATGAGACTGCAAAGGTAAAAAAAAAAACGAACACTACGCACTTTTACGTATAATTATTTACTAATACCTTATATAATCGACAAAACTATACTTTTGCTCATGCTTCTCGTCGACATCATGGCATTCGCGGAAAGATTCCTTCCACTCCGATGGACTGAAAGATGGGAAAAAAGCGTCAGCATTTGCGGGCAGTGCATCTATCTCGGTAAGACAAAGACGATTTGCAAGGGGCAACGCCTGACGATAAACGCTCTCTCCGCCAATAATGTAGACTTCCTCCGTATCTGAACATGAAGAAAGTGCAGTCTGCAAGTCAGCAAAGACCTCTGCACCAGGCAGTTCAGAAACTGACCTTGAAAGAACTACATTCCTCCTATTGGGCAAGGCACCCTTGGGGAGGCTGTCGAATGTCTTACGTCCCATGATTATTGTATGACCGGTAGTGAGCGCCTTGAAACGCTTCAAATCGTTGGGCAACCAATAAAGTAACTTATTATCGTTTCCGATAGCCATATTCTGTGCCACGGCTGCTATAATACTTATGTACATAAAGAATACTTTACATTATATAAAAAATGAACGGAAGTCTGCATGACTCCCGTTCATTCTATCATTACTGTAAATTAAATTACTGTCTACGAGTTGCAGAGTAGTTGATACGCAAAGCCCAAGACTTTCTCAATACCTCCTTGATGTCAGTAATGATACCCATCTGGGTCTTTGAATCAGCCTTGATGGAGATAACCTGCTCTGCCTGATTGGCCATGCCCTGACGTTCCTGAGCAACGAAATCCATAACCTCGCGAGGCTCAGCATAGCGGTCGTTCAACTGAATACGAGTGCTGCTACCCATCTGAGCACGAAGCGCATCGGTAGGAGGACCTACGTAGATATAACTTACTGCGCTCTTCTTTTCCAGCTTTTCGAGTTCGGTACCCTGAGGAACCACGAGCTTCACCTGCAATGTAACCTCACGCATGGTGGTTACAATCATGAAGAAGAACAAGATGGTGAAAATCAAGTCAGGGAGAGATGAGGTGTTCATCTCAGGCATTTCACGACTTTCCTTTTTCTTAAATCCCATTATTTGGTTCCTCCATAGTTTTTAGGTTCAGCCTCAGAAATCTTCTGGGGATAGTAAGCACGTATTGCTACCTGCTGCTCATTGTTCAGTGCATCGTAGGGACGACCGAACTTTGCCTTTGACAAATCGTTACGCAACTCATTGTATGCTGCTACCAATTCATTCTGTACCTGGAAATACACATCGTATGGTGTACCACGGTCGGTCTGCACAGAGATAACATGATTCTTGGTTACATAACACTGTCCCAACAAATCAATGTCGACAGCTGCCTTCTCTGGCAAAGAACTCAAATCATTGGGGTTCTGTATGAACTCCTTTGCACGATTTCTGAGCAGGTTGATGTCTAACTCACCGCTGCCGGTACCGTCAGAGCACCACATTCTGCCGTTTGAATTGATCTTAACATTGAGAACATTACGTTCCTTAACGTCAATCTGAGCATCTTCCTGTTCCTTATCTGGTGGCTGTGGCAAACGACGAGCCAAACCTGTATCGGTATCCATAGATGTGGTAACCAGGAAGAAGATGAGCAGCATGAAAGATATATCTGCGGTAGAACTGGTGTTCAGTCCCGGCATCTTCTTTTTCTTTCCCATATCTTTCGCTATTTAAACGTTATTACTTAGAAGCAGTCTTTGTCAAGATACCGCTCATGCCAACAGCAATTGCGCCAAAAGCGACAGCAGACAAGATATAGATGCTCCAGATGAACATATCAACTACTGTAACCATGTGGCCAGGAGTAACAGTACCGTCAGCGGCAGTAAAGTCTGCCTCGCCAATGCCGAGAACATAACCTACAACCAAAGATACTACAAAGAGACCCCATGTGAAAACGGTAATCTTTGAACCAGGAACGCCTGTAGCAGCAGCAGAGTCAGTGCCTCTGTTGCTGAGGATACCTCTAACAACAGTCCAGATGGTCAGTACAGTAGTCAGAACTACGATAGCGTACATCAGGAACAGCAAGAGGGATGTGAATGTAGGAGCAGCAAACTCACCTACCATCTCATCGCCCCAGAAGCCAAAGAACATGGCAAAGACAACAAGACTCACGGCGAGAACCGCATACATCACATATTTGGAAATTTGCTGAATTTTCATTTCTATCTCTCCTTAAATAATGGTAATAGATACTTTAATTTGAGATAAGGCAGATTACTTCTTGCTCTTGTCGCTTCTTACGCACATTACGAGCAGTTCCTGAGCTGCCTCTTCCATGTTACTGGTCAGAGCCTCGATACGAGCCAGGATGAAGTTGTAGAACACCTGCAGAATCAGAGCTACTACGATACCGAAAATGGTAGTAATCAAAGCCACCTTCATACCGCCGGCAACAACGGTGGGGCTGATATCACCAGCCTTCTGGATGTTATCGAACGCGAGCACCATACCGATCACAGTACCCAAGAAACCGAGAGAGGGAGCCATGGCGATGAACAGAGTGATCCAAGAGCAGTTCTCCTCAAGGTAAGCGCCCTGAACCTCAGCCTCCATGTTGATAGTACGCTCGATAGTAGCCATATCGTTCTGGTCATTGCTATTCAGGCACTCCATAGCCTTGCGACCGAGCTGAGCAACAGGACCACGTGTAGCCTTAGCCTTAGCGATAGCCTGATCAACCTTACCAGCAGCAACCAGAGCAGCCAGATCAGCACAGAACTTGCGGGTGTTTACCTGAGCAAGGCTCAAATATACAACGCGCTCGATACAGAAAGCCAAACCGAGAACCAAAGCGATAGCAACCAATGACATGAAGCCAGCGTCACCCTCGATGAACTTGGTCTTCAAAGTCTTGTGAAGGTTCTCTTCCTCCTCAACGGGAGCAACGTCCTCTACGGGAGCAGCCTCAACGGCCTCAGCCTCCTCAGCAACGCTATCAACAGCTGCAGAATCAACTACAGCAGCCTCTGCGGGAGCTGCCTCTTCCTGAGCCATTACAGATGAAGTTGAAGCGAAAGAGCATGCAGCTACCATCGCAACAATAGCAAATAACTTTTTCATTGTTTTGGTAATTTTTAGGTTTAATTAAATGAATACTATTATTATTATCGCGGAGAGAACGGGATTCGAACCCGTGATACGCTTTTGACGTATACACGCTTTCCAGGCGTGCCTCTTCAGCCACTCGAGCACCTCTCCAATGACCACATTACATGGTTTGCGGTTACAAAAATATAATTTTTAACGGACTTGGCATAACTATTTAACGAAAAAGTTACCCTATTGCCATGTTTTTTACGTTTTTACCTCAAATACATGGATTATGTGATGCCGAACAGACGCTTAACAGTCGCGTTTGTAACATCACCCACCTCCTTCACAGACACATTATATATATTAGACAGGAAAGAGGCAACATGCGCTACATATGACGGTTCATTTCTCTTGCCTCGGAATGGGACAGGCGCAAGATACGGAGCATCAGTCTCGAGAACTATCCTGTCCAACGGCACATGCTTCAGCGTCTCTGCCAGACGGCTGTTCTTGAATGTAACCACTCCGCCTATACCGAGGGCAAACCCCTCATGGCGAAGCATCCTTTGAGCAGTCTCGCGACTTCCGCCAAAGCAATGGAAGATTCCGCGTAGTCCGTCTGCCTTATGGCGGTCCATTGCATCAAGGAGTTCCGGTTCGGCCTTTCTCATATGCACAACCAGCGGCAAATCGTAATCGCGAGCCCAGCATATCTGACGTTCGAAAGCCTCAATCTGCTCATTCCTGTAGGTGGAATCCCAATAAAAGTCCAGTCCGCATTCGCCAACCGCAACCATTCCCCCTAACTGTGCTTCCATACGGTCAAGAACCTGTTCCCAATCTTCCTTCACATCCTCAGGATGCAGGCCCATCATGGGATAGCAGACACCAGGATACGCCTTGGCCACACCCAGCATGGAGGAGATGCTTTCCTCGTTGATATTAGGAAGAAGTATCTTCTCCACGCCAGAGGCAAGAGCACGGGAGATAACCTCATCACGGTCATCGTCAAACTCCGCCCCATAGATATGGCTGTGTGTATCTATCATCAGTTCTTTCGTCCCAACAGGCTCAAGGCATATTCCCACAGAGGCGCCTTCTTCTCTGCGGGCAACGAAACCTGCTCAAGGTACAGACGCGCATCTTCAAAATACTTGTTGACCAAATCTTGGCATACGGTACGGACGCCTATTTCATTATAGAGTCTTGTTACTGCGGAAATCTTCTCTTCTGGATCATATTCCGTCGCATTGATCCACGATTCAAGCTCGGCACGCTGCTCCTTGTTGGCACCTTCAAGGGCCTTGATCAGCAGATAGGTCTTTTTGTTGCACAGGATATCACCGCCGATTTTCTTGCCGAAGGTTTCAAAGTCACCGTAGACATCAAGCATATCATCCTGCAACTGGAATGCGAGACCGATGCTTTCGCCAAAGCGATAGAGCAGATCGCACTCCTCAGCAGGAGCGCCAGCCTGAACAGCAGCCATCTTCACGGCACAGGCAAGCAGGACACTGGTCTTGAGGCGAATCATCTCAATATATTCCTCAGGACGGACATCCATACGGTTTTCAAAATCAACGTCATACTGCTGCCCCTCACCAATTTCCAGTGCGGTAGCAGTATAGAGATCCATTATCTTTTTCAGATACTCCTCGGGACACTGCGCTACGAGCTGGTAGGCCATAACAAGCATACTGTCTCCGCTAAGGATGGCGGTATTCTCGTTCCAGACCTTATGTACGCAGGGACGTCCACGCCTCACCTCTGCCCTGTCCATCACGTCGTCGTGAAGAAGGGTGTAGTTATGATAGGTCTCTATTCCAACTGCAGTTGGCATGGCCGGACTAACATCCTCCTTATACATATTATATGTCATCAACAGGAGAACCGGACGAATTCTCTTGCCACCAGCACTCAAAACATAACGTATAGGCTTGTAAAGACCAAAGGGCTGGCGCTCCAAATGGAGAGCGTCCAGCCCTTGGTTTACCATAGCCAGAATTTCTTCTGAACTGTACATAACTAAAATCTTTCCTTAGATTATCCTAAATCCGATTAACCCAGTGTGAACAAAACTGGCAAGTTGAAGCGAGAACGTACGGTCTTGTTACCCTGACGTGCGGGCTTCCACTTGGGCATCAGCTTAACAACGCGAACTGCCTCCTCTGAGAGATGCTCGTCTGGAGAACGTACAACCTTGATATCAACGATTGAACCGTCGCGGTTAACAACGAATGCAACAATTACACGACCCTGGACACCCTGCTCCTGACAGATTGAAGGATACTTCATGTTCTTCTTCAACCACTTCATGCACTCTTCGTCGCCACCAGGGAATGAAGCATTCTCCTCAACCACATCGTACACGCGGTCGTCGTCAACCTCTTCCACAACAGGACCAACAGGACCAGTAGCAACTGCACTGGGGGCGCCAGTACCTACAACAGTAGTAATAGCCTGATTCACCTCCTCGCTGGTTTCGATCTCTTCCTCAGGAAGCTCAGTCTCATTGTCCACGATATTAATGATTTCTGCAACCTTGGGAGCAGCCTGTGGGGGAGGAGCAACGATTTCCTGCTGCTGGGTGATGGGAATCATATCCTCTTCCAACACAACACTCTCGTAAATCTTGCCCTCTTCCTTTACCACCACATCACGTGTAGTGAATTCGAAAGCTGCAAACATGGCCGCCAGTACCACAACATAACCAATGAGCAGGCTTGTGGACTTCTGGCTGCGCAATTCTTCGTTAACGGTCTTAACTGTCTTGATTGCTTCCATAATTATATGTTTTTTCGTTTTTAAGCACAACTGCATCGGCAAATGTAGAACATTTTTTCCACATACTGACACCTAAGCGTCACTTTTTTTCCGTCAAAACACATTTTTGAAGCGACAAGCATGCATATTGGCACAAAATACACTATCTTTGAAACCAAAATATACAAATATGAGCCTTAGAAACCTGCTGCAATACACCTTCATACTTCTGCTCCTTGCCACCAAGGCTCAGGCACAGGGCAGTTCGTCCATTTTCGATTTCCTGAACCTTCCCACATCGTCGCATGCCATGGCTTTGGGAGGCAAGAACATTTCCCTGATAGAGGATGACGCTTCGCTCATTTTCCACAATCCGGCACTCATGAGTTCTGTAAGCGACAAGACACTGAACCTGAATTTCCTGACCTACATGAAAGGCAGCAAGGCCGGCAACATCAGTTACGTCCAGGCTCAGGGTGAAAGGGGAACATGGGCAGCGATGGCACAGTTTGTAGGTTACGGCAACATAACCGAAACTGACAACTTGGGAAATACACTCGGCACCGCAGGAGCCCTTGACATGAGTCTGGCCGGAGGATACAGTTACCTGCTCAGCGAAAGATGGGTGGGCGGCGTAAACGGTAAATTCCTTTATTCAAACTACGCCGGCTACTCCAGCATTGCGCTGGCAGTGGACCTTGGCATAAACTACCTTAACTCTGACAAGGATTTCTCCGTGTCTATGGTAGCCGCCAACCTCGGCGGACAGGTAAGTGCCTTCGGAGATGTAGGCGAAAAACTTCCGACAGACCTGCAGCTTGGCCTGAGCAAAGGATTGGGACAGATACCGGTAAGACTGCACCTGATGTTCTATGACATGTTCCACTGGAACAAAGGATACTACTCACCCGACGGGAGCATCAAGGGGTTGCAGGTATTTCTCAATCACCTCAACATAGGAGCAGACCTGACTCTGTCCAAAGGGCGCTTCTGGATAGGGTTGGGCTATAATTTCCGCCGCGGATATGAAATGAAGGCTGGCGGAAGTTCGCATGCCGCCGGCCTGACATTAGGCGCCGGAATAAACATAAAGAAGATAAAGTTCGGCATGGCCTATGGCAACTACCACGCCGGAGCCCCCACCCTGTCATTCACCCTGGCATACTCCTTCGCAAAGGATAACAAGACAAATACCAAGACAACAGATAAAGTTCAACCAAACACAGAATAGAATCATGATTACCATCGCTATTGACGGACACTCATCCTGCGGCAAAAGCACCATGGCCAAGAATCTGGCCAAAGAACTGGGCTACATATACATAGACACCGGAGCCATGTACCGCAGTGTCACATATTATGCTATGCAGAATGGCATGATAGATGCAGAGGGAAAGATAGACACCGAACGTCTGCAAGCTGCCATGAACGACATAAAGATCTCATTCAAGTTCAATCCCGAAACCGGCCGACCCGACACTTACCTGAACGGCGAGCGTGTGGAAGACAAGATTCGCACCATGGAGGTCAGCAGTCATGTCAGCCCAATAGCGGCACTTGGCTTTGTGCGCGAAGCCATGGTGGCACAGCAACGCGAAATGGGCAAGGCTAAAGGCGTGATACTGGACGGCCGCGACATAGGCACCGTGGTGTTCCCCGATGCAGAACTGAAAGTCTTCGTTACCGCCAGTGCCGAGATACGTGCACAAAGACGCTACGACGAACTGACCGCAAAGGGAGAACAGTGCAACTACGAGGACATCCTGAAAAACGTGAAGGAGCGAGACTACATTGACTCCCACCGCGAAATCTCGCCTCTGACACAGGCAGAAGATGCAATTGTACTGGACAACAGCAACATGACTATAAACGAACAACAGGAATGGTTATTGAAATTGACGAAGGAAGCGGTTTCTGCTTCGGAGTAACCCGAGCCATAGGCAAGGCAGAGGAAGAACTGAGCAATGGAAAGAAACTCTATTGCCTGGGAGACATTGTGCACAACGGAAAGGAATGCAGCCGCCTGCAGCAACTGGGTCTGGAAACTATCGACCACAACACATACAACACCCTGCATGATGCAAACGTACTGCTTCGTGCCCACGGCGAACCGCCATCAACATACAAGAAGGCGCAAGAAAACAACATCCACATTGTAGATGCCACATGTCCCGTGGTGCTGCATCTTCAGGAACGTATCCGCAAGGAATACCTTGCCGACACGGAGCATAAAAAACAGATTGTCATCTTCGGAAAGAACGGACACGCAGAGGTCCTGGGCCTGGTGGGACAAACGGACGGCACAGCCATCGTCATAGAAAAACCGGAAGAAGTGGAGCAACTTGACTTTAACCGCGACATTTGCCTGTACAGCCAGACTACCAAATCCCTTGACGGTTTCCGCACCATCGTGGATTATATACAGAAGCACATCTCGCCAGAGGCTACCTTCAAATTCGCAGACACCATCTGCCGCCAGGTTGCAAACCGTATGCCACATATACGCGAGTTTGCATCCCGTCATGACGTTATCCTTTTTGTTTGCGGAAAGAAGAGCAGCAATGGCCGTGTACTTTTCTCGCAATGTCTGCAGGTCAACCCCCAAAGCTATATGATAGATTCAGCCAGCGAGGTAGAACCAGGCTGGCTGAAGGACTGTAACTCTGTTGGAATTTGTGGTGCCACCAGCACCCCTAAATGGCTAATGGAGGAGTGCAAAGTACGCATCCAGCAGCTGCTTGGCTGCGACGAATGAGGTCTTTTCGCCGTTCAGGACCGCCAGTTCCTCGGCATGCAGCATTGTATCGATAGTAGGATTCTGGAAGAAGCTGTTGCGCAGACTTTCGTTGATACTCTCGTACATCCAGTATTTTGCCTGCTCGGCTCTGCGATGTTCAAAATAGCCGTTGGCCTTGACAAAGTCAACGTATCTGTACACCATGTCCCATATCTCCTTGATGCCTATGCCATAGAAACCGCTATAGCATAGCACCTCTGGCGACCAGCCGCTGTCGGGTGTGGGGAACAGATGCAATGCATTCCTGAAGTGACTTGCCGCCAACTGGCTCTTTTCCACGTTGTTGCCATCGCACTTATTGATAACGATGCCATCAGCCATCTCCATAATACCACGCTTGATGCCCTGAAGTTCGTCGCCAGTACCAGCGAGCTGTATCAGCAGGAAAAAGTCTACCATTGAGTGGCACGCAGTCTCGCTTTGGCCAACGCCAACTGTTTCCACAAATATCTTGTCGTACCCTGCTGCCTCGCACAGGATAATAGTTTCACGTGTCTTCCTGGCAACGCCGCCCAAGGAACCAGCCGAAGGACTGGGACGTATGAAGGATTTGGGATGAACCGAAAGCTTCTCCATGCGGGTCTTGTCGCCAAGGATACTTCCCTTCGTGCGCTCGCTGCTGGGGTCAATGGCCAAGACTGCCAACTTACCGCCGTACTGCTTCAGTACATGCACGCCAAACTCGTCGATACTGGTACTCTTGCCGGCTCCAGGCACGCCACTGATACCAACGCGCACACTGTTTCCGCTATACGGCAGACATTTCTCTATTACCTCCTGTGCAACAGCAATATGCTCGGGCAGAGTGCTCTCCACCAGAGTAACGGCCTGTCCCAGGATAGAAGGGTCGCCCTTCAGGATACCTTCCACATAGTCGCCTGCCGTCAGTTTGCGTCTGACAAACCTGCCGCGCTTCAGATAAGGATTGACACTGGAGGGCTGCTCCACTCCTTTGTTGACAACCAATCCTGCATACTCTGCACTATTCTCGGGATGTTCCATAGCTATTGAATTTCAATAATCACTTCCAAACGTCATTAAATGCCAGTGACAAGCCCCTAACGCTTCCAGAAAAGCAATTTATCCACCAGCGAAGGCGTTGCCACCTTTTCATCCTTAATGGCTATATTCAGGGTCTTGACCGGCGTCTCGGCATCATCACTGATAATCAAAATACGCGGACGGGACTTGAACCTGTCCAGAAGGTGCTTTTTAACAGACACCTTCAACTTGGCACTCTTGCCGGGAAGAATGGTCCTATTCGACAAGGACACCTCTACCGCATGATTGAAAACCTGAAGACTGTGTATTGACAAAGGCGTGGTACCTTCGTTGGTAACTGTAACAACCGTCTTCATCTTCTTTGAATTACGGTTGAAAGAGAGTTCTTCTTCACTCAGTTTCATTCTGGCATCCGAAAGAGAGTCGGCAGATGACGGAGGAAGCAGTACAGCAGATACAGCAATTTCATTGCCTTCTCCTATCTTGTCGCCGGAATAGCGTGCCAGATATACACTGGTCTGGTTCAAGCCATAGTGAGTCAGTTTGTCAGAATCCAGGATCAGACGCACCACACCGGTCTTGCCTCCAGGAATGTCCTTGGGATCGTATTCAGCACGCAAATACGGAGGAAGATGCATCAGTTCAGGACTGTAGGCCGTACGTTCTGTATTCACCACCTTCAACTCTGTGGCGAGCACTTGTCCCTTCACAACGTTGTCAAACTCGATGTAGTTGGTATTCATCCTCACGTTGCCAAGGTCAATAGGAAAGCCTATGGCATAGTCGGACAATTCCCTTACCACCCTTCCCTGAAACACAAGAAACTCGGGGTCTTTTCCTGCATTGGTGTACACTTCCACATATTTGCTGAAAGTACCCAGTATGCCGGCATCATAAACTACCGTTATCTCGCCACGTTCGCCCGGCGCAATGTTGCCGCGTGTGTAACTTGCCTTGGCACACCCGCAAGACGGATGCACCTTTTTAATATGCAGCGGCTTATCGCCCTTGTTGGTGAACCCGAACACCACTGTGTGTGGTTTCTGGAAAAGAACCTCACCCGTCTTGACAATCTCCGCATCTGCCACAAAACGAGACTGGGCAAGTACCGAAGTCGCCGACAGTATAGCGCACAAAAAGAGTATTTTTCTAATCATATCACCAGCAAAGTTACTAATAAGCGAGAGAAATACAAAATAAAGCCGACCTTAATTTTGTTTTTCCTGACAACTGTATGGTTAGAGACGATGCCTCACAGCTACTTCAATGTTCTCAATACGGCCTCCATCTGGCGTACGAGGTCGCGTTTGTCTGTAGAAGGCGAGTAGACAAAACCTTCACCCACAACAACCCTACGTGACGCAGTGTCTACACGGGCCAGGCTCACAAACGGACCGCCCAAGGCTCCGTTTCTCATTTCCCACAAACCACGAACCCCAAGCACTTCACGGCCGTCTATCCTGCGTTCACGGCATTCCACCAGAGGACGCTTGTTTTCCCTCTCACGCACAGTACGCATCCATTGCCCCTCGCTGGAACCTGGAATATTATGTTTCATCACCGAATCGCGCTTCTCCACGTACAGGTCAACATCATGAAGGTCTTCGCCATGCCAGTCGTATGTATAGACCACCAGATTAAGGTCCTTCTCCAGCAGGTTGGTACCTCCCCACAAGAAACGCTCACCTTTCTTGGTCGCCCTCATGTTCTCCGGTGCACGGACCGTCATGCCAAGCACCTCCTTCAAGTCGTCGTCCACCTTCTTGCTGTATTTCTTCCTGAGCAGTTCTACGCGCTTCTCGATCTGCGCCTCAAGAAGTATTTCCTTGATACGTTCTGAATTTAACATTAGATACTCACGCAATACATCTATTGATGGAGCTGCCACCACCAGTTCCACTTGGGGCTTGGCATACTCATTGCGACGTGTGCCCATCAGCGGTTTGTCCAGGGTTTTGTCCACCTTAACAAACAGCTGGGTGTGAAACGTTGTATGTGTAGCCTCATAGTCCCTGCTGAATATCCTTGTAACTCGGAACAATTCCTCCACCTGCATCAGCCCAGGCACCTGCGCCTTCACTATGCCGTTTATGGAGTCCTGCAAGTCACTGTCCCACACGGCTTTGTCCACCACCAGCAGCAATTCGCTGGGCAAACCCTTCGAACTTACCAGCACCTTCTTTTTCTCCCCCTCGCCCGAACAGGCAGCGAACATCAGTGCCACCAGCAGCATCCACATCATGCGTTTCATCACTATACTCCTTTATTGTTTGCTTTATTCCTTTATCGTCAACCTGCCATTCTCTCCATGCGCTCTGAACTCTTCGGCATAGCAGCACTTCATCGTAGGCACGCCAGAGGCATAATTTCCCTTGCGCTCTACGGTCATTTCCGTTTCCAGAACATACTTGCCATGAGGCAGAGCAGGAATAAAGTAGTCCGTACGGTCGCCACGAACCTCCATATAGTACGACAGGCCCTTCTGCCATGCGTAGCCCGACAGTTTGCTTAAAGGTTCTGTGCATCCGGCACGGGGCACACTGAGCACAACGTATTCACAGTCGCGCTTGGCATCTATCACAATCATCTCCTTTATGCGGTCGCCCACCTTGGGTTCCGCGCTACTGAAGGTACGTTGCAGAGCGAAGTCCGTTCCGGCATTCTTCACCTGCTCCACAGGAAGGGTGTACTCGCCATAGACAGCCGCCCACATCACATCCTTTCCGTCGTTCTTTATAACTACAGACTTTTTCCCAGACAAGTCCAGTGTATCTCTTTGCACTGCAGAGACGGCCTCATTCTTCTTCTGCATCTTGCCGCCAGTCAGGGCATACACGGCATCTATGCAGTCTATGGGCGACCTCCATCCCTGTGTACGCTTCTGGTTCAGGAGCCAGTACTGCATGCCACGGATAGCAACTGTGTCTTCAGGACATACCGTCTGCCATGCCTCCATCACCTGCGTGTGAATGTGCAGACGGCGGTCTATGCTTGGCCAGCTGCCACCACGGTATGCCAGATAAGTTCCGTCCTTATGGTTCAGGCGGAACTTCAGCACCTTCACACCGTCCTTCAGCACAGCCTCATTCAGGGCATGCTTCACTATCATGGCTATGGCTATATACTCACTGTCCATTTCCCCGATGTCTTCGGGCAGGCGTTTCAGCACCTTCTTAACCAGTTGCAATGTTTCCTTGTCTGCCTCGCCGTCCTTCACAAGAACATACAGGGTGCGCAAGTCAGAGAGCCAAGGTGTCCAGTCCTTGTTGTACTCCTTACGCTTCTCAATGCTCTCCTCAAGGGTAGCCTTCAGATAGCGTTTGATGCCAGCCATCACCTTTCGGGCATTTACATTATCTGACCCCAGACGTGCCAGCAGATAACCCACTTCGCGTGTCAGATAGGCATTGCCTGCCAGTCCTGGGAACCATGGCATGCTGCCATCTTCCTTCTGCATGGTATATACCTTATTTATATATAAGGTGGTGTCGGGCAAACCCAATCTGTGTGCGGCGTAGTATGCAGCAGCACAGGAAAGGACATCGCCGTATTCTGGCTGAGCCGCCTGTGGCAAGGCATCCAACGCCACTTGCACGGGATCGGTTATCTTCTCCACTATCACACGCTTATCCTGTGCATCTGCAGGAAAAAGGCCTGCAAGGTCAACAGTTTCGCTCTGCCCTGCCTCCAGTGTCAATGCCTTGCTCTCTGTCAAAGCCACGACAGAGGACAGCACAGGTATCTCCCTTTGCTCGCCATCACTGTCCTTCCCGGCAATGGCAACAGTCTTGAACTTCAGTCCCTCAATGCCTTCGGGCACGTCGCACGAGAACACAAGGACGCTGTCCCTGTCCTTGTCCACCCGAAATGCCATGGTCTTCTTCACCAGCACCCTGTCGGTCTGTGCATCCATCACCTGAACCTGCACCTTGCCCTGCTGAGCCGCCTCGCCAGTATTGGACACCTGTACAGAGAACGACAGATGGTCCTTCTCGCGTACAAACCTTGGCAAGTGCAACTTTGCGGTCAGTGCCTTGCGTGCAACTACCTTGTCACTCAGTGTGCCCACTCGCATATCGCGAGTATGTGCCAAGCCGTTCAGTCGCCATGTCGTCAGACTCTGTGGCATGGTAAATGTTATCGCCACCCTACCCTCGGCATCGGTGCGCAACAGGGGCATGAACATGGCGGTCTCGCTGAAATCCGTTCTCACATCCACACCAGCAAAAATGTCATCTTCCTGAATTTGTGCCGATTCTTCCATCTCTGCCATGCCAGCACCTGGACTATTAACTTTGATATACCTGTGAGTACCACCGGAAAATTCCCTTTCAAACAGCATGGTTACATTCTTTCGATTAAAGTAATCCTGGTTAAAGGCACTATACTCATATTGGGGTATCTTGGGATACCAAACATAGAATTTCATTTCGCATAACATGTCCAACTTATAGAACCATCCCTCTCTACTTTGCTGAGCATAGGGCAAACTGTGATTCATGGGCAGAACAAACTTCCATTCATTAGCGCCAAACGCATCCAAGGACGCATCGTACATACCCAGCATCACATTGGCATCCACTGGCTGTCCCTTGGCATCAGTCACACGCATGGTCCATTGCTCCGTGGCCCCTGGTTGGGTAAAGTCGCGGAAGGTTTCCCAATGCAGATGAAGTCTGGTATCGGGAAGTCGTTTGTACAAGAGTATGTTCTTGGAACGCACCAGGCCATCCAGCACGTATGTTGCCATCAGGCGAATGCCGTCGGCATAACTGTCCTTATATGGAATATCCATGCATGTCAGTGTATCCGTCAGCAGCATCACTGTATCTATTGCCACACTCTCGCCGGCAAATCCAGTCAGGAAGACATAGCGCTGCTCTCCTGCCGGCATCCTGAACTCCAACCTGGCAGGCGTTTGGGCATCAAAGGAATCCACAGGACACTCCACCCATTCCTTGGTCCTCTTCCCTGTCTCCACCATTGGGGGATCGGCAAACAGGCGCACGAAGGCATAGTCGGTCTGAGTTTCGCCCTGGGCGGAAAGTACAGACACGTCCACCTTTACCCTTGGAGCGTAGCGATAGGTATAGGCCCGGCTCACAGGCACTGCCAGCACAAATCTTCCCTCCATGTCTGTATAGACGGTATCCAAGTGGCGGGTCTCGTCAGCAGACATCCCTCGCCACCACCAGCAAGTCATTCTCCTTGCAGTGGCAGTTACCCTGCCGCCTCTCAGGGGTGTGCCGTCATAGTTCATGGCACGTCCAGACATGTATATTATGCTATCCTTAACCTCTTCTTCCTCTTCTTCCTCACCTTCCTCTTCTTCCTTCTCTTCCATGGGCAGGACACTCACTTCCATGTCCCTCTCGTCCATCTCCACATAGAATGCCGGGCGCTTGTACTCCTCCACCCGTATGTCGTGAACCGTACCATCCACACGCACCCAGTAGTTGCCCAGTTCCGCATCCATGGGAATCTCCAATGTTGCGCTCAGAGTACCGAAATCGTCCGAGCGAAGCGTCGTGTCCGCCAGCACCTTACGAGTCCTCTGCTCCTGCAGCTGGACCCTGCATTCGGTACTCTGCCGGACCTGTGCCTCCCAGTGCTTCATGCTATACAGGATGGCAGACATCTGCACCTTCTGACCTGGACGGTATATGCTTCTGTCCGTATAAATGGCCACACGTGACTGCTCCTTGGAAGACGGTGCACTGTACTGATAACTGTCATAGTATGCAATTTCTGGCAGACAACTGTCCGCACCCAGGACAACACGCACGGTATTTCGTATCGTGTTCTTCTCCTTGCCTTTTATCACCGTAGCTTCGGGAATTGGTTTGCCTGTGCGTGCATCCACCACAGTGGCACGAGCCTGTTTGCCGGGCATATCCGTAACAAAGTATTGCAAGGCCGATACCACGAAGTTTTTCTTCAACTTCTTGGGTTTCTCCCTCAGGCGTACATCTGTCTTGCAACTGAACTCCATTATATAGCGCCCAGGTTTGGTGGGGGCAACAAGCGGATTCTTTTCCAGCAGCTTGCCACGGCTGTCCAGCAAACGCCACTGCACCTGCTTCACGTTGACAGAGTCTTCTATGGTCAGATTCAGGGAGTCTCCAGGATAATAGACTTTTGCCATGTACACCCTCAGCTTCGGAGCAGCGTCAAGTATGGAGTCGCGGATATCCCAAATACGTTCCTTTTCTGCCTTCACTACAGCAGGTTTCTTGTTGCCATGAGCCACATAGAAGTCTATCAGTTCCTGTTCGCTCATCACCGAGTCCACCGGCACCCAATCGTGTGCCGCCTTCCATACCACATAGAGCATGTTGCGGCCGTACACCTTCTCGTCCTTGCCACGCTTCACCACGGGAAGCCAGTCCTTGGTGGGGGCGTTGTACAGGAGTTCAGGTTCTGCCAGGGCCTCACGGAAGAGTTCCAGACTTCTGCGGCGCCACGCCCCCGTAGCATCGGAATAGGCACGCATGGCATACAGTTGGCCCAACGCTGCCGAATACACGGCTCGGGCAGTTCCGCTCTTGCCTTCCCTCACCTTCTCCAGGTACTGCAGGTTATACTCTATGCTGTCTGGCGAATTAGCCTCCCTCAGCAGGCATTGTTCCAGAATCTTGGCCAGCTCGTCCTCACGTGCACTCACTGCCATGGGCATGAGCAATGCCATGGCAAGGAAAATTGTACTTATCAGTCTATTCATCTTGCAATAAATGTTTGAGCCAATTGTTACAAGCACAAAGTAACACAAATATCGCACACCTTCCAACAAAATCACCTCATAATTTACCTAATTTACACTTTTTTACTGCTATTTTAATTTATTTGACTAACTTTGCATCACAACTTTAACAATTACATTACGCACATGGACGAAATCACACTGAACATGCTCACCGCCCTCACCGATGCCTGCGAGGGACATCTGGTTCTGAACTATGCCGGCATAGAGAGTTCCACCTCGGACGAGAACCTTAACATCACCATAAAGATGCAGGACGGCCGTATCCTACAACCCGAGCAGGTAGACGTTAAGGCGCTGAACGATGCCGTACAGCACTGGAAAGAGGAGCATCCCGGTTTCTTCCAGCGTATTCTGGGAGCAATGATGTAAGAGAGGGGAAAGTCTATTTATATATAATATGAGAACAGGACTTGTTCTTGAAGGAGGCGGCATGCGCGGGCTCTTCACGGCAGGCGTTCTGGACGTGATGATGGAGCATGGCATAAAGGTGGACGGCGTTGTTGGCGTGTCTGCCGGAGCATGCTTCGGGTGCAACTATGTATCCCATCAGATAGGCCGTGCCTTGCGCTACAACTTGAACATGAAGGACGACCCTCGCTACATGGGCATACGCAGCCTCATCCGTAGCGGCAACCTTATGGATGCAGAGTTTGCCTACCATACACTGCCCGATGAAATAGACCCTTTCGACAAGAAGACCTTTGCACAAAGTTCCGTAGAATATCATGTCGTGTGCACCGATGTCATATCCGGCGAGGCGGTCTACAAGCGCCTCACTGCCCCTGTCGACTATGAGTTTATGGAGTGGATACGTGCATCATCCGCCCTGCCTCTGGTGTCACATCCTGTAGAACTGGATGGCCGTCTGCTACTGGATGGCGGCATGACGGACAGTATTCCGCTGAAATACTTCCAGAAGTTAGGGTTTAAGCACAACATTGTGATACTGACCCAGCCTCTGGGCTTTACCAAGAAGCGCACAAAACTGATGCCTCTGTTCCGCGCCTTCATGAAGAAATACCCTGCCGTCATTGAAGTCATGAACCGCCGCCACATCATGTACAACGCACAGTTGGAATACCTTGCACAGGAAGAAAAGGCAGGCCGTATTACAATCATCGCACCGGACGACACACTACCCATCGGTCGCACCCAGCAAAGCGGCAAACGCATGAAAATTGTCTACCAGATGGGGCGCGAAGCAGCGATGAAAGCATTCTCGCTATAAATCCAGCAAACTTCCTTAGCAGGAAAACTCCAGTTTCCCTATTGGGGAACTCCAGTTTCCCTACAGAGAAACTCCAGTTCTCCAATAGGGAAACTCATGCGCCAATAGTATCAGTGTCCAATAACGGCAATGTCCTCCCAAGGAAAGAACCTCGGGAGGACATTGCTGTTATTCTATGGTGCAACAACTGCCGCACCGTTTATCTTGCCTATTACTTCACTGCCAGAACCTCTATCTCCACCAGCGCACCCTTGGGCAGGTCCTTTACCGCTACGGCAGAACGTGCGGGGAATGGCTGGGAGAAGAACTGGGCATACACCTCGTTCATGGCAACGAAGTTGGCCATATCGCTAAGGAATACGGTGGTCTTCACCACGTGGGACAGGTCGGTACCTGCTGCTGCCAACACCTGAGAGGCATTGGTGAGCACCTGGCGTGTCTGCTCCTGTATGCCGCCTTCAACAAAGTTGCCGGTAGCAGGGTCGATGGGTATCTGACCGCTGCAGAATACCATACCATTTGCCTCTATCGCCTGGCTATAAGGACCAATGGCCGCAGGCGCCTTGTCTGTACTGATTACTTTCATAGTTTATATGCTTTAATTATATAATGTGTTATGTTGTCGGAGCAATCCGAGTTGTCCGAGTTGCCCGAATAATCGGAATAGTCGGACGCTGCGTTTTGTTTTTCTCTTTCGGACGCTGCACGCAGCGTCCCTACCACGCTATCGGTTACTTACAGTTTTGAATTCGTCGAACCCGCTACCGCTTGACATAGTTTAAACGAGTTTAACTCTGTTCTCGCTTACTCGCAGTTTTCCGTTTTCACCTTTCCCTTTTCCGTTCCCCTAATACACCTGGCACTGTGTGCTGAAACCTGCTTCCTGCAAGGCAGTGCGGATGGTCTCAACGTGCACATGGTTGCGGGTTTCCACCTGGAGCTGCAGGATGCAGTCGGTAACACGGTTGGAGTCGTCGCTGCGCTCGTGGTTCACCTTCACCACATTGCCACCTAATGAGGATATTATCTGACTGACACCCACGAGCTGACCGGGCTTGTCCTCGAGGGTGATGGTGAGCTTGCAGATGCGGCCGCTCTTTACCAGACCTCGGTGTATGACACGGTTCAGGATGGTAACGTCCACATTACCGCCACTGAGTATGCAGATGGTCTTCTTGCCGGCAATTGGCACCTTGTTGAACATAGCTGCGGCAACTGCCACGGCTCCGGCACCTTCCACCACCATCTTCTGCTGCTCGATGATGGCAAGGATGGCGGCACAAATCTCGTCCTCCGTTACGGTGACAATGCCGTCCAGATGCTTGTGGCACAGGTCGTAGGTAAGTTCGCCTGGTTGCTTAACGGCAATGCCATCGGCAACAGTACTCACGTTTGGCAAGCGCATGATTCGCCCGTCGGCAACACTATGATACATGCTTGGCGCACCGGCTGCCTGTACGCCCCACACCTCCACAGAGGGATTGAGGCTCTTTATGGCATAAGCCACACCGCTGGCAAGACCGCCACCGCCAATGGGCACGATAACGCTCTGCACATCGGGCAACTGCTCCAGAAGTTCCAGACCTATAGTGCCCTGGCCTGCTATCACCTTTTCGTCGTCGAAGGGATGCACAAAGGTGTAGCCGTGCTCGTCGCGCAGTTTCAGTGCATGCTGATATGCATCGTCGTACACACCGGGCACCAGGCAGATCTCCGCACCATAGCGGCGCGTCGCCTCCACCTTACTGATGGGAGCGCCTTCGGGCAGGCAGATGAGGGACTTCACTCCAGCATGCGTAGCACCAAGTGCAACGCCCTGGGCATGGTTTCCTGCCGAGCAGGCTATAACGCCACGTGCCTTCTCCTCGGCAGAGAGCTGGGAAATCTTGTAGCATGCGCCACGCACCTTGAAGGAACCCGTAACCTGCAGGTTCTCGGGCTTCAGGTAGATGTCGGCATCCGGATTCAGGCGTGGCGCCTGAACCAGATCCGTACGGCGGATAATGCCGTTAAGCACATATCGTGCCTTGTATAGTTCGTCTAAGTTCATCTTTTCAAACGGAAAGGTGAAAACGGAAAACGGAAAACTTTTTCAAACGTGAAGGCCAAAACGGAAGGATGAGTAATTAGCGGATTAGTTTTCCGTTTTCACCTTTCCGTTTTCCGTTTCCTTAAATGCTTGCCAGCAGGGCCTTGAGGAATACCCAGAACTTCTCCACGCTGGGGATGTTGCAACGCTCGTCGGGAGTGTGGGGAGAGCGCATTGTGGGACCGAAGCTCACGAGGTCCATATTGGGATACAGGGCACCGATGATGCTGCACTCAAGACCGGCATGGCATACCTCCACCTTGGCATCCTCGTTGAAGCACTGCTTGTACACATCCACCATCTTTGCCACGATGGGAGAGTCAAAGTTGGGCTGCCAGCTGCCATACTGACCGCCGAACTCTACCTTCATGCCAACCATGCCGAAGGTGCATACCATCATCTCCTGCAGGAACTCCAGCTGTGTGTCGCAGCTGCTTCGTGCCAGGATAAGGATCTCGGCATTGCCCTCGCCAATGTTGATGATTGCAAGGTTGCTGCTGGTCTCCACCACAGTGGGGATGCTGGGGATAAAACGAAGGACACCATTGTGACATGCCATGATGGCGCTGACAAGATTGTCCTGTATCTCCACGGGAACCTGCTTTGCTGGCAGTTCCACCTGCTCCATGCTTACCTCTATGCTGTGCTCCACGCCACGGTACTCGTCCACAAACTGCTTCTGGCAGAAGTCGCAGAGTTCCTTCAGGTCGTCCACGTTCTCCTTGGGCAGGGTGAGCACTGCCTCGGCAGTACGGGGGATGGCATTGCGCATGTTGCCGCCGTGCCATGAAGCCAGACGAGCCTCATCGTCCAGAATGGCCTGACGCACGATACGAGCCAGCAGTTTGTTGGCATTGCCACGGCCTTCGTTGATTTCCAGACCTGAGTGGCCGCCACGCAAACCTGCCACGCTAACCTTAACGGCTACGTCCTCGGCATCGGTGTCTACCTCCTGATATTTCATTGTGGCGGTAATGTTAACGCCACCGGCGCTGCCGATAACGAACTCGCCCATGTTCTCATTGTCGATGTTCAGCAGGATGTCGCCCTTCAGGGTATCGGCGCTCAGGTGGTTAACACCGTACATGCAGGTCTCCTCGTCGGCAGTAATCAGAGCCTCCAGAGGTCCGTGCTCTATGTCCTTTGACTCAAAAACAGCCATGATGGCAGCAACACCGATACCGTCGTCGGCACCCAGTGTAGTGCCCTTTGCCTTGAGCCACTCGCCGTCCACCCATGTCTGGATGGGGTCTGTCTCAAAGTTGTGCGTGCTCTCGTCGGTCTTCTGTGGCACCATGTCCATGTGGGCCTGCATCACAGCGGTGCGGCAATTCTCCTTGCCGGGGGTAGCAGGCTTGCGCATAACGATGTTCTCGGCATTGTCCTTGAATGCCTCTATGCCACGCTCGGCAGCCCACTGCAGCAGGAATTCCTGTACCTTCTGCAAATGTCCGCTTGGACGAGGCACCTGTGTAAGCAGATGGAAGTTCTGCCAAATCTCTCTTGGGTTAAGGTCGTTGATAGTCATAATATATGTTTTTTAGGTTTTGTTTTTGTAGGGAGGAATGTTTAACGGTGAGCGGTGAGCGGTGAAAGTTGAACGATGAACGATGAACGATGAACTAATGTTTGTGTCTGTTTCCCTTGTAGGGACGCTGCGTGCAGCGTCCGTATTATGCTGTATTTATCGTTCTCGGACGCTGCACGCAGCGTCCCTACTACCTCTCGTTTTTCAGTTTTAATCCCGCTTCGCAGTTTTTCCTCCTTGTCGCTCAACATAATCAAAGCAAGCTTTGCTTCTGTTCTCGCTTCCTGCGTCGGTTCCTATTTCTCATTTAATCCCGCTTTGCAATCTTGACTTTGCTCACGCTCGGCAGAATCAATCTTGGCTTGCCTCTACTCTCGCTTAATCGCAAAGTTCTCATTTCTCATTTCAGTCTTTATATAGAGGGGAGGGGTCTTTTTTCCTCATTCTCGTCATCGCCAGGGCAGCCAGGGCATAAAGTCCGAGCACCACCGTTAGCATGGTCTGCAGGGTGTGCACTATGAGGGCAAACACAGCGGCATCGTTGTCCTGCACGCCATAGAGCACCAGCACGGTCTTCACCACGAAGTGCCAGGGGCCTGCTCCGTTGGGTGTGGGAACCAGCACTGCAAAGCATCCTACCACAAAGGCCACAAGAGCCGCTACAGGACCGAGACCGGCAGTGTAGTCAAAGCAATAGAAGGCTATATAGAAGTGCAGGTAGTAGCTAAGCCATATGCCCACGCTATACAGGAGGAAAAGCCAGGGATTCTTCAGTCTGGCCACACTCATCATGCCCTCCATCAGCTTGGACAGTTTCTCCTTGGTACGGGAAAATATCTTCAGTTTCTTCATCAGGAGCCACACAAGTCCCAGGGCAGACAGGGCACAGATACCTGTAACCCAGTAGCCAGTAGAGGTGAGGCTGGAGAGGAAACCTCCAAGATTGAGGCCCGTCTTGTCGAAGAAATCCAGAAAGACAGGTATCTGCGTGAGCATAGTTACCAGGGAAAAGAGGAACACCATGCTCATGTCCACCACACGCTCGCTCACTACAGAGCCAACGAGGCGTGTGAAACTGATGTCCTCATACTTCGAGAGCACGCCACATCTCAGCACTTCGCCCACACGGGGGATGGCCAGAGACGAGGCATAGCTGAGGAAGATGCTGTTGCAACAAGTGGACAGTCGTGCATTCTCGCCCATGGGTTTCAGCACCACCCTCCAGCGCAAGGCGCGGAACAGCTGTGCCGACACACCGAAAGGCATGCTCAGGAGCATCCACCACCAGTTCATGCCTCCTTCCAGGGCTGCCCACACGGCGCCCCAATCCACGCCCCGGTACATCCAGTGCAAAATAACGGCGGCCAGAACCAGCGGAAAAGCTATTCTCAGTATGTATTTTAGGGCTTGCTTCACGAAATAAAAAGGCGATTTCTTTGGTACATTACTTAAATCTCCGTATCTTCGTATGCAAAAATACAAAAATTTCCCGTATATGTCCCTCGTTAAGCCGAAAAAGTTTCTCGGGCAACACTTTTTGACAGACCTGAGCATAGCACGCCGCATAGCAGACACAGTGGACGCATGTCCTGACCTTCCAGTGCTGGAGGTTGGTCCCGGCATGGGCGTGATGACACAATACCTGATGCAGAAACCACGACCGCTGAAGGTGGTGGAACTGGACTCAGAGAGCGTGGACTACCTCAGGCGCACCTATCCCGACTTTGAGGACAACATCATTGCCGACGACTTCCTGAAGATGCATCTCGACCGCACCTTTCAGGGCGGACAGTTCGTGCTCACCGGCAACTATCCCTACAACATCTCCTCGCAGATATTCTTCAAGATGCTCGACTACAAGGACTACATCCCCTGCTGCACGGGCATGATACAGAAGGAGGTGGCCGAACGCCTGGCAGCCAAGCCTGGGACAAAGGCCTTCGGCATCATCACGGTGCTCATACAGCTGTGGTACGATGTGGATTACCTCTTCACCGTGCCTCCAGGTGTGTTCAACCCTCCGCCAAAGGTACATTCTGCCGTAATACGCATGACACGCAACGGCGTCACCGACCCAGGTTGCGATGTATCCCTGCTCACACGCATAGTGAAGCAGAGCTTCCAGCAGAGACGCAAGATGCTGCGCGGTTCGCTGAAGGGGATGATTCCAGCAGAACATCCGTTCGGAGCCATGCGCCCCGAGCAGCTTTCCGTGGAGCAATTCGTACTGCTGACCAATGACATAGCAATACACATGGCAGATACCAAGAAGTAACTTCATGAAAGTAATATTCACAATAACCTCCTCTCAGGGAACAGAATGGAAGTATCCATTCAACGACAATACCAATTTCATAAAGTATTTCAATGAAGACTACGAAGCTGGTGGCAATTCCAACATGAACTGGGAAATGGGCTGGTATCCCGAGGAGGAAAAGCAACACTATTCCGCATGGTTTGGCAACGTTGGCGCCACACATGGCAAAGACTACATCTTCCCATGTTTCAGCCGACAGACGCTGGACAGGAAAATGGCAACCAAAGAGTACGCCAAGGCACAGGATTGGTAAACATCGATTTTTCCAGCAATAGCATACAATGGGCAGAGGAACAGCAATGTTTCTCTGCCTTTACATTGCCAGCACAATGCATAACAAACCACAGGCATGCGGCATGCCGCCACATTTTTCGGGCAACACCCACACAAAAAGACACATCTTTTATAAAAAAACACTCCCACGCCTTTATTTTTTAGCACTTTTTAGTATATTTGTAGGCAATTTTGTCTGAACGGCATTAAAAACGTACTGAAGTGAGAACCTTCTGGAATACACAAAACGGACTCCGGGCCATCGAGGAGTGGGCGCCGAACTGCTGGGTTCAGGTCACTTGCCCCGATGAAGAGGACACCCAGTTCCTGGAAAGGACACTGGGCATACCGGAATATTTCCTTGGCGACATTGCCGATACCGACGAGCGGCCACGTTACGACCGCGACGAGGGATGGGTTCTTATAATCCTGCGTATCCCGTACGTCAAGGAGGTACGCTCGCGAACCCCATACACCACCATCCCCTTGGGTATCATCATGAAGGACGATGTGTGCATCACCGTGTGCAACTTCGAGACCAACATGATGATCGACTTTGTCACATACCAGCAGAGACGAGGCCTTGGATTCACCGACTCCGTGGACATGGTGTTCCGCCTGTTCTTGAGCAGTGCCGTATGGTATCTGAAACGCCTTAAGCAGATTCAGTCGCTCATAGACCAGAGCAAGCGCAACCTGGACCGCAAGGTGGACAACGCCGACCTCATAGCCCTGTCGCGCCTGCAAGACTCGCTGACCTACTTCGTCACCTCCATACGTGGCAACGAGACACTGCTCTCCAAACTGAAGTTCAAGCTGAAGGTGGACGAACTGGATGCCGACCTCATCGAGGACGTTAACATCGAGTTTGCACAGGCCCGCGAAACGGCAGGCATCTACACCAACATTCTGGACTCCACCATGGACACCTATGCCAACCTGATCAACAACAACGTGTCGCAGGTCATGAAGATGCTGACCTCCATCTCCATTATCATGATGTTCCCCACGCTCATAGCATCATTGTTCGGCATGAACCTCATCAACGGCATGGAAAGCGTCTGGTGGGGCTTCCCCGTGGCAATAATACTGACCGTATGCATCACCATGCTGTTCTGGTGGTTCTTCAGACACAAGAAGTGGATATAGACCCCTCCCCGGCCCTCCCCTCTATGGGAGGGAGCATATAGATACGGGAAACGAGAGGCAGTAGGGATGCTGCGTGCAGCGTCCGAAAACGATAAAGAACGCATAATGCGGACGCTGCTCGCAGCGTCCCTACAAGAGAAAACAGATACAATCATTAACTTTAAACGTTATTCGCCTACGCTCATCAAGCTAAAGCAGTCATCATTAAACTTTCAACGTTAATCGTTAAACGTTCAAAATAGAATTATGGAAAATATAGAAAACATACAGCTCAACACTAAAGAAGAGGTAGTGGCACGTGCACAGGAACTGGCACAGGCCGAACTCATCCCCGAGAAGGGCGATGTGGAACTGCTCAAGCAGCTCTTCTACCGTTATCACAACCAGGCGCTCCAGCAGGCACGCCAGGAGTACATCGAACAGGGTGGCGACCCCGCAACCTATGTTCCCGTTATGGACCCGCAGGAGGAGACCTTCCGCCAGGCCATGCAGGCCATTCGCGAGCGTCGTGCTGCCGAGCAGCTCCGCATCCAAGAGGAGCGCGCCGACAACCTCCAGCGCAAGACTGCCATCCTGGAACAGATCCAGCAGCTTACCACCACTCCCGAGGAGGTGGGTGCAAACTTTGACCAGTTCAAGCAGCTGCAGCAGGCATGGAAGGAGATAGGCACCGTTCCTGCAGAGCAGAGCACAGAGATCTGGAAGAACTACCAGCTCTACACCGAGCAGTTCTACGACCTGCTGAAGCTGGGTCACGAGATGCGCGACTACGACTTCCGCAAGAATCTGGAAATCAAGACCGACCTCTGCGAGAAGGCCGAGGCTCTACTTGCTGTGGAGGACGTTATCAGCGCCTTCGGCCAGTTGCAGGCCTTGCACCAGCAGTGGAAGGAGACCGGTCCCGTGGAGCGCGACCTGCGTGAAGACCTCTGGACCCGCTTCAAGAACGCATCAACAGAGATAAACAAGCGCCATCAGGCACACTTCGAGGGTATCAAGGCTCGCGAGGCAGAGAATCTGGCACAGAAGACCGCCCTGTGCGAGCAGGCAGAGGCACTGCTCCAGCAGACCGAAGCTGAAGGCAAGAAGATAGAGTGGGATGCTCTCACCAAGCAGGTTCTGGAACTCCAGACACAATGGCGCACCATCGGTTTCGCTCCACAGAAGCAGAACAGCACCATCTTCGAGCGCTTCCGCCAGACCTGCGACCAGTTCTTCACCCGCAAGGCAGAGTTCTACAAGAACATCAAGGATGGCCAGGCAGAGAATCTGGAAAAGAAGAAGGCTCTCGTTGCCAAGGCACAGGAACTGAGCACCAGCACCGATTGGCGCGCCACAACCGACGCTCTGGTTGCCCTGCAGAAGGAATGGAAAGCCACAGGTCCCGTTTCTCGCAAATACAGCGACCAGCTCTGGAAGGAGTTCACCACCGCATGCGATGCCTTCTTCGATGCCAAGAAGCAGGCCAACAGTGGCGAGCGCGACCAGCAGAAGCAGAATCTCAAGCAGAAGCAGGAGATCACCGCACAGCTCCAGGCACTTCTCGCTACAGAGGGCGAGGTAAATCTGGACGAGGTGAAGGAACTCCAGGCCAAGTGGAATGCCGTGGGCCACGTTCCCTTCAAGGAGAAGGACCAGGCATATGCCCAGTACCGTGAAGTTTGCGACCAGCTGTACGACCGTGCCCGTGGCGCACGCATCCAGGCACGCACTGCAGGCCGTTTCCAGAAGATACAGGAAGCAGCAGGTGGCGACCGCCAGCGCATGCAGCGCATCTACGAGCAGTTGCAGGCTGAGATTCGCACCTACGAGAACAACATCGGTTTCCTCACCGCCTCTTCCAAGAAGGGCAACTCTCTGGTCGACCAGATGCAGAAGAAGGTAGAAGCCCTCAAGGCAGAGCTTGCCATCATGGCACAGAAGATGAAGGAAGTCCAGTAAGCACTACACCTTATTAATATATATATATAAGCAGCGGAGTCTCCACCCCTCAATGGGCAGGAGACTCCGCTGCTTGTCTTGTACCCTCTCCGAGTAATCGAAGATTGCTGGTTAATTGCGACAAGTCGCAGGTTAATGGCAGCAGGGCTGCTGGTTAATGTGGCAGAGCCACGGTTAAAAGTTTAGCCCTCTTCGTAATCGTAATCGTAATCGTTTAAATTATACCGCACACAGGATTGCACAGAAAGGTACAGATTTTCTCTGATTTTAATTAATCAACGGAATACACAGATTTAAACAGAATTTCCGTGTGTCCGATTAGATTCCAGCAACGTCTGTTGCCGAGACATCCGTCTCCAGTATGCTATTCTATAGAGAAAAACAAATGCATTTGCTTTTATCTAAAGAACAGCATACCCCAGAATCTAATCCTTCCGTGGAATCCGTGTTCTCTTGTTGAGGAGAATATCGTTTGGGGGTTAGTGGGGCGCTGCGCTTTGGTTTAGAGAACTGTCCCCCTGAGACAGGTGGGACGAGCGCAACGGAGGGGGTGGATATAACTCTAAACACTAAACACTAAACTCTAAACACTAAACAATTTTCGTCATCGTCTTCGTTCTCCCACCTGCCATCCATTCCACCTTCTCCACAGCAATTGCCACACCTTCCATACGGGAGAGCATAGAGCCTCCGATGGGTACTGCGACATGAAACGCAGGTTTCTGCGGGTCTTCGTCCAGAAGCGGAAACGCACACTCCTCTTGTCCGCTCCAGCAAGGCGGGCATCATACTTGCCAAAATTTCCTGCCATCATTATCTCGTCCAACAGCGCCCTGCCACGCCTTTCGTCCACAGGACACAGCATTTTCTCTTCGGGCATACCAAGCACTTCACGCAAAAGCCACATCATCGCACCAGCAAAGGCATAAAGTCCCACAGACTTCAGCACACTCCCCACACGCTCTCTGTCCAGCTCCTCCTGCTGCAGCACGTAGTAATAGTCCACAATCTGTCTCAACCCCACCCCTTCGTCAAACAGATGTCTGTAGATATGCAGCAACACAAACACGGCATCCATCTCCGCCGAAGGGACATAGAACCCTTTGGCAGCATAATCCCTGTCATGCACCGGCATCTCACTGCCGTCAACAAACCTCCGGCGCATCCACTCCTCCTCAAAGAATTTCTGCAGCCTTGCATTGTGCCAAGGGTTGCACATCCAGGAAGGAGTGAAGTGAACCTCTATGTCCTTGCCATGCACTGGCAGAGGCGTATGATGGTAGCACACAGGCCTATGCCCCACCACACCACGGCACAGCGCAACAACATCCCTGCGCCTTTTAGCCAACGGAGCCATCTCGCCCTTCCTTGCCACCCATATATCTATGTCGCCAGGCATACGCTGCATGCCATGAGGATACAGCAGTCCCAGTCCCTGCCCCTTCAGCACACAGGAGTCAAAACCCTCTGCATCCAGGATACGCACCAGGTTCAATATATCCGCTACTGCCTCGTCATTCCGTCTCTTTATCTTAATGTCCCTTGAATACATCCTCATCTGAAGATCCGCCTCAGACATATTGGCACAATCCTCTGACTGAAGTTGGCATATCGCAAAGAAGAACACACCAGCCAAGGCATGCTTCTCTGCCAGTTCCCTTATCTCCTCCCACTCCTCGGCAGAAGGCACACTGCTCAGATGCTTCCTGTTCGCCAAAGCCACTTGCAACAGTTCCACGAACAACTTTTCTATGGAATGCAGTTTTTTCATAGTCGGTTCATTTATCCTGTAATATGCCTGCGGCATGGTTAAAGTGGCGAAGCCACGGTTAATCGCAATCGGAGATTGCTGGTTAATGCACCTGCGGTGCGGTTAATATGCCTGCGGCACGGTTAATTGCGTTTAATCTCGTTGATAATTTAATTTCACGCAGACTGCGCAGAATACGCTGAATCTTTTATTTTTCAACGCTATAATTAGCACAACAGAAGAGTTTAATCCGCAGAAGTGCGCCAGCTTCACAGCGCTACCATGCGGTGTGTAGCGTTAACACTGCGCCAGCTGTCGTGCGTAGCCAGCGACAAAGTCTGCGGGATCCAGCGACAGCGTAATCTGTATATGGAATTGTTCTTAAGGCAAAGTCTGCGTGTTCTGCGAACCGAAGGTCGACGCCCGAACCAAAGGTCGACGCCCGAAGGGGCTGAAGTCAAGGAGCTGAAGTCAATTTTGCGTGAAATAAGTTTTATCAGCAACAGGATGAATATTAATTCTCGCACGCAGACTGCGCGGAATACACAGAATTACCTGTCCTATCAACGACGATCACGCTGGCGCTGGAATCCGCAGAACTGCGCCAGTTTCACAGCGCTGCCATGCAGGATGTTAAAGATTTATCAACATGAGAACACGGAGGCACGGAAGGATTAGAGATTTTGACAGATTCGTTATCTTGAGAATAAAGCAAACTGGTTTGTTTTCTTCCTAAGAGAACTAATCAAGGGACATGGTCCCTACGGTGCATCGCACCTAAAAGCTAAACCCTAAAACCCGCAGCCTTGCTGCCATTAACCGTGCTTCAGCACATTAACCAGCGACCCTGTCGCTATTAACCTTGCGAAGCAAATTAACCGCAGCTCTGCTGCAATTAACCGTGCGAAGCACATTAACCCGCGACTACTCTAAACCCTAAACCCTAAACTATTCCACTTTCCTCCTTCTCTGCATCTCTCTCCAAAAAATCTTTGGAAGAGTAGCAACTATAAGTCCGCAGCGTCTCAGTTGCTTTTTAGGGTCCTGCATGATACGATACACAAACTCCATGCGGTTCCTTATCATCCACTTTGGAGCCCTTTTCTCGTTCATTCCGGCATGGAAGTTAAATGCCGCTCCCACGCCCAGCTGTACCCCATTCTTCAAGTGAGGTTTCAGTTTATGCATGAAATACTCCTGCTTTGGAGCACCCAGTGCCACCCACACGACCTCAGCCTCAAAGTCCTCCAGCATTCTTGCTATAGCCGGATAGTCAAAATCATCCACATGGCAATAGGGCAGTTCCATGAACATCATTCCTGATATATCCACTCCCCACCCTTCTATATTTGTCTTCAGGGCATCCAGTGTCCGCTGGTTCGTTCCCAGGAAAGCCTGCCTATACTTTCCCTGCTTCACTACCTCCTCAAAAATCATGGCACCACAGCACTGGCTCCTGCTTCTTCCCCATATCCATTTTATATACAGAGGCACCCAGTTGGAATCACATAAGGCGAACATGCTATCCCGTTGCACCTCCATGTACTCCTTATTGCGGTGTGCCACGCTCAGCACCACCCCATCTGCCACACATATGTATCCGGGCTTCTGGGACTTCAGTTGTCTGGCAATAGCATCATGCACCTCTGCAAGACTAAACTCATACTTTATATCAAAGTACTTTTCCATTTCCTTAATCGGTCCAACGGGAATGGGATTTACCTATCGACGTTAAACGCCCTTCTCCACCAGCCAGCGGTCGATATTGCGGGTCTCGGCGCTGAAGTTTATACCTATCTTATATAACGCGCGCGGGTCCTTCTCGAAAGGCTGGGCATATCCCTTATCGTTAATCTGTGCCAATGCCTCTTCGGCTGTGCCGTTGAGTTTGAACTCCATCACATAGATGTAGTCCGGAGTCTGAAGGACAAGGTCTATGCGTCCGTTGCTCGTATGATATTCCACCTGGGTATAGAAACCAAGCAACTTGAACACAATATAAAGCACATTGCTGTAATGCAACTCCTGAAGGCGTATCACCTCGTATGTGGTGTCGCTGAAGAAAGAACGGAGACGGGTGAAGAAACCATCTATGTCGCCACTCTCCACCTCCCTCACAAAATTCTGTATCTCGAAGATACTGCGCGTTCCTCTACTGGCAGTATAGTGAGGCAGCAGGAATTTTGTAAAGCCCTCTTCAACCTCCCTGTTTGGGTATCCCAATGTATAGCTCTGGAAGCGGGGATTGAAATCCTTGATGGTCAGGTAACCGCTCTGGTATATTACGGGAATGGGGTCTGCATCGGCGGCATCTATGCCGGAAAGGGTCTCTATGCCTACAACGGTGTTGTCTATTTCCTCCAAGGCATAATCGTTCTTCTTCAGCAGTTCAACCAAATATGTCGGCGTTCCCGTTTCAAACCAGTAACTGTCTAACCTCTGTTTTGCCAGAACATTAAGTAGGCTGAACGGATTGTATATCCCGTCGGCTCCCGGAACGAAATGATAACCGTCATAGTGCTCTCGCAGAAGTTCAGACATACCGTCATATGTCGTTCCTTCCTGAACTGCCAACTTTTGTATATCATCCTTGAAATACTGATGCAGTTCCTTTTCCGTGATACCACAGATATCCGTATATCTATGATCCATGGACATGTCCATCAGATTGTTCAGGTCACTGAACACGCTCACCTTGCCGAACTTAGTCACACCGGTCAGCAAGGCAAACTTGATGCAGCCGTCCATGCTCTTCAACACACCATAGAAAGCCTTCAGTGTAGAACGATATTCATCCTGCAATGGTTTGTTGGATATAGTCTGAAGCAAAGGCTTGTCGTATTCGTCAACCAAGATTACTACACGCTCACCGGTTTTCTCATAGGCTCTACTTATGATTCCAGCAAAACGTAAAGAGAAAGAACGTTCGGAAGGTTCTGCACCATACAACTTTTCCCACTTTACCAAGTTTGATTCCAAGATATTGTCCAGACTCTCGGCAAAATCGTACTTCTCCGAATTCAAGTCAAGGTGCAGCACAGGATGTACGCGCCATTCCTGCTCCAACTCCTCCATGGCGAGCCCTTGGAACAGTTCACGCTTGCACTCGAAATAGGCCTTCAGAGTGGAGATAAGCAGACTCTTACCAAAGCGACGGGGACGGCTCAAGAAATAGTAATTCCCCTCATGTACCATTTTGTGCACAAGAGCAGTCTTGTCGACATAGACAAAACCCTCTTTACGGAGTTTCTCAAACGTCTGTATGCCTATGGGGTACTTCATAATCAATTCTATTAGACCTATTCAAAGTGCAAATATAACATTTTTATGGCAAATATACAAGACTGGTCTTTAGAGTGCAAAGCCTTATCTCCCACAAATTGCACGAATGGGCACAAATATTTATCCTCAATGTGTGGCAAAGTCAGCCATGCGGGGTGAAGGTGATTATAGTATCAACGGAGAGCACGGAGGCACGGAAGGATTAGAGATTTTGACAGATTCGTTATCTTTGGAATAAAGCAAACTCGTTTGTTTTCTTCCTAAGAGAACTAATCAAGGGACATAGTCCCCACGGTGCATCGCACCTTAAAAAATCTCTAAGACTGACTCTCTGTTTAAATCTGTTTATTCCGTTGATATTATAAGATCTTAAAAACGATTACGAGGACGAGGACGAGGACTATCCACCCCCTCCGCTGCGCTCGTCCCACCTGTCTCAGGGGGACAGTCTGCTGGCGCGGTGTTACAGAATGCTTAGAGTTTTTACTGCGTAGCAGTGAAGGACGAAGTCCAGATGATGGGATTGGGAATAAATGCCAAATGCATTTGAGCAGTTCTTACGAATAACAGCATTAAAACACTCTAAGTATTCTATCTTTCTGTGTATTCTGTGCGTTCCGTGTGAGACAATCCTTCCGTTTAAGGTCTTGTTTAAGTTCGTGTTGATAAATAGATTCTGTGTATTTCTGTGCGTGTGAGATATTAGATCGGTGAGCGGGTGAGCGGGGAGCAGCTTCGCTGCGGTTAATCGCAGCACTGCTGCTATTAACCTGTCGCCCTGCGACAATTAACCAGCGCCAGAGGCGCTATTCACCTCTCCTCAGGCACTCCACGAAGCGTCGTTCGAAGCACTGCAGAGTGAAGTTCTCCTTGTATCTGCGGTAACCCTCCGCACCCATCCTGTAGCGCAAAGCCTCATCCTGCAACAGGCGCTCCAGAGCCTGAGCCAGCCCCGCCACATCCTTGCGTCGGCATACGAAACCATTCTCACCGTCTGCCACCATATCAGGCACAGCCCCCTCCGTTGCCGACACCACAGGCAAGCCATGCTGCATAGCCTCCAGGATGGTCAGAGGCATACATTCATTGTGGTAGAATGTGGGAAAAACAAACACATCCGCCATTCTCCAGTACTGCTCCTTCTCCTCCCCATATTTGGGACCATGATACAGCACACTCCCCTCCAGTCCACGCTCCTTCACAGCCTGTTCAAACACCCTGCGGTCCATCTCCTTGGACTCACCGCCAACAAAGTTGCACTGAAATGCCACACCCCTGTCCATCAGCATCTTGCAAGCATCCAGCAGAACATAGACCCCTTTGCTCGGGATCAGGTTGGAGAGGAAGAGGAGATTAACGGTGAGCGGTGAGCGGTGAGCGGTGAGCGAAGCAGCTTCGCTGCGGTTAATCGCAGCACTGCTGCTGGTTAATCGCAACGGAGTTGCTGGTGAATCGTCGCCTTGCGACTGGTTAACCTCTAACCGTGGCGAAGCCACATTAACCTGCGAGTCATCGCAATTAACCTGCTGCTCTGCAGCAATCCCATTCGCACATATCATCACCTGCTCACGTTTCACTGCCTGGGCTATATCCGGATACAAATACCAAGACAACAATATCACGCGCGCGCGTTTATATATATAAGGTATAAGCCAGCGATATGGCCAACGGTCTATGCATCCGCTCATCCCCTTGTTGTGCTGGTGTATCACCACCTTTCTGCCAAACAGTTTGCACAGCAACACGAATGGAGCATCCTTCAGAAGTCCCACCCCATGACATGTTATAGCCAGATAGCACAAGTCGTATCTGTGCAGCAGCAGTTTGTAGAACAGCAGGAAGAAGCTCCTTGCAAAGCGCAACAGTTTCTTCGCCCCCCCCTTTCCTATCTCGTCCATCTTGCGCGATGTAGACAGGTTCACGAAGTCGCAATCAAACTCCCCCCGTATCAGTTCGCTATCCTTTATATACTGGCTCACCATAGCCGACCCGTGCACAGGAGGAGGAAGAGGGGTGATGAAGAGGATATGTTTCATGATGTGTGATGCTCCTAAAAATATACAGATAGTCTTACTTTTATCGCAAACAATTACCTATCTATAAATTTAGCTATACATTTGGTGTATATCAAAATGCGAATCCGATCTATTAGGACACAAAATAAGTAGATAACGATAAATGACAAAAATGCCAGCAACAGCGAAGTTAATGCTCCATGATTATTATTTATCCACGACCACACCTTACAAATCTCACCAAAACACCAAGGATTATAGTGAAAGAGATATACTGAGAATGCCGAAGCAGACAAGAAATTTATAATCTTGTTATTCTTTATCTCCATTTTCTTAAAGAACAAGAACAGATATACTGACATTACTATTACTATAGGGTTGAGATAGCCATAAGGCGACTTTGATATCCCTATATGCATTAAACAGATACTTGCCGCAACCAGAAATGCACCTAATCCCAGATAAGCAATCAGGTCATATCTTGCCTTAAGATGAAACAGCGAAAGCGTAGTCTTCCTCAAGTATGCCCCAATCAAATACAAACCGAGCAAACTTATTACGCTCATGCCCTCGTTGAAGTCTTCAAAACGCAAGACATATCCCCCTATTGTACTCAACAGGTAGAATATTCCTATGTATCTCAGCAATTCCTTTTCATTCTTATCCCGTATATAGCAATTCACAACAGGAGCTAATATAAATAATGCCAGATACGACTTAGGAAACCATCCAGAAGCAATATTAAAAACGAAAGCTTGCAGTACAGGAATTCCCGGCACTTTCCATATAGCAATAGCCATTATTAAACATACCGCACTCCAATATGTCATTTGGAACAGCAAATTCAAGAATGAGTTTAATTTCAATTTAATCCCCCAATAACCTGATATCAAGACAAAACAATTGACACAAACTATTGACAAGCTCTTAAGTTCCAGATTTACGACATCCCATAGCCAATCATTTGTATATCCGGCATCACCACCAATATCCCTCATTCTCACTGGGACATAATGTATCAATAACACCAACAGCATTAAAACAATACGTAGAAGTTCAAAGTTTGATTGTCTCGTTTTGAGCAAGGTGTTCTTTTCCATTTTACAATTTCTTGTTTTCTTTTGTTATAAGAAGGAAATCAACTGATTCGCACATTCCCTCGTAGCCGTTCACTATCCTTTATGTACTGGTTCAGCATTACCGAACCATGCGCTGAAGAAGGAAGAGGATGCGTTTTATTGATAACGGGGTTTACAAGATATTATAAATTACATAATCTCTTAATTAGAGTATTCATATACTCCTCATACCTCATACTCATCCTATTCTCGCGCACTTTTTTATACGCACATGGATTCTTTTCTAACAATAGTACCTGTTCCATCTTTTGTACAAGTTCATCAACATCCATTGGCGAAAAGGTATAACCATTCCCCCCCTCTTCTACCAAAGAAGAAGAACCTGCCTTATTGGAAACCAATACATAGCATCCCGCCAGCAATGCTTCGTTGGTCACTGCCCCGAATGGTTCCTGATAACTTGCCAGGATAAAACATGACGCCACATTGTACCATGCATTCAGTTGCTCTCCCTCTAAACGTCCAGTGAACAACACCTTCGTTCCCAGTTCCGCCGACAGACGCTTCAGTCTTTCCCTCTCTGATCCATCACCTACTACTGCCAGCACGTTTTTCTCTTGGTCCAGTAAGGAAAATGCACGGATTATACTATCCACATTCTTTATTTCCACCAATCTACCCACGAACAGAAAGACATTCTTTTTCTCCAATTCATGCTTGTACACCAGACCCCTGCTTACAGGCAAAGCCGCCTCATATTCCCTACGAGTTTTCTCCTCGCTTTTTATTATCGGGAAGCAGATCCCCTTGCCATAATGCCCCTTGTACCATTCCGTCACCTTTGGTTCAACAAGAATCAAATCATCCAAATGTGGAACCACCAGCCTTCTCGCCAACTTATGAAATCTGGAGAAATCATTATCCTCCGCCACCATATTGTAACTATCATCGCATATAGAAATCACCTTGTATTTCTTCCTCTTCAACCAGCGATGCAACAGAACAACAATGGTTATCAGATTGAACTCGCTAACGAGCACAATGTCCGGAGCAAACTCATCCAAGTGTTTCCAATACCCACCCCATATGGAACGTGCGCCCAACCGGCACACCTCCTTCAAGTATTGAGGCCTGAATGCAAACTGCTTGTATATCTTATCATAGTCAAAGGTCTGGTCTCTCAAATTCCAGTATTGCAAGCACACACGGGTATCAAATGCCCCGTAAAGGTCGTTAAAGAAATCTATGCGATACGGAGCTATCGTGGGATGGAATATCAGAAGTCTCTTTTTCATTTCTGTCTTTTATAAACGCACAACATATTCAGCACCAGATAGGCATACAGTTTATAATTCCACGGATTGTATCTCAGAGCCTTCACTGCTTCAACAGCACACTCCTTTCTGTAGCCCAATCTCATATACATAGAACTTCTCATCTTATGCCACAGGCACAGGTATTTCTTCATTCCTATCTTATTATGACATCTTCTCCACATACTTTTCAGTTCAGCACCCACCACATCTATCTCCTCAGGAATTCTCGTTGGAGGTTCTTTTATAGAAACCTGATCAAAATTATACTGCGCCATCTCCCTCATGGAATATGCCCAGTCCGTCCTCACTGCCACCCTTGCCCAGGTGAGCAGGTCCTCGCCCGACTTTATCCCCACGGGGAAACCGCCTATTTCCTGCAACAAGGCACGTTCTATGCAAACACATATTGAGCACACAGGCGGATGGGAGCAACTTGCCACTTCAAAGTAGTTGGCCAGTACCCCCCTCTCACCACTAAAGGGAATCTTCCTCAGTATCGTGGGCGACTTCACGCCATTGGAGTTGAAAACATAGTTCGTTGCCTGTGCCCTGCACTGTGGGAACTCCCTCTGCAAAGCAGCAATCTCACTCAGGAACCCTGGCATCCACACATCATCGGCATCAAGGAAAGCCACATACTCTCCTCTTGCCTCCTCAATGCCCCTGTTGCGTGCAGCACTCACCCCGGCATTCGCCTGCCGGACAAGACGGATACGGGCATCGCCATAGTTCTCCACCACAGATGCACCACCATCCGTACTGCCGTCATCCACTACGACGATCTCAAAGTCCTGGTACTCCTGTGCCAGAACACTGTCCAAGGCCTGGGCTATGCTCGCTTCCTTGTTGTAAAGGGGGATTATTATTGAAAACATGTAATGGGTTAATTGTCGCGGGGCGACAGGTTAAGCGCCGTTTCACGGCTGGGTTAAAAGCTGCAGGGCAGCGGTTAATTTGCTTCGCAAGGTTAATAGCAGCAGAGCTGCGTTTTCGTCATCGTTTTCGTTTTATATTCATCATCATCGGAACAGATATCGCCAAAGCTGTAGAGAGGAGCAGATACGGAATAGCAGTATATGCTGTAAGTCCCATTCCCGACAACCTCAAGAGTACTGCCACACCCTGTATAACGAACATGTGCAACAGATATATCACGAAGCAATTCTTTGATATCCCCACCAGCACATCGCGCATCAAGGGCATCTTTCCTATAACCCATGCCACAGAGAGAAATGCCGGTATCCCCACCCATTGCAACATATATTCCAGCAGGTCATTAGGATCATACACTAAAAGCCACATCGACATCGCCACAAACAGCACCAGTGCCACTATGCTCCAGCGCACATCCATGCGCTTTATCAAAGCATAGTTCTCTGCCACCAAAGCACCAGAAAGAAAGAACACAAAAAACCTCACGAAATAGTCTGCCGACAAGATCTTTGTTGGCAAGGCCAATGGCGATATCAACAGTGCCACGGCAAACAGCGCCCATCTCCTTGCCCCCCTGACATTGAACACCAACGGTGCCAGGCAGTAGAACACCAGTACCATGTATATGTACCACAGGTATCGTGCATCGCTATAGCGTGGAGCTACAAGCAGCATGGCACTGCTTAGAAAAAACCTGCCCACACCTTTTCCCAGCGAAGCCAGCAGGGCACACAGCACACCCACTATTATATAAGGCAAGGCAAACTTGCGAAACCTCCTCCCCACATAACTGCGGTATTCTGCCATACTGTGCACACCTTTATAGGAATATCGCATCAGAAAACCGGAGATAAAGATGAACAGTGGCATGTGGAATGTGTATATCCAATAGTACATATGCCTATACCACTCTGGCATGAAGGGGAAAAGATGATGCCCCAGCACCACCAGCAGCATTGCTATTCCCTGCATTATGTCTATTGCTGTTATACGATGTTGCATATTGTGTGGTTCGTTGATATTATAAGATCTTAAAAACGATTACGAGGACGAGGACTGTTTAGAGTTTAGGGTTTAGAGTTTAGAGTTATATCCACCCCCTCCGTCGCATTGCTCCTCGTCCCACCTGTCTCAGGTGGACAAAGTAGAGATGACGGAAACGAGGACGATGACGAGGACGTTGACGATAACGAAGATGGCTAAACTTTTAACCGTGGCAAAGCCACATTAACCAGCGACATAGTCGCTATTAACCTGTCGCCTCGCGACAATTAACCGCACCGCAGGTGCATTAACCGTTATCGTTATCGTCTTCGTCTTTGCCGTAGGCAAATTAACCGCTGCCCTGCAGCTTTTAACCGTGGCGAAGCCACATTAACCTGCGAGTCATCGCAATTAACCTGCTGCTCTGCAGCATTTAACCTTTATACTTTCAATAATAATAACCGTAATTACCCAAGGTAAAGGTGGAGCCTGCGGGGCTCTGCACAGTCATCAGTTTTTGCTTTCCCCTATTCTCCAGTTTCTCTATTTCCAGTGCCTTTAGGAAGAAACCCAGATAGATATACGGCATTACCATAGACTGCATCGAGTTTGACACCACATTGTCAAAATACATACTGAACGCTATACCTGCCATGCTGGGCAACGCCATTATTCCCGTTGCCCTCACCAGGGTGGAACTCCTGCGCATTGCCACATTCCGGGAAACCTTCAGTATCACCGTCAAGTAGAAGAGCACAAACAGTGCAACGCCCACCTTGCCCGAGTCGCACAGAATCTGCAGATAGTCGTTGTGCATCATTTCTGGCGCACCTGACTCCATAGCATAATTTTTCACAAACCTGCCAGATGTGCCAAGTCCGCCGCCTATGGTTTCCTTGCCCTTATAGCAATTCTCCAGCACACGCTCCCACATGTACTCACGGTTGTTCATTTCTATTTTTTCAAATGAAAGTGCTCTGCCCGATGCTATATCCATTGCACTGACCGAACCTCCTTCATCGCCGAAGAACTTCTTGTTCACTTCTGGTACAAACAATATCGTACCCACGAACACCGCTCCAGCAAGCATCAGTCCAGGCACGGCCTTCCACTTGTTCTTCAGCAGAATGGCAAAGATGAATACCAGCAGCATGCCACCCATACCTGTACGCACAGACTCAAGCACCGTAGACAACACCATCCACAAGGCACAGTAGACGTATTTCCTGTCCCTGGTAAACCAAAAGAGCAGAATGGGGACAATGAATATTGAAGTAAGGAAATCCGCGAAACCGGCATAGGTCGAGAACGGACCTGCCAGCACTCCATAATATAACCACGGCATGACCTTACACCCTTGTCCGCCAATAAAACAGCAATACACGCACCCCACTATGTTTACCGCCTTCAGCAACACTATCAGGTCCGTCTTATTGCTCAGCGAGGAATAGCCCAGCCACAGGAACAGCATGGGCAATGAATACTTGATTAGCATCATGGCACCGTCCTTGGGAGCAGATGTATAGGTCATCGTGTAGCACAGCCACAGGAAGAACAGGGCATAAGTCATGGTCATCCCCTCCCACCGTATGCGTATGACCTTGGTGTATATCAGGAGCAGTATCAGCAGGAACCACAAGGCATACTTATACAGCGAGAACGCACCTAAAAATACCGGTGCGGTACAGATGGTGAAGATGGTGAAGTACATGTTGGGCGACAGCAGATATGGTTCGTCCCATATCCTGCGCACCTCACGCATCTGCACATCGTTGGTATAGTATATCTTGCGTATCCTGATTATCAGCCACACAAGGATTAACAGGGATAGTATGGTTTGCATTTCCAATTTGCAGCAAAGCTGCGGTTAATGGCGACGGGGTCGCTGGTTAATGCGCTAAAGCGCGGTTAATTGTCGCAAGCGACAGGTTAATAGCGACAGAGTCGCTGGTTAATTTGCTTCGCAAGGTTAATTGCAGCAGAGCTGCGGTTAATATGCCTATGGCATGGTTAAAAGCTGCGGGGCAGCGGTTAAGGCGCTAAAGCGCGGTTAAGTGTCGCGAGCGACAGGTTAATATGCCTGCGGCATGGTTAATGGCTGCAGGGCCGAGCAACGGTTAATTTATCTAATCGTATCTTTCGGAGTCTAGATAACATTCGAGTGATTTCCTTTGTAAAATCCTCGGATGCAAGCAGATCTTCCTGGGATATATAATTCAGTTCATACGCCAACTCAAGTTGACACATCGACTCATTAAGAGACCCAAAGGCTATTTCTATAAAATGTATTTGCTCCTTTACAGACATACGTCCCATACCCTCTGCAATATTAGAGGGTATAGAAATGGCAGCCCTACGCAACTGATCGCACAATGCATATTGCTCCTCCTTGGGAAATTGCTTCAGCAAAGCATAGACATATATGACAAACTCCTTTGCTTTCTGATAAGCGTCTAACTGCCTATATGAAAAAGTTTCAAATGACATCGATTATATGTTTTTTATGCAAATATAAAGTAAATATCTCTATTAACCGCACCGCAGGTGCATTAACCAGCAATCTTGATTGCTATTAACCTTGCGAAGCAAATTAACCAGTAGCCATAGGCTACGATTAACCGCGCCAACGGCGCATTAACCCAGCCGCAAAACGGCGCTTAACCGTGGCTTCGCCACATTAACCTGCAACTACGTTGCGATTAATAATTCAGTCCAAAAGCCCACAAGGGAACAACATTAAGATAGCCGGTCTCAATATCATCCTTTACAATGTAGCCCTCGGTACTATCTGCTATCTGTTTTTGTCCTTTTCCTTTACCGCCAACCTCAAAAGTGCGTCCTCCGATGACAAAATCGGCCTTAGAGGAAGATATCACATCATTATTCACACGCATCTGGTTAAAGAAGAATGTTTCACGCAGATTACCGATATCGGTTGCATTATTACCCAGTGCGTATGCAAGATTGGTATTGTCGATATAGACTTTCTCAACCTTACCCAGTCCCCGTATACCACCGGTATCATCGCGCAGCTGAACTATCATCCCTGCACGCTCCATATATAACAGATAATCTCCCAGTTGATTACGGCTAACTCCCACCATCTCTGCCAATTTGGTCATTACTGGCTTGAAGGGAACACTCTTTGAAATGATTACCAACAGCTGTCGCAGTTTACGGCCAGTAGATACATTCATCATTGCATATTGTGGAATATCTCCCTCCATTGTCTGATATATTACTTGCCCCAATTCTCGCTCATAATCCTCATCTCGCCCAAACGGGTAGTACCCCCTCTTCAGATAGTCCCTAAACATGGGTAGGGGATGAGCCACACCAGGTATCTCAGCCTTGTGCGCCAAAATATCGTCCAATGTATACACAGGAACCTCAATACGATGAAAAAGATAGAGATACTCCCTAAACGACAATCCCTGCATCTCATAAATCGGTGCCCTACGGCTAAGGTCAGCCACTCCCTTGTAGATATCCAGAATTGAAGAGCCTGTGAATATAACTTGCAGATCGGAGTGAGTATCATAGATTTGCTTTAGTTCTCGTGACCACCCGACGTATTTATGTATTTCATCGACCACCAAGTGCTCGCCTCCCTGCTTAACGAAACGTTCAGCCAATTCCACCAAGGTATGATCAACAAAATATAGGCTATCGGCAGATACATATAGAGTCTTCTCAACCGGAAGGTGCAGTTTTATATGCTGCAGAAGCATAGTGGTTTTACCTACGCCACGAGGACCCACAAGTCCTAACATGCGACCTGCCCATTTAATCTGACCATACACATATCTAAGAAAACCCGTATCTACCGACTTTATCAACTGATTATAGGCGTTATATAATTGTTCCATAGCTTACGTTGTTTAATCCAACCGCAAAGATACGCAAAATTGCACTGCGAAAGTGCAGATTTGGATGTAAAATTGCACTTTTGTAGTGCAATTCAGGCATTGTGCGTTAGTCGTAAGACTTTTTAAGTCTGTGTGTGACTGTGTGAGATTATTTTTGCACGCAAAGAGCGCAAAGAGCGCAAAGTTTTATTCCCTTTAGTATTTCACGCTGGCGCTGAAGAGGTCGCAAACTTCGTTACGACAAGAGAGCGCAAAGAAGATGAACAGATGAGTTTTTAGTTGTTTAGAGTGTAGTGTTTAGGGTTTAGAGTGTAGAGTTTAGGGGACTTGACCGTTAACCTTTAACCCATCACCTTTAACCTTTAACCGTGGCTTCGCCACATTACCCCGCGACCTTGTCGCTTTTACCCCGCAGCCTTGCTGCCATTAACCGCGCTTTAGCGCATTAACCAGCGACCCTGTCGCTATTAACCTTGCGAAGCAAATTAACCGCAGCTCTGCTGCCTTTAACCATGCCGCAGGCATATTAACCAACAGCTCTGCTGTTATTAACCAGCAACTACGTTGCGATTAACCTTTCATAAAGGTCGCAGACCGCACTTGCGTATCGCAGGAAGGAGAATTTCTGTACGTGCTGGAGGGCATTCTTATGCATGGTACGGTAGAGTTCGGGGGAGGCGATGAGGGAGCTGATCTTGCTCGCCATGTCGGCGACATCCTCCGTGCGGTGCAGGAGTCCGCAGATGCCGTCGCACACCACTTCGGGCAGGCCACCCACATCCGATGTCACCACCACACAGCCGCATGCCATCGCCTCTATGGCAGTAAGCCCGAAACCCTCGCTGCGCGACGGCATAAGTACGATGTCCATCTCGCCGTAATACTGCGGCAACGACTCCTGAGGCTGGCGCCCAGCCCATGTCACGGCATCGGCACACCCCAGTTCCTGGGCCTGCTGCTCCATACTGCCACGCAGGGAGCCATCCCCCACCACAAGCAGCTGCACATCAGGAAACCTCTTCCTCACCTCCGCAAAAGCCGGCACCACCAGATCCATTCCCTTGATATGCTCAAGACGGGAGACGACACCGAGGGTGAATGCAGCTTCGCTGCGGTTAATCGCAGCAGGGCTGCTGGTTAATCGCAACGCTGTTGCTGGTGAATCGTCGCTTTGCGACTGGTTAACCTCTCCCCCATCACCTTTAACCGCTGCAACGCAGCTTTTAACCTGCGAGTCATCGCTATTAACCTGTTGCTCCGCAGCATTTAACCGTGGCAAAGCCACATTAACCGCGCAAGGCGCATTAACCTGCGAGTCATCGCAATTAACCTGCTGCCTAAACGGCAAAGCATTGTATATCGTAAAATGATTCCTCTTCCCCAGCACCATATCCTTTGAATACAGTTGTGAAGTGCCGAAGAAGCTGCGCTCGGCACGCTCTGTTATGCAGATCCATGCACGCACACAATGGCGCTGTATGAAATGTATAAGGCGCAGGTCCTTGTATATATCCGCTGCCGTGTGTACTGTGGCAATGATATTCTTCACACGCATCAGCCACAGGAGCAGTATCACCATAGCTCCGGGAGCCATATACTGTACATGCACTATGTCCGGGCGCACTGTTTTTATGACGCTACGCAGGTTCCTATATAAGAAAGGCACTATCCTCCATCCCCCCAGGCGCACCCCATCGGGAGAGAAGAGGATAACCTTTGCCCCAGCCTCCTCGAACTGCCCTATCATATAGGGAGTATGCTCGAAGTAGCACACCACCGTCACCTCGTGCCCACCCTGCACCAAGGCACGCACAGTGTTCAGCGTCTGTATTTCCGTTCCGCCCGTCAGGAGACAGGGAATGCAGATAAGGGTTTTCATTGTGCGTACTGACTATAAATATTCATTATCTGTTCATCCATAATGAGTGGGGTTAAATGCCCTTCTATGATTTCCCTTGTTTTTCTGCAAATGGCCATACACTTTTCTTTGTTACTTAATGCCCAATCAATCCGTTTTGCTATAGCATCAACATCTAAAGTTTCTACCATAATACCAGAAACTTCATCAATTAATAGTTCTGTGACAGCCCCCCTATTAGGAACAATAGTAGGAGTACCACACAATGCTGCTTCAAAAGGGACTAACCCAAATGCTTCTCCTTCTTTTGTCAGAGAAAGGATCAACAGGGATTGGGCATAATATACATCAACATCAGCAACCTGCTTTTCTGTAAATTTAATGCGGCTCGAACATTTTGTTGCATTAGCAATCGCTTTCAAACGTAATAATTCATTGTCATTTCCACCACCCACAATATGCAATTCATATTCGGGATACTTATCTGCAATCTTATCAAAGGCTTTGATTGCATGGTCATGCCCCTTATTGGGGAATAGAGCAGCTACTGAAGATATTATCTTTTTAGAATCAGTCTTGTGCTGATTCTTGTTTTTTAATGCAATTGAGTCGTATATAACCCTATTACGAGGGTGTGTGTATACGGACATTGCGTGTTCACGCACAATATTGGACACCGAGATTATAATGTCACATCTCTTCTGCACACTTACAGGAGGAACCCACTCCATAGGAAGACTTCTAAAATGTCCTACAACCTTAATACCATATCTTCTGCAGAACCATATCCACATAAGACAATCCGGACGCAGAAGATTTACATGCAAAATACCAACTCCTCTTGAGGAAAGTTGCTTTGCCAAACGATAACCCAATATGGTTCGTTTGATGAAGTCCGTTCCCCTTATTGGCTTCTTCCATCTATCGCTACCCATCCACCATTTTATGCCATCACTAAGATAAATCTTCTCGCACCCCAAATCATCATATCTATGGTGGTGTTCATATGGAAAAGGAAAGACTAGAATTGGTTCAAAGCGTTCTCTATCAAGATGGGATATTATTGTGTACAATGCACGCTCTGCCCCAGCAAAGTGGGGACTATAATCCAAATATGCAACCTTTATTTTCTTCATATCTGTTTCTAGTTTAAAGCGATGATAACATATTAAGATAGTTCCTTCTCATAACATCCTTAGAAAAACATCTATTTGCTTTTTCTACAGCTGCTTGACTCATATCATTTCTCCTTTCTTCATCATCTATTAAAGAAGAAATGCGTTCCACAAAACATTGAATATCATCTTGTGCAACCAAATATCCATTCTGGCCATCATCCACTATAGTATCAGTAATTCCTTCCAGACAAGTAACAACTGGTATAGCTCCGTTCATCATTGCTTCAGCGATTACTAATCCAAAAGAATCCATATGAGTTGGATAAACAAAAATGTCTACTGATTGCATTTTTTGATACACCTCCTTACCATCTATAAGACCAGTAAAATCTACTATTCCCTTTTCTACCTCACTTCCTAAAATATTCTCAAGTTCCGATCGCAAGATACCATCCCCAATGAATGTAAAATGTATATTATAACCTCTTCCTAATATTTTTTTTATAACATTAGGCAATATTTGCACACCTTTGTGTTCATATAAAACTCCAGCATATGTTAATTGGATAGAACCTTTTTCTTTTCTGCAAGTAATGGCAAAGGGGGCATCAACAGCATGTGGGATAGTCACTATTCTGTTAGAATATTTATTTTTTGTATAGCAATTAAACACGTCTCTCAATGCTGGGGTTGGGATTACCCACTTATCAACATATCTTCCGTTTATTGATGCCACTCTATAAAAATCATCAGTTATCCCATGTATAACGTGAACTATCTTTATATCCCTCGGCAAAAAAGGCAGAATATATTGTGTAGTTGCATTATAATTGTTTATAATAACATCTGGATGTAACTTGCACAAATGTGAAATAAGAGCAACGTATTTCCTTATGGTTGACAATTTCTCCAAAGATATATGATGTACTTTTCGCTCTGCCTTCAATTGCTCCAGCTGAGGGTTCTCTTCTGATGCATGCGTTGCAAGAACTGTAACTTGATTATTGGAATCTTGGGTTAGAACATCAACTAACGTACATATGTATTTAGACAAACCTCCACCTGGCGTAACTTGAGATACGACAATTACTATTTTCATATAATGCTTGAACCACTATCTATTAACAATATACAAGCCTGTATCAACTCCCCTTGTACAGTGATTTTGTTTTCAATTTCATTGCTTTCTTTTCTATGAACTCCCAAGATAAATACGCGACACAACAACTGAGTAAAACAGCCAAAACAGCATAAATACCAGAGTTTAATCCTAATTCCGAAAAGGTTTTATAGATTAACATATGATATATGTACAATCCATAGGATACATCCGTATTTCCAATAGTCTCCTTAGTAAATGCTGGTTTTGTATAGGCTAAGCTAAATACACATATCGTTAAAACAAAATACAAAAACAAAGAGTAGCCATTGGGAGTATAAGAACCAACTTCTATATTATTTTTAAATCCGAAGTAACACAATATAGTATATATTAATAAAAACCATCCTCCTTTACCTGCTATACTTGGAATAATAATATCCTTATATAAGTAATACATTATACCTACTATGAAAAACCAAGCAAATGAACAGAATTGGCAGAAAGGGTGATTAAAAATGTTCCAGTAACCATTACTGGATAATGACTGTAGAAATGTTGTTACAAATCCTGTTTGATTCTGCAAATACGAGAATAGACCTATCATTAATAAGACTATAGTTTTACCCATGCGATTATAGTCCTTTATCCAATGATACAGTAGAGGAATAGATGCATACAACAACATTTCAACACTTATTGTCCATAATACAGGATTGGGGTTGCTTGAATGGCCAAAACCATGCAATATTGAAGGAGTAAATTCTTGCAGAAATGTTAATTGAGTAGAAATCCATAACCAAAAAGATGAATTAACAAACACATTGGACTGGATAACACCAAGCAATAACATCAACACTACTGCAGAAACAAGTGCAACTATCATCGCTGGGTATATTCGCAAACACCTATTTACCCAATACTGTTTTATATTAGGGTTATTATCATAAGACCAAAAAATAAGGAAACCACTTAATGTAAAAAATATTGTAACTCCCTTAAACATATGTAAGAAATCAAAACTAAACACAGGAAATTCTTGAGACAAATGTCCTAATAAAACTTGTAAGGCTGCAAGTAATCTTATTAAATTTAGATTATTTACTCTATAATTTTTCATCATCACTTTATTTATAAACGTAAGGCTCACTGTCCAATAAAAGTAAGTAAATTATTCTTTGAAATAATTGAAATATAGTCCATTAAGTAGGTTTTTGAAAAGAAACGGACTTGAATCTGTAACTTCGTAGGCAAATCATTTGACTGCTATATTTCAAGACCGATACATTTTTACACAACTTACAGCTTTCCTAAATAGGACTCAGTTCAACAACTATGTTCGCAAGTATGACGGCAATCGTTATGTGAAGCAATTCACTTGTTGGAATCAGATGCTTGCAATGATGTTTGGCCAACTGAGTAACCGAGAGAGTTTACGTGACTTGATTGTCGCTTTTGAGGCGCATCATGCAAAATTGTATCATCTCGGTTTAGGACGTAATCCGATAGCAAAAGCAACTCTTGCTCTACTTATGAAGTTTTGCAGATTCTCGGCATCTCATTAACGGATAAAACTCACCTGCGAGACCTATTTGATAAGACTAATTTCAACGATGTCAAAGAACTTGATTATCCTTATTTTGAAGGACTATTTGATTAATTATTAACTCGTCCATTTTTTATTGGACACTAATGACATTGTTTATTTGATTTATGATTTCAATCAATTCTTTATATTTTATCCTCTCTTTAATTTTAGCAGATTCATCAACTCCATAAAGATAGGATCCTTCTTTATAAGAATGTAATAAGTTAATATTGAAATGGTGATTCCTAACAATATTAATACTATTGACGGGGTTTCTGTAAAGGTCAAGAAAAAGGCCGGAGAAACAGCAATTGCAGAATACAATAAATACTTTATAAAATCACGTGCCTGCTCTCTATAGCCTAAACCATATAATTTTCCTGTGTAATATGTATTTATCAGCACGGCTATTTGAGTGTATAGCGCTCTTGAAATACAAATAGCCAAAACGCCAAATGGAATAGCAGCAACTATCATTGAAATAGATATTGTCTTTTTTATTACCTCCAATCTTAGTACTAAATCAGAACGCCCTTTGACATATAAGATATTAAGATTCAATTGACATAAATGATCAAACATCCAGGCAAAACAGAAAACTTGGAGATATATTATAGACTCCGACCATTTTTCCGTCAAAAGGGTTAGAATTACAGGTTTTGCAATGGCAGCCAATAGAAACAGGCCAAAGAAAATTACCATTGAAGTAATTTTTATGTATTTCCTATATGCACTGATTAGCCTTTTGTCATCATCCTGTATCTTAGATAAGATTGGGAAGGTTACAGACTGTAAGATTCCCGACATATTAGAACTAGGGAATGTTGCCAAACTTTCTCCTCTGGCATAATACCCAAGATCTTTAGGAGTGTAATATTTACCAATTATTATTGTTGTAAGATTAGCATATATGGTATGAAGTAAACTTGATGAGAGTATTTTGCTACCAAAACCAAATAAGTATTTAAATGAATCTTTTGAAAAAATCAGTTGAGGTCTCCATTTAGTAGACAGCCATAACATTATTGCACGTATAATGGCTGATGTTAATTGTTGATACACCAAACTCCACACTCCGTAGCCCATATATGCCATAGAAACACCCACAACGCCTGACATCAGCGTGCATACGACATTTATTTTGGCAAGAGATTTAAAATTTATATCCGAAGTTAGGATTGAGTTTTGAACTATGGTTAAAGAGTTTATAAATAAATTTATACTCAAAACACGACATACATCTTTCAGTATAGGTGTATTGAAGAACGAGGCAATATAAGGAGCACAGGAAAAAAGAGCAATAAAACTTATAAGTCCAACAACTATATTAAAATAGAAAGCTGTAGAATAGTCTACATCTGTGCAATCCTTTTTCCTAATAAGGGCAGATCCAAAACCACTATCTATAAAGGTCTGTGCTATAGCAAAGAAAACCGCAAGCATACCTATAACACCATAATCTGATGGTGAAAGCATACGCGCCAGTATCAAGCCAATAAAAAAACTGATGAACTGGGAGGAAAATCTTCCTACTGTATTCCACTTGACTCCAGAGATTGTCTGCTGCTTTAAATTACTCATAATTAATTATAGAATCAAGACAATAGTTTATCTAAATAATCTATTATACGATGTGACGTATTACCTTGATTGAGTCCCAGTCTCACAACTTCATTATGCCTCTCCTCTTGATTAGGATCTTCTCGTCTACAAATGACACTTCCTAACAAATCTGCCAATTCATTATTATTATGTGCGTAATAAAATGTGCTATAAAGTTTTTCAAGCATAGGATTTGGTGGAAGATTCTCTTTATGATAATACAAACGTATCAAAGGTTTGTCCATACATGAATACTCGGTCATAAAAGAACCACAATCAGTAATCATAGCCGACGACCGCTGAAAATGTTCTATATAGTCCGGAGTTTCGCAAACAATACCCACTTTTGCCCATTCGGCATAATAGGCGTCCACTTCAGAATAAGACCAACCCCCTGTAGTTTTCAATTCATACTTTAATCTTGGGTGGGGCTTAAATACCCACTTAATTTCTGGATGTTGCTTTGCAAACTCTAAAATAAGTTTTCCATTTTCTAGAAAGGAAGAATAAGTTACTGGTCGTTTAAGTCCTGTAATTGGAAAAGAGAAGTGCGGAGCATAAATTACATAATCCTCCTCCTGCTCTGCAATCCTCGTCGTAAGGGTATCTACAATCGTATGACCTAATCCCAAACATCTACCGGCATAATGTTTCTTTTTCAACTCAGAATTATAAAGCTTAGCAAGTTCAGAATTTTGTACAATATATCCAAAGACTAAACGATGCAGCAATTGACCTGTTTCTAACTTTAATTCAAGGTTGTTAACTAAAAAATATGGGACATAAAAAGATAATGCATAATCTGCAATCTGTGACGGAGTAGGAAACGGTGGCGTATCCCAAGGCTGCTGATAGAAAACAATATCAGGACGGGCATCTTCGGGAATAACACATTGCATGGAAGCGCAATCCCAAACATTAACAACATACATCCCCTTCTCTGCAAAGAATTTTATTTTATCCTGCAATAATGAATTAACATCAGATTCTTTTCTATTAAAATCTAAAGGAGAAGGATAAACTAAGATTACAGGACGATATGTATCAGTCTGAGATAATCGGTCATATAGAAATTGAGACTTCCATTTCGCAATCTCAGAAACACAAAAGGCTACAACAATCTTACGCTTGCCATATACCTTCCTAAGTCGACATATTGTACGCCAATACTTATACTTTAGCAATAACGCAAAGCAATATTCGCGAAAACCTTGAGGGGTTATTTTGTTACCTAATTTCTTTACAATAGATTTTATTGACATAATATCACATTATCACTTTTTATGATTCTCTTTTTTCACATCTATAACTTCTCCTGTGTATTTTGACACCAAAGTATTGATTGATGCAATCGCTACACTTTCAGGAGTTAAAAGAGATTCTACCGGTTCTATACCGAAATTAGAACGGCGCATAGGAGTATTACAACGTTCTGGATTGATACAATTTACACGAATTTTATCATCAAACCATTCCTCGGCTAATGCCTGAGTAAGATTTACGATAGCAGACTTGGAAGAAGAGTAAATACTATACATCATACGACCACGAGTATAGCTACTACTTGTATAGAACAATAACGACCCTTTGGTTTCCTTCAGGTATTGATATGATTCCTTTGCGACATTGATAGCGCCTAAATAATTCACATTTACACTCTTCGCAATATCGACATATTTCATATTGCATAAAGGTTCTTTTATCAAAATACCCGCGGTACACACCACATAGTCAATATGTCCTTCACATTGTGACACTTGCTCCAAAGCACTACGCACTTGGGTGGCATCCTTAACATCAATATTATTCAAAGAACGGCTGAATGAATATACCTTGGCACCGTTCTTACGAGAAATGCGTACAACATCTTCACCTATACCATAGCTACCTCCAAAGACTACAATAATTTTTCCAGCCAATGTTTTAATTGTAGTTGCATCTAGTTGCCGACTATTTCCTCTTACCTTTTTCAGTTGAAACAATTTATCCAACAAGAACAAATCTTCAATATATGTTATCTTCATATTGAAGACCTCCCCCTCTACCACAAAAATATCTACATCTGGCAAATACTTTCTCACAATACCACAATCGTCTGTGGTTTGGAAATTGGGGTCTTGCAGCGCTATATCGTATGCACGTTTAATTACATTTCTCTTAAAACATTGAGGTGTCTGCCCGTTTCGCAAAAGATTACGATTGGGAATAGAGTCTATGAGATTGTCTGACGAAACCTGTATTATAGTATCAGTAGTCTTTATTGCCACATCAATAGCATCATATTTTTGCAATGCCGATATACAATCATCTATAATACGGTCATTCACCAACGGGCGCACTGCATCGTGAAATATCAGATTATCTGCATCGTCTGTATATGCCTCAATTGCAGAAAGACTTGAATGATAACGCTCTTTTCCGCCCATCAGAATCTTTTTAACTTTCTTGTAACCATTCCTTAAGATCATTTGCTCTATTTCAGAGACAAACTCTTCTTTAGTCACAACTGCTATCTCATCAATATGGTCATTGTTCTCAAAGGCATCAATAGTATGCTCGATTATTTTCTTGCCTGCGACTTTTAGAAATTGTTTGGGGCATTCACTTCCGAGGCGGCATCCACTACCTCCTGCCAAAATAATAGCTATATTCCTATTCATAATCAACTTATTGAATTACATTACAGATGTAACGTTTTTTGTTCTTATTATAATGATGGTGGTTGAGTTCTTATTGAGAACATCCCAATATGATGGTGCTGTGTGTATATGCAGTAGGGTGTCTATTTATATGTAAAAACAACAGCAACAGACATTAGAAACATTGCTCGTTTTCTATAGTAAAATTAACTACCAAAGAATCTAATACTTGCAAATCCTGCATATAACCTTCATGACTGACTCGACAATGGTCTTTTGCCATACCTTCGATAATTCTCTTATTATAGTCGTGTGAATGATGCCTCAAATCCATAAACTCATCCATATCACAGATGTAAATCTCTTTCTGAAAATCATATAGTTTTATATTGGGATATTGGAGCATCCTTTCAATCATATGACGCTTACAGTCTTGGATTTGCTGCCAATGCCCGTAGTCGTAAAACATTTTGAATTCAAGTATAGAATATGGCGGAAAATAGATGTATAAGTCCACTTCTCCCATGATGGGCATCATCTTGTCAAACATAGCATCGAAGCGTTGTGTCATTCGAGAAAAATCATCCTTCTTGAAATACTTCGGATTGTTGTCGCGATGATAATATTTCAACAAATGCTCTCGTCCAACTGGGGATGAAAAATGATAGATACTGTCACGGGACACCCGATTATGGTTCTTCATCTTTTTGAAAGCGTTCTCTAACGAAGTGTAGCTAAGCCAATAGGGATAGTCGTTCCACAGAACATTATCATACAGATAGGTCTCGGACAAGAAATTGGTTTGAGGAAGTGAAAAACAGAAAAAATCCATACACCAGATAAAATGCCTTGCCCTACCCTGATTAATTATATGTGGGAATAAAAGGCAATAGTCGTAGTCGGTGCCACCCATGGTTGTAAGATTTATGGTGTTCCAACCGAATAAGGAATCTATCTGACTGGGATAGTGGTTCATTGCCATAGAACTGCCAACAATAACTGCATCGTAGTCATGGTGCATTGCCACGCCAGGATTTTCCAATCGCTGATTATCAAAAAACACATTACTTTTGCGATATTGTTGATACGGATCTACTATCACTACGAAAGAAGCAATAGCAAACAGGATAGTCAACAGCAGAATAAAGGTTATATAGAACAGCCTTTTAAAATTCATCTTCGTAGGATTAGAAATTGAAATACAGGAATGTAACTATACGCGACACAAACAAGCAACCAAGAATGAATGTAACTATTGTAGCAAGCATCTTTATGCAATAATACCTGTCTGTTTCCATCCATTGATAAGCCGTTTTACCAAATACCCCTAGTATAAATGCAGAAAACAGAATGAGCATATTATACCTATTGGGTAAAATAGAAGAAAGATTGCTAGTAAAATCTTCTTTCAATGTCAAATCAAGATTATTGAACATTGAGGAAACTATCTGCCAAGCATCAGCCAATGAATCTGCCCTAAAGAAAACCCAGAAAATGTTTACGAAGAAAAATGTCAATGGAATTGTCAAGCAATTGGGGAGTCTAAAAGCCTTATGCTTCCATATCCTATTAATGATTGAGGCTATTCCATGCAATATGCCCCATACTATAAATGTCCATCCTGCACCATGCCAAATGCCACTAACAAGGAATACTACAAAGACGTTTAACAGCGTACGCATTTCTCCTCTTCTGCTTCCTCCAAGGGGAATGTAAAGGTATTGTGTAAGGAAACGGTTGAGGGTCATATGCCATCTGCGCCAAAAGTCCTGAAAATCGCATGCTCTGTATGGGGCATTGAAGTTTAATGGCAATTTAATGTTAAACATCAAACCTATGCCTATGGCCATATCGCAATATCCGCTAAAATCAAAATACAATTGAAAGGAATATGCCAAGGAGGTCAACCATGCTTCTGCCATGGTGTAAGAGGTCAGTACGTCAAAGCCTGTGTTGGCAAAGACTGCTATAGAGTCTGCTATCAAAACTTTCTTTGCCAGACCGAGAGAAAACATAAACAATCCGTTAAACAGGTTTTCGTAATTAACACGCCTTCTTGTCCTATCCTCGAACTGAGGCAGCATTTCTTCTGGCAATACTATTGGACCTACTATAAGCTGAGGAAAGAATGTTACGAAATTACAATAATCCAAAAAGCGAGGCAAGTCTGTTTTTCGTCTATAACTATCCACGACAAAAGCTATCTGCTGGAAGGTAAAGAAACTTATACCTAAAGGCAGCAAAATGTTCAGAAGTGGAATATTGGTCCTGAATATGGCGTTTACATTCTCTATAAAGAAGTCAAAGTACTTGAAATAGGCGATTAAACCAACATTAAAGATAATTCCAACCAATACCCATATCCATCTTCCAGAATTCTTATTCATCTGGTATGCTGCGAGGTAGTTTACAAATATTGATGATAAAATGATAGGAAGGTAACTATAGTTGAAATACGCATAGAAGTAAAGTGATGCTATTACCAGAACAATTTTTGCAATGGTATATTGTTTCAATTTATTCAAACCAAAATACATTAAAAATGTAATTGGCAGGAACAAGAATATGAAAACAAATGAATTAAATAACATGAAACTCTATTTTATGAAAACAACAAATAATTTGTGTTAATCTAAAAAACTCACTTTAATCCTTGTATAAGCAAGTCTATATATTGATGAAACTATGTATGAAGATATAAACACCATGGGTACAATAACGAAGAACCAAGGGAAGAACTGCGACTGTGTTTCGAAGAAGCGTTCCTTGAACCAAGGATAATAGAGCATGTCAAACATATAGCAGCAGAGGTACATTTCCAAAGAGACAAGGGAGCAGTGGGTTACCCAGCGTTTGAGGGGAGGGTTAGAGACATCCTTCTTGTACAACATCAGGAATATTGCCAATGCTATCCATGAATGGAATACACCGCCTGGTCCACCTGCTATTTGCACCAGATCGGAATTCCCACGAAAGACAGCAATATTAAAAAGTGGAGTCAGCAGTGCCATTGCCATAACCAATGCCCATCCCTGCCAGTGTTTTATCCTTGGCTGGTATTCGCGGATAAAAGTTCCGGCAAAATAGAACATCAGGGGATATGCTGCTTTTGCAAAGTATGCCGGTACAAGATACATACCATATCTATTACAGAGGTCTGGAAGCGAGGTCATCACGAACAAACTCCCCAAAAGCAACAATTTCTGATTCTTTGAGGGTATCGCCTTGTACATATAGTTGAGAAACGGAGTAAGCAGTGCCAGACCTATCCACATCTCAATATACCATGCGTAAGGTATGGCGGAATAGTCCAGTATCTTCATCGTCCATTGCAACCAGGTTAAATCCTCTCCAATATAATATTTTCTAAAAAGTATGGTAATAATACTGAAAACCAGGTATGCCACCAACACACGAACCATACCCTTGTAATATTCCCTCGTGGGAGTCTTGCTGCTGTTCAAATAACCTGTAAGCATTATAAACAAGGGAACACCTACGCAGAAAATATCCTTTAGAGTTGCTTGTACTAACAGATTGAGTCCCTCAAATGTGGCAGACATGAGGGATGTATGCAGGGTAAAGAAGTGTCCTGCAATGACGAAAAAGATTGCAACGACACGAATAAGGTCGAGTCCGCAGATGCGAGGGGATGTGGGTTGGGACATTTATCGAACGGAAAAGGGAAAGGTGAAAACGGAAAACGGTTAATATGCCTGCGACAAAGACGATAACGAAGACGAAGACTGTTAATGCACCTATGGTGCTGTTTGTGGCGACTATGTCGTAGGGGCTGATAATAAAAAAGAAGGCGAGTTTAACGACTAACGTTGAACGGAGGTAGATTTGAAGGTTTAGGCACTAGCATGCACCTTCTTTCCGACCAACATAGGAATATATTTATTGCAGAATAGTATTAGCACATACATTATAACCATCACTATTACTGACTGAATAAATCCCATGAATGGCGTACAATATCCAAATATTGCATTGGTTATTCTCCTCACCACAATAAGTGGCATAACATGTATTCCTAGTATAGTCAATGAATTTTCACCATAGAACCTCAGTAATATCAAACTCTTTTTCTCATTTAGCAAAGAGCCTATACTCATAAGGACAGAAAACACTGCAAAGAGTCTAAAATGCAGTAATATATCATAGAGGACTTTACTTTGCGTGGGTAGAGCTAAGAAAAATGTTGCAAACAGGAGCACAGACAAGAGCACAGAAGATTTTTGGAAGTTATGTTGTTTCAGTTTCTCTATCAATGGGCGACCGAACAAATTACCTAAAGCAAAGAAGGAAGTATAATAGAGCGCTGCATTTATCATAAAGAAAGACGGGAACGACAGGAAGATGTCTTTGAAAAGAATACACAAAAGTGCAATGATTCCTATAAACCACTTGTTCAGATACGAAATAAAATAATACAAGAACTGTATCACAAACAAGCATATAAGAAACCATATGGGAACGTTGACAAACATATAATCTGTCTTGGCAGAGAAAGTGAATACATCAAAGATGCACATCCAGTCAAAAGTTTCAAGCGTTCTGAAATCCCATAAATGTACTATCATTTTGAATGGATAGGATATCAAATAGAAAAAAACGAATGGAATCAACAGACTTTTCGTTTTATCCAAGATGAAAGTATTTGTTGGTTTACGCTTGAAAAAGATTCCAGACAAGAAGAAAAATATAGAGTTAACCAATATAGGTGTTAACCAATCTGGGTGTGAGGCATGAACCCATACTACGCCAAAGATAACAATGCCCTTGATAGCATCAATATAGTCTATTAGCTTCTTTGTAGACAGCGAGGAGTTAATCGTTTCCATTGTAGTTTGTTAGGAATACTTATGATTGGATTTTAGATTTTGCGGTGCTTGAGTTGAATCGCGTTTAATCCGTTGATTAATTATAATTCAGAAAATCTGTGTGCGATAGAAACATTTATTCGTGTAATCCGTGGGAGATATTGGACGGGCAAGGCATGACGTGATCTGAGCCTCTCAAAGGCCCCATTTTGTCCTCGGTATTGTCACACCCTTGTCCTCGGTATTCTCTCGGCGAACAAATACTATATTCAATCCTGTGTCCTCGGTAAGGACTGCGGAGCGGGGAATAGCGCTTAGCGCAGGTTAATTGTCGCGGGGCGACAGGAGAGAAAACGATAACGATAACGATGACGATAAACTATATTCTCATCAACAAGAGAACACGGATTCCACGGAAGGATTAGATTCTGGGGTATGCTGTTCTTTAGATAAAAGCAAATGCATTTGTTTTTCTCTATAGAATAGCATACTGGAGACGGATGTCTCGGCAACAGATGTTGCAGGAATCTAATCGGACACACGGAAATTCCGTTTAAATCAGTTTAATCGAGTTGATTGTTTTTTATCAACACGAGAACACGGAGACACGGAAGGATTAGAGATTTTGACAGATTCGTTATCTTTGGAATAAAGCAAACTCGTTTGTTTTCTTCCTAAGAGAACTAATCAAGGGACATAGTTCCTGCGGTGCATCGCACCATAAAAATCTCTAAGACGGATTTTCCGTTGAATCACGTTTAATCTGTTGATTATTTGTTTTAAGGTTATCGCTTCAGTATATGTTGGCTGCAATCCTTTTAACCTGCAATTCCTTTTGACCAAAATTGATGAGCAAAGCGACTTGCAGACCAGTTGCTCTAAGATAGTTTATTACTTGTGCCTCAAACAAAGGTTCTAAGTGCGCAAGAGCCTTCAACTCCAAAATAACCTTGTTGTCAACAACAAAATCCGCTATGTAATCACATTGCAGGGTAGTGCCACGGAATTGTATGGGCAGATGCTTCTCCCTTTCAAACTCTATTCCTTCTTCCTTAAATACAATCGCCAATGCTTCCTGGTACACTTTTTCCAAGAAACCACACCCCAGTTCCTTATGCACATCTATGCAACAATGTATTATCTTTCCTGTCAACTCCTGGTATAGGAACTTATTGTTATTCATAGCAAGGTACTAATCTAATAATTATTTTTGTCAACATGAGAGCACGGAAGCACGGAGGATTAGATTCTGGGGTATGCTGTTCTACAGAGAAATATAAATGAATTTATCTTTGTCTTAAGAATAGCATACTGGAGACGGATGTCTCGGCAACAAAATGTTGCTGGAATCTAATCGGAGACACGAAAATTCCGTTTATATCAGTTTAATCAAGTTGATCGTTTTTTATCAACACGAGAACACGGAGGCACGGAAGGATTAGAGATTTTGGCGATTCGTTATCTTTGGAATAAAGCAAACTCGTTTGTTTTCTTCCTAAGAGAACTAATCAAGGGACATAGTCCCCATGGTGCATCGCACCTTAAAAATCTCTAAGACAGACTTTCTGTTTAATCGCGTTTAATCTGTTGATAATACAATTCTCATATTCGCAAGTTCATCAAGCTCCGCTGTCAACGTTGAACGTTAAACGTTAGACTTTAAACGCTTTTCTGTGTGAGGAGAACTGGATACGCCCTTAAATGGGCTTTGGAGGGCATGTACGACCTAAGGTCGCTCCTGGTCTGTGAGAGACCGGCAGCAACACTTGGTTTACGTGGACCTGTGTCTTGTCTGACCTTACCCTGTTCGGCAAGACAGACTGCGCTGGAACATTAAACAATGCCTCCATCAAGGATGGCAACACGTGCTTTGAAAGGGATTTGGCGTATATTCCTGTGGACAAAAGCCTATATTGCGCACACAAATATACAAAAAAACAAACAAAAAGTTGTAGACTTTTTAAATATTGTTGCAACTGGTGAATTTTATTCAAGGTTGTTTCAATTTTACAAAAAAACAAGCAATATGGCACAGGTTTGCTTAAACATTGTTGCTACGGGGCGGGGAAAGGGGAAAACAGAAAGGAGAAAGCAGAAAGCAGAAAGGAGACTTGAGAAGCTTGATGAGCTAAAGCAGACTGTTGTTTACTTGGGGTATACAGAATATATACAAAAAAACGAAGAGCGGGG
>JAZRII010000011.1:0-59533 GCA_045645225.1 Bacteroidaceae bacterium | reverse complement strand
TGAGCGGTGAGTTTTTCGTTTTCACCTTTCCGTTTGAATTAGTTTTCCGTTTTCACCTTTCCGTTTTCAGATTTCAAAGTCCAGGCACACCCTCTGCACGGCATAGGGCTTTACCCTTTCCTCTGCCACCTTCACATGGGCAGGGTGCACGGCATAGGCTTTCAGCGCCTCCTCGCTTTCCAGGGTGCTGTCCAGCATCAGGTCGGCATTGGAGGTGGCAAGGCGTCCATCTATGTGTACCGTCACTTCGGTAAGCCCGGGCACCACACCCACCAGCGCCTCAAGGTCCTGCTTGATAGCGGCCTTTACATTCTGTTTCTCTTCCTCCGACAACTCGGGGTTCAGGGTCCAAAGGATAATGTGCTTGATCATAAGTATTGTGTTTATATTCTTTAATGTTGTGAGACAGGGACGTTCATAGCACTTGAGGCCATTTGCAAGCCAATGCTCCGTTAGAGTATCCGAATAGCATTTCGCCTTTGATAACGAAAGACTCTCCGTTGTCTTCCATAAATCGGTATGTGTATGTCCCTGTTTTCTTTAATTCTTCCTTGTCACCGAACTTGCATCTGTCCATATAAATGTCCTGCATGAAGTATTTGCCATTCTCTTTGAATATTACGGTGTATGCAAGTTCTGGAATCATTTCCCAAACGCCAATTCTGTTGACATCCTTATCTAAACCATCAATCATGTCCTGTAAGGTTTTGCCGTTAGCAGAATCGTCCTTAAGTGGTTCTACATAGGGAGTTGTAGGAACGTGTACTATTATAGTATCGGGAGTTTTGTTGATGTCTTCTTGCTTATAAATGTTGGTAGACTTGATAACACTCCATATCGTACAGCAAATAATGATTGCTAATAGCATAGCGGCAATAATGGATGTCTTCTTCATGTGATCCTATTTATGTTGATATATCATATCTCTTTCCTGTCTACAAAAATACAACATTACTTTAACTTTTCCTCCATATGGGCATATATATCTGACTTCCCAAACGCTATTTCCTTTGGTATTCACTCTATATACGGTGTTGCTTAGCATTCATATCCTCGTTAATCACTGTTAAATGCCCTATCTGCTTTTGGTGTTCTTTCATATATTGATTACATTTGCATCAACCAACCCTTAAAGATATATCCTTATGACTTTTATCAAGACCTGTGTTAGAACATTATTGACTATTGCTCAAAAAGGTGCGTATTGTCTATCGTATGTATGGTTTCTCTTGCCTATTATATCGTTGTATGTTTTCAAGGAAATATGCTGTAATATGGACGATAATCCTGCAAAGACGGACTTCTACCTAAATACATATCTGCTGATATTCCTAATATTCATAATTGCTATTGTTGCCCTCAAATTTAGAGGCAAGAACACCCAGTTCGCCATTGCTTCAGGTGTTGCATTCTATATGATATTGGCATTCGGCTTTCTTGGATTGTTCCTCGCATCTGCTCCAACAGGTTTTGCAGAACAGTATCCTATTCCTGAGGGTTTGGAATATCACACTCCTCTGAAAAGCCATAACACTCCTGATGTCTATGATGATGAAGTGGAGAAGTATGTTTGCCAGACAGACACTACCACTTACTTGCAAATTCGTAATGGCATTCAAGGGGGCAACTATGAATATTCGTTCTTCTATCCCATGCTTCCGGAAGGCACGATATACCTCCGATGCTATGAGGCTACGACAAATCTGCCTTTGTCTGAGAAGAGAATCAAAAAATCATCAAGCCAGCAAATACCAGGAAGCACTCGTTTCTCATGTCATGTGAGGGGCAAAAAGTTTACTATCTACGAAGGAGATTGGGGGGGATACTATGCCGCCAGGATTGAGGTTTGGTTCAAGGGTACTAATGGTGATGAAAAGAAACTCGCTGAAAAGATATATGCCGTAGAGGGTTGGATGCGTTAATACCTCGAGGCTCTCTCAAGACGGAAAAGACAGATGCCTCGGCAACAAGTCAGTTTTCTCGTGAGGAAACTGCAGTACTCTCGTGGAGGTACTGAAGTTTTCTTATGAGAGTACTGCATTGGCTTCAAGATAAGCCAAAAAGGATGCTTGGACAAAGATTCAGTTGCGTATAGGTTTATAGTTTAATGAAATTTGATTACCTTTGTGCGTATATTTGAATATCGAAAGAGAATGCCGAGCAAAATATCCAATAACGATGGAGTGAAGGAGGAGGAAAAAGCGACTCCATCCTTGCCCCTTTTCCAGCGCCCTGTGTGGGTGGCGTGCTTTGCCATAACGGCGGCCGTGGTGTGGGGATGGGCGTATCCGCTGATAAAGTTGGGCTTCGAGTACCTTGCCATCACGCCCGAGATGACGGGCAACAAGATTTTCTTTGCAGGATTGCGCTTCACCATGTCGGGTCTCATAATCCTGGCAATGGCAAAAGCCATGGGACGCCCCTTCGCCATGAGGAAGGGCAGCGACTGGTGGTTCATGCTGGTCTTTGCCCTGATGAATACCACGTTGCACTATGCCACCTTCTACATAGGCCTGTCGCATAGCGCCGGAGCAAGGGCGGCGATATTGAACTCGCTGAGCGTCTTCTCGCTGGTGATAATGGCGTGCATGTTCTTCAAGAGCGACCGCCTGACACCGGGCAAGATACTGGGATGCGTCATTGGCTTTGCCGGAATACTGGCGCTGAACCTGGGCGGAGAGGAGAGCGGAAGGTTCACCCTCCTGGGCGATGGCATGATTATCGTCAATGCCCTATGTTCGGCCGTGGCAAGTCTGCTGACACGAAGTCTGGTAAGGCGTGTTGATGTCTTCGTGGGCACCGGCTATAGCCTTGCCTTGGGCGGATTGCTCCTGCTTGTTCCCTCGCTCCTGCTTGGTGCCACATTGCCACAGGTCAACTGGCAGGGTGTGGTCATACTGCTCCTGCTCATAGGCATCTCTGCACTGGGCTTTGCACTATACAACAAACTCATTACCTGCAACTCCGTGGGCAAGGTGGCCATATACAACTCGCTCATTCCCGTGGTGGGGGCACTGACCTCGTGCCTTTGCCTGGGCGAAGCGTTCTATTGGAAATACGTCCTTGGCGCCGCCCTGGCCACGGCAGGTATATATATCATCAACAAACAGAAAAACGGATAACACATTTATGAAGAACATCATTCCATTTCTCCTGCTCCTGTTGCTCCCTTCATGCGCGGGGAAGAACAAGACTTCTGCCAAGAGCACCGTCCTCCCCGTGGAGGAATATGCCCAGAACCTGAATTCCGACACTACGGCCTATCTGATAGACGTTCGCACGCCCGAGGAGTATGCCGAGGGGCACATCGAGGGTGCTGTGCTGATGAACGTAATGGACGAGCAGGCCTTCCTTGCCGGTATAGACACACTGGACACCAGCCATACCTATTATATATATTGCCGTAGCGGCCGCCGTAGCCAGAAGGCATCTGGGCTTATGAGTGAACGCGGTTTGAAGGTTGTTGACCTGCAGGGCGGATACAATGCCTGGCAGAAGGCTGAGAAGAAGTAGGCCGTATCCCCCCGGTGTATGCTAATGAGATAGAACTAACCTTAATAAATTTATATGTCTATGAAAAGATTTTCTACCCTCTTCACCCTGTTTATTGTTGCGCTGACATCTGCAATGGCACAGACAAGCGACTACCCCTTCACCCTCACCAAGGCCGGAGAAACTCCTGTCCTGTACTACATATATAGCGGCAGAGACGGTGGTGGCGACAAGAGCCAGTATGTCTTTACCAATGTTACACCATGGGGAGCAGAGAAGCCTGCTCTGTGCATCAACAACCAGGATCCCCGTCTGCCTCTCAACCAGTTCTGGTATTTCATGGAGGCCGAGGATGGCAACATCATGATTATCTCTGCCGAGGACGGCAAGATGGTTACCGTGCCCAATACCAACAATGCTCCCAAGTGCACCGAAATGCAGAGCAAGGAGGAACTCACCAACAAGTTCTACACCTGGATTTTCAACGAGACAAATGGTTGCTATGCTTTCCAGACCTCGGACAAGAAGAATTTCCTTAGCCATAACGGCGGTTGGCAGACTGGTGGCCAGGTGATGGGCCTGTGGAATGCCGACGGTTCAAAGGACGAGGGCACACGTGTGTTCTTCGAACCTGCACCCGAAGGTGTAAGCACCGGTATCAAGGCCGTAAAGGTAAATGCCTATGAGACCACCAAGGCTATCTACACACTGGCTGGCCAGAAGCAGAATAATGTCGTACGCCCAGGCATATATGTGGTAAATGGCAAGAAGACTATTGTAAAGTAATAACACACACATTAAAGGACAAACGGCAGGTAGTATCAGCATTGCTATCTGTCGTTTGCCGTAATCCCAAATCGGAAACAAAGACGATATGGAAGAAAAGTCAGAAGAAACCCTCTTTCACCACGAGTTGCCGGCTCAGTTGCGATGGTCGGACGTTGACCAGTTCGGGCACGTTAACAACAATGTCTACTTTGCGCTCTACGACATGTGCAAGACGCGCTATTTCCTGGACGTGGCTGGCGAGGACATCTTTCAGCGCATCACCATTGTGGTGGCAAACATCAATGCCAACTTCCTGGCACCGATATACTACCCCGACGAGATAGTCATACAAACCGCCATGGAGCGGATAGGACGCAAGAGTTTCACCCTGCTCCAGCGTGCCATCAATGCCCGCACACGCGAGGTGAAGTGCGAGTGCCACACCATCATGGTATGCTGCGACCGCCAGCAAGGCTCCGCCATGCTCATGCCCGACGATGTCCGCCAGAAGATAGAGGAGTACGAGGGGAGGAAGTTTTGAAACGGAAAGGTGAGGACCCCTCCCCATCCCTCCCACAAGGGGCGAACAAGGTCTTTAGAAGATGGATTGAATGTCCATCTGTGCCTTGTGAGGGGAGCACTCCCCAGTGCGACGTGCGGACGGAGTGATTACAACCGACTAAGTGCCACATCGGCAGTACCACCCTTGGGATGGGGCAAGGGCGAGTTCCCTCATCTTAAACGTTACCCCCCCGCCAGGCAGGCACAGTGAAACGAGTGCCCTTCTGGGGATTCCAGCGCAAGCGTGAAATACGAAAGGGGAATAAAACTCTGCGCTCTTTGCGCTCTTTGCGTGAAAAAATGCTTTTATCTTTATTATCTCACGCAAAGGTCGCAAAGGACGCAGAACGGAGAACGGAGAACAGGAGGTCTTGCCTTCCATTCTCCGTTCTATGTTTAGCAATTTGTAAAATTCCCGTTCCTTACTCAATCTGCATATTCAAGTTCGGGATGAACCCAGGTGCCATTGAAATAGGGTTCCTGGGGCAAGTACAGGCGCAGAAGGTATGTCCACCCGGGGAATATCTCCAAATAGTTTGTGGCGTTCTTGTCCTCACCACCGAAGTGTATGGTATACGAACCGTCGGGGTTGGCCTCGGCAAAGGCGCTGTTCACATTGTATGGGTCGCCCTGCGGGTATCCCTGGGCATCGTAAATGGTGATTGACCAGAAGGCATTGTCAGCAACAGGCACATCCTTCAGTGTGAGGGTGCAAGGTTTGTCGTTTTCGGGAATACGACTCAGATAAACAGCCTGGTCAGAGGTGAAACCACCCCATCCGTATGCCACGCCACAATTGTGCTGCTCTTGCGTAAGGTCGCCTTTCTTGCCAAACAACTGGTCGGAGGTGTAGTGCTTTTCGTTTGTTATGTCGAGATATTTCTGGCGCATAGCCAATACCTCATCCATATTCCACACTTCCGTAGGCTGATAGGAACCCTTGTCCTCTTGGGTCACCTGTATCTGGTCCTGCAATTCCGTGACAATAGCCATATCGGCATCGTCGCGCATGTTCACCTGTGTGCGAATCATGACAAACACATATCTTGATCCCATAGCCTCCTGTGTGATGGTGTAAGTGCCCGGCTTGTTGATGGCCATAGGGTTGTAGTGGTCCTCCGTAACAAACCATGCGCTTTGGTAGCGGCCGTTGGTTTCTGGCATTGTAAGTGTGGCATCGCAATTAAGATCGAGCAGGCACATAGAATAGCGTGTGTCGAAGTTGATGCGCATCACGGTCTTGTCTGTTGGGTCGGAACTATTCCTGTTATGAATCAGAGTTCCTGTTCCGCTACCTCCGCTCTGAGCAATAATTCGGTCCCTGTAGTCGGCAAATATAATCTGTGTCTCTGCCAGGGCATAGTTCTCGTCCGTAACGATGTCATACTTTACCTCAGGAATGTCTGGCTCGTTGGAGCATCCTATCATAGCCATTAGCATGGCACATGAGAAAATCCATTTTAGTTTCATAAGCGTAATTTATTAGTGTTTTACTGCAAAGGTAATGAAAAGTTAGGATTAACAGTGCATATTTACATTTATTATGACATAATCAGGATAAATTCTGCATTTTGCTTCTGCCCCCCTCACACCTTCAGGAATATCTTGTGGCGATAGAGGAAGTAGAGGAACAGCCACCACACCAGTACGTATGCCGTCCAGTATGCCAAGGCATAGAGGTTTTCGGGAACATACTAACTTCTTTTCAATATTTCAAGCATTTCAGCAGGTGTTACAACAATGGGAGTGCGAGGGAAATGCTTGGTATTGCCAGTAATCAGGTAGGCGTTGTCCTTGGAAAGAGCAACTTCATAGAAGACAGCATCCTTTGGGTCGGGAAATTCTTCTTCGCAGAGTGTACGGCCCGGACGAATGGCGCCTCGGTCAATGGACCTGATGACAGAATTAACCAGTTCCTCTGGAAAACGAAATTTAGGTCGATGCAGCACATCTGCATACTCTTTTATAATTTCATCGTTGACCAAGGGAACTACTCTGCCTTGGAAAAAGGCTTCAAGAACCTTTACCGTTGCTGCTCCTGGGTTACGCGCAAGTAGAGCAGAGACAATGACATTGGTGTCTATAACGGCAAATACCTTCATTTCTCCAAGCGTGATTGGCGAATCTCGTAGTTGATTTCTTCCTCGTTCAGCAGAGGCAACTCTCCTGCTTCTGCCATCTTTCGCATAGCGTTAAAGGCTACATAGCCTGATGCAGAAGCATCTGTGGGGATATCTCCCCTTATTTCAAACGGAATCTTGCCACGTTGCACTACGGCCTTGGCAAATACATTCATAGCTGTGTTGGCACTCATTCCAAACTGTGCGCATAATGCATCAAAGGTAGCCTTCAATTGCGAATCCATTCTAACAGTCATAGAAACCTGTCCCATAATCAACTTATTCTGTCTAAATATCTATCTTTTGTGAAAAACTTTACCGCAAATATAGTGTTATTTTACGAAAAATACCATCTATTTTGTGTAAATTTATGTCATCTTGAATGAAAAGCGCATTGTTTTGAATATCATCGGCCTAATTACAACTTGACTTCGTGCGTTTTGCCATTCACCAAAACTTTTACATGTTGGCGATGCGGAGAACGAAGCTTCCATTTGGTTACTTTTCCGTTCTTCCAGCGCATATCTATTTCCACGTTTCCACGAGCCTTCAATCCGTGTGCCGAGCCTTCCTTCCAGGCATCAGTGGGAGCCGGAAGAAGTTCGATGACATCTTCGTGCGACTGAACCAGCATTTCGAGCATAGCTGCCGTTATACCATAGTTGCCATCAATCTGTAAGGGTATGCGATGACTGGCAAAGAGATTGTCGAGCATATTGTGCGTTATCAGTCCTTCAATCATGTCGTGCGCCAACTCCCCTTCGTGAAGGCGTGCCCACAAAAGGCTTCTCCAGGTCCACGCCCACGAGCGTCGGCTGTCTCCTGTAGTCTTTCTGAATGACAGGGATTTCCGTGCTGCCTCGGCCAACTCCGGTGTGCGCTTCAAACTGATTCCCTTACCAGGGAAAACGGCAAACAGATGCGACGTATGGCGATGGTCGGTCTCTGGTTCACGATCTACCATCCATTCCATCAGATTTCCTTTCTGCCCAATTTGCGAGGGAAGCATCCGTTGGCGGATGTCTTTCAGGCGTGCACTCCATTCCTTGTCGACATTCAGGATTTCCGATGCTTGGATGGTATTGTCGAGCAGTTCGCTTACAATCTGTTGGTCGTGCGCCACTCCATCCTCACCACGGGGACCGTGCTCCGGCGACCAACCGTTGGGAATCACCAACGTGCCTTCTTCGATGTGTGCCAACTCTGGGTATCGGGTCACATCCACCGGCAGATAGTTCGATTCAAAACCGACTCCACCCTTGCCCAATGCCTTCAGATGCGCTTCCCAGTAATGGCACAGTTCCTTCATGATAGGGTAGGCCTGACGACGCAAATAGGCCGTATCATTGCTAAAGGCAAAATGTTCCCACAAGTGCAGACCATACCATGCCGCCCCCGGAAGATTGACCTGCCATCCTCCAGCACCGAATGGATTGTGCGAAGTGTAAACCACCCAGCCATCCTTCACCTTCTCGGCATCTTCGCCAATGGCTTCCAGGTATTCCCTTGTGTTCTGTCGGAAAGGCTCACGCATCGCATCCAGATAATCCAGCATGGCCAGATGGCATTCGCTGAGATTACCCGTCTCGGGAAGCCAATAAACCATCTGGAAATTGATGTTGCTATGATAGTCGTTTCCCCAGGGAGCGGTGACCATACCATTCCAAATGCCCTGCAAGCCGGCAGGAAGAGCACCCGGACGGGAAGTGTTTATCATGAGATAGCGTCCGAAGTTGAATATCGTTTCCTCCAATCCCGGGTCATCAGGATGCTGGCGATAGGCTTCCAGACGCTTGAACGTAGGCATCTCCTTCTGCAAAGGCTCTGATGCTCCCAGTGAAATACGCTGACGCTTGTACAATCTCTCATAATCGGCCAAATGACGTGCTTGAAGTTCTGCAAACGAAAGTTCTTTCACCTTGTCCATTCGTTGGGCAATCCTGCTTTCTGGAGATTCGCCACGGAAACCTTTTTGGAAGTCCATTTCATAATTCGTTTCGATAGCCAAGATAATGGTACATGCCTCGGCTCCTTCCAACGACAAATGCTTTTCTTCCGCTATCAGTGTTCCCCCGTGATGACTTACCGTTGCTTGTGCAACACACTTCATGCCATTCGCTATGGGGCACTCCAAACGAATCGTATTTCCTTCCACTGAAATGCGGTCGCTCTCTCGTTGGATAGCAAAAAGAATCTTGCCGCTCAACCCCGAGGCCGACTCTGCCTTATAGTTCAATACCATCACCTGATCGGCATAGCTGCAGAAAGCCTTGCTCTCCACGATGTTTCCTTTGCGCTGGCCACGAGCCGCCACACCCCCCTCGTCCAAACGTATTTCTCGACGGAAAGTCGTTTCAGCAACAGGAGCACCGAAATCGAAAATCAAGTCACCCACAGGCTGATAGCCTCCAAACTGATCATCCGTTGCCCCGGGAGCGTGTTCGCTATTGAAACTTTTGTCCCCCTTCTCGTTGATGGTACCGGCATTCAGTCCTCCCGACCAGAACGACACCTCATTCAGAGCATATCTGTCCCTGCCACTTCCGTGAAACACGGATGCCGCAATACGTCCATTACCTATGGGGTAAGGCTCGCTTTCCCAAAGACGCGCAGGATTGGGATATTTCCCACGAGTCAGCCTGTCAGTCTCTTCGTTGAGATAGTTATTTCCCTCGCCCTCAAACCAATATTTTATTTGTGGAGAAGGATTTGCAACACGAGGAAGCAGAGGTGCAACTTCACCCTCCCAAATGCCATCATAGACATCCGAGGTCAATCCCAGTTCATTCTGATTCTCAAATACCTGTGTATATGCAGGCAGATTGGACCACACGCGCTGGTTCTTCTTATCCGTTTCATTGGCATAACAAGAAACAGACAAGGAGACCATTCCCAACAGGAGAAGTATATTTATCTTTTTCATAAACTCGGTCTATTTATGTGTTATCTCAAAAACGATAATCCGTTGCGCAAAAATACGAATAAGCGAGCGATTTTCCAAAGATGTTTGAGAAAATCCGAGCGTGAGTATTTTAGACCGTCAGGTCAATGATACGAAGAAGCGAGTGAAATACAAAAGAAACGGTTAAGCGAGAGCAGAAAAAGTTAACTTTTTATGCCGAGTGAGAGTTTCTAAGACCGTCAGGTCAAATTTATTTGAGTATTTCCGAGCTAGAGTATCTTCGAGGCGCCAACCTCAATGATACGATTAAGTGAGTGGAGACTAAAACTTGTTTTAAGTATCCCGAGCGCGAGTATCTTCGCGATTTCTATCGCAATGATACGATTAAGCGAGCGAAAAACCAAGGATTATGCGCAAAAACTAACTGACGACTGACGACTGACGACCACAGCCTTCCTTAACAGCGATAAATGGGTAGGGATGAGTCGGTAAAAAGACCGAGTCATCATTCCTGAGTGTTCTTAGAGGCTGTGAGGGTATGTTTAAAACCGATGTCGCCAGCGACACCGGTTTGATGGGAAGTTTAGGGAGTATAGACTGAACTCGTTGCTGAAGCAGACCGCTCGGTTTTAACCTCAGTCTTGCTTATTTTCTGAAGAACCCTCGTCTTCTCCGAAAAGAAAATCAAGTAATCCCATTGTAAATTAAATTTTTTTTATGTTGGATAGAAAAACAAAACGATCCACTTCATTTTCTTCTTCACTGACAAATGTCCACTTGTTATCCGTCGAATTTAAAATTCTTATTCTGTCGCCTTCTTGGTATCTACCATCTTTAGGGTTATCTAACAAAAAGTTTCCACAATAATAACGACCAGTAGCTGCATCTTTTTTACAACGCCTTCATATTCATAATGTTGTAAGTGTCTTTCTTCTTTGGTGTTTTCTGAAGAATTTATATTATCTCTGCGTTCCCATTTGCGATGATAGTCAGAACTATTCATTTCTTCCTTACATTTCTGATACCACAGACATAGGTCCATGGCAATGTACAATACAGAACGGAATAGGTTAATGTTTTGATTCTCCCTGACATATTCACTAACTTTAAGTCTTAGTCCATCCTTATCGTGAGAAGCATCCTGAGTGATGTCAAGGAAGTACCATAAGGCTCGTGCTAATGGCTTCGGTATTATTTCTTCTGTTATGCTATATGTCTCATGGTTATTTTTATCTAAGAAGGTGCTTATCTTATTTAAATCACCAACATCTGGAATAATTCCTTCTCTCTTGCAGGCGGAAAAGATTGAATCGGCTATCTTTCGCATAGGATTGAAATAGTCTTTTGTATTTTCCCAATCCTCAGAGTACTCATAAAGCAGAGCATTTATCAGGCTTTCTTTATTACCAGGAATTAGAGACGCGGCTTCGATTTCTTTTCTGTACTTATTGTGTATCCTAAACTCTTTTGAGTTCACCTTAAGGACTATATTTTTAATCATACTAATCAAAGCCTCTATACCTCGTTCATCTTGTTTGCTGATAATTGCATCAAATTGTCCAATAGTCTTATTGTGGACTTTTTCAAAAATGTTATCTCGACCAGTGAAGACAATGAATGGAATAGAACGCTCTTTGTTGTATTTCTTAATCAAGTAAGAAACATCTATCAAACCGTCGAAATCATCCTTTACTTTTAAGTTAAGATTTGCATCAGTAACTACAGCATCAACAAAATTTCTGTGCTTTTGAATTTGTTGCTCAAATTCTTCCACATTATGCGCTCCTTTATCAAGAACTTTTATTCCATCATCTATAAGCTCTTTCTTGTGTCTATTATAGAGAGTATCTATCTCATCATCAAGCCAAATGATGTTAAATACAGTTTGTTCTGTTCTCATAATCAGAAAGTTTTGCGTTATCTTCAAATGAATCCTCAATAGGTAAAAGAATCTCATATATAACAGGCCATGCAGATGTTCCTGTTAGATTTAGGAATCCATCATGTTTTTTAATGATGTGGTAGGTGTGATATCCTCCCAATCCTGTGTTCTTGGTATTGCCACAACATTCACCTCGTCCAATAAATTTCTCTATTGTGAAGTCTTCTGCAAACGGCTTACCATTGTTAGCAATAGAAATTAGCAGATAAGGCTTTTCGTCAATAAGAGTTGGCGATGAAGATATCCGTACCATTGCTCCAGGTACCTCTTTTTGCTCAAAGCCATGTTTATAGACGTTGTCTAATATGGTGTCAAGAAGATACTTGAACATGTCAACATCAATCATAAAGGTTGAGTAATTGTCTATAAAATTTACATAATCAATCTCAAAGGTTGTTATATATCGATTCTTGCAAGCTTCTAAATGCTCATTCAAGAAATCGTATATTCCAATTTCGCTTAGAGCTGGTTTGTAGTTGTTGAAGTCAATACCAGCATACTTAATCATTCTAAACATATATGCGACATTACCGCGTATTGACTCTATCTCGGAATGGCCATTACCATCTTTGTCAAGCTGATTAAGCACACGTTTGATCTCCAAGTGAGTTGGTCCAAGAATGTGATTTAAATCAGAACTTGCAGCCCTAATACCATATCTTTCCATTTCCTTTCTAAACTCTCTCTCCTTCCTTAAAATAAATTCGTCCTTAAATGATTTCATTAAAGCGTTCTGCTTATTAGCAGAGAGTAATATAGGTAGCTTAACATTTAGCATCAACTGAACGAGGGAGGAGGACAACCGTGCCCCATAAGATGAAATTACATTTATTTTCTCAGAATTTAGCATACAATAAGCAAGATAAGTCATAGAGATTGATGCATTCTCTTTTAGGCTTAATACCAAACTATCAGCACTCGTTGCGAAAGTTCCTTCTATTGGACATATAGCAACACCATTGAGACGTTTCTTTATTACAAGGCATTTGCCTGAATATATCTTCATGTTATCGCCAGGTAGATCATATTGCTGGATTCTTTCAACAAATAGTTCATCTGTAGAATTTATAAAATCAGAATCCTTCAAAATGCAAACCTCCCCACCTATAGATTCTTTGATAGGTTCCATAATATCAACTAACTCTCCTAATGTCATGGCAGTTTGACCATCTTTAAGGACGAGTTCTTCATCATTGTATAATGAGGGGGCAATTAAATAGCTGTTATCGACTATTGATTGAATAGAGGTTTCATGCAAATCAAGATTGCCTTTATCATCACGCTTGTCCAAATGCCCAAAGGATACAGTATCATAACCATGTTTTTTGAGCGAAATTATGACTGTAGCAATGGTTGTTGTCTTAAAAGATTTCGCAGGTATCTCTATGACCTCGCAAAGATATTTATTATCAACAATCATCTTTCGCAGGTTTGTGAATAAAGAAGAATAGCAGAAACTTAAAGGCAATACCAAATAGGCAGAATTAATCTTTTCGTCTTTCAAAAAACGATTAATGAGAAACTCTGCCACATCTATTTCATTGACATTCCCATATTCATCTTCCTGTTTCACCTTTAATCCAAAAGGTGGAATGGAAACCATAGCCCAATTTGTCGCCCAGCCCCATTGTTTTAGCGGATCGCTTTCCATGTTATTTACAGGATTGGCATGGCTGGCAATCCTCGAAGGATACCCCCAGGCATTCAAACGTACTTTTGCGATAAAGGACAAGTTCTCGTTGGGTTCTTCATTATAGCAATGGTTCATAAACGAGGTGTTGTCTTCCTCTGCATTCAGAAAATAGGATGCTAAACCTGAAAAAGGAACGTATACTGCAGTATTATCTAAGTAGCTATGTTCGTTGTCGTCAGCACAAATTCTCCAAAGATCATTGAGAATTTTACTAGGATACACACATTCAAAATCCGAATATTCCGAATATTTAGAAATAAAGAATTCGACCAGCTCTCTATGGAGGTATTTGTAATAACCATGGGTTATAACACCAATGCCTTTGTTTTCTTGGGCATCATAGCATTCGTTTGTGATAAAATCAAAGAAACGTTCAAACACATCCTTCTCTCTAATCAAGACCTTTTCGCATGTGTCAGGAAAATTGTTCAACAAATCATCTCTGTCACTTCCATATTCGAAACTTAAATTAGTAACATAGCGATTAACTTTATCTTCGCTAATTATAACATCCTGATTAGCATACCTTGCCAAAAGTAAAAAGAAAACAGGTAATGGTTCCTTTACAAAACTATATGAAGGAGAACTATTAATGATTTCCCATAGTTTGTTACTAACAAATTTAATATCACTAACAACAGAATCAGATAAAGTATAAAAAGCACTCATAAACGAAAACAAAAATAAAATCCAACAATAACAATAAATACCTATAATCTCACACAATTGCCACTTGCATATTCAAATGATATAAATCCTTCAGCAAATCCAATTGACGCTTCTTTACTTGCGTATTGGTGCCTGTAAATACAAGCCATCCATCACCAATGTCATGCTGCCTGTGTCCATAATACTCATCTCTAAACTTGGATACAAGAGGAACATAGTTGGTGTGTAATACAGAGTTAATATCTCTGTTACATGCTTCAACCACTCGACGTATGCCAATCTTTGAGATAACTTTTTTCAAAGTGTCGGCAGCGAAACGTTCACAGATGGTTTCGTGTTCATTAGGGAAATAAACACTTAATATGGTTTTAGGACGAGAACTGCAGCCTCTAGTGTTATATCTATTAGATTGCATAAGGAAAAGAATTTGAATTAGACACTTGTTTTGTGATTTCGAGTGCAAAGGTAGGTTCGTTGAGGGCATTCGTTGTTCCCTTAAAAATATTTTTTAAAACAAAGTGCAATTTTTTTTGCAAATTCCTCTCTGTATGACTCTGGTGAAAGAATTTCTATATCTGGACCAAATGAGAACAATTGTTGTTCAAGCTCTCTTGTTGGGCGAAGGTGTAGTGAAACAGTACACTCTTCTTCAGAGATTACTGTTTGGGAACTATGTATAGGCTTGGATGTAACATATTTGAAGCGATTTGGAGCAAATTTTAGTATTAAATCAATTATCTCGTTGTTATCATTAAAAGATACACCGACTATATCATCGAAGAATGAATTGAAATCAACACTCTCATTAGGAATAAATCGATTTTTACTTTTAGATATTCGGGTAATTCTGTCAATGGCAAGGTTCTTGATACGATTTTCGGATTCATCTACTCCAAAAAGAAACCATCTGCCATTATATTGTTTCATATAATAAGGATGCAGAATATGTTTTTTCTCTGTTCCATCAAATTTAGTGTATATTATATCAAGAACTTGGTGATTGATAGTTGCAGATATTAGGTATGATAAATTCTCCAGACCCTTCAATTGTTCGTTTTGTGAAAAGACTACAAGATTTTCAGAATTGCCTTTTACCCCGAATCTAAGTTCCAATTTTGCAATAATGTCCTCTAGCCACTCCTCGTTTGGTAGACCTCTAAATTTATCTAACACCTCGATAGTTGAACGTAATTGCTCAACTTCAGAAGCAGACATTTCGTTATTATAGTAAGAGTAGTTGCGTTTACTATATCTGTAATAGCGTTGTTTGGCAGCTCCAGGACCAAATCTATATGCTACGACATCAACATCTATAGGAAGAATATCTCTAATAGCTCGTATATCTTTTTTTAGTTGTCTTTCGCCTATCCCAGAATTTGCTCCATAATGAGTTCGTAACTTTTCATTGACGATTTCGTGTAAATCTTCAAACTGGTATTTTCGCTTGAAGTCGCTGAAGCACCTATCCAATATTCTAAATCTAAATGCAAAATGTCTGTTTTCGTTCATTTATTTGCCGAAAATTTAAACTAATTACAAGACAAATGTACGTTTTTATAATTAAATTACATAGCTGCTCAGACAATTTTGTACGTTTTGTGGTATATTTGCATACGTAATACCGCCCGAGTAGTTATCGGTAGCGAAAAAGCATTGGCGGTATATACTTTTATTTCAGCACCTACAATTTTTAATCCGTGCATAATATTACCATATCGTTGTGAAAAATCTTATAATCTCGAGCGTGACTAACTATAACAAGGTCAAGTTCATATAGTGAGATGAGAGAGGACAACCGAAAAACGATTCACTTGGCATAAAAACGAACTGACGACTGACGACTGACGACATGTGTGGGTGTTGGGAGGGGGAGAAATGAGAAAGCAGAAAGGAGAAAGAAACGGTGAGCGGTGTGTGATTAACGGTGAGCGGATGAGCGGTAGGTGAGAGCGAGAGTATCTTCGCGATTTCTATTGCAATGATACGATTAAGCGAGTGGAGGCTAAAACTCGTTTTAAGTATCCCGAGCGAGAGTATCTTCGCGTTTCTGACGCAAAGATACGACATTCTCCTGGCGCTCGTATAATTAGAGATAATTAGAGAGAGATAGAGATAATTAGAGATAAATAATCTTACGGATGAGTGATTATGACCTGCGATTGCCGGGAAATGAGATTATATCATCATTCTGTGTCCGTTTTCAAACTTCCTTTCTAAAACAAGGACTTCAAGTCCTGCTTCACAACGGTTGATTTACCTATCTGTCTGGCACCTATCACCACTTGAATGAACTTTCTGTTCTCTTTCTATGCGTGATTTAATTGTTGAAATACAGCCCTTTTAAACATGTCGTTACATTTTACGCAGTGCATCTACATATTTTACGCAGTGCAAATATAATAAAAACTCTCCACTCAAAAAGGAAATTGCGAATAAAACGGAAGGGTGACTGCTTTAACTTGATGAGCGAAAACGCGATTGCTTTAACTTGATGAGCGAAGGCGAACTAATAAAGGTGAAAACGGAAAACGGAACGGTTTTTATCCACCCCCTCCGCACTTCGCGCTCGTCTCTTCGAGCCCCGGCGTTAAACTGGGTAGTTTAACCCTCATGAGGCACAAAATGACATTTAGTCATTTTTCTAAAGACCTCATTCGCCCTGTCTCAGGGGGACAGTTTTGAGCGCTGAGCGTGTGTCTTGTACAAAGTCAACCTATGCAGATGAAAAGTCAACTTTTCCAGTAATGAGGTCAACCATTTCAGGAAAACGGTCAACTTTACCAGTGAAGAAGGTCAACAAAAACAGTATAGGAAAACTTTAGCATTAAAAATCGTCTAAAAAAGAGTCAACCATTTTCAAGAAAAGACATGTGGTGTCGTCAGTCGTCAGTCGTCAGTTAAAAATCACGGCATACTGCTATCCCCCTTATTGCACCCCAAAAGAATGTTTATTATATATATATATATAACTATATAAGAATATATAATATAGTATAATTAATAATATATATATATATATATATAATAAAATTTTATTTCACCTTTCTTGGTCATCCATGCATACTGCGCTAAAAACGAACTGACGACTGACGACTGACGACATGTGTGGTGAGAAAGGAGAAATCAGAAAGGAGAAATCAGAAAAGGATGGTTGTTTAGCGAGCAAAAAATATAATCCGAAAAGCGAATTCTGAAGCAAAAAAACTATAACTGACATCGTTCTTGCCGCCAAAGACACATGCACTGTAATGATATTTCAATATTTAGGCAACGGTGGGCGGTTAGCGGTGAACGGTTAGCGGTGAGCGGTGAGGGTGGCGGTTAGCGGTGAGCGAATTTGTAATCCAACTGTCATATCTTGATGAACCTCAGCGGATTATGATATTAGCCATTTGTCTAAAGACCTCTTTGCTTCCTAACTTTGGGGGGATATTTTAAGGTGTAGTAGACTTTATGTCATGTTCTCGTATCATCCCGCCACGAACCATATGTTCTCAGGTCTAAATCCTCCCGATGGCGAGGTGCAGACGATACGAGGATTTTCCGCACAAATTCCTATTTTCGGATGTGTAAAGAATTTTATGCACCTTATTTCATTTTATTTATCTCTAATTATCTCTATCTCTCTCTAATTATCTCTAATTATACGAGCGCCAAAAGGATGTCGTATCTTTGCGTTAGAAATCGCAAGGATAATAAGCCATTCTTCTCTTGCTCCTCCAAATAATGCGCCTTTTCTTTTGCAGATTGGGCAGAATACATTAACTTTGAGACTTGGAAGACGAGGAGTTGGACGAAAACGAGGACGAAGACGAGGACTACCTTTAACCCTCAACTCCTAACGGTGAGCGGATGAGCGGTGAGAGGTGAGCGAGGAGCGGTGAGAGGACGAAAAACGAAAATAGAAATAAAACTATACATCTAAACTATGAAAAGAATCATTTATCTGTTGATGGTTGTGCTGTGCTGCACTGGCGCATATGCTCAACAAAAGAAGATCAAGGTGGCTTGCGTGGGCAATAGTATCACCTATGGTAGCGGTGTGGCAAACCGCGAGGTGAATGCCTATCCAGTGAAGTTGCAAGGCATGCTTGGCGACGGCTACGAGGTGGGCAACTTCGGCAAGCCTGGTGCTACTCTGCTGAACAAGGGACACCGCCCCTACACCCAGCAGCAGGAGTACAAGGACGCTCTGGCCTTTGCTGGCGACATCGTGGTAATACACCTTGGCATCAACGATACTGATCCCCGCAACTGGCCCAACTATCAGGACGAATTCATCGGTGACTATCGCGCCCTTATCCAGTCCTTCCGCGAGGTAAACCCCAAGGCACGATTCCTCATTGCCAGGATGACACCCCTGTCCGACCGCCATTGGCGCTACGAATCGGGCACACGCGACTGGCACGAGCAGATACAGGAGGCCATTGCCTGCGTGGCACGTGCCGAGAAGGTGCAGATGATAAACTTCTTTGAACCCCTGCACCCATATCCCTACATACTGGAGGATAATATCCATCCCAATGCTGAGGGTGCTCACATGTTGGCGGAGATTGTCTACAAGGGCATAACAGGCAACTACGGAGGTCTGAAGATGTCGCCCTTCTACACAGACAATATGGTACTCCAGTACGGACGCGACCTTCTCATCCAGGGCATGGCAAATGCCGGAGAAAAGGTAACCCTGACCATAGCAGGACAGAAGCACCGCACCACGGCCGACACCGATGGCAAGTGGCACGTGACCCTCTCACCCCTGAAGCCCGGTGGTCCCTATACCCTGAAGATAGAGGCTGGCAAGAAGGAATTGGTTTACAATAACGTTATGGCTGGCGAGGTATGGCTCTGCTCCGGCCAGTCCAACATGGAGTTCATGCTCAACCAGTCGGCCACAGGCAAGGAGGACATCCCCCTGGCCAGCAATCCCAACATACGTCTTTTCGACATGAAGGCCCGTTGGCGCACGAACCCCGTGGAGTGGGATGCCTCGGTGCTTGACTCGCTGAACCATCTGCAATACTTCCTCCCCACCCAGTGGACGGAGTGCACACCAAGTTCCGCCTCCCGCTTCTCCGCCATAGCATACCACTTCGGGCGCATGCTTCAGGACAGTCTGCAAGTGCCCGTGGGACTCATCTGCAATGCCGTGGGTGGTTCGCCTGCCGAGGCATGGGTGTCTCGCCGTATGCTGGAGTTCGAGTTTCCTGCCATCTTGCGCAACTGGACACAGAACGACTTTATCCAGGACTGGGTTCGAGGCCGTGCCGCACAGAACGTGCGCAAGTCCACCTACAAGTTCCAGCGCCATCCCTACGAACCCTGCTACCTCTTCGAGTCTGCCATCCTGCCCATGGAGCAGTTCCCCATACGTGGTGTCATCTGGTACCAGGGCGAGAGCAATGCGCACAACATAGAGGCACACGAAATGCTCTTCCCACGCCTTGTGCGTAGTTGGCGAGACTACTGGAACGATGCCGACATGCCCTTCTACTATGTCCAGCTCTCCAGCCTTAACCGTCCCTCATGGCCCCTGTTCCGCGATAGCCAGCGCCGTATGCTCACCAGCATCAACAACGTGGGCATGGCAGTATCCTCCGACAAGGGCAACCCCACCGACGTACATCCCACGCAAAAGCGCGAAGTGGGTCTGCGACTGGCTTGCCTGGCATTGAACGATACCTATGGCTTCAAGCACGTTGTACCCTCAGGACCTCTCTTCCGCAAGGCAGAGTTCAAGAAGGGTGCCGCCTACGTTTCCTTCGACCATGCCGATGGCCTGCGCCCTGCCAACGAGGGTGAAGAACTCCTCACCTTCGAGATAGCCGGCGAGGACCGTACCTTCTATCCTGCCAAGGCCGTGGTGCTGGAAGACGGCAAGGTGAAGGTGTGGAGCAAGGAAGTGAAGAACCCCACCATTGTCCGCTACGGATGGCAACCCTACACCAAGGCCAACCTTGTGAACGGAGCAGGCATGCCAGCATCCACCTTCCGTTCGGACTATTGAACGGAAAGGTGAAAGGTGAAAACGGAGAGCGGAAATACACATTGGGGCGACTTCTTAGCGATTAAAGGAAAAAGACAAAACGAAAAACTAACCGTTCCGGGAATGTCTCGCATTTTCGGAACGGTTTTGTGTTAATAAAAAAGGTGCCCGATAATGTATTACCGGACACCAATGCTTGATGGTTAAAGGAGATTACTCGCCATAAACCTTGGTAACCTGCTTCGCAACAATACCCCACACATAGCTTGTGGTGTAAGAGTCTACGTGAGAGATCTTGGTAATACCTGCCTCCTTGGCAGCCTTGTTGATACCATTCTCTGCACCCTTTGAACTCCAAGTGCCCAGGTAGATATAACTTGTTGCCTCACCACACTTTGTGCCGAGGGGCTGTGTTGTTGCAGTTACGGGGTGTGAGACTGTCATGCAGCTGCTGAGCAGTGCACATGTAGCTACTGCTACCATAACTTTCTTTGCAAACTTCATAATTTTAATTGTTTTAATAAAGTGATTATAAATATAAATGTTTTCGAAAAACATTGTTGGTTTTGTAGGTGATTCTCCTGAGGTGATTACCATATCTTGATACGCTTGTCAGCGGGCAGATACAAGGAATCGCCCTCCTTCACATCATACAACTCATACCACCTGTCTATGTGCTGGAAGATACCATTCACACGCACCTTGTCAAAAGAATGAACATCCTGAAGATTCTTCTGGATTTGTTCCTGAGAATATGAAGAACGATAACGTAAAGCGTAATATTCGAAGAATGTCTTGTGTGCCTCCTTGATTTCCTCGTCGCTAGCATTCTGGTCTGTCAAGTACTCGGTCAGGGCATCCAGAGCTATGTTCAAGCCACCAAGGTCGGCAACATCCTCGCCGACGGTTTTATTGCCATCTGCCATAACGCCAGGAAGAATTTCAAAGGTGCTAATCTGCTCAATAAGTGCTTTGTTCAAGGCTTCGAACTTATCTCTGTCGGCTTGATCCCACCAGTTGTTCTCCATACCATTTAAGTCATACTGGCTACCTTTCACGTCGAAACCGTGAGTGAACTCGTGGCCTATCACATAGAACATAGCATACATCTTGGCTACATCCATACCGGGTGTGTATTCGGGTTCCATCATAAAGGCTGGCAATATAACCACTGAGTTGCTCATGAAGAAATGAAATGCATTATAAATATATGTTGGTATGCCACCAAATCCCAATATACACATATTCATAGTTTCTTCTTTTACATTCTCACCCACCAAATTCCTAATGGCACTGATGCGAGCCTGCTTCATCTCGAGCAGATCGTCAGCGAGCAAGTTGCCGCGCAATTGGGGCAATCCCTCCTCAATCCATGAATCAGGTTCGCCAATGAAGAACTTCATATTGGCCAATTTGGTCAGAGCCTCAGCCTTGGTTGTGGCCGATAGCCATGCGTTTGCCTCAATACGCTTGGCAAACACCTCTCGCAATGACTCGGCATAAGCAGTGAACTCTTCCTTTGTTTCGTCGCTGACATACTTCTCACAGAAGTAGTATGACAAGGGATACATGAATAGTTCGGGCATCAACTTTTCCATAATCTCTTCTGTAGTAGCAACAACACCACTTGTAACTTCCTGGGTATACTGGTCACCGCAATAGAGATAAAGTTCTGTCTTTACGGCGTTTAGTACAAAGTCCTGCAAATCCTCAAAAGGGCACATAAGTAATTGGTCGTACATCACAGTCAAGCTATCTTCCTTCACGAACAGGTCTGGGTCGAATTCAGCACCAAGACCCTCCACAACATAGGTAAAGAAATCTTCTTCACCAGCTGCTCTGGTCTTGCTAAAATACTTCACGCCAGTACTGAAGTTGAGGTGCTTGCCAAATGTTCTGGATTCTTCTTCCTCACCTTCTTCGTCTTCGAGGCTAGACATCAACTTGGCAAAGACAGGATCAGGAACAATAGTGAAACAAACTCTATCATCATCAGGAGAAACTGCGGTGTACAATTTCATCATACAGTCGAGATAACCATTTGTGATATACTTGCCACAAAGACGGCCCAAAGTGGGTATATCCTCAGCAGCCATAATTTCTGCACTAAGGGTGCCATAGAGTTCATCTACGAATTCAACATTAGCCTGCTGCTGCTCTCCATTCTTAAGGCGACGGAAAGATTCCTTGAGGGTCTTTTTTGCCTCCATCTCTTCGAGAACGGCTTCTGCCTTCTCCTTAATAGATTTATCAACATCGACCTGCCATCCCTTGTTTACGTCTTCATTGCCAATGCTTTTAAACCATTCTCCATTTACATACATGTAGAAGTCGTCGCCGGGCTTGCTGGCGGTAACGTCTTCATTGCCATTTGAACCAGGGCCGTCAATAGGCTCCTCGCTACAAGCTGCAAAACTCATTCCTGCGACTAAAAGCAGCAGGGCATAGAATGATTTCAAAAACTTTTCTTTTCTCATAAACTAATAAAAACTAAAGGTTATATATCGTATATTTAAATTTAAATTTGGTGTTATTCACTTCTTTGCTTTGCTTCTATCTTGGTGCGCCACATGCGAGAATTTGATGTGGTGTTTATTTTGTCGACAAGAACTCAATAGCCTTGTCTAAAATAGCATCTCTGCCAGTTATATGTGCATCTTCCGACATGTCAACCTTAAAGCCTTCGCTGGGGTCGATGCCAAATTCGGTGTGAACCCCATTAATGTCAATCATTGGCGTTGTTGACAGACGCACATACCATCCGTTGGGAAGATCAAAAGTGCAGGGAATGCCACCACCTCCACCGCTTCGGTCACCTATGACAGTAACGTTGTCAAGTACCTTCATGGTGCGAATAAAGTCGTTGGCTGCACTATAAACGCCACGGTTACTGAGAACCGCTACATCCTTTAGGAATTTTACACTTCTGTTTTGATTGTCAGTATCACTCCCAAAGGTAGAAGAGTGCTTGATATAGTCGGGTATAGTATCAGCAAATTCACTATGGCCTGGACCTGTCTTACGAAGAGTATATCCACACAAGACACTATCTTTTTCTGTAAAGCGGCAGGCCAATTTGTTGACATTTAGTATATTGCCTCCGCCGTTATTGCGAATATCGAAGATTATGCCCTTACAGTCTTTGAATTGTGTAAGAATATAGTCAAGTAAATTTTCGCTAAATTCGCTGGAAAAGGAATCGTAGTGCATATAACCGATATTTTCGGGCAATATCTTATATACAAAACCACCCTTTCTTTGATAATCATTCTTGAGATAATGATCATACACTATGCGTTCACTATAATTTTCGGGATAGTCTTCCTTCCACTTCCAATATCTTGATGCATCGTAGGGATAAGAAAGATTAACATGACCGTCCTTCAGCTCTGCAAGCATTTCTGCGCACACATCGAATAGTTCATAGTTGCTCATTCCATTATGAACACGAGGTTTGTATTCATCATAAATTGAATTCCAGTCAATATTCTTATAATCAAAATAGCAATAGTATTCATTGCATATTTTCCACAACATATCAAAGTTCCCCTCTGCATCATCAACAATATCATGATCATCATGAATGTAGCACGATTGAAATGGCAGGATTAACAGAAGCGTTGCTATAAAGGATATGTATTTTGCTTTCATGATTAATATGTGTAAAGTGCTGTTTTGATTCTTTTGTTCTCATTAGACTTGCTCCATCGCATCAATTCGCCTGTAAAGCCTAAAACAAAATTGTGCGATACATATTGGAAGTGATTGGGAGTTGCATAGTGGGTTATGATGTCGTTGTTGTAACCTATACGAAGTGCCCATGAGTTGAAATGAATATCGGCATGCAGACGATTTCGCATATTGAAATGCCTCCCCCATGTACCCACCCTAAATCCATCAAAAAGACTAGTGGTAAAATAGCCTTGCTTAGTTTGGGTAAATGCCGAGAAAACAGGAATTGCCATCTGGTAGGTTGCAGTAACTGGACGTTTGCCTAATTTGAAATCATACACAGCCATACCGGTAAAGCCAACAGATATGTCAATTTTGTATGTCACGGGGTTATTGCCGCCGTGGTCATTTTCTACTTTGCCTCCCAAAATATCTAAATTAGGACCATAATAAAGTCGGAGGTTAGGGCAAACTGTGCTTTGTCTCATTATGCCAAAAGTATAATTTCCGAAGTTTGCTTTTGATCCTCCATTGCCAGAAATTGCCATAGCCCCCTTGTTGTACATGTAGCGAAGCTGATGTTGCCGAATCCATTTGGAATTGCCTTTTGCTGCTCGCATCATTTCTAGATTCACCGAAAAGCTTAATCCAGAGAACGTAAAGTACGACAGAGGTTTATCTACCCATGACGCACCGCCAAGATTTATTTCAAACGCGGTAAAAAGAGGACGGCAGACACTGTCATTCTCTGCCTTCTCTTTGGCAAGTGATGCCATTGGCAAGGTCAATAGCAATGTACTGCAAAGTATATTTCTCAGTCTGTTGTTCATATTAGTGAAATTAATTTATATGTTTATTCTGAGGCATGTTGACTCAAATCGCAGATAGTGCGTGCTGGATTGTAGTGCAGCTCCAGCAGAACGGACAATGTCACTTCCCAGCCTTGGCCTTGGCACGCTCCACTAGCTTGCGGGTGGCTTCGTTCAGTGCAGGCACGTTGGAGGGTATTATAAAGTCCATCTTTGGCGCCTCCTTTGCGCTCTCCTCCTTTGCTTCCTCCAGTGTCAGAAGGTCGCGGTCGACGACATAGATTTCTGTCATTGCACGCACTGCTACCGGGGTCTTGGAGTCCAGCGCCATGCGTATGTACTTGCCTCTTCCTTCTGCCTCCATCATAAAGCCAGCCTCCAGCAGGTCCTTGGGGTAGTATTTGCCGTCCTCGTTGATGCTGAATGCATTTGTTGTGTAGAATTGTTTTATCTCCAGGGTAAAGCCCAGGAGTTTCAAGAGCCAGGGAGACAAGGTGTGGTTCTTCTTCTCGGCAAGCATATCCTCCTTGAAAGTGAACACTCCGTTGCTTAGCCTCTGCACGAGAGCGAGTCCGGATTTTCCCTTCTTTTCATAGTAGCCAGTTGAATCGTTTTTCAGCGACTCGTGAACCAAGATCTCCTTAGCGCTCAATCTGGTGAGAGTGGAGGTCAGGAAAAATGACTTGGAGTCTTCCTCGTATGCCACGCTGTCAATGTCGCCAATCTTGTGCTGGGAAAAGGACCTGCAGCTTGCACTGTGTATCTGGTTGCCAATGTCAATCTTGTCTTCCTCTTTGGCAGGAACATAGCGATATGCCATCTCCTCCACGAAATGGGTTACGGTGTCCATCTCGTTGCACATGCTGAAATAGTTTCTGATGTACAGTATCTGCTTCATGACATTCCTGTCCCCAGGCACAACCACCAGTTCGGGCATGTCGTAGAAACTCTGCTTCATCTGCCATACGGTATCCTTGGGCTCTGCAATCACCAGCGGCTCATAGCCCAGGCAACGGATGGTGATGGGATATGCCGTTTCAGGAATTTCCGAGAATGTGCCGTCGTCCATGGTGTAGCCCACCACATTGCCGTCAAAGTCAAAAATAGATGCTACCGATACAGGGATGCTGTCCGTGGCGTCTATCACACGCTGCTGTGCGTATGCAGACACGGAGAGCAATAGGCAGATAATTATTATAAGATGTCTTTTCATCCAGATGATTTTTATGTGTGTGTTTTATAATCGCGTGCAAATTTACCTTGATATTCTCTAAGCGTCAAACAATGAAATGCTACTTTTTAGTCTATAATGTGGATTTTCTCCCTGAATTTGCCGCATGTATACACAAATGTAGACATGATATCCTGCGTTTGTAAACGGATTTTAACTATTTTTGCAACAAAATATACACATTGTAATGAAAGAACAGTCTACTGAAAACCTACAGAAAGATGGAGTGCCTCCATATAGAAAATGCTTGAATTGCGGCACTGACTTGCGAGGAATGTACTGCCACAAATGCGGCCAGCAGGCATCAAGCCCCACACCAAAGGTGGGTGAGTTCATTCTCGAGTACCTGAACAATGCCTATATCTGGGACCCGAAATTCTTTCTCACGATATGGAATCTTGTCCGTCGTCCGGGATTCCTTACCAATGAGTTCAATTCAGGTAAATTTATTGCATATGAGCATCCCCTGAAGCTGAACATGTTCTTCCTCTTCGTGTTCGTTACTATTTTTTTGCTTTTCTCAGACATTCAAAAGGCAAATGATACGTTTGATACTATTACAAGAAGTGAATTGGTACGTCCACATCTGTCTCTGAACGCACTGTCCACGGACAAGGTGTATTCTTCCAAGATGCAGTCGTCTGAAAGGGATACTATTCAGTTGTCCGTCATGCTGGCCTCTGCCAATGAGTTTCCCGAAATCATCGGCATCATCCGCCCGCTGACTGATAATGGCGAGGAGCAGCTTGATACCCTGCTTGCCACTGTTCCCCGGGTTTTGGTCAAGGATGGAGTTCTGGTCAAGAATGCTAAAGATGTCTATTCCTTCTCGGAGAAGAACGCCATTGTGGACAAGCTTCTGAACATAGATCTCGTCTCATCTATTTTACGCAAGCTGATAGACATATTGACGCAATATTTCCCAATGCTTTTCCTGCTGACATCGCCTATGCTGGCCTTTGCGGTAAAACTGTTGCATCACAAGAGAAAAGCACCGGCGCTGTCTTACTTCATCTTTGCTCTGCACTATACGGCTTTCATCGAATTCATGCTGCTGGCTATCTATCTGCTATACCTTACCGTGGACCCGAGTATAAATGTGTTGCAATGGATCATGATCCTGTCTTCATGCCTATACCTGACCGTGGCGGTCAAGCAGGTGTATGAACCCAAATCCTGGATAAAGTCCATACTAAAGGCCTTTATGATAAGCCTTACATATTTCATGATATGCTTCTGCATATTCATTGCAATATTCATCACTACTATTTTTGCGGTCGTAATATAGACCAGGAATAGGCTTCTATATATATATATATAATAGGTGAGATTATGAGCTGGTGTTTTTTGAACAGAAGAGTACAGATTTTCATTCTATTCACTCTCATGTGCAGTGCTGCCTTTGCACACGCCGACATGTTCAGGCAGGCAAAGGCATTGCAGAGAGAGGGGAGGTATGATGAGGCCATAGAGACTTTCAAGGATTGCCTTGCACAGCCCGTGAAGGGAAGCGAACTGACAGGCCATCAGATGTTTGTCTGCACGGAGGCATTGGTGCAGCTCATGAACTCATACCAGAGCAAGGGTGAACCGGAAAGGTGCATAGCCACATTAAGGGAAGTTTTCAGGACCTCTCCAGTCTTGCATAAATATTGCCAGAGAGACTATTATTCGGTATTGGGCTATGCCTTGTCCCGTACGGAGAACATGAAGGAGGCAGAGGAGACTATGCTGAAGGCATTCACCATCCCCCTGCACAATGCCACTCCAGAGCGCTATTTCCGCGATTATGCCTATGCAGCAGCAGTATTCTACCCCAATCCCAAATACCAAAAGGAGGTTATCGACTGGTGCCAGGAGGCACTGCTGCAAGCCCAGTTGTGCAAGAACACCTCCGGCAAGCAGTGGGTTACGGCCATGCTGGGCTCCTTGTACAAACGCAACGGCCATATCAGCAAGGCCCTGCAACTTTTCCGCCAAAGCAAGGAGGAAGCCCAGGAGAGAAACGACCAATTAGGCATACTGAACAGCCTGCATGCGATGGTCGACCTTTTCCTGTACTGGGACGTACCCGAGTATGCCAATCTGTACGCATCAGAAGCGGTAAAGGTGGAGCAGGGCATGACCGTGGACAACCCGATGGTTTCTGCTCAAACCTATGTTGACAAGGGCAGTGCGCTGTTGCAACTGGGAGAAACAGATTCTGTATCCTTCTATGCAGGAAGGGCCAGAGAATTGTGTGAGGCTTTGCCCTACAACAGTGGTATGGTGGATGTGGATCTTCTTTACGGCACCTATCTAAGTGAAGTGGGCGGAGATTCTCTGCATTACGGTGTTCTGTGCCTGCAACGCGTAACCCAGCAGGCCACGCCTGCAAACCGTGCCAAGGCATATCACCAGTTGGCGCAGATATATCTGTATGCCGGGGAGAATGCCATGGCAGAGACGATGCTGGACAGCATGTACGCATTGCTAAACCAGGGAGAGTCTCCCGTTTATATTCCAATAGACTACAAACCGGTCATCGAGTACTATCAGGGTGCAGGGAAGCAGCGCCAGGTGGAGCAGTACACCAGAATGATGCTTCTGGAGCAGCAGACATTAAAGGAAAGGCGCCTTAACTATAATCTTGTTGAGGCCATTGTCGAGCAGCAAAACCAGCAGCAGAGGCAGGAACTGGAGATTGCAAGACTGGGACAGGCCAACCAGCGCCTCTGGTTTCTGTTGTATGCAGTCCTGTCCGTTATTGCACTTTCCGTTGTAGCAGCACTCCTTTTCCATCAAAGGAAGAAGCACAGGCTACAGATGAAACTTGCCGATGACAAGTTTGCCCAGCTGGTTGAAAAGTTAAACCAGCAGAATGCGGAAAAGGATAAGATTGCACAGGAGATCTGTGATCTGCTGAACGATAAGGATAAGCGTCAGGAACTGGAAACCATAACGCCATCTATGCTCCAGAAGGACGGCGAGTCCAAGTTCCGCCAGTGTTTCGAGATGCTGTACCCGCTCTTCCTGCATCGTCTGCGCGAAAAGGTGCCGACAATTACACGCCGCGAGGAACTCCTATCCATGCTAATAGTCTTGAAGCAGGACAACAAGGAAATTGCGGAACTGCTGGTCATCGCCCCACGAAGTGTGCTGATGCTTCGCCACCGCTTCCGTCAGAAGATAGGTATGACCACCGATAATTCTTTGGAAATATTTATCGAGGAAATCCTGAAGGGGGAGAAGACCCCCTCAATCCCCCTGCAGGGGGAGGAACGGTGAGAGGGTGAGCGGGTGAGAGGTGAAACGGTGAGCGGATGAGAGGTGAGCGGATGAGTTTATCCACCCCCTCCCCCCCTGCGGGGTACTCCCGCCTGTCTCAGGGGGAGAATGTGGGTGATAGCGTTAGTCATTAACTTTCCTCCCCTGAGACAGGGGAGGTCCCAAAGGGGGAGGGGTGGATGGTTTCGTTTTATGTTTTAGAGTATAGGGGTAGGGACGCTGCGTGCAGCGTCCGCATAGTCTACCGTTTTATTATTCACCTTTGCTTCATCAAGCTAAAGCAGTCTGTGTGAAATATAATCTCTAAGCCGGGGAATTCCGTTTCTGTGTCATCTGTAGGCGATTAGGGGAGGGGGGGATTCGCCATTTTCCACAGGCAGAGGAAGGCGGCCTTGGTGATGTCCACCATTTTGTCCCAGTTGATGCGTTCAGCGTGGTCCGATGGCATGTGGTAATCCGGATGCCCGTCGGTGTGGTACCACACTATCGACGCTCCGGCATTGAAGAAAGGCACCTGGTCGCTACCGCCGCTGAGGTCGTCAGAAGGCAGGAAGTCGGGGTCGAGAGCCAGGGAATACTTCTTTATGTCCTCCTTCAGCCAGGTAGCATAAACGGAATCTTCGGCCAGGTACATGTATTTCAGTTGCTGGGGGCGGTGCTCCATGTTGTTGCGCCCGATCATGTCGAAGTTCATGTAGCCCTTCACCCTCTTGATTTCGGGGAAGTTCTGGACAAAGTATTTTGAACCGAACAGCCCCTTCTCCTCACCATCCCAGAAGGCAAAGATTACGGTCCTCTCCGGTTGCTCTCCTGTAGCCATGAAAGCCTTTAGAATCTGAAGCACGGCCTGCACGCCCGAAGCATTGTCGTCCGCCCCGTTGAAGATCTTGTCGCCCTGTAGCAAAGGGTCGTATCCCAGATGGTCGTAGTGTGCACCCACAACGACAATCTCCTCAGGGTTCTTGCCCTCTATCTTCGCCAGTATGTTGCGCATTGGTGCAGTGCGGTGCGGCTTTTTCTTCAGCCTTTCTATTTTCATAGGGTCTACCGTAAACTGAGCATCCCTCCGCTCGGCGGAGTAGACCGTAAACGGCTGACCGAACCCCTCCTCAAAAAGAGGTGTGGCCCCCATCAGTTTCAGGATAGAGATCAGGTACTCCCCCGCAATCTGCCCGTGCCCTGTACCCGCTTCACGCCCCATAAGAGCATCTGAAGCAAGGAATTCCACATGCGCCTTTGCCGTGGCGATGCTGATGGTTTGCAGACCTTTCAGTTCGGGACTGGTTTTATCTTTCTTTTTTGCCTCGCACGGCACAGCTGCCGTTGCGGCAATCAATACCAGAAGCAGAAAAATTCTCATCTTCATATTATTTGGAAAGTTATGATTATCCCCGCAAAGGTACGAAAAAAAATCAAGGATGCAACATTTTACTTATGCATCTTCCACGTCAGGGTGAGCAGGAAGGAACGTGGCACCACGTTTGAGGAAACCTCGGTGGTGGATATTGGGGTGCTGGTATGGTATATGTTGCTGATTTGTGCCAGCATGTCGTATCCCTTCATGGCAACAATGAGGCGGTCTCGGAAGAAGGCTCGCGAAATCTGCGCATTCCAGATGAAGCGATCGCCATTGAGATCTTCGTTCAGATAACCGCGGGCGGTGTTTACCATGAAGGTGTTGCCCAGGCGTATCTGCCAAGGGAGCATGACCTGAAGGCGCAGGCCGTAGTATAGATTAGCGGTGTTTATGGTGGTGTAATTGGGAATGTCGCTATGGCTGTGTATCCACATGGCAGAGAGAATGGTTCGCAAGTCCCATTTGGCGGAAGGCCGGTAACGCAGGAGGAATCCGTTGGCCAATGCCACGGAGTGAGTGTGGCTGTGCATGCTGTTAGCCATGTCCTCGTAGCAGGTCAGTTCTATGTTGTGTGCATATGATGTTCTGAAGTGGTTCTCCAACGAGAAGTGGCTGTCCTTGCTTCCCAGATGTGTGTTTGTCCAGAAGTTTCCTTCCACTCCCCAGTTGCCATCCACATTGACCGGCATGGTAGTGAAGATACCCGTCTGTTCCTCGAAATGCACGTTCTTGCCCAATGCGTCAAAGGTGCGACGGTATTCGATGGTGGTTTTGTAGTAGGCCGAAGCCGAGGTGGTACGTTCGTGCGTAAACTTCAGCCTGAGGTCGTGCCAGTTGTCCAGTTCTGTGTTGCCCATGATTATTTGCACAGGATTGCTGGTATTGCGGAAGGGGGTGCAGTAAAGCATTGGGGGCATGACGGTGCTCAGGCCTGCATAGAGTTTGAACGTATGCCTGCCGCCATACTCTATCTCCATGGAAGGCTCGCAAACTATGTCGTGGCGCTGATATATGTTGTTGCGCAGACGCCGGTAATCAATGTGGCGTGAGACGAACCTTATGGGTATGTTCAGCGTTGTGGTAAGCGGAATGCCCACGAAGGACAAGGCCCGGGACTTGGCGGTGAGCAGAATATTGTGCCTTTGGGTAAGCACGGTGGAGGAATAGCTGTTCTCCATGTCCACCTCAGTTTTAGTGCCGTTGAGGACTTGCAGGGTGCTGTCCACGGATTCCCATGTGCAATCGTAGACATAGTAGGCTTCCACACGGTCCAAAAGTCCCAAATCGTGTGCCTCATAACCCACAGACACGTCTCCGTTTGCCATCTGCATAGGGCTGTTCCAGGAATTGTAGCGGTAGATGGTGTCAAGAGACATGGGCGGATGTGAGAGGGCGTAGAAGAGATTGTCCTTGTTCCTGCTATTGTTGTAGGAGAGGTGCGTTCCCCATTTTACAATACCCCTGCCCATGCGTATGCCTCCCTCGTAATTGCCATGAAGCAGATATTGCCGTTGGCTGGCATCGGTCTTTTGATGAAGGGCGGATACAGTATTCTGTATGTTTACCATACCGATGTCGTTCCTTCCTGCGGTGGCCAGCGAGGAATACGTAAGGCTTAGGCTGGCATCGTGGAAGTTTTTGGCGTTCTCCAGATGCAGGCGTGTGTTGGTGTTGGCCTTGAGGTTCTCCGAAGTGCTGTTGCCGGTTCCGTCAACTACAATCTCCCTGCCGGAGAGGGAAACGCGTGTGGAGGCGGTCTTTTGACAATCGGTGTTGTCCTCGGCCACTCCTGCCGAGGTGGTGATGTACGAATCCTTGCCCTCTCCCAAATAGTTGAGGACAGAAATGCCGCCGGAATAGTTGGTCAGTACTCCATCGGTGTGCCCCTCTGTGTTCCATGGTGCATAGGTGTTGGTCAGTTCGTCCTCGTTCAGGTTGTCCGCGGAACCGTATACCAGAAAACGTGTGTGCGGCATGTTGTACAATCCAAGCAAGTTCCCCTTGTAATGCACCTCCTCTCCAGAACCTATGCCAGTCTTTAAGTCCAGGGGTATCCCGGTTTGATATCCCTTTTTCAAGCGGACATCCATCACCCTTACGTCGTCTCCCATGCCATAGTCCAGGAGTTTGGATACTGAGCCATCCTTCTTGTAGAACCATATTTCCTCTATGCTATAGGCCTGTATGTTGCGCAGGGCAATGGTTTTTCTGCCCTCGCCGAAAATTTCCACACCATCCACCAGGATTTCCACCACGTTGTCAAAGTTGAGGCTGATGTTGCCCTTCTTGTCCACCCTAATGCCAGGCAGCATGTTCAGCAGAGACTCCAGCGTGCTATGTTCCATCAGGGCATAGTCCTTGGTGTGGAAGATGACAAGGTCCGATTTCTCCCGACTGTTGAGTTCCTGTGCCCAAGCGTCGGAAGGATAGAACAATGCCGTCAGCATTGCCAGTATAAGGAGTGCCTTGTGTGCAGTCATAGGGTAGTGGAGGATTATACTTAAGGTGCTTTTCCAAGTTGGGATGCCTTTCCAAAAACAGAAATGGTGCACATCGTTGCGTAAACTATGCTACGACAACGTTGTGCACCTTTGCTGTATTCCGGATATTGGATATTCGCTAAGGGAAATCCAGTATTAGAACATCTTGTCGGGGTACTGGCCAGCCTCGTGCAGGGCGGCGAGCTTGGCTACGGTCTCGGGACGGTCCTCGGGATAGGTTACGCCGAACCACTTGGATGTGGTGTCGAGAACCTCGCAGGTAGCCTTGCCTTCCTTGATCAAAGTGTCCACCATCAAGGGGATGAAGAACTCGCTCTTCAGGTTGGTCTGGTTCTTGGGATCAGACAGGAACACCTTGAAGAAGTCCTCGCTGTACTGGAAGTAGTCGGGAGTGAAGCCCCAGAAGTTCATGCTGGTGGGAGCTGTGTCGGGGATGCCAACCCATGTGGTGCCGTCCTCGTCCAGATACTCTACAACACTGTTGTGGCGCTCGATCTTGGTGCGCTCAACAACGCCGGTCAGCAGGTGGGTCTCGGGATCCATCTCGCAGATGCCACGGCTAACGGTACCGCTCTCGGACAGGGTGTTGTCCACACGGAAACCTACCATTGCATACTTGCCCTTGCTGCCCTCGGGCAGAGAGGTCAGGAACTTGGCCATAACCTGGAATGCATCGCGGTCGTAGAAGTCGTCGCAGTTCAGTACGGCGAAGGGCTCGTTGATAACGTCCTTGCCCATCATTACGGCGTGGTTTGTGCCCCAGGGCTTTTCACGGCCTTCGGGTACGGTGAAGCCTTCGGGCAGTGCGTCCAAAGCCTGGAAACAGAGCTCGCAGGGAACATGGCCTTCATACTTTGCCAGGATCTGCTCGCGGAACTGCTGCTCGAAATCGCGACGGATAACCCATACGATCTTGCCGAAGCCAGCCTGGATGGCATCATAGATGCTGTAGTCCATAATGCTCTGACCCTGAGGGCCGAGGGTGTCCAACTGCTTCAAGCCACCATAACGGCTGCCCATACCTGCAGCCAAGAGGAAAAGTGTAGGTTTCATTGTTTTAATAGTGTTTAAATTGGTTAACAATAATCTTTCTTTGCTACAAATATACAAAGAAAATGCATACAATGGTTCATTGCGATGCGAAAAAATGCCCATCTTCCTTGCAGAGATGGGCAAATATTGCATAAACGTGATGTTCAAGAGGGGATTGGGGGACCGTCAGAACGGATATCCGACGGCAAAATGATAGCCGAGCGACTTGCCGAAAGAGGGCATGTTGTAGTAGCCCGGCTTGCCAGTGTCGTAGGGGGCATGGAGTCCTACGCCAACGTCGAAGCGGATGACCAGAAACTCCAGGTCGTAGCGCAGGCCGGCACCTGTGCCCAAGGCCAGTTCCTTGCCCAGATTCTTCCATTGGAAGCGTCCGCCAGGGCGTGCTGGGTCTTCCTTGGTGAGCCATACGTTGCCGGCATCCATGAAGACCGCTCCAAACAGGTTTGCCACGATGGGGAAGCGGTACTCCACATTGCACTCGAAGCGCACATTGCCCACCTGGTCCAGATAGGAATAGCTGCTTTCTGCCGGATTGTAGCTGCCCGGACCTATGCCGCGCACACCGAAGGCGCGTATGCTGTTGGCACCGCCAGCAGAGAAGAGGTCTGCATAGGGCGCCGTCTTGTCGCCATAGTTCCAGATGAAGCCCAGATAGCCGCGCACCACCAGTTGGCTCCGTGGAGAAACGCGCAGCATGTGCGAGTATTCCGCCGTGTACTTCTGGAACTGCAGGGCCTGTTTGGTGAAGAGCGAAATGCGCCCCTGGTGCTTCTGTACCTTGGGGCTGGTCCATGTGAAGGCATACTCCATGCTTGGCACCAGTTTGTCGCGCAGGCTCTCGTAGAGGGCTGGATTCTCTGTCATCAGGCTGTCGAAACGTGCCGAGGTGCTGAGCAGGTGGTTGTACTCCAGGCGCACGGGTGTGAACTCGTGGAGGATGTTCTCGCCCTTCTTGAAGGTCCACTTTATTCGTGCACCGGCGCTGGCGCTGCCATAGTAGCCGGCACGGTTCATCCACTTGATGTCCATCTTGAACAGAGTGGATGCCTGTATCCTCCTGTTCAGCTTTCGCCACAGGTTGCCAAAGAAGATGAAACGGGGGTAGGTGAGGTTCAGGTTGCCTCCCAGTTCCCAGGAGTTGATGCCGGTCTTGTCGCCCTGCATATTGGCACCCGTCTGCCACTCGTAGGAGGCGTTGACGCCAAGTGTGAGAGTCTCTGCCCCGCGGAAGGCATTGCGCTTGTTTATGGAATACGAGGCGCCAGGACCCAGCAGGCCGTTGGTCTTGTTGGTGATTTTTGCCTCGAACTCGCTATCGTAGGGTTTGTCCAGCGTGCACTGTATTTCTATGTCCAGGGTGTCGTCGGACAGTGCGGCATTGTATCTGCCCTTCAGCAGGGAGGTGTCGCGTGGCACGTAGTTGACCTGTACAGAGGAGAATATGCCCATGCCCGAGAGCTTGTTTATCATCAGGTCGTTCAGGTCCTGGTTGTAGAGGTCGCCATGTTTCAGGTACAGGTACCTGTTGAAGGCAGACAGTCTGAGCGATGGCTTGCGCTTGTCCCCTCCGCTCCATTGCATGCTCAGGTTGCGCAGGGAGAAAGAGTCGGTAAGTTCGCGGGTGTTGTACTTCAGTACCGTTATGCGTGTCCTGCCTATGTGGAAGGGCTGCTTTGCCGCCTGGCTCATGGTGGGCGAGGGCACAACCTGCAGCTGCACGTGTTCGGGCCGCATCAGCGTGTCCGCCCTGTATGCTATGTGGTCGCTACGGAAATAATAGTGTCCGTGGTTGCGCAGGATGGAGGCAATACGGTCGCGCTCGTTGGAAAGCGTAGGCACATTGAAGGGGGCATTGCGCCTGAGCAAGGTGCCGTCCATGTTTTGCCTGATGAGCGTGTCTATGCCCAGGGGGAAGCCGCGGTACTCTATGCTGTCCAGATGGAACAGTGCGCCTGGCAGGATCTGATAGGAGATCTTCTTCTTGCGCGGGTTCTTCACATCCTCTATGCGGTACTGCACGTCGCCGCGGAAATAGCCATGGTTTCTCAGCGTGTTTCGTGCCACCTGGGTGCGGATGGAGGGACTTGCCGTACTGATGTATTTGGGTGTTGCCCCCAGGGTGTTCATCATCCATTTGCCGAAGGCACTCTCGCTCTGGCCGTAACGGTTCCACACCCACAGACCGATGGTGAAGGGGTGTGTCAGCCGGCTGGAACCCATGATGGTCCCGTTTGGCGGATAGGCAAGGGCGCCAGCCACTTCGGCACGTGCCGTGTTGTATGCCTCCTTGTCTATGAGTTCCTGTGTGCGTATGCTGTCCTGCTCTTCCTTGGTGAGTTCCCTTTGTGCCAGTTTCTCCACGGCAGAGGTGTTGCCGCTAAGAACGTCCTCCACGGCGGTATAGGCATCTGCCACGGCGGTAATCACTCCTGTCGTGTCCTTACCCTTGCGCTCTTTCTCGCCCCAGCGGTGCCCGTAGACAAAGTCCTTTATGCCGGCATAGAGGTATTCGTCCTCGGGTATGTTCTTTGTCTGGTAGCAACTGGTCAGCATCATTGCCAGAAGCATGAGGATATGCAGGATGTATACCTTATTATATATATAATATGCGTTCATGTTTAGCCGTGTCTTCTTCTATCTGCTCGTGGGGGGATTTATGGGTTTCCGTTTTAATCCGACTTCGTCGTCTTTAATCTGCTTACGCTCGGCATAATCAAAGTGAACTCTGCTTCTGCTCTCGCTTGTTCGCAGTTTTACGTTTTTCGTTCCTGAAGATGAACAGTTCGCCCAGGTTTTCGGTTTTTCTGCGCAGCACAAGGCTGGCGCCTATTTCCATCACCTCGGAGTCGAGGATGGACTCGGTGTCCTTGTTGTAGAACGCCTTGACGTAGCGTGTGCCGGAATTGTCCAGACGGTATTCTACCGAAACGTTGCTGATTATGCTCATGCCCGTGTTCTGTGCATCGTTGCCCGAACTGACCTTGCCACCGATGATCACACTGATGCGGTTGCCCCAGAAGCGCTTGGCAAAGGAGAAGTTGTAGTCAGTCTGTGCCGCACCCGTGGCGCTGGTGGTGTTATCTATGCCGAAACCGATGTCGATGGTGGACAGGGCCTTGCCCGCGATGTTAGAGATCTGGCTGTTCAGGAAAGAGCTCAACGCGCTGGTGGCGTCAAATCCGCCACCGTTGCCAGTGTTGTTGGGCGACAGGTACATGCCCGTTGTGAGCATTGCCACGGCGGCGCGTCCGCGGTCCTCCACGGACATGGACGCCAGTTCGTTCTGTACCGTCAGGTCCTCGGGTGCCTGCAATGTGAATTCCAGTCCCAGGTTGGAGAGGGTCTGTGTTATCTTCAGACCCACGTCGAAGTTGACGGTTCGTGTCACGTTGTTGCTGGAGACGGAAGCCTTCTTTCGCTCGCTGGCACTGATGTTCAGTTTGGGGTTCAGCATGTCGCCCGAAAACTCCACATAACTTCCGCTATCTATGTTGAAGTTCTTCAGCGACATCACCACCAGGCTGTAGTCCATGCTGCCCGAAAGCACGGTGTACCGTCCGAAGAGCTTCATGCCGGAAAGCATGTCGTAGGTCATGCGCAGTTCTCCGCCACCCTCCAGTTCGATGTTGTCCTGCCCGTCCTCGCTCATAAGGCAATGTATTGTCGTGGCCTCGTCAATGTTTACCTGGAAGTCCATCTTCACGTTCTGCTCCGGCAAGGCAATGGGTTTTGTCTCTGTGGTGTCCGAGAAGTCGGTGAAGGTTACCAGGCTGCTCAGCTGGTCGTCCACCACAAGGGGCGAGTCCTTCATCACGTATGTGAGGTTTGTCTTGCCGTTTATGTTCAGCCGACCGCGTATGTCCAGGTTGTTCAGAGTGCCCTGCATGCGTCCGAACAGGTCCACATAGACCTTGCCGTAAGCCTCAGCCCCCTTGCGCTTGGGAGCGTTTATGAGGTTGAAGTCGCGTGCCGTGATGCCCAGGTTCAGTTTCGTCTGGTTCAGGTCGGTAAAGTCTATGGTGCCGTCCAGTGTGAGCGGGTTGTTGCCATTGGCAAACGCCTGGATCTTGTCCAGGTCCAGGAAATTGTCCTTTATCACAATCTCGTCGTCCGGCAGGCGCAGGTCTATGCTGTATGGATCGGAGCAGATGTGCATGCTGTCCGTGGCCAGGGAACCAGACATGAGAGGAGCAGAGACAGGGCCATGCACGTCGAGCATGCCGCTGATGTAGCCCTCCAGCCTGGCCATGTTGCCGGTAATGAAACCGTTTGCGATGTTCAGGGGCAGGCGTTGCAGATGTGCCTCGGCCTCGATGTGCCCCTCTTCGTCCTGAGTCCAGTAGCTGCCATTCAGCAGGGCTATCTCGCGCTCGTTCTGCGAAAGGATGCCGTCCACCAGATGCGAACCGTCGGCATTGGGGAAGTAGATCATCTCCACACCGATGTTGCCAAGCGGACTACCCTCGAATCCCATTTTCCTGACATCCATGTCCAGCGACACGGTAGCCTGCTCTTCCTCCTTCACCGCATGCACATCGCCATTGAGCATACCCGTAACCACGGGCATGAAAGGCATGACGCGCGACAGTTCGCCCAGGTTGAAGTTGGCAACCGACAGAGTAATGTCCTGCAGGGCCGCTTCGTTCGGGGTGCTGTAAAGGTTCAGTGATGTGCCATCGTCGGCCAGCAGGTTCATGTTTGCCATTATGTGGTTTGTCTTGTCTATTGAGACGAAGTTGTCGGCATTGACATTGAACCGGCGGTAGGCAAAGACGGGGTTGAGCGGAGTGAGCTGCACCTTCAGCGTACTGTCTGCTATGCCCACGTTAAGACCGAAGTCCACACCCTTGTTGCCCTTGTCGTCCAGGAACAGGAAGGAGGAACTCAGACCCTCCGGCGTGACCAGCGCGTTCAGTACGGCCTCGAAGTTTACCACCTTGTTGCGCGGACCGTTCTTCACACGTGCCATCATGCTCACACCCTCGGCCAGATTCCGGATGTTCCATGATATGGAGTCGATTACTACGGCCTCGGTCTTCAGCTTGTTCATGTGCCCCTGGCCGTTCACACCCTCTTCGGGGTTGGTGACAAGGTCGAACGCCATCTCGTTCATGGTGGCCCCGAGCATGGAGCGCAGTATGTTGGCAAGCGGATTGTTGTCGCCACAAAGCAGGTGCATGTCCACTCTGGGCAGCAGTGCGTTCAGCCCAGCCATGTCCAGCACGCGCTCCTCCCTTTGGCGTGCCATTTCCTGCATGAAGGCGTTTGTCTTCTTCAGCAGGGAGTCCTGTCCCTCGTCGGAATGGAACTGAAGCCAGAGGTTGCCGGCGTTGGTGCGTGCCAGCATGCTCTGCTCGTTGGTCCTGACTTCCAGATTTAGGTCCAGGGGATAGAAAGTGGTGTCGGGCAAGGCAAGTTCTATGCTATGCATGCTGCCCTTCAGACGGTGGGTCTGTTTCATGTCCGAACCACCCTCCAGATTCAGGGTCATGGACGCCACCAGCGAATCCTTGGTGATGCCCAAGACCTGGAAATTGACTTTGTTCACAGACAAGGCAAAATCCGCCTTTGTCACCTCCGTGTTTATATCGGCATTGGCACAGGCATTTGCCATGAGTATGTCGTTGTCGCAATGCAGTTCCACGGAAGCCTTGCCACGTCTTAGTTTGGCGGTAAGCCGGGCATTGTCCACATCCCATTCCTTGTATTCAAGATGGTGCAGGTCCACTTCTGCCCTCAGTCCTGTTGCCCTGGACAGAGGGTCGGTGCCATGTCCGCTGGCCTTGGCAGAGAAGGAGAGCAAGCCTATGCTGTCCTGTGGGAGGAACTTGCGGATGTCCAGTTGGGTGGCATTGAGCATGGCCCTGTATGCCATATTGTCAAGGTCGATGGAAGCCTTTGCACGCACCTTGCCCTTGCCGCAGGAAAGTTGTGCATCGGCGGCGTATTTGTTGCCGTGTATCCTGGTTTCGGCAGAAAGGTTCATGCGTGGGATGTTCACTCCGGAAAGTCCCATGTACCGGCGCACGAAGTTCAGGTTCATGGTGCTTGCGTCCCATTGCAGGTGCGACCTCATTCCGCCCTCTGCCATTGCATCGGCAACATATCCCTCGGCCTGGATGTCCATTGCCGTGGGCATGAACAGGTGCAGGGTGTCCACTGATATGGAGTCGATGCTGCCCCTGGCTGCTATGTGAGCATTTAGGGGCAGGGCGGGGTAGGCCTTAGCCAGGTCTTTGGGGATGAAGTCTCGGGCTATGCTGAGCAGGTCGGTGTGTGCCAGAGAAGCCCTTATGTTTGCAGCCATGGAACCGCCGCCCTTTGGCGTGAAGGCGTTGAAGTCCATCTGCAGGTTTCCGCGGATGGTGCTCTTCTCCTCACCGGTGGCGGTGCTTATGTGGAACTGTTGAAGGGAAACGGCTGCTGAGTCCAAGCGAAGTCCCTCCGCGCCCAGTGATGTGCAGGATAAGGGTATGCTGGTCTTTGCTCCATCCGTGTCCATCATGCAGAGATGCAGGGTGTCGAGATCTATACCCAGACTCCCTATGGTGTAGACGCCGTTTCGCAAACTGATGTCTCCGCCGGTCAGACAGGCCTTCTTGATTTCAGTGCTTACGGTCATGGTGTCTCCCGCCATGCGGAAGGCTATGCTTGCGTTGCTGATGTCTATTCTTTCCACCAGGACAGTCCAGGGCAGGGGAGCGCTCTCGATGGTGTCCGTGATTGTGGTGTCGCGCATGCTGATGTTCAGATGGCAATCCGCCAGGGATGCACCGCTCAGCCTTGCCATGCACTGTTTCAGGTTGGTGTCTTCCCGGTCGAGGTGAAGCAGTCCCAGTTGTCCGCCTATGTGCATCTGCGGAATCAGGTTGGCAGAATTGAACCGTCCCTCCTTGATGTCAATGCCGTCCACGCCCAGTTGTCCCTGGAATATCTGGCTGAAATCCATGTCCACCACCACCGTCCCCGTGTGGAGCAGGGTGTCGCCCTCGAGGCAGGCGGTGAGGTTTTCCAGGTCTATGTCCAGCGGGAAACTGATGCCCACCCTGTCCAGGGTGATGTCCATGCCAGCCGCCTTGGAGGCAAAGCCCACGGCCTTCTGTACGGCCCAGTTCTGTATGGGCGGGATGTAGAGAAGGGCAATCAGCAGGAAGGGCACGAGCAGTAGGGCTGCCAGTGTGGCGCCCGTCCATTTCAGTATGCGTCGGATGATGTTCAAGGTAGGGGAGTAAGTGTGTCGTGTATGGTTTATTCCGCCGTCCCGCGACTTAGTGCCTGCCAAAGCGTGTCGTTTGGCACAGGGGCGGTAACGGATATGCTTTCATGGCTCACGGGGTGCTCCAGTGTGAGATTGCGGGCGTGCAGGGATATGCTTCCGTCGGGATTGCTGCGTGGAGCACCGTATTTCAGGTCGCCCTTTATGGGGCAGCCCATCTTGGCCAGTTGGCATCGTATCTGGTGGTGGCGTCCCGTGTGCAGGTGTATTTCCAGAAGGTGGTACCTGTCGCCCGAGGCAATGAGCCTGTAGTCCAGTACCGCCTTCTTCGCACCCGGCACTTCCCGGTCATAGGCACGTGCCGTGTTGTTCTTCTCGTTGCGAGTGAGCCAGTGTGTCAGTCTGCCCTGTGGAACCTGCGGACGGTTCTGCACTATTGCCCAGTAGGTCTTGCTCACGTTTTCGTGTCCGGCAAACATCTTGTTCAGGCGCGGCAGGGCCTTGCTGGTCTTGGCAAAAAGCACCACACCCGATACGGGCCTGTCCAGACGGTGCACCACACCCAGGTACACGTTGCCCGGCTTGTTGTGCTTCTCCTTCAGCCACTCCTTTACAATATCAGAGAGGGGAGTGTCGCCGGTCTTGTCGCCCTGCACGATCTCCCCTGCCTGTTTGTTGACGATAATAAGATGGTTGTCTTCGTATAGAACGGTCATCTGTGTTCCTTGTCTGTCTATTACATATTCATGCCGCCATCTACCTGGATGACCTGGCCTGTAACGTAACTTGACAGGTCGCTGGCCAGGAACAGTGCGGTGTTGGCGATGTCCTCGGGTTGGCCGGCACGGCGCAGAGGAATCTTCTTCTTCCATTCTTCGCGTATCTCGTCGGGGAGAGAGGCTGTCATTGCCGTTTCTACGAAACCCGGCGCAATGGTGTTGAGCCGGATGCCCTTAGGCCCCATTTCCTGGGCGACACTCTTTGCCAGTGCTATCATTCCGGCCTTTGAGGCGGTATAGTTGGCCTGTCCGGCATTGCCGTGCATGCCCACTATGCTGGACATGTTTATGATGGAACCCTTGCGCTGGCGCATCATGATGGGCAGGCATGCGTGGATGTAGTTGAAGGCAGACTTCAGATTGGCATTTATTACGCTGTCCCACTGCTCCTCCGTCATGCGAAGCATCAGTCCGTCCCTGGTTATTCCAGCGTTGTTTACAAGGATATCAATAGTCCCGAAGTCCTCCTTCACATTCTTGGCGGTTTCCTCGGCCTGGGCAAAGTCAGATGCATCCACGGCATAGGCGCAGCATTTTACGCCAAGCGCCTCTATCTCCTGCCTGGTGGCCTCCAGGGCAGCATTCATTTCCTCGTTGGCGCCACGTCCGGTGAATGCTATGTTTGCTCCTTCCTGGGCGAACTTCAGCGCTATGGCCTTGCCTATGCCACGTGTTGCACCTGTGATGAGTGCAGTTTTTCCTTCCAGCAGTTTCACGGTATGTCTCTATTGTTTATCAACTGTTATACTTCTTGCTCAGCGAGCGGTGAATTATCTTGTGCACCACGCCGCGTATCAGCCCCTTGGGCATTCCGTCGGCTATGCGGCCGTAGATGAAGGGCACTTCCAGTCCTCGCACCGAGTACCGGATTATGTCCACCATGAGAGGCACGTCGTCTATCTCGAACAGACCCTTCTGCACGCCCTCGGAGAGGATGTTGGTGAGCAGCATCTTCTCGTTGCGGTCGAAACGCTGGCGTATGAGGCTCACACGCCAGATGTCGCGGAAGAACTCGGCGCGTATGTTGCCATTGCGCTGCACCACCTCCTTGATGGCCTGCAGGTGTGCGTAGATAAGGGACACGAGCTTGTCCTCGGGGTCCATGTCTTGCTGAGCCACTTCGGCCATCTTCTGTGCCATAAGTTCCAGTTCGTCCTGGACCACGGCATCGTAGATGTCCTCCTTGCTCTTGAAGTATGTGTAGAGCGTGCGTCTGCCCTTGCCCGATGCAAGCGCTATGTCGTTCATCGTGGTTTCCTCAATGCCCTGTTTGGCAAACAGAGTGCGTGCCACCTCTATCAGTTTGTTCCTTGTTTTTTCTACCGCCATGCTATATTTTTTATATATAAGGTGTATTTCTGCACAAAGATACGCCTTTTCTGCCATATAAACAATTATTTTGCAATTTTTCACGAAAACGTTTGGCGGTATCGGAAAAAAGGCATACCTTTGCACTCGCAAACGGGAAACAGCGCCTCAGTTGCTTCTTGTTTGGCGATACAATATCGCGGGGTGGAGCAGTTGGTAGCTCGCCAGGCTCATAACCTGGAGGTCGCCCGTTCGAGTCGGACCCCCGCAACTGAAGTGGTGGTGGAACTCTCCGGTTAAAGATTATTTCTTTGCTGGAGAGTTGTTTTCTTTTCTACAGGATACGATGAAGGTACTATACATACATGGATTCGCTTCGGCTGGTAGCACAGGCAGTGCCACCCAGATGCGTAATCACTTCTATCCCAAGGGAGTGCAGGTGCTGAGTCCCGATGTGCCCGTAGAGCCGCTTCGTGCCATTGCCTTTCTGCACGATTATGTGCAGGGGCACAAGCCCGATCTTATCGTTGCCACCTCCATGGGTGCCATGTATGCCGAGCAGTTGCACGGCGTCAGGCGCATTCTGGTGAACCCTTCCTTCCACATGGCTCGTCTGCTCACCTTCCGTGGCATGGGCCGCCAGGAGTTTCGCAACAAGCGCGAGGATGGCGCCAAGGACTTCAAGGTGGACAAGCAGATGATTGCCGAGTTCAAGGAGGTGGAGAAGCAGAGTTTCCAAGGCATCACCCCCGAGGAGAAGCAGATGGTGTGGGGACTGTTCGGCACCAGGGACAAGAATGTCAATTGCCAGCCTGACTTCCGCAAGCATTACGGCACGGCGCAGATGTCGCTCTTCGAGAGCGAGCACTACCTGAACGGCGAGGTGTTGGGCAAGGTTATCATCCCCTTGGCAGAGACGATACTTGGTCTGAGGTGAGACAATACGACGTCCTTGCCGAGACAATATGACAACCAAGGCAAGACAATACGATGACTTTTTAAAGACGAATAATATAATAATATAGGATATATGTTTGAAAATCTTTCGGAGCGTCTTGAACGCTCGTGGAAAATACTGAAGGGTGAGGGCAAGATTACCGAAATCAACGTTGCCGAGACCCTCAAGGATGTGCGCCGTGCTCTTCTTGATGCCGACGTAAACTACAAGGTGGCAAAGACCTTCACCGACACCGTCAAGCAGAAGGCTCTTGGCCAGGACGTGCTCACCGCCGTGAAGCCCCAGCAGCTGATGGTGAAGATCGTGCACGACGAACTGGCAGAACTGATGGGTGGCGAGACCGCTGAAATCAATCTGCCCGGCCGTACTGGCGACCCCTCCATCATCCTGATGGCAGGTTTGAACGGTTCTGGTAAGACCACCATGAGCGGCAAGTTGGCCAAGATGCTCAAGGAGAAGAAGCACAAGTCTCCTCTCTTGGCTGCATGCGACACCTTCCGCCCTGCCGCTATGGAGCAGTTGCGCGTGCTCGGTGAGCAGGTTGGTGTGCCCGTATATATCGAGGAGGGTGCTACAGATCCCGTTCAGGTGGCTCTCAATGCCATCCGCGAGGCAAAGTCAAAGGCGCATGATGTTGTCATCGTGGATACCGCCGGCCGTTTGGCTATCGACGAGGAACTGATGCAGCAGATTTCCGACATCAAGAATGCCATCAACCCTCACGAAATTCTCTTCGTGGTGGATGCCATGACCGGTCAGGATGCCGTGAACACCGCCAAGGAGTTCAACGACCGCCTCGACTATACCGGTGTCATCCTCACCAAGTTAGACGGTGACACCCGTGGCGGTGCTGCTCTCTCCATCCGCACCGTGGTGAACAAGCCCATCAAGTTCGTGGGTACCGGCGAGAAGATGGAGGCCATCGACCCCTTCCATCCCTCACGTATGGCCGACCGTATTCTGGGCATGGGCGACATCGTATCTTTGGTAGAGCGTGCTCAGGAGCAGTTTGATGAGGCAGAAGCGAAGAAACTGGAGGCAAAGATCCGCAAGAACAAGTTTGACTTCTCCGACTTCTACAACCAGATTCAGCAAATCAAGAAGATGGGCAACCTCAAGGACCTGGCCAGCATGATTCCTGGTGTGGGCAAGGCACTGAAGGACGTGGACATCGACGACAATGCCTTCAAGAGCATCGAGGCCATCATCCAGAGTATGACTCCCTACGAGCGCGAGCATCCCGAATGTCTCAACACCTCTCGTCGCCACCGTATAGCCAAGGGTGCCGGTGTCGACCTCCAGCAGGTCAACCGTCTCATTAAGCAGTTCGACCAGACACGTAAGATGATGAAGATGATGACCGACAAGTCCAAGATGGCCCAGCTGGCAGGCATGATGAAGGGGAAAATGTAATACAAATGGAAATGTGAAAACGGAAAACGGAAAACTCTTCACATTCGGTAAGGTAGGGACGCTGCGTGCAGCGTCCGAAAACTTTCCGTTTTCCGTTTAAAAATCTCTCTTATGCAAATAATAGATGGTAAAGCAACCGCCGCACAGATTAAGGCGGAGATAAAGGCCGAAGTAGAGGCTATTGTTGCCCAGGGTGGCCGTGCCCCTCATCTTGCCGCCGTATTGGTAGGCCATGATGGCGGTAGCGAAACATACGTACGCAACAAGGTCCTCGCTTGCGAGGCATGCGGTTTCCAGAGCACTCTGCTCACATTCGAGGACACCATCACCGAGGAGGAACTCCTTGCCGTGGTGGACAAGCTCAACAAGGACGAGGCCATAGACGGTTTCATCGTTCAGTTGCCCTTGCCCCGTCATATCGACGAGCAGAAGGTAACGGAGGCCATCCTCCCCGAGAAGGATGTGGACGGTTTCCATCCCGTCAACGTAGGACGCATGTCCATCGGTTTGCCCGCTTTCATCTCGGCAACACCCCTGGGCATACTCACCCTGCTTCAGCGCTACAACATCGAGACCCGTGGCAAGAAGGTTGCCGTTCTCGGTCGTTCCAACATTGTAGGCAAACCTATGTCCATGCTCATGATGCAGAAGCAGTATGGCGACTCTACCGTCACCGTCCTGCACTCCCATTCGCAGAACCTTGCCGAGGAATGCCGTCAGGCCGATATCCTCATTGCCGCCATCGGTAGTCCCGCTTTCGTTACCGCCGATATGGTGAAGCCAGGTGCCGTGGTGATCGACGTAGGCACTACCCGTGTGCCCGACGCTACCCGTCCCTCGGGTTTCCGCCTTCAGGGCGATGTGGATTTTCAGGCAGTATCTCCCCTGTGCTCTGCCATCACTCCCGTGCCAGGTGGAGTAGGTCCCATGACCATCTGCATGCTCATGCTCAACACCCTTCAGGCATACAAGCAACGGGCATAAACCCCATATTTTGCACTTTCTTTGAAAAAAAGTGCTCTAATGTTTGGAGGTTATTAAGAAAAGTCATACCTTTGCACTCGCTTTCAGGAAGCAATTACTGCTCCGGTAAGCAATACTAACCAAGATGGTGACTATAGTTCAGTCGGTTAGAGCGTCAGATTGTGGTTCTGAATGTCGTGGGTTCGAATCCCACTAGTCACCCTCCCTCCCTCCGAGTCCCCGGTTAAGCCGATTGGTTTGCTGGGGACTCTTTTTTGGTCCCTTTTTTTCACGCAAAGGGCGCAAAGTTTTTTTCCAGTCCTATTTCACGCTTGCGCTGGAGTGGTCGCAAACTTCGTTACGACAAGAGTGCGCAGAGAGTTTTGTCCACCCACTCCCAGTAGGGGGGCGGGTACACACCATACTAACTGTCCCCCTGAGACAGGTGGGACGAGGAGCGAAGCGACGGAGGGGGTGGAAAATAGTTTTCCGTTTTAATCCGACTTCGTCGTCTTGACTTTGTCTTAGTTGCTCTCGTTCGACATAATAAAAGAATTTATTCTGTTCTCACTTAACCGCAACTTTGAATCTGCTCACGCTCGGCAATGTAGGGACGCTGCGTGCAGCGTCCGCTTTGTTTATCGTTCTCGGACGCTGCACGCAGCGTCCCTACCATAATATGCTCTCGCTTACTTGCAGATTTCCGTTCATTAAGCCGGAGTGGTAAAACAATAGAAATGAGAAAACGAAAAAATAGCAACGGTGAGCGAAACATGTCCGCTCACCGTTTATATGCTGCTCTCTATGGATGGGTTTTGCTAATTGCTATTTGTTGGTTGCCATCTTTTTTGCGTCGAGTCGCTTCACCACCTGGCCATAGATGATGAGGGCGAAGGCGGAGACGAGGGCGATGCCTCCGAAATAGTACCAGATGTAGTGTGCATTGGCACTGGCCTGGAGCCATTCCTCGTGGGTGGAGAACAGAGTGGGCTCGGGGCAGTACTTGCTAAGCAGGAAGCCAGAGATACCGAAACCGAAGATGGATGAGAGGAACGAGTGCAAGTGGCTGAAACCCAGGTAGAGGCCTTCCTCGCCCTTGGGTGCCTGAAGCGAGAAATACTCCAGGAAGCGAGGAGAGATGAATGTCTCTGCCAAGCCCTGGAACACGATGCCCACCACCATCATGAACGCCACGGGGTGCATGGTGAGGATTGTCTGGGTGCCATCAAGCATGTTGCCGGCGGCCATGCATAGTGCAGAGATGGGCATGATGAACATACCCACGGTCATGGAAGTGAGGGCCGAGTGGCGGCGCATGAGTTGGGTAACAAAGTTGACGGTAATCACCACCACCAGGGGATTTACGTTGGCATACCACGAGGGCGATGCACCTTCACCGGCAAGGCGAAGCACATACTTGGGCATGGTGGCATAGAGCTGGTGCTGTACCATCCAGAAACCCGTGATGATGAGAATGAGGGTGAAGAGGCGGCCGTTGGTGCACACCTTTATCAGAGCGTTCCATATCTGCCTGAAGGTCTTGCCCTCGCCCGAGTGCTGGGTGCTCTTGTAGAAGAACCAGATGGTGAGTAGCGCCAGGAGGGTCATGCCGGCAGAGAAGTAGTTGAGCGTGATAAGTCCCTCGTTGCCAAGCGCCTCGCGCAGAGGCTTCACGATGGTCTTGCCCGAGAAGGCACCTATATTTACCATGGCATAGAAGATGGAGAAACCCTTGGCGCGTGTCTCGGGTGTCGTTTCCTTTGCCACGGTGCCCGAGATGACGCTCTTTATGAAGGCACCGCCGCACACTATCAGTGCCATGATGGGCAGGATGCCATAGCGAAGGTTGCTTTCCAGCAAGCCGGTGAACTTTGTGATGTCGCTATACTGCACCAGCCCTGCCGACTCCAGCCAGGTGGGGTAGACGGCAAGTCCCAGGTAGCCGCAGGTAAGCAGGGAGAAGGCCAGGAGCATGGAGTTGCGGAACCCAATCTTGTCGGCCAGGGCGCCGGCAAACGTGGGCAACAGGTACAGGCATGCCGAGAAGACACCTGCTATGGTGGCCGACTCTATGTCGTTGAATCCCAGGATGCGGCTAAGGTAAAGGGTGATGACAATGAACACGCCGTAGTATGCGGCACGCTCGAAGAGTTCCACCAGGTTCGAGACCCAGAAGGCTTTGCTGAACTTGATTTTCTGTGTTGTTTCGCTCATTAAGATTAAAGTTTTAATATGTTAGTGCGTGCAAATATACGATAAACCTCCATAATTCGCAAACAAAATGAACTGCCCCCCTATGGTATTTTGAGAATAAATCGCTAAATTTGCGCACGGAAATAAAAGAATTTAGACGAAGTGATTTCAATAGATCAACTTTCAGTAGAGTTCAGCGCACGTCCGCTCTTTACGGACATCACCTATGTGGTGAACGACCGCGACCGCATTGCCCTCGTGGGCAAGAACGGTGCCGGCAAGAGCACTATGCTGAAGATTATAGCCGGGGTGGAGCTGCCTACTGGTGGCGGTGTCTCTGTGCCCAAGGGTACTACGGTGGGCTATCTGCCCCAGGTGATGGTGCTCTCCGATTCGTGTACCGTGCGCCAGGAGACAGAGAAGGCCTTTGCCCATCTGCATGAGATACAGGCCGACATAAAGCGCATGGAGCAGGAGATGGCCCAGCGCGACGACTACGAGAGCGAGAGCTACATGCAATTGTGTGAGCGTTTCACCCACGAGAGCGAGCGCCTGGAGATGATGGGCGGAAGCGAGTACATGGGCAAACTGGAGCGCACGCTGATGGGGCTTGGCTTCCGTCAGGGCGACCTGGAGCGTCCTACAAGCGAGTTCTCCGGCGGATGGCGCATGCGTATCGAGTTGGCAAAGATTCTTCTTCAGCACCCCGATGTGCTCCTGCTCGACGAGCCCACCAACCATCTGGACATCGAGTCTATACAATGGTTGGAGCAATTCCTGGCAACCTACTCGGGTGCCGTGATGCTGGTGAGCCACGACCGTGCCTTCATCAACAACGTCACGAACCGCACCATAGAGATTAGTTGCGGCAGGATATACGACTACCGTGTTAAGTACGACGAGTATGTCAACCTCCGTGCCGAGCGCCGCGAACAACAATTGCGTGCCTTTGAGAACCAGCAGAAGGAGATTGCCGACACGCAGGCTTTCATCGACCGCTTCCGCTATCAGGCCTCCAAGGCCATTCAGGTACAACAACGCATACGCCAGTTGGAGAAGATTATCCCCGTGGAGATAGACGAGGTGGACAACTCGGCTCTGCACCTGAAGTTCACCTGCTCGCAAAGAAGTGGTGACTATCCCGTCATCTGCAACGAGGCACGCAAGGAGTACGACCATGTTGTCTTCGACAAGGTGAACCTCACCATAAAGCGTGGCGAGAAGGTTGCCTTCGTGGGCAAGAACGGAGAGGGAAAGTCCACCATGGTGAAGTGCATCATGCAGGAGATACCCTTCCAGGGCGAAGTGAAGGTGGGGCACAACGTGCAGATAGGCTACTTTGCGCAGAACCAGGCACAGATGCTCGATGGCGAACTTACCGTGTTCGACACCATCGACCGTGTGGCGCGTGGCGACATCCGCCTGAAGATACGCGACATTCTGGGTGCCTTCATGTTCGGTGGTGAGGCTTCGGAGAAGAAGGTGAAGTTCCTTTCCGGCGGCGAGCGCATCCGTCTGGCCATGATAAAGCTGTTGCTGGAACCCGTAAACCTGCTCATCCTCGACGAGCCTACCAACCATCTCGACCTCAAATCCAAGGATGTGCTGAAGGAGGCCATTCGCGATTTCGATGGCACGGTGATAATCGTGAGCCACGACCGCGACTTCCTCGACGGACTGGTGGAGCGTGTCTATGAGTTCGGTGGCGGAAAGGTGCGCGAGTATCTTGGTGGCATCTACGATTGGATTCGTCAGCACGAGGCCGAACAGGTCTCCTCTCTGGCTCAGGCACCAGCACCCAAGAACAAGGAGCAGGTGCAGGAAACCGTGTCGGAGAGCAAACTCTCCTACGAAGAGCAGAAAGCCCAAGCCCGTGCCCAGAAGAAGCGCGAAAAGGAGCTTGCCGATGCTGAGGCTGCCGTCCTCCAACTGGAAAGTGCCATAGCCATACTGGAAGAGCAGATGGCCACCGAAGCAGGTTCGCAGGACATGAGCCTGTACGAGAAACATACCAAACTGAAACAACAACTCACCCAAGCCGAAGAGCGATGGATGGAACTGATGGAAACGGAAATGTGAAAACTGAAATCGGAAAACTGAGTTCTCTCTGAGACTCCCTGGTCTTCTGAGTCCTCTGATTATTCCGAATATTCCGATTACTCCGACTATTCCGAAGAACTATCCCGCTCACCGCTCACCGCTCACCTCTAACCTTTCCGTTTTCCGTTTTCCGTTTAACTTATGCCATTAACACTACCCGATAAATTGCCCGCCATAGAGTACTTGAAGGAAGAGAACATCTTTGTACTCGGCGATGAGAGAGCCAAGCATCAGGACATACGCCCCCTGCGTATTGCCATACTGAACCTGATGCCCCTGAAGATAACCACCGAGACGGACCTGCTCCGCCTCCTGTCCAACACACCCCTGCAGATGGAGATACACCTGATGAAGGTGAAGGCGCACACGTCCAAGAACACCCCCATTGAGCACATGCAGGCGTTCTACCGCGACTTCGAACTGATGAAGCACGAGAAGTTCGACGGTATGATAATAACCGGTGCCCCCGTGGAGCATCTCGAGTACGAGGATGTTACCTACTGGGAGGAGATGGTGGAGATTTTCGAATGGTGCCGCCACAATGTCACCTCCACTATGTATATCTGTTGGGCGGCACAGGCGGCACTGAGTCATTACTACGGTGTGCCCAAGTATCCCCTGCCCGAGAAGATGTTTGGCATCTTCCCCCAGACTCCCCTCAATCCCCGTTTGCCCATCTTCCGTGGCTTCGACGATGTGTTCAATATGCCCCATAGCCGGCACACCGAGGTGCGCCGCGAGGACATAGAGCGTGTGCCTCAGTTGGAGATAATAGCCGAGAGCCCCCTGAGCGGCGTGTCCATGGTTATGGCCAGAGGCGGCAGGGAAATCTTCGTGACTGGCCATAGCGAGTACTCGCCCCTTACTCTGGACACGGAGTACAAGCGCGACCTTGGCAAGGGCCTTCCCATACAGATGCCCTACAACTACTACACCGACAACGATCCCGAAAAGGGCGTGCACGTGACATGGCGTGGACATGGCAACCTCTTGTTCACCAACTGGCTCAACTACTACGTATATCAGGAGACTCCATACGACATCAATGCCATCAAGTAAGAATATACCCATAGAACTCCTTGCTCCTGCTCGCGACAAGGAGTGCGCCTTTGCCGCCATCGACCATGGTGCGGATGCCGTGTACATTGGTGCCGCAAGGTTTGGTGCGCGTGCCTCGGCCGGCAACACCGAGGAGGACATTGCCCAGGTGGTGAGCTATGCACATCCCTTTGGCGTGAAGGTGTACGTTACGCTGAACACCCTGCTTGAGGGCGAGGAGGAACTCCGCGAGGCCCGCGACCTTGCATGGCGCATGTATCGCATAGGCGTGGATGCCCTCATCGTGCAGGACGAGCGCATAAGGCTCTTGCCCGACATGCCTCCCATCTCCCTGCATGCCTCCACACAGATGGACAACCGCACGGCAGAGAAGGTGCAGAGGCTCCATAGCGAGGGCTATGAGCAGGTGGTGCTTGCACGCGAGCTCACCATCGAGGAAATAGCCGACATACACCGCCAGGTGCCTCAGGTGCCCCTGGAGGTCTTCATTCATGGCGCCATCTGCGTCAGCTACAATGGCCGTTGCTATGCCTCGGAGGTGTGCTATGGCCGTAGTGCCAACCGTGGCGAGTGTGCCCAGTTCTGCCGTATGCCCTACGACCTGGAGACGCAGGATGGAGAGAAACTCGTCACTGGCCGATACCTCTTGTCCATGCGCGACATGAACCGCACGGCACAACTGGAGGCTCTGCTCGATGCCGGTGCCCGTTCGCTGAAGATAGAGGGCCGCCTGAAGGATGCCGCCTATGTGAAGAACGTCACGGCATGGTATCGCCAGAAGTTGGATGCCATCTTCAAGAGGCGCAAGGAGTATTGTGCCGCCTCGCAGGGTAGGGTGGAGCTGACATTCACCCCCAACCCCGAAAGGAGTTTCAACCGCGGTTTCACCGATTACTTCATGCACGAGCGCACCGCCGACCTGTGCAACACCATCACCCCCAAGAGTATGGGCGAGCGCGTGGGCTTCGTCAAGGAGATACGCCGCGACCACATCGTGGTGGCAGGTACGGCTTCCTTTGCCAACGGCGACGGACTTTGCTACGTCTCTGGTGCTAAGGGGCAGGAACAACTGGTGGGCTTCCGCATAAACCGTGCCGATGGCAACCATCTCTATCCTCACCGCATGCCACAGGGGTTGAAGGATGGCACCGTAATATACCGCAATCAGGACCAGGCAATGGAGACCGTACTGAGCGGAAAGACTTCGCGCCGCGTATTGCCCTTGGAGTGGAGGCTGGAAGAAACGCCCCAGGGTTTCCGCCTGACGGCAAAGCAGGGCAGCAGGTGCGCAAGCAAGGAATACGAGTGCGAACAGCAACTGGCCAGAACCGACCAGACAGCATCCATCACCGATGTACTCAGCAAGGTGGGCGACACCATCTACGAGGTAGCGAACACGGAGATATCCTTCTCTCAACCATGGTTCATACCCCGTAGCCGTTTGGCAGAGTGGAGGAGGGAAGTGCTGGCGGAAGTGGAAAAGGAAAGGGAACAGACCCTCCCCCTTACCCCTCCACAAGGGAGGGGAGTATATACATCTGACTGCTCAATAGGAAAGAATAATCCCCAGAACATCATACTCCCTCCCCTTGCGGGAGGGATGGGGAGGGGTCCGGTATCCTTTGCCTCCCTTCCGCCCCTGATGACATGCCGCTATTGCATACGTTATCAGTTGGGGCAATGCTTGAAGCGCGACCCCAATGCCGTCCGTGGCCCCTTGTACCTTCGAGGTGCCGATGGCAGAAGATTCCTCCTGCGCTTCGATTGCAAGGTGTGCCAGATGACGGTGGAAATAGAGCGGTGAGCGATTAACGGTGAGCGATTTATCCACCCCTCTGTCGCTTGCGACACCTCCCCTGTCTCAGGGGAGGAAAGTAAATGGCAAACGCAATCACCCACTTTCTCCCCCTGAGACAGGGTGGAGTCCCCCGCAGGGGGGAGGGGTGGATAAAACGTAAAACAGACTATTCAGACAACTCCGACTACTCCGATAACTCAGAAAACAATACAACCATAGATGGCAAAGCAGAAGACAGTATATGTGTGTGACTATTGCGGGCAGGAATCTGTTCGCTGGGTGGGCAAGTGCCCTGCTTGCGGCAGGTGGAACACCATGAAGGAGATGCACATTCAGCCCGAGAAACCTCAATCGGCAATAGCACGCATGGCCATGCAGGCGGCTGGTGGCGAGGATGGCGAGAAGCGACGCAAGCCCATGCCCCTGTCCGACATCAATGCCACGCAGGAACCTCGCATGGATCTGCTGGATGGCGAACTGAACCGTGTGCTTGGCGGAGGCCTGGTGCCCGGCAGCCTTGTGCTGCTTGGTGGCGAGCCCGGCATAGGCAAGAGTACCCTGGTGTTGCAGACGGTGCTGGCACTGAAGGACAAGCGCATCCTGTATGTCTCTGGCGAGGAGAGTGCCCGACAGATAAAACTCCGTGCCGAGCGCCTGGCTCCCGATGAGGCCAGTGCCGAGAGTGGAGGCATGCTTGTCTTCACCGAGACTTCCCTGGAGCAGATTTTCCTGCAGATACAGGAGACACAGCCCGACCTCGTGGTCATCGACTCCATACAGACCATCTCCACCGAGACCGTGGAGTCAAGTCCCGGTTCGCTCTCGCAGATACGCGAGTGTGCCGCCTCGCTCTTGCGCTATGCCAAGTCGGGTGGAGTGAGCATCCTGCTCATCGGCCACATCACCAAGGAGGGCTCCCTGGCAGGTCCCAAGGTCCTGGAGCACATCGTGGACACCGTGCTTCAGTTCGAGGGCGACCAGCACTACATGTACCGCATTCTCCGAAGCATAAAGAACCGTTTTGGCAGTACCTCCGAACTGGGTATCTACGAGATGAGGCACGACGGTCTCCGTCAGGTTACCAACCCCTCCGAACTGCTCCTTTCCGACAATCGCGAGGGTCTCTCCGGCGTTGCCATAGCCTCCGCCATAGAGGGTGTACGACCCTTCCTCATAGAGACTCAGGCACTCGTCTCCACCGCCGCCTATGGCACGGCTCAGCGCAGCACCATAGGTTTCGATGGCAAGCGTCTGAACATGCTCCTTGCCATACTGGAGAAGCGTGTGGGCTTCAAGCTGGCACAGAAGGACGTCTTCCTGAACATAGCAGGTGGTCTCCGCGTTACGGACCCCGCCCTGGACCTCAGCGTCATAGCCGCCGTGCTCTCCAGCAATGTGGACACCCCCATAGACACAGGTGTCTGCATGGCAGGCGAAGTGGGATTGAGTGGCGAGATACGTCCCGTCAGCCGTATAGAGCAGCGCATCAGCGAGGCCCAACGCCTTGGCTTCTCGCGTATACTCATACCTTATAATAATATGTCCTCCCTGGACAAAAAGAACTACACCATAGAAATAGTACCCGTCCGCCGTGTGGCAGAAGCCGTAAGGGAACTGTTCGGGTAAAAGACCCACCCCCAACGGACCCACCCCCAACCCCTCCCTGTATGGAGGGGAGTGGTTACAACAGACAATAGAACTAACCTAATTTAATATTAACATCAAAACAAAATCCTCAATCCTCAGTACTATATACTCCCTCCCATACAGGGGAGGGCAGGGGGAGGGGTGCGCATTTTATTATGATACACGAACTCCAACTCCGCATTACTCCCCGCGAGGCATATGACGAGCGTGGGATACTTTCCTACCTTCAACGCGAGAAGGGCTTGAAGGCCAATGCCGTGCAGGTGCTCAAGCGCAGCATCGACGCACGTCAGCGCACCATATATGTCAACCTCACCGTGCGTGCCTTCGTGGGCGAGAAGCCTCAGGAGCAGCTCTTCGCCCCCATCTATTATCCCGATGTCAGCGAGGCGGAACCCGTCATCGTTGTGGGTGCTGGTCCCGGCGGACTGTTTGCCGCCCTGCGCCTGATAGAACTTGGCCTTCGTCCCATCGTGGTGGAGAGGGGCAAGGATGTGCGCGAGCGCAAGAAGGACCTTGCACGCATACGTCCCGAGCAGCGTGTGGATGCCGAGAGCAACTACTCCTTCGGCGAGGGAGGTGCCGGAGCATACAGCGATGGCAAACTTTACACCCGAAGCAAGAAGCGCGGCGATTGCGACAAGATCCTGCGTGTCTTCGTTCAGCACGGTGCCAACCCCAACATCCTCGTTGATGCACATCCCCACATCGGCACCGATTGTCTGCCCCGTGTCATCGAGAACATGCGCAAGACCATCCTCTCGCGTGGTGGCGAGGTGCATTTCCAGACGAAGATGACTTCGCTCATTGTGGAGAACGACCAGGTGCGTGGCATACGTTGTGGCGAGCGCGAGTTCCTTGCCTCTTCGGTTATCCTTGCCACGGGTCATTCTGCACGCGATGTCTATCGCTATCTTCATTACGAAAACATAGAGATGGAGGCCAAGGGTCTTGCCATAGGCGTGCGCCTGGAGCATCCCTCGCACCTCATCGACCAGATACAGTATCATTCCAAGGAAGGCCGCGGCAAGTGGCTCCCTGCCGCCGAATACAGCATGGTGCGCCAGGCAGCAGGCCGTGGCGTGTACAGTTTCTGTATGTGCCCCGGCGGTGTGGTAGTGCCAGCCGCCAGCGGTCCCGAGCAGATAGTGGTCAACGGCATGAGCCCCTCCAACCGTGGAGGTCGTTGGAGCAACTCCGGCATGGTGGTGGAGATTCGTCCCGAGGACATTATGCCCTCATCCCTGCTCACTCCCAACGACATCAAGAGCACCGACATCATTGCCCTGGAGGGAGTGGGCGATAGCATAGATCCCAGAGACATGCAGGACGACATACTCCGTCCCCTCCTGCTTCAGGAGCAGCTGGAGCGCCATTGCTGGCTTCAGGGTAACCGTCAGCAGACGGCCCCGGCCCAGCGCATGACCGACTTTGTCAACAACCGTCTCAGTGCTGACCTCAACGAAAGCACCTATGCCCCCGGTCTCATTGCCAGTCCTCTGCACTTCTGGATGCCCAAGTTCATCACCACCCGTCTGCAGGAGGGCTTCAAGGCCTTCGGCCGTGCCTACCATGGCTTCCTCACCAACGAGGCCAACATGATAGCCATCGAAACCCGCACCTCTGCCCCTGTGCGCATCCTTCGTGAGAGGGAGACCCTCCAGCACGTCCGCATCCGTGGTCTCTTCCCCTGTGGCGAGGGTGCCGGTTATGCCGGCGGTATCGTCTCGGCAGGTGTCGATGGCGAACGTTGTGCCGAAATGGCGGTGCAATATCAGACAAAATGATAGCAAAATTATAAAAATAAGAGCAAAATGCTTGTCAGGTGCTGTAATTATTCGTACCTTTGGCGCTCTAAAAGATAAGATACAGATATAGGTATGAAAGTACTGAAATTTGGCGGTACCAGTGTGGGTAGCGCAGAAAGCATACTTAACGTAAAGAAGATAGTGGAGTCGCAGACGGAGCCCGTCATCGTGGTGGTCAGTGCCCTGGGTGGCATTACCGACAAGTTGATACAGACGGCCCACATGGCCAAGGAGGGCGACGAGCGATACCAGAAGGTTTTCCTGGAAATCGTTGGCCGTCATGAGAAGGTCATCCGCGAGGCTCTCCCTGCCGGTTCTGCCCGTGGCGAGCTGCTCACCATAGTGCGTGCCCTGCTCGAGGAATTGCGCAGCATCTATCAGGGTGTGTTCCTTATCCGCGACCTCTCGCAGAAGACCGAGGCAACCATCGTCAGTTATGGCGAGCGCATGTCTTCCCGCATCGTCGCCACGGTGATAGAGGGTGCACGCTGGTTTGACTCGCGCGACATTATCCGCACCGAGAAGAAGAACGGCAAGAACGTACTTTCCGCACAGGCCACCAACGAGATTGTGCGCAACACCTGGAAGCGCCTGCCCGAGATCAGCCTGATGGGTGGTTTCATCTCCTCCGACATAGAGAGCGGCGAGGTTACCAACCTTGGCCGTGGCGGTAGCGACTACACCGCCGCCATCGTAGCGGCCGCACTGGATGCCACTGCCCTGGAGATATGGACAGATGTGGACGGTTTCATGACCGCCGACCCCCGTGTCATCAGCACGGCATACGTCATCGACGAACTCTCCTACACCGAGGCCATGGAACTCTGCAACTTCGGTGCCAAGGTGATATATCCCCCCACCATCTATCCCGTTTGCGTCAAGAACATCCCCATCTGGGTGAAGAACACCTTCAACCCCGATGCTCCCGGCACCATCATCAAGAAGGACATACACCTGGGCGAGAAGCCCATTCGTGGCATTTCCAGCATCAAGGGCACCACGCTCATCACCGTCAGCGGTCTCTCCATGGTGGGTGTTATCGGTGTGAACCGCCGTATCTTTACCTGTCTGGCAGACAATGGCATCTCCGTGTTCATGGTATCTCAGGCAAGCAGTGAGAACAGCACCTCCATCGGTGTGCGCGACGTGGATGCCCAGGAGGCATGCCGCGTGCTCAACGAGGAGTTTGCCCAGGAGATAGCCGAGGGTGCCATGTATCCCATGATGGCCGAGGGAGGCCTGGCCACCGTGGCCATAGTGGGCGAGAACATGAAGCACACGCCTGGCATTGCCGGCAAACTGTTCGGCACGCTTGGCCGTAGCGGTATCAGCGTCATTGCCTGTGCCCAGGGTGCCAGCGAGACTAACATCTCCTTTGTCATTGCCGAGGAGTATCTGCGCAAGGCGCTGAACGTAATCCACGACTCCTTTTTTCTGAGCGAGTACCAGGTGCTCAACCTCTTCATCTGTGGTGTGGGCACCGTGGGCAGCAGCCTTATAGAGCAGATACATCAGCAGCGCGAGAAACTCATGCGCGAACTCCGTCTCCAGCTCAATGTCGTGGGCATAGCCTCTGGCCACAATGCCATGTTTGCCCGCGAGGGATTGAATCTGGAGAACTTCCGCGAGCAGTTGAAGCAGGCGCCCGAGAGCAACCTCCAGCGTCTTCGCGACGAGGTCATCGGCATGAACATCTTCAACAGTGTCTTCGTGGATTGCACCGCCTCTGCCGATGTGGCTTCGCTCTACAAGGACTTCCTCTCGCACAACATCAACATCGTGGCGGCCAACAAGATTGCCGCTTCCAGCGATTACGAGCAATATAGCGAACTCAAGCGCATAGCACAGATGCGTGGCGTGAAGTTCCTCTTCGAGACCAACGTGGGTGCCGGGCTTCCCATCATCCGCACCATTAACGACCTTCGCAACTCGGGCGACAAGATTCTGCGCATCGAGGCCGTGCTCAGCGGTACGCTCAACTATATCTTCAACACCATCTCTGCCGACATCCCCTTCAGCAAGACCGTGGAACTGGCCAAGGCCGAGGGATATAGCGAGCCCGACCCGCGCATAGACCTCTCTGGCAAGGACGTGCTCCGCAAACTGGTCATCCTCACCCGCGAGGGCGGCTATAGCATCAATCAGGAGGATGTCGAGGCCAAACTCTTCGTGCCCCAGTCCTTCTTCGATGGCACCATGGAGGAGTTCTGGCAGAACCTCCCCTCGCTCGATGCCGATTGGGAGGCACGCCGCCAGATGCTCGAGAGCCAG
>JAZRII010000010.1:0-90618 GCA_045645225.1 Bacteroidaceae bacterium | reverse complement strand
CAGAAAGGAGACTTGCGAAGCTTGATGAGCTAAAGCAGACTGTTGTTTACTTGGGGTATACAGAATATATACAAAAAAACGAAGAGCGGGGAGGGGGAACAGCTTCGCTGCGGTTAATCGCAACGGAGTTGCTGGTGAATCGTCGCCTTGCGACTGGGTATCCTTTAACCGTGGCAGCGGTAATAGCGACAGGGTCGCTGGTTAATGTTGCGGAGCAACGGTTAAATGCTGCAGAGCAGCAGGTTAATTGCGATGACTCGCAGGTTAATGTGGCTTTGCTCTGCAGCTTTTAACCTTTCGTCTTCGTCTTCGTTATATGGAATCCACCCCCTCCGCTTCGCTCGTTTTGCCCGACGTTAAACTGGGGAGTTTAACCCTCATGAGGCACAAAATGACATTAGGTCATTTTTCTAAAGACCTCATTCGCCCTGTCTCAGGGGGACAGTCTGCTGGCGCGGTGAGCGGGGAGCGTCTTCGCTCTTGTGTAGAGACACTCTGAGGATTATATCACATGTTTTCGAGGCTAAGTGGAGTGCAGGAAATGTTCATACCATTGAGTTCCTTGCAATTCTGCAATAGGTATTCCAGTTTCTCATGCATTGTCGACTCACTATAACGCTTGGCATTTCTTTTTATCTCATATATCTCTGCCTTCTTCTCTATCTCATTTACAGCTATCAGGTCTATCTCGTTCTCGCCCTTACGGTCCCAGTAACCTCCTATTCGGGTATAGCGACCTGTCTCGCGCAACTTACATTCGAAATAACGCTCAAGCATAATACCACTAAAGGTATCAAAGTCACGACGCACGATAGATCCCAGTTGCTCGAGCGCGTCATTGGCTATAATATGCTGGTATTTATAGAAGAAGCGGAACCAGAGGGTCATGAAGCAGTCTCTCATAACATATCTGGTCTTTTTGGCATTGTCCTTGGCAAATATGGGTTGAGCACGAGTGATTAGCCCGTAGTAGTTTTCCAGTCTGTTCAAATAACTGCTAATATTGCTTTCGCCTAACTCTCCTTCCAGTTCTCCACGTGTGCGCATTCCTTCGGAGATACATGTGAGGATGGAGAAGTACATTCCGTAGTCAGGTCCAAACTCTTCAATTAGTATATTCTTTCCTTCATTAAGGAATGGGGAGTTTTCCTCTGTCAGGAATGCTATCATACGCTCCTTGGTGGTATGCCCTTTGTCCATCAGCAGGGCGACATACCATGGGATACCACCTGTTATGGAAAATAATGTCAGCAGGTCGTCGGCTGTATAGTCTGGATTATAGTCGGCAAGAATCCCCTTAAGCACATCAGTTCCAAATGGGCGCATGTGTATCATATTGTTGGCACGGCCGAACAATGGTTCTTTATAGTCTTCGAAAATACGCTTCATCAGCGTAAATACGGAACCGCTTATTATCAGGTTAAGGTGACCTTCGCGCTTATTCAAATCCCACTCTCGTTGTATCTCGCTGAACACGGAAGGATTTATGCGAAGAAAATCCTGAAATTCGTCAATAATCAAGGTAAAGGGACGAGACTGGGAAAGTTTCATCACATAACGGAACAGAGAGGCAAACGAATCTGGCCACCCAACTGGGATGCCCAGTTTTTCCTCAATTTCTCTTGCAAAATCCTTGCACAGGAGACTTTCTGTCTTTCTCGCCACAAAGAAATACAATATTGTCTCATCGCCGCAGTGCATTGCCAACTCGGTCTTGCCAATGCGTCTTCTGCCTGTAATCACTGTCATCTGCGATTCTTCCCTGCTCTTGGCAAGAATATCAGACAGTTGTTTCAGTTCCTTTTCTCGGTTATAGAATTTCATATGCGGTTAACGTAATGCAAATTATGATAATGAGGATTACGATTAGGGAAGAATATTAAGGGGAAAGAGTAGTGTGTAGTGAGTAGTTATTTTCTGTTTTTGTCAACACGATGGCAGCTTCGCTGCGGTTAATAGCGCTTTAGCGCTGGTTAATTGTCGCGGGGCGACAGGTTAATATGGCGAAGCCATGGTTAATAGCAATCAGAGATTGCTGGTTAATGCACCTGCGGTGCGGTGAATAGCAGCAAGGCTGCTGGTTAATCGCAACGGAGTTTCTGGTGAATCGTCGCCTTGCGACTGGTTACCCTCTAACCCATCACCTTTAACCGCTGCTACACAGCTTTTAACCTGCGATTCTTCGCAATTAACCTGCTGCCCTGCAGCATTTAACCGTGGCGAAGCCACATTAACCAGCGACCCTGTCGCTATTAACCGCTGCGCTTGATTACATTGCCCAGACGGTGTAGAGGTATATCAGAGAGGCGGGGATGGCGAGGAGGCTGCTGTCGAAGCGGTCGAGGAAACCTCCGTGGCCAGGAAGGACATTGCCGCTGTCCTTGATGCCCAGCTGACGCTTGATCTGACTTTCAACCAGGTCGCCCCATGTGCCGAAGATGGCAACAACAAGACCAAAGCCCATCCACTGAACGAGAGTGAGAGAGGGTTCGTAGCGAGAAATTACCGCTCCTACCGCCACGGCAAGCAGAGTACCGCCAATGCTGCCTACCCATGACTTCTTGGGAGAGATGCTGGGGAAAAGCTTATATGGTATCTTCCTGCCCAGAAGAGAACCTACGCAATATGCACCGGTGTCGCTGCTCCACAGGAACAAGAACACCGCAAGGGGATACATATAGACATAGGCAGTGCCCAAGGGACCCATGGGGTATGGGATAAAGGAAATGGCATTGAGCAGTGCAAAGGGAAGTGCCACATAAATCTGCGACATCATGGTAAACGCCCAAGACTTCAGTGCATTATGCCTGCCGAAATACAATGGCGACACAAGCAGATAGATGAGCATGGCAACGTAGGGCAGGAATACCGATGAGGGCATTATCAGCAAATTGGCATAACCGCAGCTGTAGGCAAAGAATGCCAGGTAAAGGAATATGCTTGCAACGGTGGACATAAAGAAGTTGACACGCACTCCTTCCTGCTGGTTGACAATACGGCAAAACTCTAAGGTTGCAAGGGCTGACACTACGGCAAAAAGGGCGCCGAAGGTGAAGGGACTGTAAATGATGGCGCCGACGAGAACCGCCACAAAGGCTATGCCGGTGATTGTTCGTAAAATAAGATTTTTCATATTATTGAATAGGAATAAGAGGTTAATCCGACAAAACGAATCGTTCGTTATATTTAATATTATATAGTTCTAAAAACTCCAGATACTCTTCTCTATACGTTCTCTTCTTGTGATGTTCAAGTTGATTGTTTATATATTCTATTGTTTTATCAACAACCGACTGACTAACGGAAAAGGCTGCATATCCACCTTGCCATGAGAAATTGTCATATATGGGAGAGACCGTTTTTAACCAACGACTGCTATTTCTCTTCATCTCTTCTAACAGGTGCGCCACACTAACAGTACTACTCAACAACAAGAGTGCGTGAACATGATTTTCAGTCCCACCAATACAGATTACATTACACCCAGTGCTATTTACAAGTTGGCCGACATATGCATGCAGACGGGGAAGATGCTCCTTTGATACCTGCGGGCTTGTTGTCTTGATATGAAAGATTACGTGCAGATATATCTTACATAATGATTGGGCCATGAGGATAATTGTTCTTTTGCCCTTTCAGGGCGATTGTTATACGTGTTCATATACCCAGGGCAACGCCCTGGGCTGAGTTCTATAGCCCTTTCAGGGCATTAGTGGGTGTTGCCTGGCGTAGGGTGTTAGCTGGGTTAAAAGCTGCGGGGCAGCGGTTAATAGCAGCAGAGCTGCAGGTTAATTGTCGCAGGGCGACAGGTTAAGCGCCGTTTCACGGCTGGGTTAAAAGCTGCGGGGCAGCGGTTAATAGCGCTAAGCGCTGGTTAATATGGCTTTGCCACGGTGAGCGGTGAGCGGATGAGCGGGTGATTATCCACCCCCTCCGCTGCGCTCGTCCCCCTGTCTCAGGGAGACAGTCTGCTGGCGCGGTGAGAGGGGAGCGGGGAGCGGGTGAGCGTTTTCGTCTTCGTTATTGAATCAGGGTTCCAGAAGTTCTTCTGTGCGGCTGGCCCAGGGACGCTTGCCAAAGATGTTTTCCACATCCTCGGCGAAGATGACCTCACGCTCCTGCAGGATCTGTGCCAACTGGGCATGGCCTTCGCTCTTCTCGGCAAGGAGCGCCTTGGCACGGGCATACTGCTCGGCTATCATGCGCTGCACCTCGGCATCTATCTGACGGGCGGTTTCCTCGCTATAAGGGCGCTGGAACTGATACTCGTCGTTGTTGTAGTAGCAGAGGTTGGGCAACTTGTCGCTCATGCCCATGTATGCTATCATGCCATAGGCCTGCTTGGTGACACGCTCAAGGTCGTTCATGGCACCGGAGGAGATATGACCGGTGAAGAGTTCCTCAGCAGCACGTCCGCCCAAGGTGGCGCACATCTCGTCGAGCATCTGCTCCTTGGTGGTAATCTGTCGCTCCTCGGGCAGATACCATGCAGCGCCGAGGGCACGGCCACGGGGAACGATGGTGACCTTGACAAGAGGATTGGCATACTGAAGGTGCCAGCTTACGGTGGCATGGCCTGCCTCGTGAAGGGCAATGGTGCGCTTCTCGTCGACGGTCATCACCTTGGTCTTCTTCTCCAGACCGCCGATTATGCGGTCAACGGCAGAAAGGAAGTCTTCCTTGGACACGGTGCTGTGCCCGTGGCGTGCGGCAATGAGGGCAGCCTCGTTGCAGACGTTGGCAATGTCGGCACCAGAAAAACCGGGAGTCTGACGGGAGAGGAAATCGAGATCTAGGTCATCCGCCTTCTTGATGGGGCGCAGGTGCACTTCGAAGATGGCACGGCGCTCGTTGACATCGGGAAGGTCCACATGTATCTGTCGGTCGAAACGTCCGGCACGCAGAAGCGCCTTGTCCAGGATGTCGGCACGGTTGGTAGCAGCCAGGATGATGACACCGCTGTTGGTACCGAAACCGTCCATCTCGGTGAGCAGCTGATTCAGTGTGTTCTCGCGCTCATCATTGCCGCCAGTGCTGATGTTGCGGCTGCGGGCACGGCCTACGGCATCGATCTCGTCGATGAAGATGATGCAAGGACTCTTCTCCTTGGCCTTGCGGAAGAGGTCGCGGACACGGCTGGCGCCGACGCCAACGAACATTTCCACGAAATCCGAACCGCTCATGGAGAAGAATGGCACATCTGCCTCGCCTGCCACAGCCTTGGCAAGGAGGGTCTTACCAGTTCCCGGAGGACCTACGAGCAGCGCACCCTTGGGAATTTTGCCACCCAGTTCGGTGTACTTGGCAGGATTCTTGAGGAAGTCCACTATCTCCTGTACCTCCTGCTTGGCGCCTTCCTGACCGGCAACGTCCTTGAACGTAACCTTGGCATCCTCCTTCTCAATGAGACGGGCACGGCTCTTGCCCACATTGAAGATGCCCATGGGGCCACCACCGGCATCGCCACCGGAAGAACCGCCACCGCTCATGCGGCGCATGATGAAGATCCAGAAGAAGACGAGCAGGAGCATGGGGCCGATGTTGATGAGGAAACTCCACCAGGGAGAATCCACCTCGTGTTCGTAGCGCACCTCACCATTGAAGTTGCCATTGGCACGCTCAGCCTCCATGAACTCGTCCAGTTTGTCGGAACTGGGATACTGGGTTATGACGGATGGTTTCTGTCCCTTGAAATCGCTGGTTCCAGGGAATACATCGCGATAGTGCTCGGGGAGCAGCTGCAGGACGGCAGTGCCTTTGTCCTTGTTGGCGAGGAGTTCCTTGCCATAGCCCTTGCGAACACAATTCTGAAATTCGGTGTAACTGACCTCCTTGGTTGAAGAAGGTGTCAGCGACTCGCCGTCGCCGGTAATGAACAGGAAGCCCAGAACAGCCAGGATAACGAGGTATACCCAGGTGAAATTGAAAGAGGACTTCTGCTTCTTGTTGTTATTGGCCATACTTAAGGTAGCTTCTAAAAATCAGTTTATCTTTACAGATTCAAACTAATCCAAATCGGGTATTTCGGTTATTTCGGCATCTGCCCACAGATGCTCGATGTCGTAAAAAGCACGCTCCTCGGGCAAGAAGATATGCACGATGATGTCGGCATAGTCCATTGCCACCCAGTTGCTGTTGCGCAAGCCGTCCACAGCCAGGGGACGGGCTCCACAGAGTTCGCGTGCCTTGTCGCCCACACTCATTGCCAGAGCATGTACCTGGGTGGGACTTCCGCCTTGTGCAATGACGAAGTAGGTGCAGATAGTGTCGTCGATACCACTGAGGTCGACGATGGAGATATTGTGTCCTTTCTTGTCCTGAATGCCATCAATGATGGAATCGAGCAACTTGTTGTTTCCTGTCTTATACATTATATATTTTATTATTGAGCTCCAAAGGTACGACTTTTAGGGGTAGAAGGCAAAGAAAAGCGACGTTTTCAAACTTTTTTTGTGATTTTTTTGCCAAAATGTTTGGTGGTGTCGCAAAAACGCCTTACCTTTGCACTCGCAAACAAGGAACAACGCTTGCATGCAAGACAAACCTTGAGCAAACATTTTGATTGGGCTATGGTGTAATGGTAACACTGCAGATTCTGGTCCTGCCTTTCCTGGTTCGAGTCCGGGTAGCCCAACAGAGAAAAAGGGATTCATCGAAAGATGGATCCTTTTTTTGTTTACGGGGACGAAAACGGTTAATGCACCTATGGTGCGGTTAATAGCGACAAGTCGCTGGTTAATGTGGCAGAGCCACGGTTAAAGGTTAAGGGTTAACGAGGACGAGAACTTAGAGAGTTTAGAGTTATATCCACCCCCTCCGCTACGCTCGTCCCACCTGTCTCAGGGGGACAGTTCTCTAAACCAAAGCGTAGCGCCCCACTAAACAAAAGCGTAGCGCCCCACTAAACACTAAATAAAACGAAGACGATAACGAAGAGCCTAAACTTTTAACCGTGCCAAAGGCGCTATATCATCAACAAGAGCACGGAGGCACGGAAGGATTAGAGATTTTGACAGATTCGTTATCTTTGGAATAAAGCAAACTCGTTTGTTTTCTTCCTAAGAGAACTAATCAAGGGACAAGGTCCCCGGTGCATCGCACCTTAAAAAATCTCTAAGACAGACTTTCTGTTTAATCGCGTTTAATCCGTTGATCATTTAACCTTTAACCGTGGCTTTGCCATGCGGGGAGTAGCGTTGACACTGCGCCAGCCGTCGTGCGTAGCCAGCGACAAAGTCTGCGGATTCCAGCGACAGCGTAATCTGTATATGGAATTGTTCTTAAGGCAAAGTCTGCGTGTTCTGCGAATTTTGCGTGAAATAAGCTTTATCAGCAACAGGATGCATATCAATTCTCTCACGCAGACCGCGCAGAATACGCTAAATCTTTATCAATGCCATAATTACCATAACAGAACAGGTTTAATCCGCAGAAGTGCGCCAGTTGCACGGCGCTGCCATGCGGGGTGATAGTAATTATATTATCAACGGAGAGCACGGAAGCACGGAGGATTAGATTCTGGGGTATGCTGTTCTACAGAGAAATATAAATGAATTTATCTTTGTCTTAAGAATAGCATACTGGAGACGGATGTCTCGGCAACAAAATGTTGCTGGAATCTAATCTGTACACGAATTTGCCGTTTAAATCAGTTTAATCCGTTGATAATTTAATCTCACACAAACTGCTTTGCGCTCTCTTGTCGTAACGAAGTTTGCGACCCCTCCAGCGCCAGCGTGAAACACCAAAGGGAATAAAACTTTGCGCTCTTTGCGCTCTTTGCGTGCAAAAAAAATCGCTCTTATCTTTTTTATCTCACGCAGACTGTACAGAAATCACAGAATTACCTGTCCTATCAACACTAATCACGCTGGCGCTGGAATCCACGGAATTGCACCAGTTGCACGGTGCGCCATGCGGGGTGATAGTAATTATATTATCAACGGAGAGCACGGAGGCACGGAGGATTAGAGATTTTGACAGATTCGTTATCTTTGGAATAAAGCAAACTCGTTTGTTTTCTTCCTAAGAGAACTAATCAAGGGACATAGTCCCTGCGGTGCATCGCACCATAAAAATCTCTAAGACAGACTTTCTGTTTAATCGCGTTTAATCCGTTGATTAATTAAAATCAGAGAAAATCTGTGCCTTTCTGTGCCTTTCTGTGTGCGGTATAATTTAAACGAGGACGAGGACGAGGACGAAGACTATCCACCCCCTCCGCTGCGCTCGTCCACCCTGTCTCAGGGGGACAGTTCTCTAAACCAAAGCGCAGCGCCACACTAAACAAAAGCGTCAGCGCCACACTAAACCAAAGCGCAGCGCACCACTAAACACTAAACAGGAGCAACGCGACCTCACTAAACAAAAGCGCAGCGCCCCACTAAACTCTAAACAAGAGCGCAGCGTCTCACTAAACAAAAGCGCAGCGCCCCACTAAACCCTAAACAAAAGCGTAGCGCCCCACTAAACTCCAAACCCTAAACTTTCAACGTTTCAAGACCGTGGCCATGCCCATGGTCATGCGCCAGTTTATTTCTATGCAGGGATGGAGACTGCCATCGGACGTGACAAGCATATCAACTCCTACAGGACCTTCATACCATGGAGCTATCTGAGGCAGATGCTCCAGATACCATTGGCGAATGCCGACAAGAGACTGGGGATCAGTCAGCAAAGAAGAGACAAACGACTCTTTTTCCTGCTCAGTACCCACTATGTTTTCCACAAAATGCCCATGGGCATCGGTGAGGAAAACATTCAGACCCAAGTATTCAGCCCTGCCACCATTCATCCAGAATTCCATGGCAAAGTCCTGCTTCCTTTCCAAAAGCCGCTCCACAACAACACATCCCTGCTGACGAAGGACGCGGGCCACCCATCCCTGCCAATTGGGATTGTCGGTCTGCATCAGCCCTTTACCGCTGCTACTCCATGGCGACTTCATGATAACATCGTTCCACTGCGAGAGACATGCCAATACATCGGCGAGACTACGGCAACATGCTGCGTCAAGGCCAAGAGCACACTGCACCTGCACCGTACTACAGCGGCTGGAGAGAAGGCGAAGTTTCTCCAAATGCTCCCTGTCGGGCATGAAGTGGCGCGGCACTCCGGCAAGTTCAAGTTCGTGCACCAAAGCCGGCGACCATCCCCAAGGACAAATCTCGGGCGCTACAGCCACATCCTTGAAAAGGCGCGCCAGATTCTCCTCGCCATCCCAGACGATATCGTCGGGAGCAGCCCACTGGCGGGGCAGTTCCCAATGCTGGCGACGATAGGCACGTATATTGGCCGGTGGTGTGTAGCCTGGCGAACCGCTGGCCAGAGCCATATCGTTCTCCGGATTGAATATGTGCAGTTTCATGGTGCAAAGATACAAAAATATTCGATAAGTTGTCTCACACGGAACGGGGGAGAGGGGAAAGGAGAAAGGTTAAGGGTTAAAGGGTTATTCACTTAAGTTCATCAAACTAAAGCGGTATGTGTGAAGCAAAAGGAATTTATTGGCACGCAGAATTCGCAGACTAACGCAGAAGTACCTATACCTCAATTATTTGAAGTCTTATACAAGTAATGTTTTTTGAATACGCAGACTTTGTCGCTCGGGCATGCCCTGCGACGGCTGGCGCGGGGGAGAGGGGAGCGATTAGCGGTTAGAGGTGAGCGGTGAGCGGGTTAATTATCCACCCCCTCCGCTTCGCTCGTCGCCCCTGTCTCAGGGGGGCAGTTACCATGCGGGGTGTTGCGCTGAATGGTTAGAGTTTTCAGCAACGCTGTGAAGGACGAAGTCCTGATGATGGTATTAGGAAGAAATGCCAAATGCATTTGAGCAGTTCTTACTAATAACAGCATAAAAAACTCTAAGCATTCAACTTCTCTGCGATTTCTGCGGATTCTGCGTGAAATTTTAAACGATTAAAGGTTAAGGGTTAAAGGTGAGAGGTTTTCGTTTAATATTAGTCATCGTTATCGGACACAATGAAGCGATCTGGATTAAAATATTAGCGAGAGAGTGTTCTATAACTCCGTAAAATTTGTTATATTTGCACAAAACTACACACAAATATGAAGACCTATATAGACTGCTTTATTGCCTGGAGCGACGAGCAACAGGGGCAAGCTACGGAAAATGCGCTGAGGAGCGACAGCAATGTTGCCAACATATACCACCTGACGGAAAGCATAGGTAGCAGCAAGACGATAAAATACATTGCCGAAACGGCAACAGCACCTTACGTACTGCTCTATACCAAATACGACACCCTGCAACTGGGCTACCATGCGCTGGACCGCATGCTCACCATTGCCAGCGACCACGGTGCACTGATGCTGTATGCCGACCACCACATAGCACTTCCAACGGGAGAGCGCCAGGCCATGCCGCTGATTGACTACCAGATGGGCAGCGTGAGGGACGACTTCCAGATGGGCAGCCTGCTGCTGATAAGCACAGAGGGACTGAAGCGCTACACCGCGCAGGAGAACCTGCACCGATATCAGTTTGCCGCCCTGTACGACCTGCGCCTGTTCCTGTCCAGAGAAAAGCTGCCGGTACACGTGCAGGAGTTTCTCTACACAGAGGTGGAGACAGACACACGCCTGTCGGGAGAGAAGCAGTTCGACTATGTAGACCCCAAGAACCGTGCCCGACAGGTGGAACTGGAAAGGGCATGCACCAGGCACCTCAGAGCCATAAATGCCTACTTGCATGCCGGTGAGTTTGACACCATAAAGTTTGAGGACAGTGAGCAGTTCCACGTGGAGGCCACAGTGGTGATACCGGTGCGCAACCGTGCACGCACCATCGCCGACGCCATAGAGAGCGTGCTGATGCAGAAAACCACCTTCGAGTACAACCTGATGGTGGTGGACAACGGTTCCACAGACGGCACATCGGAGATTATAGAGAAGTACACCCACGACCCGAGAGTGATACACATAGTGCCTGAGCGCGACGACCTGGGCATAGGCGGCTGCTGGAACATGGCAGTGCACGACGAGAGGGTGGGACGCTTTGTGGTGCAGCTGGACAGCGATGACCTGTATAGCGGCGCGGACACCCTGCAAAGGATGGTGGACATGTTCATGGAAGAGAATGCCGCCATGGTGATAGGCAGCTACAGAATGTGCAACTTCCAGCTGGAGACCCTGCCACCGGGACTAATAGACCACAGGGAATGGACTCCGCAGAACGGCAGGAACAATGCATTGAGAATAAACGGACTGGGAGCGCCACGCGCCTTCTACACCCCTGTGCTGAGAGAATTGCAGATACCGAACACCAGTTATGGCGAAGACTATGCCCTGGGACTGATGATAAGCCGCAGATACCGCATAGGCCGCATATACGACGAACTGTATCTGTGCCGGCGCTGGGAGGGCAACAGCGATGCTGCCCTGAGCCAGGAAAAGATAAACCGCAACAACCAGTACAAGGACCAGCTCCGCACACAGGAGATACAGGCACGATGCCTGCTGAACGCACTGTGGCAGCATGAGGTGAATGCCGAGGAGGTGGAGGAGTTTTTCCAGAGCGAGCTGGAGAACTGGGAGTTTGCACGCAAGAGCTATGAAGACCTGAGCAAGGTGCAGACACGCGAACTGACCATCCTTGCACCGGAGGGAGAGGGAGACGGCAAGCGAGGGCTGGCGGAGAACACGCTGGCAGTGCAGTGGAACCCCGCACGCATAGTATCCACAGGTGCAAGCATTGAAGCAAAGGACATAAAGGAGCGTCCCTGCTTCCTGTGCGACCACAACCGTCCCAAGGAGCAGCATGCGCTGAAGATGGAGAAGCACTACCAGATACTGGTGAACCCCTACCCCATCCTGCCACAGCACTTTACCATCCCATCAAGACGGCACACACCGCAGTCAATATGGACGCACTTCGGCACCATGCGCCACATGGCATGGACCATGCCGGGACAGATAGTGTTCTACAACGGTCCCATGTGCGGAGCTTCGTGCCCCGACCACATGCACCTGCAGGCCGGACAGAGAGGAATAGTGCCCATAGAGCGCGACTGGAAGATATACGAAAACTACCTGCGCAAGATATATCCGCTGACCGGAGCACAGGCCGTGTCCATGCACGAGGCTGGCAACACGAGCGACACCTGCGGTCTGTTCCTGCTGGAGGGATATGCATGCCCGGTGTTCGTGATACGAAGTCTGCCTGCCGAGACTGACAGCATACTGTGCCAGAGACTGTACCAGGCCCTGCCCATCATAGGCGAGGAGAGCGAACCGAGAATAAACCTCATATCGTGGCGCCAGGAAGGCGGCATTGGCAGAGAAGACGAGATAGTGACGCTGATATTCCCCAGAAAGAAGCATCGTCCCGACTGCTACTATGCTGAAGGCGAGGGCAAGCTGGTGGTATCGCCTGGTGCACTGGACATGGGCGGATTGCTGATAACTCCGCGCGAGGAGGATTTCCGCAAGGTGACACCGGAGTGGTTTGCCGAGATACTGAAGGAGGTGACCATGACCGAAGAGGAGATTCTGCCCATCATAGAGGAACTGACCGACGCTCCAAAGGAGGAAGAAAAGAAACTGGAGGAAGAATCGGCACCAAGCGAAGAAGCGCTGCCCGGATATGAAATGGAGGAAGAGTCGGAAGTTGCCGTGGGCGTGATGAGCGACACGAAACTGAACTTCTGCATAAACGGGGAATACACCGCCAAGGGACAGACCATAAGCGGAGAGCAGGAGGTGGTGCTGGAAGACGGATCCATACGCTGGAACGGACAGCTGTACCGCAACCTTACCTTCCGTCCTGCAGCAAGCGAGGAGGGCGCAGAACCCTGCTTCACCCTGCACAACGTGACCATAGGCATACAGTTCCACTGGGAACGCCAGGAGTCGCAGACCTTCCAGGGCACACTGCGGCTGGTGGTACATGAGGACAAGATAGTGGCAATAAACGTGCTGTCGGTGGAGGACTACCTGACAAGCGTAATATCCAGCGAGATGAATGCCGACTGCCCGATGGAATTCCTGAAAGCTGCTGCCGTGATAAGCAGAAGCTGGCTGCTGGCGCAGATACAGAAGCGAAAGTCATTGGGAGAGAAGCACCAGGCCTTCTTTGCCTTCACAAAGACCGACAAGGAGATTGTGCGCTGGCACGACCGCGAGGACCATACCATCTTTGACGTGTGTGCCGACGACCACTGCCAGAGATACCAGGGCATAACACGCGCCACCAACGCACAGGCCAGAGAGGCTGTGTCGTCCACACGTGGCCAGGTGCTGATGCACGAAGGCGAGATATGCGACGCACGCTTCTCCAAGTGCTGCGGCGGCAGGACAGAGGAGTTCCAGTATGCATGGGAGAACATACACAAGCCTTACCTGCAGAGCATAGAAGACCCCTATTGCAACACCAACGACCGGGAACTGCTGGCACGCGTACTGAACTCATACGACCAGGAGACAACCGACTTCTACAACTGGGAGGTGAAACTCTGCCAGGAAGAAATATGCAGCCTGCTGAAAGAAAGGTACGGCATGGACTTCGGCAAGGTGCAGGAACTGGTACCCGTGGAGCGTGGTCCCGGCGGCCACCTGAGCAAACTGAAGATTGTGGGAACAGAGCACACCATGACAATAGGCAAGGAACTGGAGATAAGGCGTGCACTGAGCGAGACGCACCTGATGTCCAGCGCCTTTGAGGCAACTCCATATTACGAGGACGGCGAGCAGACACCTGCCGGTTTCACACTGAACGGCAAGGGCTGGGGACATGGTGTGGGCATGTGCCAGATAGGAGCTGCCGTAATGGGACAGCAGGGGCATCCCTACCAGGACATACTGAGGTTCTACTACAGAGGTGCCGACATAGTGCGTGCTTCAAAGTAGTGCTGGGGGAAGGTGGAAGGTGAACGGTGAACGGTGAACGGTGAACGGTGAGCGGATAACGTTTAAGGTTGAAAGTTGAACGAGGACGAAAACTGCGAGTAAGCGAGAGCAGAGTTAAGCTTGCTTAAACTATGCCGAGCGTGAGCAGATTCAAGACGACGGAGTCGGATTAAGACGAGGACGAAAACGAGGATTGTTTAGGGTTTAGAGTTTAGAGTTATATCCACCCCCTCCGCTACGCTCGTCCCACCTGTCTCAGGGGGACAGTTCTCTAAACAAAAGCGTAGCGCCTCACTAAACAAAAGCGTAGCTCCCCACTAAACAAAAGCGCAGCGCCTCACTAAACACTAAACACGAGCGAAGCGCCCCACTAAACACTAAACACGAGCGAAGCGCCTCACTAAACACTAAACAGGAGCAACGCAACCTCACTAAACAAAAGCGCAGCGCCCCACTAAACAATAGAAAGCGAGACGAAAGTGAATCAAGATATTATCATAGCCGACAGTCTGGAGCAGAGCCTTACCGACGCCATAGGAAAGGTGGGGCATGACAAGCTGTTCGTGCTTACAGACACTACAACAAGAGAACTGTGCTGGCCTGTGGTGCAGGACTATGCCGCAATGAAGGATGCCGGCATGATAACGATACCCCCTACGGACGAGGCAAAGACTCTGGAAACGCTGGCGGACGTATGGACAGCACTGCAAAAGGGAGGTGCAACACGCCATTCACTGATGGTGAATCTGGGAGGGGGCATGGTGACCGACCTGGGAGGCTTTGCGGCAAGCACCTTCAAGAGAGGCATGGCATACATGAACATCCCCACCACCCTGCTCTCGCAGGTTGATGCCTCGGTGGGCGGGAAGACAGGAATAAACTTCGGCGGACTGAAGAACGAGATAGGAGTGTTCAACTGTGCCCGCAGCGTGATACTGAACAGCACCTTCCTGCGCACACTGGACAGGGAGAACCTGCTTTCGGGCTATGCCGAGATGCTGAAGCACGGTTTGCTGAGCAGCAAGGAGAACTGGGCAGAGCTGCTGTGCTTTGACATATCCGCCCCTGACTATGAGGTTCTGCAAAGCATGGTGGCAAAGAGTGTGGCCATCAAGGAGCAGATCGTGAAAGAAGACCCTACGGAGAAAGGCATACGCAAAGCGCTGAACCTGGGGCACACTGCCGGGCATGCCATCGAAAGTCTGGCACTGAAGGAAGGACGAACCGTGCTCCATGGTTATGCCGTGGCATGGGGACTGCTTATGGAACTGTACCTGAGCGCACGCAAATGCGGTTTCCCTGCCAAGGAGATGCACCAGATGGAGGCATACATAAAGGAGCATTACGGCAAGTTCATGTATGAGTGCAAGCACTACGACATGCTGTGCGACTTCATGGCACACGACAAGAAGAACCAAGGCGGCAACATCAACTTCACCCTGCTGGGAGGCATAGGTGACATACGCATAAATCAGACAGCATCCATAGAGGAAATAGAGGAGATGCTGGACTATTATAGGGAGAGCTGAAGGAAAGGAGAGAGGGTAAAGAGAGTATAGATTGTATAGAAATACTAGGAATACTAGACAGACTATAAATTCTAGAAATTCTAGATAGACTAGAAATACTATAAAGCCAGCAACACCACAACCTCTACCCTATCCATAAAACTGCACAAAAACATGCGCTGCATTTAAACCTTTTACTCGCGCGCGTGTCCTTATATTATATTGCGCATATTTTAATATCATCATATGAACAGAAGTATCATTATCCTACCCCTGGTGGTACTGGCTATACTGCTATGCCCCATGAAGACGTGGGCACAGAAATTCAGCATCACGGGTAAAGTTACAGAACAAAGTACCGGAGAGGTGCTGCCTGGCGCCACAGCACTGCTGCTGAACGCCAAGGACAGCAGCCAGGTAACCGGAGCAGCAACCACCACTGCCGGCACATTCACACTGTCGCCCAAGAAAGGCGGCAAGTACATACTGCGCGTAAGCTACATGGGGTTCAAGACCTACACCAAGGACCTGAATCTTGACAAGAAGACGGCGAAGCAGAACCTTGGCACCATTGCCCTGGCTGAGGATGCAATAATGATGCAGCAGGCACATGTAGTTGCCAGACTGGCACAGGTGGAGATGAAGGCGGATACGTTCGTGTTCAACGCCGATGCCTTCCGCCTGCCCGAAGGTGCCGTACTGGAGGAACTGGTAAAGAAACTGCCTGGCGTGGAGGTGGCAGAGGACGGTACCATCACGCACAACGGCAAGACCATCAAGAGGATAATGGTAGACGGCAAGGAGTTCTTCGGAAACGACACCAAACTGTCCATGAAGAACATCCCCACAAAGATGGTGAAGAACATCAAGGCCTATGACAGACAGAGCGACTACAGCCGCGTGACGGGCATTGACGACGGGGAGGAGGAAGCCGTACTGGACCTGACCGTGAAGAAGGGCATGAAAGAGGGCTGGCTGGTGACCGTGGAAGGCGGTTACGGCACACAGGACAGATACACCGGCAGACTGAACGTGATGAGAATACTGGACGACCTGCAATTTGCTCTTTTTGCAAACACCGACAACTCAAGCAACGGCGGAGGCATCGTGTCGAACCAGATGGGGGGCCTGAACGTGGCATGGGAAAACGGCAAGCGCCCATACGAGGCTGGTCTGCTGAAACTGGGCGGCAGCGTGAGGGCAAACCGTTCCTTCCGCGAGAACTACTCAAGAAGCAACTCGGAGACCTTCCTGTTAGGAGCCAGCAGTACCTGGAGCAACTCAATGAGCTCGAGCGAGAGCCTGAACTGGGGATTCAACACAGACTTGTTCGTGGAATGGATGCCCGACTCAATGACAAACATAATCTTCCGCCCATCATACTCGCACTCGGAGGGCAGATCGAACTCACACAGTGCTTCTGTAACCTTTGATGACGACCCGTACGAAGCCGGCATGGAACAGCCCTTGGCAGAGTTCAACGACTCAACAGATACCGACAACGACGGCGTGAACGACCATCAGGTATATGAGGACATCCTGGTGAACAGCAACGTGAACAACAGCATGTCGCGCAACGCCTCGAACAACGCTAACGGATGGTTCCAGATAAACCGCCGCCTGGGCAAGCCCGGAAGAAACATAACACTGAACCTGAACGGCAACTACTCCAACTCGGGAAGCGAGTCGTGGAACATATCCGACATCAAGTACTACAAGACGGATTCCAGAACCTACACCAACCGCTTCAACGAGAGTCCGAGCACCAACTGGAACATCAACACACGCCTGAGCTACACCGAACCCCTGACCGAGCACATGAACCTGCAGGGAAGCTACCAGTTCCAGTACCGCTTCTCGGACAGCGACCGTTCCATGTATGACCTGCACAAGCTGCTGGACGAGCATCCCGAAATCTCCGGCTACATGCCATTGACTGCAGAGCAGCTCTACATGGGATACATCCCCGGACTGGACACGCTGAACTGGCTGCTGAACAGGGAGAACTCGCAGTATGCCACATACAACGAGTACAACCACGACGCACAGCTCCTGCTGCGCTATACACGCAAGTTTGAGAACGAGCAGGAACTGCGTTTCAACTTCGGTGCATCCTTCCAGCCCCAGACCACACACATGGACTATGAGAAGAACCACATTGACACGACCATTGTGCGCAACATATTCAACTGGGCACCAAGAATACATGCCCGCTGGAAGATAAACAAGGGCAGCCAGTTGCAGTTCCGCTACAACGGCCGCATGTCGCAGCCCAGCATGACCAGCCTGATTGAGGTGATGGACAACAGCAACCCACAGTATGTGAGCATGGGTAATGCCGGTCTGGAGAGCAGCTGGACAAACAACGTGAACATGAACTATAACGGTTCGTACACGGAGCAGCACATGAACTGGTCGGCAGGCGCTTCGTACTCGACCACCGACCGTTCCGTATCGTCTGCCACAATCTACGATGCAGAGACAGGTAACAGATACAGCCGCCCCATGAACATAGACGGCAACTGGAACACATCTGCCAACATAGGCTTCAACACTGCACTGGATACAGCGAAGCACTTCTCCATGAACCTGCACTCCAACATCCGCTACTCCAACAATGTGGGCTATATCTCATCGGCTATCAACGGACTGGAAACACCAGAGACAGTGGAAGACATGCAGGCACTGTTCAGGAATGCCCTTGCAAACGGCCAGCTCAACAAGGCCACTACAAAAAGTCTTGGCGTGGGTTCGAACCTGAGGTTCAACTACCGCACGGAATGGGGCGAGACTGGTTCTATCGAGGTGGGTGTGAACGGCAGTTTCAACTACCAGCATGCCCGCAATGAGGACAACACCAGGGCCAACATGGACTCGTGGAACTTCAACTACGGTGGTAACTTCACCATCACCGCACCTTGGGGTACGACGCTACGTTCCGACATAGGCCCCAACTACCGACGCGGCTACGCCGATGCAAGCATGAACACAACAGAACTGATTTGGAACGCCAGTCTGCAGCATGCCTTCCTGAAGAAGAAGAACCTCATCGTCAGTGCGCACTGGTATGACATCCTGGGCGAGCGCAGCAACATATCACGCTCTATCTCTGCAACATCACGAACAGACTCGCACACAAATGCCATATATTCATACGTGATGTTCCGAGTGTCGTACCGTCTGAACCTGCTTGGCGGCAAGGAGGCACGCAACAACGGCCGCGGAGGCGGATTTGGCGGCGGTGGCGGCTACCACGTCGGTCGTGGCGGCGGTGGCATGCGCCCCTGGTAAGAAACAAATACTGTCGCACTACAGACAATCAGATACAAAAGCAATTCAGCCACATGGTCGTTCCATGTGGCTGAATTGCTTTTATCCCAAACCGACAAATATTACTGAAAGAAGGAGAAGTTGACACTGCCGTAATGGCGGTGCTCAACGAAACGGGGATGATGGGTGAAGTCGTGGTCCTTGCCATGCTCGAGAACCAGGAGACCGCCCTCGCGCAAAAGATTACGTTCGAGTATCATGTCGGGAAGTTCGGGGATTTCCTTCAATACATAGGGAGGGTCTGCAAAGATAAAGTCGAACTGCTCCCTGCACTGACTGATGTACTTGAAGACATCGCCTTTAATGGGGATGGCAGAAAGGTCCTGCAGCTTGTCTATAAACTCCTTGATGAACCTGAAATGCAGAGGATCCTTCTCTATGCTTATGACACGGGAACATCCACGGGAAAGCAATTCAAGAGTGATGCTGCCAGTTCCTGCAAACAGGTCAAGGGCAACGGGGTCCTCTTCCCAGTCAATATAGGAATTAAGTACGTTGAAGAGATTCTCCTTGGCAAAGTCGGTAGTGGGACGTGCCTTGAATGTACGGGGAATATCGAAATGACGTCCCTTGTATTTACCTGTTATTACACGCATATATAAAAGTTTAACGGTAAGTGGGGAAAGTTTAACGTTGACTTGCGTAGCTTGATGAGCTTGCGAATAACGATTAACGGATGAGCGATTAACGTTTAGTCCCCTGTTCAGAGCTGACTAATATTGCTGACCGGAGAGCAGATCCCTACTCTGCACTCTGTACTCTAAATATTAAGTTCGCGCATGTCTACATGGGCAAGGTACTGGCACACTTCGTTGTACAGATCCTCGTCTGCCCCATAGAGCGTGCAGGAATCATGCCACGCATCCAGAGAGAGCGTTTTCCACACATATAGTATGAAATAGAGCTTATCGGCATTGCCTGCTGCGCAGAAGACGTTGGCAAAATGCAAGTGTCCACGCCTGAGAACTGCAATCATGACTCCGCCGTCGACAATGATGACGTGACAACTGACTGAAAGCGTGCTGCCCTGCTGCATCTCGGCAACCTGCGAGAGCATAGTGCCATACAGCCCCTGCACCATGGCACTGGGATAATGGTTCTTAAGTGTGTCGACAATGGAAGGATGCAGTGTGAATATCTCCACTACATCCAGCGAAGGCAACACCTGAAAGCACATATCCTCGGGACGAGGCGAAATACCACTGAAGGTGAGACGATATACAGCCAACATATCCTCTCTGCGGAACTCATCCAGAGGGACACGCGTACTGGGAGAAGAGGAATACAGAATTACCCTCTCGTACTGTCTGCCACGGACACGGGGCAACAGGAGTCCGCGCTCCAATGCCTCTGCCATGCTTTCGTCCTGGGTACAACGCAAGTTTTCCTGCAACAGCAACTGGCCAGAGCCAAGGCTGTGTACAAGAAAAGAAAATCCATCCGTACAAAGACGGATGGATAGACTATAGTTCAATAATGATTTATTCCCAGTTACCGGCATTGTTATTCCAACCGTCACCAGCCTCACCGATCTTCAGACCGGCATAGCGGCCCATCTCTTCTGACTCGATGGTCTTGTTCTTGATCATTCTGTCACCAAGCTTGCCCATACCCTTCAGGTAGCTTGCAATAGAGGCATTACACTCCATAACCTGGATGATAGCACCGCTCTTGGTAGTGTTGGGGCAGGCGATAATCTCGAAGGTGTCACCCTCTGAGAAAGGAATGTAGCGCATAGAGTCGATGTTGAGGTTCTGACCCTTGTAGAGGCTGTCCTTCAATGACACCCAAACGGTATCACGACGGAAACCTTCCAGTTTGAACTCAGCAATCTTCTTTGCATCGCCACTGTTGATAATCTCTGCAGCCTTAGACTCTGTCAGGCCTTTCTCCATCTGCTCATCACTCAGGACACCTTCCTTAATGATGATGGGCAACTTACCGTTCTTCACGAAATCGGTGAGCACATTCCAGTCGGCACAATATGCACCCTCGGGATTCTGCTGCTTGTAAGCCTCTTCTGCATCCTTGATCTGAAGAAGACGAGCCTTTACCTTTGCCTCACGATACGCGACATCTCTGTCAAAGTTGATGTCGTCCTGAATGCTACGCCAACAAATGATGGCGAGGAGCAATACGCATACAGTCAAAACTGCATTAATTACCTTTTTCATGTCTGTTATTTCATTTATTTTTTGTACATTCGCATGGCAAAGTTAATAAAAAGAATCCAACTAAAGGCATTTTCACTCTTTTTTTTATCAAACTTGTATGATAAGTGAGGATTTAGGGGCACTGATTAGGGGCAACTTCCAGCATATACCCACCAAAGAACAGGAATATGTGATAGATTTGTGGTGCCGTTTCCTGCTTAACAGAAACGATGACTGCATATTCCTGCTGAAGGGATATGCCGGTACGGGAAAGACCTCGCTGGTAGGTGCCCTGGTACGCACGATGAAGATGCTGAAGCAGCGCGTGGTCCTGCTGGCACCAACCGGAAGAGCCGCCAAGGTAATGGGCGGATATGCCGAGACAAGCGCAGGAACCATACACAGACAGATATACCGGCAAAAGACGTTTGGAGAAGAACGGTTTACGGCGGCGCCCAACCTGAAGGAGCATACCCTGTACATCGTGGACGAGGCTTCAATGATTGCAAATGAAGGCCTGAGCGGCAGCGTCTTTGGCGACGGCAGGCTGCTGGACGACCTGGTGCATTACGTATACTCCTGCCAGGGATGCCGGCTCATACTGATAGGCGACACCGCCCAGCTGCCTCCAGTGGGGGAAGTGCTCTCCCCTGCCCTGGAGGCCACAGAACTGGGAGGGTACGGTCTGGACGTGTTGGAGGTGGAACTGACACAGGTGGTGAGGCAGATGAACGAGTCGGGCATACTGTGGAATGCCACACGGTTGAGAGAATGCCTGAAGGAAGGATACGAACTGCCCAAGATTAGGACATCATTTCCTGACGTGCACATAGTGCCTGGCAATGAACTTATAGAGGCACTGGAGCAAAGCTACCGCAGATGCGGAAAAGAAGGCACCATAGTGATAACACGCAGTAACAAGCGTGCCAACATCTACAATATGGGCATACGCAACCGAATCCTTGACTATGAATGCGAACTGGGAGGAGGCGACATGGTGATGGTGGCGAAGAACAAGTATCTGAACGGAAAGGACCTGATAGCCAACGGAGAAATGGCTGTGATACAACGCATCCGCAACGAGCGGGAACTGTATGGATTCCGCTTTGCCGATGCCTCGCTGAAACTTATCGACCGCAGCGACCACCCCGCAGACGAGAGCAGTGAGAACAGCGTCATCACAGAACTGGACACAGTGGTTCTGCTGGACACCCTGCACTCCGAAGCACCTGCCCTGAGCAAGGAACAGCAGCAGACGCTCTTCCTGAAAGTATGCGAAGACTACCCGGAACTAAGAAACAAGCGCGACCTGTTCAAGGCGGTCAAGGAAGACAAGCACTACGGCGCCCTGCAGATAAAATATGCCTATGCCATCACCTGCCATAAAGCGCAGGGCGGGCAATGGGAGGACGTGTACATAGACCAGGGATACATAACAGAGGACATGCTGTGCGAGGACTATATAAGATGGCTGTACACTGCCATAACCCGTGCTACTGGGCACGTGTTTCTGGTAAACTGGCCAGAGGAACAAACCGAGGAGGCTTAAAAATAATTAAATGCATAAGGCATAACACACAAGATATTGATTTTTTATATATCTTTGTGGGTGTAAAAACACGGTAACATTAAGACTATGGATATAAAACTTCTTGTCCTTGACGTTGACGGCACATTGCTGAACAGCAATCGCGAAATGAGTGAACGCACCATTAAGATCCTGAAGAAGGTACAGCAGAATGGAGTGCGTATAGCCTTGGCCACAGGACGACCCACATATGGCGTACTGCCCTTTGCCAAGGCCATAGACCTGGATTTCAACGACGGCTTCATCATCAGCTACAATGGTGCCAAGGTGCTGGAAGCAAGTACCGGCAAGGTTATCTTTGAAAGGACCATTGACCCGAAGATGATCCCCTACCTGGAAAAACAGGCTGAGCGCTGCGGATGCGCCCTGGCTTACTATGAGGGGGACGAGGTTGTGGCAACTGATACAACGAACCACCGCATAGTGGACGAAGCACAGATGAACAATATGGCACTGCGCCATGTGGACAGCATATCTGCAGCCATGGAGCACTTGGCAGACGACAAGGATGCCTGGCCTACAGAGGTAATCTTCGTGAACGAGGACGAACAGGTCCTGTTGGGTATGGAGGAACATCTGCAACGCCACCTGAACGGTGTGATGGATACCATACACTCCAACCCCTACTACCTGGAGATCGTAGGCTACCAGGTGGGCAAGAGCCATGCCATGAGCGCCCTGGTACAGAAACTGGGCATCAGCATGAAGGAGGTTCTTGCCTTCGGCGACGGACGTGCAGACATCAATATGCTGCAGATGGCTGGTATGGGCATTGCTATGGGCAATGCTCCTGAGGAGGTGAAGCGTTGTGCCGACTACACCACACTTACCAATGACGAGGATGGTGCTGCCATTGCAATAGAACGTGCCTTCGAGGAAGAACAGGAAAAACCGGAAGACGACCAGGAGGTTCCTGTCGACGTACTGAACGCCCAGAACAAGAACACACTGATGGGTGCTCTGGGCATGCAATACACCTTTGCCAGCCCGCACCGTGTGGAGGCCACCATGCCTGTGGATGGCAGGACACGCCAACCCTTCGGCATCCTGGCTGGCGGAGCCTCGCTGGCCCTGGCAGAAACACTGGCTGGTCTTGGCAGCATGATAGCATGCAAACCGGGTGAAATGGCGGTGGGCATGCAGGTATCGGGCAACCACGTATCCAGCGCCCACGACGGAGATACCGTACGCGGTGTAGCCACCCCTGTACATCTGGGCCGTTCCAGCCATGTGTGGAACGTGCAGATATTCACTTCCACGGGCAAACTGGTAAGTTCCGTAACAGTGACAAACTCCATCATGAACAAGAGGTAGGAGCGAACGGAAAGGGGAAAGCGGTTAACGGTTAACGGTGAGCGGTTAACGGTGAGCGGTTAGTGGGTGATTATCCACCCTCTCCGCCCTTTGGACTCGTCGCCCCTGTCTCAGGGGGACAGTTAGCTGGCGCGGTGAGCGAGGGAGCGGATTAGCGCTAATACCAATTTCCAACATAAACAACAGCGAGGCGGCAGAATCTGAAATCTGCCGCCTCGCGCGTGTATAATATATATATAATGTATGCTTACTCGGCTGTTGCCAGTTCGATTACCTTGGTCACTGCAGCTACGATGCCATCGGAATCCTTGCCGCCTGCTGTGGCGAAGTGAGCCTGACCACCGCCACCACCCTGGATGAGGCGACCTGCCTCGCGTACCAGTTTGCCGGCATTCAGACCTGCAGCAACGAGGTCGTCGGAAAGGCTTACGGTGAGAGAAGGCTTGCCTTCGCAGAGACCACCGATAACAACAAGCAGTTTCTCTGTGAACTGGCCACGCAACTGGAAAGCCATATCCTTGGCATTCTGGGTGTCGATGTTCAGAACGCCTTGAATTACCTTGATGCCCTTCACCTCGTGAGCCTTCTCGATAAGTTCCTTCTTGAACTGGAGAGCCTGCTGTGCCTTGAACTCGTCTACCTGCTTGCGCAAACCGGCATTATCGTCAATGGCACGGCGTACGGTGGTGATGAGGTCGGGAACGTTGTTGAAGAGAGCGCGGAGTTCTGCAACCATATCCTGCTGCTTGTCCATCATCTCCTCCACGGCACGGCCGGTAACAGCCTCTATGCGGCGAACACCTGCTGCAACACTGCTCTCGCTGACGATGCGGACCATACCGATACGGCCTGTGCTCTGGGCATGGCAACCGCCACAGAACTCAACGCTGGAACCGAACTGAACTACACGAACCTTGTCGCCATACTTCTCGCCGAAGAGGGCAATGGCACCCAGTTTCTTTGCCTCCTCCATGGGAGTGTCGCGGTATTCCTGAAGGGGCAGGTCCTCACGGATACGTTCGTTGACCAGATGCTCAACCTCACGAATCTGCTCGGGAGTAACCTTCTCGAAGTGCGAGAAGTCGAAGCGCAGGTAGTCGGGAGTTACCAGAGAACCCTTCTGCTCAACGTGCTCGCCCAGAACGGTGCGCAGAGCCTCGTCCAACAGGTGGGTACAGGTGTGGTTGGCCTCGGTGGCACGACGGCGCTCCACATCGACGCAAGCCATGAATTCAGCCTCGGGATTGGTGGGGATGCGCTCCAGCAGGTGAACGGAAACGCCGTTCTCCTTCTTGGTGTCGAGCACGCGGATGGTCTCCTCGTCGTTTACGAGCACACCGGTATCGCCTACCTCACCGCCCATCTCGCCATAGAAAGGAGTCTGGTTGAGGATAGCCTCATAGACAACGCCCTTCTTCTGCTTCACCTCGCGGTACTTGACGATGCGGCAGCTGTATTCTGTATAATCATATCCAACGAAGGTGCTGAGTTCCTCGCCGGCAAGTTCCTCGGTCTCGCCAACGATGTGCCAGTCGCCCATCTCCACCTGAGCAGCGTTGCGGGCACGTGCCTTCTGCTTCTCCATCTCGGCATTGAAACCAGCCTCGTCCACGGTCATGCCGTTTTCGCGGCAGATAAGTTCGGTCAGGTCCAAGGGGAAGCCAAAGGTGTCAAACAGGGTGAACGCCTTCTCACCGGCGATTTCTGACTTGCCAGCGGCACGAGTCTCCTCGATAACGCCGTTGAGCAGACGGATACCATTCTCCAGAGTGCGCAGGAAACTGTCCTCCTCCTCCTTCATAACCTTCATGATGAAGTCCTTCTGTCCTACGAGTTCGGGGAAGGCACCGCCCATCTCCTGTGCCAGAGTGGGAACGAGGGTGTACATGAATGCCTGCTTCTGACCCAGGAAAGTATAGCCGTAACGCACTGCACGGCGCAGGATGCGGCGGATAACGTAACCGGCCTTGGCATTGGAGGGCAGCTGACCGTCGGCAATGCTGAAGGAGATGGCACGCAGGTGGTCTACGATAACACGCATGGCGATATCGGTCTTCTCACTCTGGCCATAGGGGATGCCAGTCTTCTCGGCCAAGGCCTTGATGATGGGCTGGAAGATGTCTGTGTCGTAGTTAGACTGCTTGCCCTGGATGGCACGCACCAGACGCTCGAAGCCCATACCGGTATCGATTACATTCATGCCAAGGGGTTCGAGGTGACCGTCGGCCTTGCGCTCGAACTGCATGAACACGATGTTCCATATCTCGATGACCTGTGGGTCGTCCTTGTTGACAAGCTCACGTCCGGGCACCTTTGCCTTCTCCTCAGCAGAACGGCTGTCCAGATGAATCTCGGAACAAGGGCCGCAGGGACCTGTATCGCCCATCTCCCAGAAATTGTCGTGCTTGTTGCCGTTTATGATGTGGTCGGCAGGAACATGCTTGAGCCAGAAGCTTGCAGCCTCGTCGTCGCGTGAAAGGTTCTCGCTGGCGTCACCTTCGAAAACAGTAACGTAAAGGTCGGCAGGATTCAGCTTAAGAACATCAACGAGGTATTCCCATGCCATATCAATGGCACCCTCCTTGAAATAGTCGCCGAAACTCCAGTTGCCGAGCATCTCGAACATGGTGTGGTGGTAGGTGTCATGACCAACCTCCTCCAGATCGTTATGCTTGCCACTGACGCGCAGACACTTCTGAGTATCGGCACGACGGCGAGGTTCGGGGTCGCGAGTACCCAGAATTATATCCTTCCACTGGTTCATGCCGGCATTGGTGAACATCAGCGTGGGGTCGTCCTTCACCACCATAGGTGCAGAAGGAACGATGAGGTGACCCTTGGACTCGAAGTACTTCTTGTACGAGTCGCGGATTTCATTAGCTGTCATCATATTGCTTGTATTGTATTGATTATTTGCAAATATCTTGTCCTTCGGACACTTTCTTCCGAAAAACTTTGCAAAGATACTCCGTTTTAGTTAACTTTGCAAAGTTTTAAACAAATAATTACCTCACTGTAAACCAAAACATTCACACGCTGGCAGTATGAGTCTGAACACGAATCCTGATTTGAAGTTATACTATAGTATATCTGAAGTTGCAGCCCAATTCGGTGTTGCAGAGTCTCTGTTGCGTTTCTGGGAAAAGCAGTTCCCCAACATCCACCCCAAGAAAAGCGGAAACAACGTGCGCCAGTACACCCAAGCCGACATAGAAGAAATACGTGTGGTTTACAATCTGGTAAAGGTGCGTGGCATGAAACTGAACGCCGCCAAGGAAATCCTTTCTAAAAACAAGAAAGGAGCCGGCGACACATCTGCCATCATTAACGAACTGCAGAACCTGCGCGAAGAACTGGTAGCACTGCGCAAGGAACTGAACAATCTGGCGTAGAGGAACGGAAAACGGAAAACGGGAAACGGAAAGGTGAAAACGGGGAGTAATGGAATTCCATTTTCCGTTTTCACCTTTCCGTTTTCTCAGTCGGTTCTAACAACTTTCTTTATTTCCTTTATCTTCTTCAGGTCGCGGATGATACTTTGCAGATCCTGGAGATCATGCACTTCCATCACTATCTCGGCAGAGAAAATGCCATCATTGGTCTGGACATTAAGACGTGAAATATTCAGGTTCATCTGCTGCGACAGGATACCCGTCATCTGGTGCAGAACGCCCACACGGTCTATGCCCTCAACATTCAGGACGGCAGGGAAGCACAACACCTTATGGGTATCCCAGGTGGCAGCCAGGATGCTGTTCCCCTCTACAGCCTTGAGTCTGTCGAGCGATGAACACTGACGCTTGTGTATGGTAACATACCCTTCGCGGGACTGGAAGGCAAGCACATCGTCGCCAGGAATCGGACGGCAGTGTTCACATATAAGATATTTGGAAATAGTGTCCTCATCAAGCAGCAATACCTTTTTCTTGTCCAGGGAAGGCACCTCTACCGATTGTGACTGTTGCTGGGCTGTATCGTCGCTCTTAAGGAAAGGAATAAAACGCCTCCACCTGCGCTTGGAGGACTTGTTGTGCAAATGGCGCAATGTGTCCTCACCAAGAACGGCAGTGCGGCCTGCAATCTTGGCAAACAGCTGTTCGCGCGTTTCAACATGATAAAAGAGGCACAGCCGATCCATCGTACCGCCATCCATGGGCAAGTCATTGCTTCGCAGGAATTCCTGCAACATCTCCTCGCCCTCCTTCTGTAACTGACGCTGCTGGCGACGCAGTATGGCCTGTATCTTGGTCTGCGCCTTGGCGGTAGTAACATGGTTCATCCATTCCGGAACGACCTGCACATTGCGTCCCGTAAGAACCTCCACCTGATCGCCGCTCTCGAGACGATGGGACAAAGGGACAAGACGATGGTTCACTTTGGCGCCGATACAATGCGTGCCGAGAGTGGAATGCACACTGAAAGCAAAGTCAAGAACAGTACAGCCCGAAGGCATTGTCTTGAACTCGCCCTTGGGAGTTACCACAAAAATCTCGCTGGCATAAAGGTTCAGCTTAATGGCATCCAGGAAGTCCATGGCATTGGGCTGCGGATCGTCCAAAATCTCCTTGATGGTGGAAAGCCAGCGGTCCAGTTCGTTCTCGCTGTCCTGGCGGGTCTTGCTGCCGTCCTTGTACTTCCAATGTGCGGCAAAACCCTGTTCGGCAATATCGTCCATGCGGCGCGAGCGGATCTGCAACTCTATCCAGCGGCCGTTTCTGCTCATCAGCGTGGTCTGCAAGGCCTGATAGCCATTGGCTTTAGGATGTGACAACCAGTCGCGCAAACGCTCAGGATGCGGCTTATAGATATTCGTGGCTATGGCATAGACTCGCCAGCAGTCGGTTATCTCCGTCTCCGATTGCCCATCACCTTCAAACACGATACGTGCAGCAAGGATGTCGTACACCTCATCAAGAGTAACGTGCTTGGTCTGCATCTTGCGCCAGATACTGTACGGAGTCTTTATTCGAGCCTTTATCTCGTATTTCAGCTCCGTCTGATCCAGGCGTTCGCGGATGGGAGCGGTAAATTCATCGAACACCTCCTGAAGATGCCCTCTTACCTCCGACAGGCGCCCGCTGATGATGGCATACTGCTCTGGCTGTTCGTAGCGGAAGGACAGGTCCTCGAGTTCTTCCTTTATCTTGTTTAGTCCCAGACGGTTTGCCAGTGGAGCATATATGTAAAGTGTCTCACCTGTTATCTTATACTGCTTGGCAGGCAACTGACTGCCCAGTGTGCGCATGTTGTGCAGGCGGTCGCTGATCTTTATCAGAATAACGCGGATGTCATCGCTCATCGTCAGCAACAGCTTCTTGAAGGTTTCCGCCTGCGCCGATGCCTGATTACCGAAGATACCTCCGCTGATCTTGGTAACGCCATCCACAATCTGCGCTATCTTTGGCCCGAAGATATTATGGATGTCCTCTACGGTGTAGTCGGTATCCTCCACCACATCGTGCAGCAGGGCTGCGCAGATACTGGTACTGCCCAGACCTATCTCGCCACACACTATCTGTGCCACGGAAAGCGGATGCATGATATATGGCTCGCCGGAAAGACGACGCACGCCTTGATGCGCCTGGCGGGCGAACTTGAAAGCCTTCTCGATGACATCCACCTTCTTGCGATGGGGAGAAGCCAGATATGTATCAATGAGGCGCTCGTACGCCTCCTGTATCATCTTGTCGTCCTGCATAAGGGCAAGTATTATCTTACACGAAGCTTCTGTCCTACACGAATGACATCGTTCTTCATGCCATTCAATTTCTTTATCTTTGCTATTGTAGTACCATTGCGCTTTGCTATGGAGCCAAGTGTGTCACCGCTTCGTACCGTTACTGTCTTGGCGCCCTTTGTGCCCTTAGCGACTGCCTTTTCACTAACCTGCACCACAGAACGGCGCTTGTTCAGTTCTTCAAGGCGGTGGGTATAGACACTGTCTCCGCTCTCGATAAAGGCGTTGATGGCCTCTATGGGCATACGCAGAGTGCACGGAGCCGCTGCACCTGGAACCTTGGTAGTACGGTACTGGGGATTCAGAGCCTTCAGTTCGTCCATGGAAATGCCGCACAAGTCGCTTACCTGCTCCAGATACACGTCACGGTTCACCACAATAGTGTCGGTTCCCATTGGCAAACGGGTAGAAGCCGGGCATATATTGTGCTCGCAATAGTAGTTCATCACATAGTTTGCTGCAATGAAGGCAGGAACATAGCCACGTGTCTCCTGTGGCAAATAGGGATAGATTTTCCAGTAGTCGCGCTCTCCGCCAGCACGCTTGATGGCCTTGCTGACATTGCCTGGTCCGCAATTGTAGGCCGCTATAACAAGAGTCCAGTCGCCAAATATCTCGTAAAGACCGCTGAGCATGCGTGCAGCGGCATAACTGGACTTGATGGGGTCGCGGCGTTCGTCAATGAGACTGGTAACCTCAAGGTCGTAACGCTTGCCCGTAGTGAGCATGAACTGCCACAGGCCTCCTGCTCCCACGCGACTGGTAGCACCGGGATTCAGTGCGCTCTCTATGATTGGCAGGTATTTCAGTTCCAGAGGAAGCTGGTATGCCTCGAGGGCATCCTCGAAAATGGGTATATAGAAATTGCTTGCCCCAAGCATTATTGCCACATGGCGGCGCAAACGGCCTGTATATTGGTCTATGAACTGGCGCACCACGGAGTTATAGGGCATCTCTATCACATTGGGCAGGTTCTGCAAACGGCGTATATACTCTTCCGGTTCGCACTGGATATCCTCACCTGTACTCTCGCAAGAAGCGCTGTCGTATGTCAGATAGGTACGGGCGCACCACTGGCGCATCATACTGTCCAGTTCCTCCTGAAGCATGCCTTCCGGCAGGCTTATGGTCTCCTCCTTTCCGGTATTCTCGTCAAAAACGGTAATATCCTTCTGCGCTGAGGCAGAGATTGCCATAACTGAAAGCAGGAGTATTGATAGATATTTATTCATAGACTTGTTGCGATTTAATAATTAAACTGAAATGTCACACCCGGAGCACTTCCCAATGGTGCAATACTGTTTCCCGAACCAGACGGAATCATGCCTGGCGATATGCTAAGAGAAAGGTCGGTTCCGATATCGAATGTACTGAGTTCTGCGTCGACATATGCATCGATTATGCTCAGCAGGTACACGCCTGCGATGCAGAATATGCTCAAGTCCCTATAGCGTCTGTAGAAGTCCTTCTTTCTCTTGAACACAGACTTGAAGTGCTCCTCACGTCCTGTTATGTCATACCCCAGAGGAAGCATCTCGAGGTGACTATTGGTAGTGGGGTCGCTGTCCATTATGTCCTGGTATGCCTGAGAATAGTCCCTCAGCATCTGCGAGTTCCAGCTTACGGCATAGATACAGCCAACGACACCGCCATAGACGATGGGCAGTTTCCAGAACTTACGGTTGTATATCTGTCCGCCACCGGGAACCACCATTGCCAGCCACATGGCCCTAATGGGGTCTGGTCTCCAGTTATCGAAACGGCTCAGGTCCAACGTATCGGCCACCGCCTTTTGCAAGGAGTCGGCATACAGGACAATTGTCGTATCGCGAGAGACAAGTTCCCTGTCCGAAACCACCTTCTCTGCCGCAACGGCAGAATCCTGCGGAAGCATCACCTCGAGCGAATCCAGACGCTGGGGGCGTTCCGGACTGACTTCTACCCGCTCCTGCGACATCACATCCTGACACGCAAATGAGAAGATGAATGTTAGCAGCAGAACAACCTTTAGGTATAATCTTGCCACGCTCACTTCAGTCTGTCCAGTATTTCAATTATCCTCTCCATCTCCCTCTCGTTGGCAAAGGGTATGACAATCTTGCCCTTTCCCTTGTCGGAGCATGTAAGCTGCACCTTTGTCTGGAAGAATCTGGACAGGCTTTCCCTAAGTATGCCATACTCTTCGTACGACTTGGAAGGCGCTCCCTTCAGTCGTCCGCTGGAAGTCTTGACCGAACCTCCCTCGGAAAGTTCCTTTACCATCTCCTCCACCTTGTGCACACTGAGACCATTCTCAACGATTTCGTTATAGGCACGGATCTGCAGTTTGGGGTCATCTATTGCCAGCAGCGCACGGGCATGTCCCATCTCCAGACGGCGGTCCTTGAGTCCCATCTGTATGGTAGCGGGCAATTTCAGCAGGCGCAGATAATTGGTGATGGTGCTGCGGTTCTTGCCCACCCTTTCCGAAAGACGTTCCTGTGTCAGATTATACTGTTCCAGCAAATGCTGGTATGCCAATGCTATTTCCAATGCATTCAGGTCCTCGCGCTGTATGTTCTCGATGAGGGCCATCTCCATCATGTTCTCGTCGTCCACGGTACGGACATACGCCGGAATATGCGTGAGGCCCGCCATCTGGCTTGCCCTCCAACGGCGTTCGCCAGCAATGATGAGATAGGTGCCGTCGCCTTGGTCGCGCAAGGTGATTGGCTGAACTATACCCAGTTCGCGGATACTGTCGGACAGTTCCTGCAAAGCCACAGGGTCAAACTCTCTGCGCGGCTGGTTGGGATTGGGTATAATCTGCCCGACTGCTATTTCATTGATACTGCCCGACCCGGCCGTATTCACCTTTTCCGTGCTAATGAGCGCATCAAGCCCACGTCCAAGGGCCGTATATTTTTTCTTTACTGCCATTTTTCTTTCGAATGGTTATTTCTGCTTCTCGTTCTTCTCGATTATCTCCTGAGCCAATGCAAGATGGTTCCTTGCACCAGCCGAATCAACATCGTAATGGAGCACCGGCAAACCATGACTGGGCGCCTCGGACAACTTCACATTACGCTGGATAACCGTACGGAACACCAGTTCACGGAAATGACGCTTCACCTCGTCGTAAATCTGGTTGGCCAGGCGCAGACGGCTGTCATACATCGTCAGCAGGAAGCCCTCAATCTCCAACTGAGGATTCAGTTTGGACTTGATAATCTTGATAGTGTTGAGCAATTTGCTTATACCCTCAAGCGCAAAATATTCGCACTGCACTGGTATTATCACACTATTGGCTGCAGTAAGGGCATTGACAGTAATCAACCCCAGAGAAGGACTGCAGTCAATCAGTATGTAGTCATAGTCCTGAACCACGGGAGAAAGCATGTCCAACATAATCCGTTCGCGGTTGCTGCGGTTCAGCATCTCTATTTCCGCCCCGACAAGGTCAATGTGGCTGGGGATTATATCCAAGTTCTCCACATCCGTACTGTAAATGGCCTCGCGCACATCCACCCGGTCTATCAAACAATTGTATATTGTACAATCCACCTGAGTGCTGTCTACGCCAAGACCACTGGAGGCATTGGCCTGAGGGTCCGCATCTATCAGCAGCACCTTCTTTTCCAGGGCTGCCAGCGACGCTGCCAGATTCATACTGGTTGTAGTCTTACCTACGCCACCCTTCTGGTTGGCCAAAGCAATTATCTTACCCATTTGGTTTTCTGTTATATAATTTCGCGAACAAAGATACACAAAAGCATGGAAAAGACAAAGTAAAACTTGTATTAAAATACAAAAAGCACTACCTTTGCGAACAAAAATAAAGAAAAAGATGACAGCAAAAGTCAGACCAACCATCCTTATCACTAACGATGACGGCTATCAGGCACAGGGCATACAGTTTCTTGCCGGCTTAATGCGCGAACTCGGCGATATCGTTGTTGTGGCGCCCGACAGCGCCCGTAGCGGCGCGGGCTGCAGCATCACACCAACGTGCCCAGTAAGCATCCAGAGAATAGACGACAACACCTATGCCTGCTCCGGAACCCCAGTGGACTGCGTGAAGATAGCACTGGAAAAGATACTCCCCTGCAAGCCCAACCTTGTTGTAAGCGGCATAAACCATGGCGACAATGCCTCAATATCGCTGCACTACAGCGGCACTGTGGGTGCCGTACTGGAAGCGTGCATGAAGGGAGTGCCTGCAATAGCATACAGCCTGAGGACACACAAGAAGGAATGCGACTTTGCTCCTTATGCCGAAGTTGTCATGGAGTGGGCAAAAAGAGTCCTGCACAACGGACTACCCGAAGACACATGCCTGAACATTAACTTCCCCGAAGTGAAGAAACTCGCCGGTGCGAAAATATGCAGAATGGCACGTGGCATGTGGCACACAGAATGGCTGGATGCCGGCACAGACGAAGAAGGCAAAAATATTTACACCCTCACGGGCACATTCAACAATCTGGAACCGGACGCCGACGACACCGACTATTGGGCCATCGACCACGACATGGCAGCCATCACCCCACTGAAACTTGACATGACAGACTATCTCACGCTTGAGCGGATGAGCGGTGAACGGTGAGCGGATGAACGGTGAGCGGATGAGCGGTGAGCGGATGAGCGGGACAAAACTCAAAAAGAAAGAAACAATAACTCCACAGCAGAAACTCCATACACCTGCCACGATGAGGCAGGTGTTATTTTTTGGCAGTTTCCCCTACCCTGCCGTCATTGGCTACAACAACCTGAACATCATCACGTCCAAGACGCATCCTAAGCCATGCGTTCATGCGCTGCTCTTCCTCCGGTTTCATTCCATTGGACAAAACCACGTTTACCACATATACCGAACTGTCGCGCATTACAGAATCTGCCCAGTAAGTATGCACGCCCCTGCCAGTAGATACCGAATGGACATCGGGGAACAATGCTGTCAATTCCGGCAGCAGGACACGAGACAGGGCCAAGGATTGTCCGTACAATTCCATACTGTCGCGCAATAGCCTTATTTCACGTTCGTTTTCCGCCAACTGCCTTTGCGTGGCCAGCGTCTTGTTGCGTTCCGTAAATATCATGCCACGGACACTTTCTATATCAACACCGGGACTGTTCTGTACAATATCCAGTTTCACCCCTTCCAGGCCATACTGCGGAAGCATAGACTTCATTGCCTCCACCTGTGCACTGTCCACCTCTTCGCCGAGCATCACCACCCTCAACGTGCGCTTGCCATAGTCTATATCCTGAGATATCACCTTTGAAGCCTCATCCTGAAAGACCTCCCTACAGAAATCATGACAACGTTCATTGAACACCGTCTCCTGTACCATTTGGAAAGTTATGTAGATACTCGGGATAATAGTAATCACGCTGATAAAGGTGATGATGTGCTTCACCCTCTTCTCACGTTCCTTATCCACAAACACCTTTTTGGGGAAGCGCATAACAAACGTAACCCCCAGGAAGGTGGCCAAAGAGATGAAGATAGTGTTTATCAGATACAGGTACAGCGCACCTGCCGCAAACAGCCAGTTTCCCGTACCCAGGCCAAAACCCACTGTGCAGAGAGGTGGCATCAGAGCCGTGGCTATGGCCACACCGGGAACGACATTGCCCATACGCTGGCTTCTGCTTCCCAGTGCAACTATACCTGCCAGACCGCCGCACAGGGCAATGCCCACGTCGTATATGGTGGGCGAGGTACGGGCAAGCAATTCCGACTGCACCTCGTCCAAGGGAGTAAGAAGAAAATAAACCGTAGCCGTTGCCACACTGAACAAGGTGGCGACAAGATAATTCTTGGCAGCACGCTTGAAGAGCATGAAGTCGTTTATTCCTATACCCAGGCCCATTCCGATAATAGGTCCCATCAAGGGGGAAATAAGCATGGCACCGATGATGACTGCAGCACTATTCGTGTTCAGTCCCAAGGACGCTACAAAAATCGCCAGCACCAGCACCCACAGTTTTGCTCCACGGAAATCCACACTTTCCTCTATCCTTGCTATTGTCTCCTTCTCCGGAGCCAGGTCGTCGCCAAAACTCAGGATATCCGCCAACCGGCGCCTTAATTCTTGAAATACAGACATAACTTTCTTGGTCTTGTCAGTTATACATCATTGTGTTTACTTCACTATTTTGGACGCTGCCCTCTCTGGGGCGCCAGGCTGCCCAAGACGTCTCATCAGTTCATCATAACCACTTCTTTGGGCAAACCTGCACTCTTCATCAAGCAATATCTGCGAAAAGCACTTGTCCAGCGCGGCTTGCGTGAGTTCCCCCGCCACCAGTTCCGGCACCACCTCGTGCCCGACAACCAGATTCACAAGCGACACATACGGCACCTTGAGCAGGAAACGCCTGAGAAACGAGACAAGCCTGCCGCATCTCATGGCATAGCACACCACCTGAGGCACGCCCATTATAGCGGTTTCCAGCGTAGCCGTTCCGCTTGTCACCAATGCCGCATGGGCATTCTGCAAAAGCATAAAGCTGCTCCAACTGCCCCGACAAGGTGCAAGCACCACCATGTCTCGGAGCCGGGAAGAGCTATGCTCCAATGCCGCATCAATCACATTATCATAGAATTCCTTGGGTATATCGGGGGCTGAAGCAATCACATAACAGAAATCTCCACCCGCAGCATCAGCAGCCTGCAGCATCATGGGCAGATTGCTCTCTATTTCCTGTCTGCGGCTTCCCGGCAACAGGGCAACCACCTTTGCCGAACCAGAAATGCCCAGCGATGCCTGCCACTTCCCGGCCTTGTCACTTGACGATGACGCAAGAAAAAGCGTTATTTCATCCAAAGTAGGGTTACCCACATAATCCACATGGTAACCGTATTTGTCCGCATACCACTCCACCTCAAACGGCAGGATGCTCAGGACCTTGTCCACATATTTGCGTATCTGTGCTATCCTGCCCTCCTTCCAGGCCCATATCTTGGGCGGAATATAGTAGACCACCTCTGGGCATACATCTCCCTTAAGCCTGCATGGGCGTACAACAGCCTTATGAAACCATGCCGCTATCTTAAGGTTAAAGCCGGGATAATCCACCAGAATCAACCTGTCGGGGCATGATTCCTGTATAGCCTTGCGGCACTCCTTCATTCCCTGAAGAATCTCAGGCAGATGCATCAGCACAGAGACAAACCCCATATATGCCAGTTCCGGACGATACCAATAGCGGATTACCGCTCCCGGGTCCTTGGTCCTTATGGCATCCATCAGGTGCCTGGCATGCAAGTCGCCACTGGCTTCTCCGGCTATGATAAAATATGTCATTTCACCTTCTCCTTTATTATTTGTGAGTGCCATTCGCGGCTCTCGCTGCACAAAGATACAAATTATATTACAAACGCCAAGCGTTTTCACATATCCTAACACCTTGCCGAATTGGCACTACCCGCCTATATAGGATATACAAATTGTTCTATAATACATGCTGTCCGTTAAATTATGTTTATTTTTACCGCACTTTCAAACACTTTTCCATATCTTTGCGGTATGAAAAAGGTAAATCTCAGCACTGCAGCAACACAGGAGCTGCATCTTGACTACCATGACAAGTACATTGCACTATTAAATAATGTACATCAGGTCCAGCACACCCAGGAGACCATACAGAATGAGTCATTCATTATTATCCTTATAAACGAAGGGTGGTGCAAGGGGACAATAAACGAGAAGGAGCTCTCCATGACCGGTGGTGACATGCTAATCTGTTCCCCAGGCAATATCCTGCAAAAAGGAATGGTGAGCATAGACTTCCGAAGTCAGATATTCATCATTTCGTCCGAACACGTAAACGACATACTCAAGGGCACACACATGAGTCTGTCCCATTATCTGGTACACAACCGTGCCGACGTTCTGCACCTCACCACAGAAGAGCAGGATATGATACAGGGATTCTACAAGCTCATTTCCTCCTTCAACCACATGGCACACGACGAGGTCAGGGAGGAATGCGTGTCCCGAATACTACAAGCCTTCTCCTACGCCTTTGCCGGTCTGTTCTTCCACAGGGGACAAGTGCCCAAAAGAGACAAGATGACATCTGCCGAGGCGCTGTTCGGCAAATTCATAAGGTTGCTGAAAGAGCACCCCGACGGACGCACCGTGCAGTTCTATGCCGACAAACTGAACATAACGCCCAAATACTTCAACTCCATTTGCAAGCAGGTTTCCGGCAAGACGGCAAGCACGCTCATCTGCGAGGAAATAACCAATATGGCAAAACTGCTCCTCAAGGATCCGGAACTAAGCATAAAGCAAATCGCCATCCAATTGGGGTTCGTCAACCAGTCCCATTTCGGTTCCTTCATAAGACGCGAGACAGGCTTCTCGCCACAGCACCTGCGCAAAGCATCGCAACTTAACTAACAACAGAAACGCCAACACCCCAAGAGTTCTACATAAATTTATACTAACAATCATGAAAAAAATCTTCCTACACCTTCTGGTCATCGCTACAGGCATCATGTTTGCCATATGCAACACGGCATGCAAAAACGAATACAAGGACATGCTTCCAAACGAGGTACGCCTTAAGGAGAACACATACCACAACGACGACAAGATACAGGACATCCAGTACTGCACCGGCGAGGACACCGTTACAATGAGTGCGCTGGAAGTACGCACCATCTGGCATGCAACCGTAATCAACGCTGAAAAACATTTTACAGAAAACACAGACAGCACAAAGAACCTTTACGAAAGCCCCATCCATGCGGAAGAGGCCTTCTACAAGTCTTTCAGCAACAGCATGCAGATGATACAGGAGGCATATCCCCTGTCGCACCAGCCGATTACCCAGGAACTTGTCAGAGCCGGAGTAAAGGTAGACGCCAGATACATATGGTGCGTCGGCAGCGAGGAATATCTCGACCTAAAATTCACCGCCATGCCCGAGGTAACGTCCACACCAACCGAAACTGAAGAAAAATAATGCCCGTACCCAACAAAAGCGGCGCTTACACTTGCATTTTTAGAATAATTATCCTACTTTTGCTCTGGATTTGATATAATTAAAGACAAAAGATATTATGATTGACGTTAAAGTTACCCTCGCCGATGCAGAGGAGAAGATGGAAGAGGCCGTAATGTACCTTGACGAGGCACTGGCACACATCCGCGCCGGCAAGGCAAACGTGAAGATTCTGGACGGCATCCGTGTGGACAGCTACGGCAGCCTTGTTCCCCTGAACAACGTGGCAAGTGTCAACACCCCCGATGCCCGCACCATCGCCATCAAGCCTTGGGACAAGAGCATGTTCCGAGCCATTGAAAAGGCCATCATGGACAGTGATGTCGGCATTACCCCCGACAACAATGGCGAGATTATCCGCCTGACCATCCCCCCACTGACTGAGGAGCGACGCAAGCAGCTTGTGAAGCAGTGCGGCAAGGAGTGCGAGCAGGCCAAGGTGAGTGTCCGCAACGCACGCCGCGACACCAACGACAAACTGAAGAAGGCTATCAAGGATGGTCTTTCCGAAGACCTTGAGAAGGATGCCGAGAACGACCTCCAGAAGATGCACGACAAGTACATCAAGAAGGTTGAGGAACTTCTGGCCAACAAGGAAAAAGAAATCATGACCGTCTGATGCAAGGAACTGTCATCAAGAACACAGGAAGCTGGTATGTCGTCCGCCTGGACGATGGCCAGCTTTTCCAATGTAAGGTAAAGGGCAACTTCCGCCTCAAGGGCATACGAAGCACCAACCCCGTTGCCGTGGGCGACAATGTGCGCATCGTCCCCACCGAGGCCAATGCCGGACAGGTGGGCATGATAACGGAAATCCTGGACCGCCGCAACTACATCATACGCAAGGCCTCCAACCTGTCCAAGCAGAGCCATATCATAGCGGCCAACGTGGACCAGGCTGCCCTGGTGGTCACACTGAAGCATCCCGAAACAAGCACTACCTTCATAGACCGCTTCCTGGCAAGTGCCGAAGCATATCGCGTGCCCGTCATCATCATCTTCAACAAGGTGGACCTGCTCGACGAGGAAGACAGGCATCTTCTGAAACTGTTCTTCCACTTATATGAAGGCCTCGGATATCCATGCTACGGGGTCTCTGCGCTAAACGACAACGAGGGACTGTGCAGTATCGGTGCTCTGCGTGAAGTGCTCAATGGCAAGACCACCCTGTTCTCCGGCAACAGTGGTGTAGGCAAAAGCACATTGCTCAACGCACTCATCCCTGGACTAGACGTGAAGACAGCCGAGATATCCGACTCGCACGACACAGGCATGCATACCACCACCTTCTCTGAAATGTTCGACCTTCCTGTCTCTGCCAATGGAGAAACAGGCCATATCATCGACACTCCCGGCATCAAGGGCTTTGGTACCTTCGACATGGAGCGTGAGGAAGTGGGACACTACTTCAGGGAAATATTCCAGACCAGCAAGGATTGCCGTTTCGGCAACTGCACGCACACCCATGAACCCGGTTGCGCCGTACTGGAAGCCCTGGAACAACAGCATATCGCCCAAAGCCGCTACAACAGTTACCTTTCCATGCTTGAGGACAAGGACGAGGACAAATACCGAGGGAAGCTGTAAAAAAACGGACCCATCCCCAGCCCTCCCCTGTATGGGAGGGAGTAGCGGACCCCTCCCCCAACCCTCCCCAATGGGCGAGCGAGGCCTTTAGAAGAAGCACTGAAACAACGTTCGGCGCCCGAAGGGGGTTAAGTCAATGTGCTTCTGTGCCTCGTGAGGGTCGCAATCCCCATTGCGACGCGAGGACAGGAGTAGTTACAACCGACTAATGAATATTAACTTTAACAAATCTATTAACCCCTTAACAAAATCCCTAACTCCCTGTACTATATACTCCCTCCCATACAGGGGAGGGTTGGGGGAGGGGTCTATAACAATATGAAAACAGTTATCATCGGCAGCGGTCCTGCAGGTTACACTGCTGCTATCTATGCCAGCCGAAGCGGTCTGGAACCTGTCCTCTACGAAGGCAACCAGCCCGGAGGCCAGTTGACACAAACCACAGAGATAGACAACTTTCCCGGTTATCCCGAGGGAACCACCGGCAATGAACTGATGGAGGACCTCCGCGCCCAGGCCGAACGCTTAGGTACCGACATACGCATGGGCACCATCACCGCCGTAGACTTCTCCATGGACGGCAGCCGCCCACACATTCTTACCATCGACGACGGCACTACCGTGGAAGCCGACACCGTAATCATCTCCACCGGAGCATCTGCCAAGTACCTTGGCCTTGACGACGAGAAGAAGTATCAGGGCTTGGGTGTGAGCGCATGCGCCACATGCGACGGCTTCTTCTATCGCAAGAAGACTGTTGCCGTAGTTGGCGGTGGCGACACAGCCTGCGAAGAGGCGCAGTACCTGGCCGGTCTGTGCAAGAAGGTGTATATGATTGTGCGCCGTGATGTGCTCCGTGCCTCAGAGGCCATGCAGAAGAAGGTTATGGAAACGGAGAACATAGAGATTCTGTGGAACACACAGGTACGTGGACTCTATGGTGCCGACGGCGTTGAGGGAGCACATCTTTCAACCGGTACCGACCTGCCCATTGACGGTCTGTTCCTTGCCATCGGCCATCATCCCAACAGCGACGTCTTCCGTCCCGCACTCGAATGCGATGCCGAGGGCTATATCATCGTCAAGCACCCCACAACCGAGACCAACATTCCTGGCGTGTTTGCCTGCGGCGACGTTGCCGACCCCATCTATCGCCAGGCCATCTCGGCAGCCGGAAGCGGCTGTCATGCTGCCATGGACGCACGCAAGTACCTGTCGGAGAAGTAAAACGGCACACACATACACAAGAAGAGGTGGCATCCTATGTCTGGTGCCACCTCTTCTTATATATGCGTTCAACCGAAGTCGAACTCCAGTTGAGGCGTACCAAGCAGGCTGAAAGTCATGCGATGGTATGGCGTGGCGCCATGCTCCCTGATTGCAGCACGGTGCAACGGGGAGGGATAGCCCTTGTTGGAATCCCATTTGTACTGGGGATACTCCTTGTGTATGGCGAGCATGTACTCGTCCCTATGCGTCTTTGCCAGGATGGATGCTGCCGCTATGCTCATATACTTGGCATCGCCCTTGACAATGGTTGTGTACGGCGTATCGCCATAGGGATAGAATCGGTTGCCGTCCACTATTATGTTTTCCGGTCTCAGTTGCAGTTTGTCCAACGCCCTATGCATGGCGGTAATGCTGGAGCGCAGGATATTCAACTTGTCTATCTCCTTGTTGTCCACCGCCACCACTGCCCATGCCAGGGCCTCCTGCTCAATTACGGCACGCAGTGCAGCACGGCGCTTCTCGGTAAGTTGCTTGGAGTCGTTCAGTGCCTGTGCCAACGCCGAATTGCGCTCGCAAATGTCGGGAGGCAGTATCACCGCGGCGGCATACACTGGCCCTGCCAGACATCCGCGCCCTGCCTCATCGCAACCAGCTTCCACGCAATCAGGCTTGAAATATGGCTCTAACATTGTTGTTTTCGTTGTTTGTTGTATGTATGGAGTCGATAAAAACTATTCGAACGGAAATCGGGAAACTATCCACCCCCACCGCTTCGCTCGTCCACCCTGTCTCAGGGGGACAAAGCAAACGGGAAACTCACCGCTCATCCGCTCACCGCTCACCGTTAATTTCTGTAGGCAAAGTAACCTTGAACATAGTACTCTCGGTGTGCTCCCGATGTATTATATCTACCATCTTGGCTACAATACCGGGATGCTGACCTGCCACATCCTTGTCCTCGTGAATATCCTTTGAGAGGTCATAGAGATGTGGAGCGCCACCCTTCACCACCAGTTTCCAGTCGCCCATGCGCAGAGCCATCATGTTCGTTTCGTGAAACTCCCAATAGAGAAACTCATGCTTCTCCTGCTCCTTGTCGTTGCCGGTCAGTGTCTCGCAGAAGGAGATACCGTCATACCTGCACTCCTCTGTGCTTGACTTCAGGCTATAGGCACTGCCATCCAAACCGGCATAATCCAACAAGGTAGGCAACACGTCGTAGAAAGCCAACTGATGGTCGTTTACCGAACCGGCAGGTACGCCAGGTCCCTTGGCTATGAAGGGAACACGTATGCCACCCTCGTGGGTAGAACGCTTCGTGCCCTTCAGCACCCCGTCGCGATTGAACCATGCAGGGTCGGCACCTCCCTCTTCGTGAGGTCCGTTATCCGAAGTAAATATCACCAGTGTATTCTCATCAAAGCCTTTCTCCTTCAGTTTGTCAAAAATCTCACCTATCTGCTCATCCAACCTGTTCACCATGGCGGCAAACTGGGCATGACGAGCATAGTTGCGATAGTACCACGACCCGAAGTTGCCGCCATAGGGACTATCCTGTCCCTTAAAGCGTTCACAGTACTTTGCCACCAGGCTGTCGTTGGGTTGCCACAGTTCGGCATGAGGCAAGGTGTAGGTGAATATGCCCATGAAAGGTTTTTCCTCCGTCTGGCGTTCTATCCAATCCAGGGCATACCTATGAATCAGGTCGCTGGCATATTGTTCTCTGTTCTCATAGTCTTTGTCGCCCGAAGCCACATCCTTGTGAAGAATGTTCTGCTTCAATGTATCCACCACCACATGCTTGTCGCCATACTTCTCGGGGTCGTAGCGGTTGAGGAAGTTGGGATAATAGGTATGCGCCTGGAACTGGCAGATGTAGCCATAATAGCAGTCCACGCCACGCTTGTTGGGCAGGGATGCACTGCTGCTGCGTCCGCTCTTGGAAGTGTCGGAGTTGCCATTAGCATCAAGGAGATATGTATTGGGGTGGTCGGTATTGTAGTAACCGCCTGCCCACTTGCCGAACATGCCGGTATTGTAGCCAGCCTCCTTCATCACCTCGGGAATGATTTTATGGTTCATCAGGTAGGGTTCCTGGCCAATGAGGCTATAGTCGGCGTTGTTGCCATACATGTTGGCCCTGGACGAGGAACGCCAGTACTCCCTGTTGCCGCGCACATGGGTGTGACCCGTGTGCTGGCCGGTCATGAACGAGGCACGCGAAGGGGCACTCACAGGACTGCCGGCATAGGCCTGTGTGAAGCGCATTCCCTCCTGGGCCATACGGTCAAGGTTGGGGGTCTCTATCAATTGTTGGCCATAGCAGCCGAGGTCGCCATATCCCATGTCATCGCACATAATGAAGATAATGTTGGGACGACGCGCCTGTGTGCCGTCAGCATCCGCAGGCTGTTGGGGGACAGCAGCGCTGGAGGCAACGGGCATCAGCCCCAATGCTGCCATGAGAAGTTCCCTAACTTTAGTCATAGATATTATGTTTGTTTATAGTCTTTCTCGTACAAATTTATCAATAATTTTCAAGACTTGCAAAACATGCTACACAAAAACGCATAACACGCCTCGGGAGGCGCCTGTTTTGTCCTCGGTATTGTCACGCCCTTGTCCTCGGTATTCGTTCGGCGAACAAATACTATTGTCACGCCCTTGTCCTCGGGAGGGCAAAAATCACATGTCTGTAGAGCAGTGACGTAACAATGAGAATTGCCAGCAATAATACAGCATTATTCCATTGAGTTTTTATGACCCAACTACCTGTTTGTATCTAAAAAAAGGTGGCTCGCCTACCAAGCGAACCACCTTTGAATAATTGATCTCTGCGATTATTTCAAGTTCTGTCCCTTGAGATTATATCTCTGGTTGTTCCTGACAATGATCACCTCCTCGTCCTGAACATATATGCCATCCTCTGACTGGGCACCTGTCTTGACAGATGTGTTTTGAAAGATCACTTGATCACAACCTTTTTGCCATCGCGGATAAATATACCCTTCTGTGCCTTCTGCACACGACGGCCAGAGAGGTCATAGATTTCCGTTCCCCGTTTTCCGTTTTCCGTTCTCTCTTCTCCATTTTCACCTTTCAGTTCGTCGATGCCTGTCTCCAGTGCCTTGATGGCTGCGAGGGCAGCGGTAGCATCGAAGGCGACAACCTTCTCGATACGCACCGTGTTGCCACCATCGCCGAGGTCGTTCCAGTGGGTGATGACGGCAGGGTCGTAGCCGTTAGAGATGCCCATCTGCTTCTGGCCATCCTCGGCGTTGAGTGCTACCACCCAGGGGAACGCTGCGCTGCGTGTGCCATTGAGGATGCTGATGGTCTGCTCGGGGGCCTCGGTAAGCGCGGTGTAGCCACCCTCTGCCTTGACAAACTTCTCCTCGCTCACGCTATAGAGGTAGAGTGCACCTGTCTCGGGTGACTGCACGAAGGCAAACTGCTGCTGCTTGTCGGTGACGTCAACGGCAACCCCCGCCTTGGCGGTGCTGGTGAGGTTGGCCGCCTGGGCATACCATGCGCCGCGATCCTCGGTAGATACGGCGTAGCACAATGTGTTGCTCACCTCGTCGATGCTCCATACATAGATGGCAGCGTCCACGGCGGTGTGGATGGCATCGCCCAGGGCCTTCAGTGCGGCCACCCCGGTAGCGGCATCCATGCCCTCCTTGGCTGCCTGCACGGCACCGCTGATGGCGGCTACCTCCTCGGCGGTGAGCACCGCGCTGCGTGTGGCCACCACCTGCTCGCCACGTGCGATGGCGGCATCGAGGGCGGCCTTGGCCGTAGCGGTCAGCGTGGTCACGTAGGCTGCGTTCTCCTCCTCGGTGAGAGGCTCGAAGGTCCACTTGCCGTTGTTGTCGATGCCCTTGTCGCAATAGATGGCAGCGCCAGCGGCAGAGTCATCGGTACCGGCAAGACCTGTGTTAGCAGACACGTTCTGATGCAGGGTGTACACCTGAGTCTCGCCCTCTACGAGTGCGATGGTGAAGGGGGTCTTGTTGTCGGCATTGGTGGTGGCGTTGAAGTTCCAGCCCGATGCGTGAGCATAGTAGTTGTTGTCGCTGTCGGCAGCCTTGATGTAGTACATGCCCTCAGCAGCCTCCTCGAGTTGGAACACCTGCGTCAGCGCCACGCCCTCGGCCTTGTTCTGCAACTTCATGTTGGTGTTGTTGCCCTCTACCTGCAGGTAAAGGCCTGTCGTCACGTTCTTCACGCGGTAGTTCTTGCCGGTGAGCAAGCCTTCGGGCTCGGGCTCAGGTTCGGGTTCAGAATCTCCAATCTTTGCCAACTGCGTATTAACCACATCTGTCAATGATTTTGCTTTCCAAACATCATATTTAACACCACCAATTACTACAGCATTTCTTGTTACATCCCAACCACCTACTTTCACTCCGTTTACAGATGTATCAAATCCATATTCATTGGGACATGCTAAATACCACTGCACCTCGGGGAAAAGTCCGGTTTCTTGCCAATTTGATGATTCTTTAAACACACTAATCTCTGTTGGTGCTTCAGTTATTTCAGTCCAACCATAGACATAAGATGCTGCATCTGCAGGAATAATCGGGTCAATACTTGTCATCGTTGTGGGATCGGTAGTACCTGCATACCAATAATACTTAGTTTCGGGTTCGGGGACTACATTGGTATCCCATTTTACATAACAAGTTGCGTTTTCCACTTCTGAATATAAAACAAGCACATTTTTATTTGAAGGATTTGTTATACCAAGGTCATTGGATGTAAATGGTGTATATCTCTTACTAAAATCAGAAACTAATCCAAAAGTAGGAGTTGTCCATGAAGAAGGAATTATTATTACATTATATCCCTTTTTCAAAGTAATTGTACTTGGTTTACTAGTTTGGTTATATACTAAGCCATCAATATAACTTTGTGTTGTAACTTCTTCTTCTGTTGCAGGACCGCTTAAGTGCCAGGTAGGCTCTGGTTCCACTGCGGCAGCCTCTACGGTCACCACGCAAGTGGCGGTGATACCGCTGTTGTCGCAGGCCTCGGCAGTGATAGTGGTGCTACCCTCAGAAAGGGCTGTCACCTTACCATTATTATCCACGATTGCAACAGAGGCGTTATCGCTACTCCACATCACTTTATACCATGTAGCGTCTTGCGGGTTTACAGTAGCCGTAATGTCTATAGACCCTCCCACTTGCATGGATGCCTCAGTGCAATCGAGCACGATAGAGGTTACGGGTGTTTCTTCTTTAATGTTCACACCGTATCGTCCAAGTGCAGTTGCTGCCGAACGATAGATAACGTATTCTTTTTCGTCATCAAAGGTAAGTCTTACATTCTTATTTTTGGTATTACTATATTTAGACAGTGCTGATGAATAGTACTTAAAATTCAACTCGCCAATGCCTGCATCTATGTCTAATGCTAACATATCCTTATCTGCGGGCAGAACCACATATAGATACTCGTCATCAACACTTACAATTTGTTGCTCTGCAGGGAATTCAGATACTTTTTGACAGAATTCCTTATAGTTGTCAGGAGTTATCAGGGATTCGTCGGACGAGGTGCCAAGGTAATAATAATATTGTTCGGCGGGATTGGTCTGCGCCATAGCCTTGGCACCGAACAGCAGCGTGAACGCTGCAAAAAGGGTAAAGATTTTAGTTTTCATAACTTCTTAGTTTTTATGAGTTAATAATTTGTTAATTGTTTTCTTTTTCGTTTCTCCCAAGGATGGGCACGGATAATCACTGATTTTGTTTTATCTTGTCAACTGAATTTAAACTGAACTTAGACTGTTTTAGCACGCGCTACGCTTGTGCCTGCCATCCGGATGGGTAGCAAGAGCGGAGCCAAAGGCGAAGTCAAAAACGTGCTTAAATTGCTTTTCCCTTCGGCCAGCGAACTTTGTTTCTGTGTGTGTTGATAAAAAGAAATCCGTGCATACTTGTGTCCTCCGTGGCCCGACAAAGCACCCTCCGCGTGAGATGCCCAACACCCACGACGCATCGCACCTCCTCTTGCCAGAGAAAGCGCACATAAAGCATTGTAAATGATTAACTTATAGGGGGGGGGTAGCCGCGAGGCCAACGCTCATATGCACACGCACCTCACCCCTTGAGCAGCAGCCCAAGAGCGGAGAATAAGGGGTTGCAGTGCAGTGATTCATAGCAACAAAGTTGATTAATCGCTACAAAGATACAATATAAAATCTTAAATCCGAATAATAAATGAAAAACAGTAAAGTCGCGGGGCAGTAAAGTCGCGGCATAAAAGGAGAATAATACGAAAAAAGAGAGTCCCTAAGAACTCTCTTTTGAAATTTGGAATACTTCCGTAACCCGCTCGGGGTTCGAACCCGAGACCCCTTCATTAAAAGTGAAGTGCTCTACCTACTGAGCTAGCGAGTCAACCTGAATGCTAATCATCTGTCCATTAGCGGGTGCAAAGGTATAACAAAAAAACGACTCTGCCAAAGAAAAGGCACGAAAAACTGCAAACACGGCCTTTAATTGTTGCTGACGGTAATCGTTTGAGTAGACATGTGATAGTGCACATAATATCGGAAAAGCGAACGGCCTGCATCTCCTGCCGACACTATGCCCATATTATTTAGATCGTATGTACGCCCACAGGAAATGCACGATGCCTGTCCTCCTGGCTGCATGTTAAGATGCTTTTGTATGTGATAGTCCTGATAGCAGTTGGAACAGCACAGATCAAAGCAAACAACATTACTTTCCTGCTCGAGCATCTCTGGTATCATAGGCATGCCCAAGACAAGTCCGCCACCTATACCCAGTATGAAGTCCCGGTAGCCCTGAAGTGCTGTACGCTGGATATAATCAACGCTGGAAGGAGTGCTGAGGCTCTTGACCACATAGTTCTGACCGGCACCTGGAGGGTATGTAATGGAGCAGAACTCCCCGAGCGAGGTACAGGCCCTGTACAGATTGGGCTTCGCACTGACGGGAGTATAGCGGAAGTAGGCATAGTATCTGCTATAGAGATTTTCCGCCTTTTCGCAGGAAGATAAAATGCCGGCTGCCGCAAGGGCAACCAGCATAAGTCTGAATATTCTCATGTGAAATCTGGGATATATACCTTATTATATATATAAGGGAGGCTATGAAAGCAGCAACTCAACTGCCCTGTCTATACGCTCGAAATGGAAATCCTGAACAAGCGACTCCATCAGAGATGCAATTTCGCCGTTGCAAAGATTGCCAATGCTTCCTTCGTGGGTATGGCGGATATCCTTGTTTGGAATGAATTTGCCGGCCTCTATGTCCAGTCCCACCTTCTTGTAGGCGTCGCGGAAGGGCATGCCTTCGGTAGCAAGACGGTTAACTTCCTCCACGGAGAACATGAGATCGTAGCGAGGGTCCGAGAGAATCTCCTCATTGACTTCCATCTTACGGATGATATAGGCCGACATCTGCAGGCAGTCGCGCAACTCCTGGAAGGCGGGAAGGAAGACTTCCTTGATAATCTGCAAGTCGCGGAAATAGCCAGAGGGCAGATTATTCATTATCATCATTATCTGCTGGGGCAGAGCCTGGAGCTTGTTGCACTTGGCACGTGTCAGTTCGAAGACATCGGGGTTCTTCTTGTGAGGCATGATACTGCTGCCGGTTGTGCATTCCTTGGGCAGGCGCACAAAGGCAAAGTTCTGCGAGTTGTACATACAGGCATCAAACGCCATCTTGCTGACGGTGCTTGCCACCGAGGCAAGGGCAAATGCAACGTTGCGCTCAGTCTTGCCACGCCCCATCTGGGCATATACCACATTATAGTCCATGGAGTCGAAGCCCAAAAGACGGGTGGTCATGCTGCGATCCAAGGGAAAACTGCTGCCATAACCAGCCGCAGAGCCCAGGGGATTGCGATTGGTCTGGCGGTATGCAGCCTGAAGCATCATCATGTCGTCCACCAGCGACTCGGCATAGGCGCCGAACCACAGACCGAAACTTGACGGCATAGCCACCTGCAAATGAGTATAACCTGGCATCAGGACGTTCTTATAGCGCTCGCTCTGGATCTGAAGTTCCTTGAACAGAGAGCAGACGTCTTCTACTACCATACGCAACTGGCGACGGGTGAAGAGACGCAAATCGACAAGCACCTGGTCGTTGCGAGAACGGCCCGAGTGTATCTTCTTGCCCATCTCGCCCAAAGAGCGGGTGAGCATGAGTTCTACCTGGGAATGGACATCCTCTATACCGTCCTCTATCTGGAATTCGCCTTGGAGAATCTGTGCATGAATCTCCTTCAGCTGCGCCAGCAGAGCAGCAAGTTCGTCCTTCTTCAACAGACCGATACTCTCCAGCATGGTGATATGCGCCATGGAGCCAAGCACATCGTCCTGTGCCAGATACAGGTCAAGTTCGCGGTCGCGGCCAACGGTATACCGTTCTATCTCCGCATTTATCTCAAAGCCTTTGTCCCAAAGTTTTGCCATTGCAATGATTTGTTAGAAGATACAATCCGCACGGACAACATGGGTCAGAGCCATGGCATCCGTGCAGGATCTATAGGAGTTAATAAGGAATCTGTGAAAGGAACTGAGCCAAACCCTCGGGAGCCTTTTCCAACTTAGACTCTATCATCTTGCGGATGAAGAAATTCAGTTCTGCGCCCAGGGTTACCTTCAGTCGGCTGGAATTCTCATCGGAAGGGAGCATCTGTATCCACATGGTTACGGCAATGGGAGCACCTTCCAGTTCCATCTTGACTAGTTTAGGATCGGTACGTTCCACTATTCGCAAAGTAATGTCGCCCAGAGGACCGATGTGCCCTGACATGGTGTCGGGGGTCAGTTCCATCTTGCGGATGTTGTTGCGCAACTTCTCAAACTGCTCGGGAGTTGGACGCTTGTCGGCAGGCACCTGGCTGTTGATGATTTCCTCGAAACGGGGATCATCAACCCTTTCCTTCAATACCTGCAACGATGTGAGGTCGGACAGACGGGCATACACACGCTCCACTGGAGCATACACCGTCTTGACCGTACTTTCATATTTGTTCATAAATCAGTGTCTAATAATGAATGTATTATCCTTGCCACTCGGAAGGAGCCTTGCGCCACTGGTTGAGCAGTTCCACTTCCTCTTCCTTAATATAACCAGTACTCAGAGCCTGTGCTACAACAGCCTCGTAGTTGGTGAGTGTAACCAATTCCACGCCTGCTTCCTTGAATGCCTTTTCGGCCACATCAAAGCCATAGGTATAGGAAGCAACCATGCCCACAACCTCGCAACCGTAGTTGCGGATGGCCTCGACAGCCTTCAAGGAACTGCCACCGGTACTGATCAGGTCCTCAACCACAACTACCTTGGTGCCGGGCTTCAGTTCACCCTCAATAAGGTTCTCCAGACCATGATCCTTTGGTTTTGAACGAACATAAACGAACGGCATGTTCAATGTATCTGCCACCATAGCTCCCTGGGGAATAGCACCAGTAGCTACACCTGCAACGGCCTCAGCCTCGGGGAAACGCTCCAGAATGAGACGGGAGGTCTCTATCTTTACGAAGGAACGAAGGTCGGGATATGACAGGGTCTTACGGTTGTCGCAATAGAAAGGAGACTTCCAACCGCTGGCCCAGGTGAAGGGATTTGTAGGCTGGAGCTTGATGGCCTTTACCTTGAGAAGCTTTTCAGCAAAGATTTTTTCAAGTGTGCTCATAACTTTTATCTTTTAGAAGTTTAACTTTGTTTCCATGCAAAGATAGGAATATTTACCGATTTCCACTAATATTCCGATATAAATTTTGTTATTTCATGCATTTCAAAGCCTCGTTGCAGGGCAAAGCGAATCAATTTGACTCGAGAAGCATAACTATCCGCCTCGGGCAAAGACCTGCGCTTCGTCTCTATTACACCCTCAAGAACAGCGAGATACTCATCTTCGTCAAACAAGTCAAACGCATCACTAATATCCGATTCGCTGATGCGAAGCATACGAAGCATGCTCTTTATCTTCACCCTACCCCAATGCGAGAATCGGACCTTGTCCCTCACATAGGCAATCGCATACCGCGCCTCGTCAATATATTTCTCATCAACAAGCCTATCAACAATGCGGTTTGAATCCTCCCTTGAGATGCCCCAACGCAACAATTTCTCAGTAATGTCAGCCACACAGTGCTCGGACTGACTGCAAAGGGCAGCAGCACGCTGAAGCCCCTGTTCAAAGCTGAGCGCACGCGATACGTTTCTTGCCATACTGATCGGGAATTATGGTTATATTGCGAAAGCCGAAAGAAGCAAGCAATCTGGTCATCTCCAGAGGGAATGCCTGATTTATTTCCAGACAAACCCATCCACCTGCGACAAGATGAGACAATGCATAGGAGGCGATAGCACGATAGAAAATCAGAGGGTCGGAATCTGGAACAAAGAGAGCCATGTGAGGTTCATAGTCAAGAACATTCCTCTCCATCTCCTCCGCCTCACTCAGGCACACATAAGGGGGATTGCTGACAATGACATCCCAACGGTCTGAGGCCAACGATGGCTGTAAAATATTTTCATGCATCAGCACCACTTCCGCATTGAGCACAGAGGCATTTTCCGAAGCCACACTCAATGCCTCTTCCGAAACTTCCATTGCCGTTACCCTGCACCCTGCCAGGGCAAGACTGATGGCTATACATCCGCTACCCGTACCGATATCCAGAACCTTGGGAGGGCATCCCCCTTCGGCGCCTCGGGCAAGTTCCAGGACCTTGTCGACAAGGAGTTCAGTTTCCGGACGTGGTACCAGCACACCGCTGCGCACTCGAAAGCGATGGCCGTAAAAATAGGCATAGCCCAAAATATACTGGACCGGTTCATTTTCGAGCATGCGAGTTGTAATTTCCTCCAACCGGACCTTGTTTTCTTCTGAAATTTGGCTATCTTTGCCAAGCAATATGTCGGCATGTGTCAAACCGAAACACTCTTCCATCACAAGACGATAGAGAGCATAGCCTTCGGATGCGCCATAATGCGACTTGAGTTCTTTTAAGCAATTCATGCAACAAAGGTACGATTAAGCGAGCGAAAAAGCAAAACATTTTTGATTTTTCCGAGCGTGAGTACCTTCGGGACGCCAGTCCCAAAGGTACGATTAAGCGAGGAGAATGCCAAATTTATTTGAGCATTTCCGAGCGCGAGTACCTTCGGGACGCCAGTCCCAAGGGTACGATTAAGCGAGGAGAATGCCAAATTTATTTGAGCTTTATCGAGCGTGAGTACCTTCGGGACGCAGTCCCAATGGTACGATTAAGCGAGGAAAAAGGCAAATTTACCCACAATATGACAGAGGACGAAAAATACATGCGCAGAGCCATACAACTGGCCAAGTGCGGAGAAGCAAGCACAGCCCCCAACCCCATGGTCGGAGCCGTAATAGTGCGAAATGGCCGCATAGTAGGAGAAGGATACCACCGCAAATACGGCGGCCCTCATGCCGAGGTAAATGCCGTACGAAGCGTCCGCATACCGAACGGACATGTGACACACCGCAACGGAACCTACGACATATCCCCAGAAGCGCTGGAATACTTTGCCGAATGTACAATGTACGTCACCCTGGAACCATGTTCCCATTGGGGCAAGACGCCTCCATGCTGCGACATGATAGTTGCGCACGGTCTCAAAAGAGTGGTAATTGGCATGCAGGACCCCAACTCCAAGGTGAACGGCGAAGGCATACAGAGGATGCGTAACGCTGGAATTGAAGTAAGGTGCGGAGTCCTGGAAAAGGAATGCATGGATATAAACCCAAGTTTCCACACCTTCCACCGGATGCACCGACCCCGAGTGACACTAAAATGGGCACAGATGGCAGACGGCGCCATCGGCACGAGGACGGATAGCGGACAGAGGTTGCACATCTCTACCAAATTCACAAACATGCTGGTACACCGTCTTCGCTCGCGCTGCCAGGCTATAATGGTTGGCACGAACACTGCCATACAGGACAACCCGTCCCTGACCACACGACTGTGGCAAGGGCCATCCCCACTCAGAGTGACCATCGACAGAAAGGGACGGTTGGACGGTTCGGAGAAGATGCTTTGCGACGGGCAGGAGACCATCGTCTATCACAACGAGATTCTCTCCGAGATACTTTTCGACCTTCACAAAAGAGGTGTACAGCACCTGCTGGTGGAGGGCGGGAGCAAACTGCTTCAGAGCTTCATCGACAGCAACCTTTGGGACGACGCACGCATAGAAATTTGCACTGACAGGCAACATGAAGCAACGCACATCCCCTTTAGCGAAAAAGTGAAGGCCCCAACGCTTCACAACGCGAAACTGACGGAAGAATACGAAGCTGACGGCAACAAATTGCTAATTTTACTTAATTCAAGTCACATTTGACACACATAAATAGCAATTATGTGGAATAAATGCAGTACTTTTGCACCCAAATTGCTTATTATAATGTACACGAAGAAGAAAAAAGACATTTACGGACTGTCCAAGGGGCTGCTTTCAATTGTGCTCCTGACATTCTTCTTGACTGCATGTATGTCTGACTCGAAAGAAGTTACCATAAAGAACAACACGTGCTTCATTTCCCACGTAACGTTCGGCAGTTTCAAGCGCAAGATGACGACAAAAGCCTCTGACGGAATTACAGACAGCACTTACTACCAGTCGTTCACCGACCACAACCTTACGTTCACCATAAACCAGAAGACGCTGCTCATCGAGAACCGCGACTCATTGCCATACAACACAGATTTGTCAAGGGTAGTGATGAACATGTCATACAACGGAGCGCTGGCATACATCCGTCCGTCTGACGCCTGGGAGGATGATCCATGGGACCATTACAGTTCTTCGGACAGCATTGACCTACGTGTACCCTTGCACATCAGGGTAGTGGCAACCGACAACACGGAGCGAAAGTACACGCTGAAGGTCAACGTGCACACGATGGAGAGCGACTCGCTGAAATGGCACCCTGTGGCTTGCGACAATGCCATACAGGGAATCCACCCCATGAAAGCAACTTCGCTGAAAGAGCAGGTGGCCGTACTCGTGAACGACGGAGCGGCAGTGGCATGGATTACTCACGGTCTGAGCAGCGATGGCGAATGGAACAGGCATGTAACCAACCTTCCCCAGAACACAGATGTCAGTTCCCTGGCAAAAGGACCGAATGCCGTTTTCGTGAACACCGACGATGGCGGACTGTACTCCAGCAACGATGGCATAGACTGGGAAAAACTGTATCAGCACGAGGGACTTCGACTGGTTGGTGTATCCAACGACAAGCTTTACGCCATCTTCAACGGAGCATTGAACAGCATCTATCACGGAGCCGGAGTTTGGAAGGCAGAAACGCTTGATGCGGATTTCTCACTGATGCCCGACATGGAGATAGCAGACATCACATACCCACAGACAAGCACCCTGACAAGAATGATAATAGCGGGTAACCGCAGCGTAGAAGGAGATTCGTGTGCTGTCGTATGGTCCAAATGCTGGACAGACTTCGAGGACGAGGATGCAGAAAGCTGGATGCACTATGGCAGCCCATGGAACAGCAAGGCTGCCATGCCCATGCTGACACAGATGACATTGCTGCATTATGACAACAATCTGATGGCCATAGGTGGCGTCAGCAAGGACGGAAAGGCAAAGGCACTGGAGCGATTCTTTATCAGCAAGGACAACGGTCTTACATGGGAACGCCAACAGGATATAATCCCACCTGCGGAAATCCAAGGTTGCGACGGATACATCACCGCCACTGCCGACAAGGACAACTTCATTTGGCTTATCGCCGGAGGAAAGGTATATAGAGGACGAATAAACAGACTGGGATTTGCCCGTCCATGAATGCTCTAAACACAGAAGTGGGGATTTGAAGAAACTACTCATCATAATCATGCTCGCCTGCAATATGCAGGGGATTATTGCGCAGGAGGTTCTGGAATATCGTTGGGACATAGGCGGAGGCACAGGACTATGCTACTATCTGGGCGACGCCAACAGCACACCTTTCTCGGGAAGCAACATAATGGCGGCATTCACACTGAGGCGCAATTTCAACCCGCGCATGGCCCTGAAAGCAAACCTCGCCTACGGCAGATATGGAGGCACAACCAATGGATACTACCTGCCGGAAGCACCTGGGACTACACAACAAGGCACCGATATAAGTTTTGGTGGCAACGTAATTGACCTCGGAGCACAGTTCGAACTGAACTTCTGGGGATACGGATTGGGGCCAGGATACAAGAAACTGTCGCGTATCACTCCCTACGCAATATTGGGAATAGGCGCTACAGTGGGAGTCACAAACGACGCGACTGCGTTTGGCTTGAACCTGCCAGTGGGCGTCGGAGTAAAATATAAAGTAAAACCGAGGCTTAACCTCATATTCGAGTGGACGCACCGCTTCACCACCATAGACAAACTGGACGGAGCACGACTAAATGACCCGTACTACATAGAGAGTTCCGGAATGAAGAACAGGGACACGTATTCCTTCTTCATGTTTACTTTAACATACGACATCAGTCCAAAACTAAGACTATGCAACAATTAGACAAGAGCCGAATTCCGGCACACGTAGCCATCATCATGGATGGAAACGGCCGTTGGGCCAAGGCAAAGGGTTTGCCACGTACAGCAGGACACGTTGAAGGCGTGGCCACAGTAAAGAAAGTCACAGAGGAAGCCACAAGGCTGGGTGTCAAGTACCTCACTCTCTATACCTTCAGCACAGAAAACTGGAATCGTCCTGTTGAAGAAATTGAAGCACTCATGAATCTTGTCCTCACAAACCTGGAAGAGGAGATCTTCATGAAGAACAACGTACGCTTCCGCATGATCGGCGAGATGGAACGACTGCCAGCAAGCGTACAGAAGCGCCTGGGCGAATGCATTGAACGCACCAGCACCAACACTGGCATGACCATGATAGTTGCTCTGAGCTACAGCAGCCGCTGGGAGATAACAAGAGCAGCAAGACACCTGGCCAATGAAGTAAAGGCGGGCAACATATCATTGGAGGACATCACCGAGGAAAGCATCAGCGCAAGCCTTACCACCAACTTCATGCCCGACCCCGACCTGCTCATAAGAACCGGCGGAGAATTGCGCATAAGCAACTACCTGCTTTGGCAGTGTGCATATTCCGAATTCTATTTCACAGACCAGTTCTGGCCTGACTTTAATGAAGAATCGTTAAGAGAAGCCATCGCCGACTATCAGCAACGCCAGCGTCGCTATGGCAAAACCGGAGATCAGATTTCAGATGAAGAATAGTATATACATTATTATATACACTGTCTTCCTGTGCATGGCGGCACTCCCTGCACATGCCCAATACCAGAAAAGGGACACCACCGTGACTGTTGACTACAGCAGGACACCTCGCGAGGTAGTGGTCAAGAACATTGAAGTGGAAGGCATATCGAATGTTGACAAAAACATGTTAATACGTCTTTCCGGCATAAGTGTCGGAGAGACAATTTCCATACCCGGCGACGAAATAACACTGGCCATTAAGCGATATTGGAAAAACGGACTTTTCTCCAATGTCTCCATAAGCGTGGATTCCATCATCAGCGATTCCGCATATCTGCACATATATCTGGCACCACGCCCTCGCATATCCAAAATCAACTACAACGGTGTAAAGAAAAGCGAGAGGGACGACCTCAAGGAGAAGCTTGGCCTTATGGTGGACAACCAACTGACGCCAAACATGATCGACAGGGCAAAAATTCTTGCCCAACGCTATTTTGAGGACAAGGGTTTCAAGAATGCAGAAATAGAAATACTGCAACACGACGACCCCGCAGCACCGGACAAGGTGATTGTAGACGTCAACATAGAGAAAAACGGCAAGATCATCGTAAACAAGATAAACGTAATAGGCAACACTGTCATCTCCGAGAAAAAACTGAAGGGTACCATCTTCACCAAGGGTGTCTTGAAGGGAATACGAGAAAAGGACGGTTTCCACAACTGGTTCCGCAGCCACAAGTTCGTAGAGAGCAAGTACAAGGAAGCCAAAGAAAACCTGCAAAACTACTACGCCGAACTGGGCTATCGCGATGCCGTCATTGTTGCCGATACCGTAAAAAACATTGACGAGAAGTACGTAGACATAAACATCCACGTGGAAGAGGGCGAGAAATACTACATCCGCAATATCGAGTGGGTGGGAAACTCTGTATACAACACTGATGCCCTTTCATACATGCTCAAAATGAAAAAGGGAGATGTCTATAACCAGAAACTGCTCAATGACCGCCTCTCTGGCGATGAGGACGCCGTGGGCAACCTCTACTACAACAATGGCTATGTCTTCTACAGACTTGACCCTGTAGAGACCAATATTGTGGGCGACAGCGTAGACCTTGAAATGCGTATACACGAAGGCCCTCAGGCACGCATCAGCAGAGTGAAGATTACCGGCAATGACCGCGTATACGAAAACGTGGTCCGCCGAGAACTGCGCAACAAGCCCGGCGACCTGTTCTCCAAGGAAGCATTCGAGCGTTCATTCCGCGAAATCGGCAGCATGGGACACTTCAATCCCGAGAACATCGACTACGACATAGCACCGGACCCGAACAACGGCACCGTGGACCTGTCATGGGGACTTGAGCCTAAGAGCAACGACCAGATAGAGTTCTCTCTTGGTTATGGCCAGACTGGTGTTATCGGCAAGATCGGCTTGAAGTTTGCCAATTTCTGCCTTGCCAACCTTTTCTCAAAGGGAGGCCTGCGCCGTGGCGTAATGCCACAGGGCAATGGCGAGACATTCAGTATCAGCGGCCAGACCAACGGTTCGTACTACCAGCAGTATAGCATACAATACATTAACCCATGGTTCGGCGGCAAGCGCCCGAACACTCTGTCGTTCAGCGCTTTCTACAGCAAACAGACCGACGTGAGCGACCGCTACTATAACTCTGCCTATTACGACAACTACTATAATAATATATATGGTGGCTATGGATACGGCTATGGTTATGGATACGGTTATGGCAACTATGAAAACTTCTACGACCCCGACAAATACCAGCAGATCTTCGGTGTATCTCTTGGCTGGGGCAAGCGCCTGCGCTGGCCAGATGACTATTTCATGCTGAGCGCAGACCTGTCATATACCCGCTATATGATGAAGGACTGGAACTACTTCTCTCTGATGACAAACGGCAACTGCAACAACCTTGCATTGCGATTCACCTTGTCCAGAAACAGTACCGACAACCAGATCTTCCCCCGACGCGGTTCAGAAATACAACTTTCAGTAGCCCTGACACCGCCCTTCTCGCTGTGGGATGGCAAGGACTACGCCAATCTGGCCAACAATCCTTCCAGCAGCACATACCTGAAGGAACTGCAGGAAAAATATTCATGGATAGAATACCACAAGTGGAAGTTCAAGGCACGCACATTCACTGCACTAAGCAGCAGCAACAAGTGCTTTGTTCTGATGACACGAGCAGAGGTAGGACTCCTGGGGTCATACAACAGGCACAAGCCCTCTCCCTTTGAGAACTACTATATGGGTGGCGACGGCATGTCGGGATACTCCTCGCTCTATTCCACAGAAACAATTGGCCTGAGAGGTTATGACAACGGTTCACTCACACCAGGAGGAAACATGGGCTATGCATACACACGCTTCTCAGTGGAACTCCGCTATCCCTTCATGCTGGGTGCAAGTACCAACATATTTGGCCTTGTCTTTGCAGAAGGCGGCAACTGCTGGAGCAGCATTGGTGAGGTCAATCCCTTTAACCTGAAGAAGTCGGTGGGTGTCGGTGCACGCATATTCCTGCCAATGGTGGGCCTGCTCGGTATAGACTGGGCATATGGATTTGATAAGGTTCAAGGCGTGAGCACCTACAGCGGAAGCCACTTTCACTTTGTCCTCGGCCAAGAGTTCTAACCATCTCACCCTCCCGTTTGCTCCGAATAAAGCATAATCCCAAACCATATACTCTAAACACCAAACACTAAACCATATACTCTAAACTACAAAACCTGAATATGAAAAGACTATTCCTTACAATCATAACAATGGCCTCTCTGGCATTGACAGCAGATGCACAGAAGTTCGCCCTCGTTGATATGGAGTATATTCTCAACCACATCCCCGCCTATGAGCGTGCCGGAGAGCAGCTGAACCAGGTTTCCAGAAAATGGCAGGCAGAAGTGGAAGTCCTTCAGGAAGAGGCACAGACCATGTACAAGAAATACCAGGCAGAGTCTGTATTCCTTTCTGACGAGCAAAAGACCAAAAGCGAAGAGGCAATCATTGCAAAGGAAAAGGAAGCCAGCGACCTGAAGAAAAAATACTTCGGTCCCGAAGGCGAACTCTTCAAGAAGCGCGAAAGCCTGATGGCACCCATCCAGGACGAGATATACAATGCCATCAAGGACATTGCCGAACAGAAGGGATACAGCCTCATCCTGGACCGCGCCTCGGATGCAGGCATCATCTTTGCCTCTCCCAAGGCGGATATTTCCAATGAGGTATTGACCAAGCTGGGCTATAACTGATAAATCAATAACAAAAAAAATATATATTAAAAACAATTATGAAAAAGATTCTTTTGGCTATCTTGATGGCACTTCCCATGACCATCATGGCACAATCAAAGTTTGCACACTACAACTACACCGAGATCCTTCCCAACATGAAGGAGTATGCTGCAGCCCAGACCGAACTGCAGAGCATGGAAAAGCAGTACATGGACGACCTTAAGCTCATGCAGGACGAACTGCAGAAGAAAGCCGAGGACTACCAGAAGGAGGCAGCAAACCTGCTGGACAATGTACGTGCACGCCGCGAACAGGAACTGAACGACCTGGCACAGCGCTTCCAGCAGACACAGCAGGACAGCCAGCTGGCGCTCCAGAAGGCATCTCAGGAAAAGATGGCCCTGATTGTGGAGAAGGTGATGGCTGCAGTGAAGAAGATTGGCGAAGCCGGCGGATATGTATATATTGTTGATATCAGTTCTGGTGCCATTTCATTCGTCAACCCAGCCCTGAGCACTGACATCACTGCTCAACTGAAGAAGGAACTGGGCATAACTGCAACACCAGCAGCTGCAGCAACACCTGCAAAATAAGTGGTCCATGCCACGTATCTAAGAGTTCACTCGTAGGTACAAATTCATAATATCTGATTAATGAAAGCGTATAATTACTATAGGGCATTTTCCTTTGCCTGCCTCCTCTGCCTCATATCTATGGGGCAGCCGCTTATGGCACAGAGCACCGACTCGGTGTCGGTGGATTCCATACACCAGACTGCCAATCAGCCAGTACCTGAAACACGTCCCAGACCTATGGCATTTATCATAGGAAAGATCAGTTCAAAGACTATCCTGCAGAATATGCCGCAATACAAGGCTATGCAGAACAGCATGAAAGCACTAAAGGCGCAGTACGAGGCAGAAGCCAAGAAGAGCGAGGAGGATTTCCAGAGAAAGTTCGAGGAATTCATGCACGGACAGAAGGACTTCCCCAAGACCATACTGGAGAAAAGGCAGAACGAACTCCAGAACATGCTCGAAGCAAATGCCGATTTCCGTATCAAGGTGCAGTCGCTTCTTGCTGAAGCGGAAAAAAGTCTGCTGGCCGACGTCATGGCAGAGATGTCCGATGCCGTCACCAGTGCTGCACAGGCACGAGGCATCAGCATTGTCTTTGACGTAGACGGCGGCAGCATCCCCTACATGGTAAGCGGTCTGGCCGTGGACCTGACATCTGCAGTCATCCAGCTGCTTGGAGTAGAAGAAGAGGTTGAATAATGTCCCCTATAGGAATATTTGACAGCGGTTATGGCGGATTGACCATCTTACGGACAATCCGCCAACTCATGCCTCAATACGACTATCTGTATTTGGGAGACAATGCACGTGCCCCGTATGGAACACGCAGTTTTGACGTAGTATACGAATTCACGCTCCAAGCGGTAAAGCGCCTTTTCAATGAAGGATGCCCACTGGTTATTTTGGGATGCAACACTGCCTCTGCCAAGGCACTGAGAACCATCCAGCAGAAAGACCTGCCATCCATTGATGAAAGCAGGCGTGTATTAGGTGTCATACGCCCAACTGCAGAATGTGTGGGTTCCATTTCCCAAACGCGCCACATCGGTGTTTTTGCTACCCCAGGCACAATAAGGTCCAACACATACAATCTGGAAATTGCCAAACTCCATCCCGACATCAAGGTAACAGGTGTAGCATGCCCCATGTGGGTTCCGCTCGTTGAGAACAACGAAGCCCATCTGCCAGGCGCAGACTATTTTGTAAAAAAACGCATTGAAGAAATGTTCCGTCTTGACCCGGAAATCGACTCGGTCATACTCGGCTGCACACACTATCCACTGCTTCTGGACAAGATACAGCAGTACGTCCCGTCAAATGTCACAGTTATCTCACAAGGTGATTATGTGGCAAAAAGCCTGCAAGACTATCTTAACCGCCACACCGGCATGGAGTCCCGCATAACGCAGGGAGGGACAGCGAGATTCCTTACAACAGAACGTCCCGACCAATTCAACGACAGCGCCAGCATCTTCCTGGACCATCCTGTCGATGCGGAAAGAATAGTGCTGTATTAAACCCAAATCGACATAGCGATTTGGGTTTAATCGTACCAGTAGCGAGGACTATTTTATTCCTTTATTTTATTCTGTTAAGCCTGCTCCCTCTCGAGGAAATCCTTTTTCAACTGTTCCATAAAAGGAGCGGAATGCTCGAAGAAGCGCTGATAGCCCTTGCACAGGTAGTTGAGGCCTGGTTCTCCGTCCTTGGTTTTGGCAAAGCGGTTTCTTGGACATTCGCCATGGCAGGCAAACTGCCACTGGCACTGCTTGCACTGGAGGGGCAGCCCCTTGGTCTTCATGTCGGCAAAGGCAGTCTGCCTTTCGCTGTTCATCATGTCCAGGATGCCACGGTTGCGGATGTTGCCAAGATAGTATTCGGGGAAGACAAAATGGTCGCAGCAGTATATGTCGCCGTTGTGCTCCATCACGGCAGCGTGTCCGCACCAGTCGGACAGCGAGCAGACACCGGGAGTGACGCCTACCCAGTTTGCCAGCGTGGCTTCAAAGGTTTGCACGAACATCTTGCCAACATCATTACGGTACCACTCGTCAAACACGGTGCAGAGAAATTCTCCCCATGCCTCTGGCGCAACGCTGAAGGGGGCAAGGCTGTACTCCTCGCCATCCATGACATGTGCCAGATGGCGGCCGTCGGCATGACGGCGAATCCTTTCCACCACGGGGGTGAACTGCAGGTACATGCACTCCAGTTCGTCGCGGAAGAAACGGTAGAAGTCCAGGGGGCGCGACGCTGTGATGTCGTTCACCACTGCCATGGCATTCCATTCCACCTGATAGCGGTCCAGCATCTCAATGGCACGCATTACCTTTTCCCAGGTTGGGGCACCGTTGTGCCTTGTACGGTAGGCATCGTGCATGTCCTGCGGACCGTCTATGCTGATGCCTACGAGCCATCCCTCGTCGTGCAGAAAGCGGCACCATTCGGGGGTGAGCAGGGTGCCGTTGGTTTGCAGGCAGTTCAGCATGGCTCGTCCCTCGGCATACTGGCGCTGCCAGCGAACCACCTTTTTGTAGTAGTCCAGAGGACGAATCATGGGTTCGCCGCCATGCCATGTGAAGTTGACCTCGCGGGTGAACTGCGACTGTATGTACTCGCGTACGAACACCTCGGTGAGTTGGTCGGACATGACATGCTTCTCGCCGTTCTGATACAGTTTCTGCTTCTCGAGGTAGTAGCAATAGTCGCATGCCAGATTGCAATGTGCTCCGGCAGGCTTGGCCATTACGTACAGCGGACGCGCAAAGGGATTTATTATGTTGCTCATAAACTATGTATTACGATGACGATGACGAAGACGATAACGAGGACGATAAGCTAAGTCGCTCATCAGTTCTCTAAACTCTAAACTCTAAACACTAAACCAGAATGTACATGTACACAAAGGTAAGGATATTTGAAAAAAAAATGTCCTTATCGTAGTGCTTTTCGGCAAATATCTGTATATTTGTGTGATAATTGTAGTAATAATACATAACAAATACTCTTGTTTTTATGAAGAAGACTATCATAGATCTCTTCGAGAGTTCGGTACAGCAGTATCCAGGCAACACCTTCCTGCTGGAGAAGAGTGAGGGCAAATTCCGTCCCACCACATACACCGAGGTGCAGAAACAGGTTTATCGTCTGGGTGCCGGATTGCAGGCACTGGGAGTGAAGAAAGGCGACACCATGGCACTGCTCAGCGAGGGACGCAACCTGTGGGTCATCGGCGAACTGGCCATGTTCTATGCAGGTGCCATCAATGTGCCCCTTTCCATTAAACTGGAAGAAAGCAACGACCTGTTCTTCCGCCTTCAGCACGGCGACGTGAAGTTTGTAATGGTATCCGGCACACAGCTGAAGAAAATCCGTCAGATAAAGGACAGCCTGCCTCTGCTGGAGAAGGTCATCGTGCTGGATGCGCAGGCAGAATACCAGGAGAAGGAAATCTCTGTGGAGGAGGTTTTCCAGATGGGCGACAAGTTTCTGAAGGAGCACACCATGGAGGAATTCCTTGCCGTGGGACAGTCCATACAGAACGACGACTATGCCACCATCACCTATACCAGCGGAACTACTGCCGACCCCAAGGGCGTGGTGCTCACCCACCGCAACTATACCGCCAATGTGGAACAGGCATGCACGCTGGTGGACATTGACGAGACATGGCGCACACTCATTATCCTGCCCCTCGACCACTGCTTTGCACACGTCGTTGGCTTCTACATCATGATGAGCAAGGGTGCCACAGCAGCCACGGTACAGGTGGGACGCACTCCCATGGAGACCCTGAAGAACATCCCGCTTAACATCAAGGAGGTGAAGCCTCACTTCATCCTCAGTGTTCCTGCCCTGGCAAAGACCTTCAAGAAGAACATAGAGCAGGGTATCCGTGCCAAGGGCAACGGCGCCGTAAGACTATTCAACTGGGGTATGAAGGTGAAGCAGCTTTACTATGGCGACAGCAACCTTGACTTCAAGGGATGGCGCTATGCGCTGAAACCCCTTTGTGCCCTGTTCGACAAGATTCTGTTCTCCAAGGTGCGCGACAATTTCGGCGGCGAACTTAAGTTCTTCATCGGCGGCGGTGCCTTGTTGGACAAGGACTTGCAGAAATTCTACGTGGGCATAGGCATACCCATGTACCAGGGCTATGGCCTGTCCGAGGCAACTCCCGTAATCTCCAGCAATGGTCCCGAACTCTACCGTTTCGGTTCCAGCGGCAAACTGGTAAAGCCCATCGAACTGAAGATATGCGATATGGATGGCAAGGAACTGCCTGTGGGCGAAATGGGCGAGATTGTTGTCAAGGGCGAAAACGTGATGGCTGGCTACTGGAAGAACCCTGAATCTACGGCAGATACCGTGCGCAACGGCTACCTCTACACTGGCGACCTCGGCTATATGAGCAAGGAAGGTCTGCTCTATGTGAAGGGCCGCTTCAAGAGCCTGCTCATCTCCAGCGATGGCGAGAAGTACAGCCCCGAGGGTATTGAGGAGGCTCTGGTGGAGAAGTCACCCTTCATTGACCAGGTGATGCTCTACAACAACCAGTGCGCCACAACCACTGCCCTGATAGTAGCCAACAAGGACGCTCTGCGCCGCTACCTGAAGGACAACAATCTGAAGCCTGAGAGCGAGAAGGGCCGCAAGGCTGCCCTTATGAAACTGGAAGGCGAACTGGCACGCTTCAAGAAGGGAGGCGAGTTCCAGGGCATGTTCCCCGAGCGTTGGCTGCCCAGCAGTTTTGCCGTACTGGCAGAACCTTTCACCGAGCAGAACCAGATGATAAACTCCACCATGAAGATGGTTCGTCCCAAGATCGAGAAGGCCTACAAGGAACGCATCGACTACATGTACTCCAGCGAGGGCAAGCAGACGCTCAATCCACAGAACATGGAGGCAGTGCTGTAGAACTATTGCGTTGCGCCCATGGCAATATGACAGGTCATGAAAACAGGCGGACCAACACTAAACCAAGATAACAGGAAAGAGGGTGTATGCACATCCTCTTTTTCCTTTATCAGTATTTGAGTTTCAATTTACATCCAACCATTCCGGGCAAATGTCCGAAACAGAGTTGTCTGTTGAACCCAAAGCACATCCAAAGGATAAAATGCAGGGCTTATCACCACTTTCTTCCGTTGACATTTGCTTTTTCTCTCGCCTTATACTATTTTTGTACGGATTTTATAGCCGTTCACCAAAAAATTAACATATACCTATATAATAATATGAAGCAGAAGAAACATCAGTGGAACTACGAGAATATAGGAGGTTCTACCAGGGTTAAAATCACAACGGGAGCCGACATCGCTCACCTTGACCAACTGGATCCCAAAATGTGGACCGTGCTCTCATGCCCCACAACGGGCCTGGAGATTGAGGAAAAAAGTCTGAAGTACATTGATGCCGACAGTGATGGACGTATACGTGTGAACGAAATAGTTGCCACGGCCAAGTGGATTACTGCGGCCATCAAGAATGCCGACCTCTTGCTCAAAGGTGCCGACAACTTTGACATCACCGACTTTAATCAGGAGAACGCCGAAGGAAAGAAACTCTATAACTCCAGCAGACAAATTCTTGCCAACCTCAACAAGGAGGGCAATGTAATTTCGCTTGCCGACACGACCGACATAGAGGCCATATTTGCCAAGACACGATTCAATGGCGATGGCATCATCACGGAACTTACCGCCGATGACCAAGACGAGAAGGCTACCATAGCCACAATAATAAAGACAATGGGCAGCGTTGCCGACCGCAGTGGCGACAATGGCGTGAACACCGAATTGATAGAGAAATTCTACCAGTCCCTGGCTGACTATACCGCATGGCAAACTGCTGCCGTAGAAGCGCCCTATGGTGCCGATACCGACAAGGCCATAGAGGCTTACAATGCTTTGGATGCCAAGGTCAAGGATTATTTTGTGCGTGCCAAACTGGCAGCATTCGCTCCCGAGAGCACGGCAAAACTTGATGTGCAGACAACCCTCATCGAGACAATCAGTGCCGATAACCTTACTGGCAAGACCTGTGAGATTGCCTCATATCCTTTGGCACGTATCACCGACAAGGCCGAATTGTCTATAGACGCAGCAATCAACCCTGCATGGGCAGCACAGTTCAATACTCTCGTTTCTATCGTTAAGCCTGCAGAAAAGTTCTTTACCGAGGAGTCATGGGCGGCTATCGGAGGCTCCTTTGCCGCATACAATGCCTGGAAGGCAGCCAAGAAAGGCTCAGAAGTGGAATCTCTTGGCATGGAGGCCATAGAGAAGTTCATCTCAGATGACAGGAAGCAGGCACTGCTTGACCTTGTGGCACAAGACAGTGCTCTCAAAGAGGAGGCGGAAAGCATAGAGATGGTTGACAAGTTCCTTCATATCTATCGCGACTTCTACTGCTTGTTGCGCAACTTTGTTACGTTCCACGACTTCTACGACAAGAACAAGACGGTGAACGCCATTTTCCAGAGTGGACGACTCATCATTGACCAACGTGAATGCCGCCTCTGCATAAAGGTTGCTGACATGAACAAGCATAACACCATGGCGGCGGCAAGTGGCATGTATCTCGTATATTGCGACTGCACCAGCAAGACCACTCCAGCCAAGGAAACCATTGTGGCTGCTGTTACCGTGGGCGAGGTACGTGACCTCACCGTAGGAAAGAATGCCATTTACTATGACAACAAGGGTATGATATGGGATGCTGTCATCACAAAGGTCATAGACAATCCCATTAGCATAGGTCAGGCCTTCTGGTCACCTTACCGCCGTATGGCTGTTGCCATTGAGGATTTCATCAACAAGAGTGCTGCCGACAAGGATGCAAACATGATGAAGGACATGACTGCAAAAATCAATGAAGCACCTGTGGCGGATGCTGAGGCTGCAGATGCCAAAGCGGCACCTCCCTTTGACATAGCCAAGTTTGCCGGTATCGCTGCTGCCATAGGCATGGCCGTGGGCATGATTGGCACTGCCCTTACTTCTCTATTCAGGGGAATTCTTGATCTTGACTTGTGGCAGTTGATAGCCGCCTTCGTAGGCATAATACTTGTTATTTCAGGTCCATCTATGGTAATGGCATGGTTGAAACTCCGCCGTCGCAACATAGCCCCCTTGCTCAATGCCAATGGCTGGGCTATCAATGCGGCCTCCAAAATAAGCATCCCCTTCGGTGAAACCTTGACTGACACCGCCAAGTTCCCCAAACTCAAACTGAAGGATCCATATGCCAAGAAGGGAATGCCCACTTGGCAGAAATGGGCTGTCTCGCTGATTGCGCTTGCCCTTTTGTTTGCCGGACTTTGGTTGGCAAACCTCCTGGCATGGGCCAAACTCCCCTCTCCCATACCATGCTTCAATGAGGCTGAGGCAGAAGTCGTGGAAGTAGTGGAAAGCGTGGATAACGTGGAAAGCGTTGAAACCGCCAATACCGCAGAGGCTGTTGCCAACGACAGCACTGTAGCAGAGTAAGTACATACATGATATTGAATATAGGGCGTGTCCGTCGTTTGGACACGCCCTATATTTGTTTTGCAACATGGTCTTTTGCCTCCACGGAATGGAGAGGGAGGGGGGGGACAGGCAGGCTATACCTTGTCCGCCTATCTGCTCTTGGGCAAGGTCTTGTGCAATATCAGCGAACCTAAAATGGCGCTGGTGATAGTGCCGCAAAGGATACCCAGTTTTGCATCGTTGAGAAGCAGGCGCATGGTATCGGGACTTTGACCCTCAAGGTCCAATGGATATGACAGTTCGGCCATGAACATGCTCACGGTGAAGCCTATGCCGCAAAGCATGGCAACGCCTGCCAGTGAGGGCCAGTTGGCGCCGTCGGGCAACTGTACTATCCTTGCCTTGATACTGATCCAGCATGCCAGCATGACACCGGAGAACTTGCCTAAGACAAGACCAAGGAAGACACCAAGTCCCACGCCCTGTATGAGATTGTCTATGCTCATGCCCTCGAAGCATACGCCGGCATTGGCAAAGGCAAAGATGGGGATGATGAGTATGCTTATGGGATTGCGAAGCACGTCCTCCGTGTCCTGCAGTGTGGAGATGAGGTGGTCGGAGGCGGACTCGATGGCACGGAGGTCCTGAATGTCTGTCTGAGTGAGCATGTGCGGAGTGCGCTTGTCGTGGGCGGTAACCTCGTACTGGGGGAACTTGTCTATCTGCACACGTATCTTCTCTATGTAATACTTAGTGCCATGGCTAAGTCTGGCAGGTATGCAGAAGGCCAATACCACACCTGCTATGGTGGAGTGTATGCCGCTCTGGAACATGAACCACCACATGAACAGGCCTATGGCGATGTAGCCAAACTTGCTGTGCACGTGCCGGTAGGAAAGGTACAGGCATGCCATCACGCAAGCAAGCACGCCGCCAAGGTGTGGCAAGGAGATGTGTTCGGTGTAGTTGACGGCGATGACAAAGATACCGCCAAGGTCGTCTGCCACGGCCAGTGTGGCGAGGAATACCTTCAGTCCCGTGGGCACACGCTTGGAGAACATGGCCAGCACACCCAGGGAGAAGGCAATATCCGTGGCCATGGGGATGGGCATGCCACGCTCCATGACCTCCATGTATGTAGCATCGCCTGTCAGGTAACACGCTATGCCAAACACTATGGTGGGCATTATCATGCCGCCTATGGCTGCAAGGACGGGAAGCAGGGCTTTACGCAAGGAGGAGAGTTCTCCTCCGCAGAAAATCTCCCTCTTCAGTTCCAGGCCCACGGAGAGGAAGAAGATGGCCATGAAAAAGTCGTTGATAAAACCGCCTATGGTCAGGCTCTTGCCATTGTGGGCAAGCAGGTCGAAGCCTGCAACAACGAATTGTAGGGGTTCTTGCCAGAAACTGCTATACAGGTCACGAGTTGAAGGCAAGTTTGCCGCAATCAGGGCGGCGATTGTTGCCACTATCAGGAGTTTGCCGCTTTCGGCATACTTCCTGATAGTGGACATAAAACTATAGTTCTGTTTCATTCATTTGTGCTCCGCTTTTTGCGGGGCGGAACGTTACTTCAAGCAATCTGCGATGAATGCCTCCATCTCAGGCTCGTGCTTTTCAATGCTGAAGAGCAGATGCAGCTGGTTGTTGGCACGCACGAAGTTGTGGTTGGCATACTGGCACTTCCAGTACTTGTCGCCACTGAGATAGTCCCACAGGAAGCGTACGCACTGCATGTAGGGGAAGAGTTTCACCGCATAGGGGAGGTTTTCAATTTCCACACGTGTCAGGAAACTGCTTGCGCTGGCCAGGTAGCCCTCGGTGAATGCCTTGAAGATATCCACATCGAAGCATACGGCATCCATGTCCTGGAAGTCCTCGGCCACCTTGTTGGCACCGGTGCGCAGGAAGTCGCCATAGTCGGAGAAGATGAAGTTGGGCATCACGGTGTCCAGGTCGATTACGCAGAGTACGTTGTCCTGCTGGTCGAACATCATATTGTTCACCTTGGTATCGCAATGGCACACACGCTTGGGCAGTACACCCTCGCGTCCCATGCGCTCTGCCTGGCACATGTACTCGGCACGGGCGTCGATCTCCTTCAGCATGGCCTGCACCTCGGGCTCGGCAACACGGCCTACGGGGTCCTTGGCAATAACCTCGCGCAACTGCTGCAGACGGAACTCCATGTTGTGGAAATCCTTGATAGTCTCGCCCAACTCCACGGGGATGTCGGCAAGCATGGCCTGGAACTGGCCGAAAGCCTTGCCTGCGGCACGTGAACTCTCGGGGTTGACAGCCTGCTTTGTTACGGCATTCTCAATGAATATCATCATGCGCCAGTACTGGCCGTCCACGATGGCATAGAGTTTCGTCTCGTCGTCCTTGGCTGGCATGAAGGTCAGGACCTTGCGGTCGATCTCTGTTTCGCCGGCAGCCTCCAGCTTCTTGCGGATGTGTGTGGTAACGGCATAGATGTTGCGCATTACCAGGTCCACATCGGGGAATACATTGGTATTCACACGCTGCAACACGTAGTTGGGGGCATCTGCCTCGGCTGTTGTAACCAGCAGGGTGTCATTGATAAGACCTGCACCAAGGGGCTTGATGTCGCTTACTGTGCCACGGATGGCGAAGTGGGAAACGATGTTCTTCAGTTCGTTCTGTTCCATAGTATTGATAGGTTTATAATGTTATGCGCAGGCAAATTTACCAAATTATTACGACAAACAATCTTCAAGCGCGGGTAATTTCTGCTTTTTATGCCCATTTTGAGCAATATTAGTTCACATTTCCACACTGAGGAGTGCCATCGGAGGTCCAACCTTCTGCACTTATCTGCAGAATGCTGGAGGATGAGTTGTTGTAGAGCGTTATTGTACTTTGCCCGTTGGCATCCAGCCTTACATTGGGATTCCAGTACAGGGTGCGGCGATGGTCCTCCTGGGGCAGAGGCTGGCTTGAATAGTCGGGGGAATAAAACTCATCAGGTACGGAGAATCCCTTCATTTTCCAGCGCCTGTTCTTCTGATACGAACGCACCTCATCATCCTTCAGCAGATGCAGGTCGATAGTCACTGAGGGCAATTCGTTGCCCTTGTACTTGCCATGGTAATCATTACGTGGCGAATAGTCGGTAAATACAATAACATCGCTCAGGTTCCACAGATAATTGTACTTGTTTCTGGTATGGCTGGACATGTTGTGCGTGGGCTGTGGGATAGCGGCAATCGCAGTCTTCTGTTTTCTGAGATCCATGCTTGTGTTCTCCGTCAGCCTGATTCCGTCGAACCGGTAACCGATATCGTACCTGCGGTCGGTCTTCATGTCGCCGATATAGGTGCGCGCAACATCCATTCCAAAACGTTCTGCCCCCATAAAATATCCTGGAGCAAAACCTGCATCGCAAGTGGCGTTGAATGCCTCGTATGCATCTATGATGAAGGCAGGTTTCCAATGACTGAACTTGCGGCGTCCGCTCCGGCGTGCGCCGATAGTTACTTCGGAAAGCATGCGCACCTGCTCGTCTGCACTGTTATAGAGCGGATTGTCCTTGGGCATGGGGGCGACATGCGACTGATAGTAGTCGTATGGTTGGGCGAACCGGGGATAGAATGGGTCCAGCTTGACATAGAACTCCGGGAATTCCACATCCTCACGCTTGCCTTTACCGCTTTGTGTCCATACGGGGCTCTGGTCCTTTTTCCACTTGGTGGTATCACTGGCTCCGAGAAAGAAGAAAAACTCTCCATAGTATCTCGGGAAATCCATCGAGAACTCCCCTTGGCTGCGTATCTCGCCTATGACACCTTCCTCATCGGGTTGTGCAAACTCGGCATGCAAGACCACCGGCCGCTTCAGGCTGCTCTCTTCTTTATTAAAACGGTCACCCACCTTGCTGGTGTAATCTTCTCCTTCAGCCTTGTCTTCGTTGTTCTGTTCACTGCCTTCCCTGTCTTCTGGCTGCTGTTCTTCTCTGTCATCAGAGTTGCCAGCGTTCTGGGCGTTCTCGGAAAACTGGCGCATTTCCTGCTCAATGGTGCTGAGTACCTGCTCGGCAGAATAGTTGTGAATCTGGCCGGTCCAGTGCGGGTATCTGCTCTCGGGCATGTGGCGTATCTCAAACTCTCCAGCAACGGCCATCTCACGCCATGAGTATCTGCGCCAGCCCTGAACCATCAGCAAGAGGTCGAGTGCCTGGCGACGTTCAGCATTGTCCTCCTGGAAAAACCATTGAGGATGCGGGACAAAACCGCGTATCTGACTGGAAAGCAGCGTTTCGGTAAGCATATTGCCCGTGTCGTAGATGTATTCGCTCTTGGCAGCATCCCTGACGGCCAGAGACATACTTGCCCCTGGTGTGCCATGCAGAGTCAGGGATATGGGTTCGAAGGCATCGTAGTGCCCATCCTTTACTCCAGAGAAGGCGACATTGGCATGATGGAAACCTGCTGGCAGGAAGAAGCACAGGCGGTCGGCATATACCCTGCCTTCCGTGTTGAATACCGTAATCTGGTAGACTCCGGCGTCCGTGGCATAAACATCCACCGGATTGCCATCCAACTGGCAGAAGTGCTGGACGATGCCGTTACGCATGATTGTCAGTCCCAGGGTGTCCTGAGCGGCAAGGCCAGCGGTCTGGTATGAAATGGTTATGCCTGCGGTATCCGTGGAGACATGCAATGCCACACCATCCTGCTCTGCTTCGGGCATATCGGCAACGGCATGCTTGCTGCCAGCAGGATTGCCCATGCCCTCGGATGGGGAAAACTGTGCCTTCAACTTTTTGTTTGGAGGTGAGGCCAATTCAAACACACCGCGTCCGCGGTTGAGTGTCTCTGACGTTATGACCTGTCCGTCTGGCATTGTTATGCTGAGAGTTCCATGCAGGGCCTTTCCTGCTTCGTTTCTTGCCTCCCATGCCACCCGCTGGCTGACACCGGCTACAAGACTGCCCCCCTCGGGGAAGAACTCTATTATGGTTTTGGGGTCTTCGGCAGGATCCTTATAGTATGCAGCCAAAGGGCGCAGGGTCATGTCGGAGGTATAGTTTCCTGGTGTGCGTGGCTTGTCGTAGACGGGGAAGACGCGCGAGTAGAGTTTCTCGTAGTCGCGGTAATAATCCTCTGCCATGGACTTGCTGAAGAAGTACTTTTCCGCCCACATGCTGTGCGGCTGCTCCGTCACTCCCCAGTTCAGCTGCCACTTGGTGTAGGCCCTCAGTTCGTAGTAACCGGCATACAGCAGTGTGTCGGCAAGGGAGAAATTGCCATGCCCCTCTCCGTTCTCCAGAGAAATCATCTGGCGCTCCACAAGGAAACCGTCATTGTTCAGCAGTTCGCAATACAAGATGCCACTTATGTTGGTAGGGCGTCCGTTGTCGCTTCGCTTTACGTATGCCTTGTAGTATATAGTATCCCCCAAATAATAACTGCTGTTATCCATATGAAGAAACACTTGTTCCTGTGGCAGTTTCACTCCAAAGGTCTTGAGACGTGCCACCAGGCTTTCCATACCTACCTGCGCATGAAGAGCACAGCAACACATGGAGGCGATTACAAATAAAAGTAGCGTCTGTCTTATTTTCATTAGTCCAATCAGTCTATGCCCATGAAACCACATATGAATATGCATGGGCGTTTTTATGACACAAAGTTATAAAAAATATAAACACACAGTAACCCTTTAACACTATTTATTACAGGAAAAACCACCATTGTGACGGATCCTGAATGTCCCCTATTCCATTTTTCTATATCGCAAAGTTAGCAAAAAACGGAGCATTGCTTGAGTGTATCAAAAAAAATAACTAAATTTGCATCATCCGTTTTAACAAACTAAAATTTAAATAGGCAAACAATGAAAAGAGTTTTATTTACAGTCTTGATGCTGATGGGCTTGTGCTTCTCGGTTTCTGCACAAAGGGAAGAAATTTTCTACTTCATGGATTCAAAGGGCCAGCAACAGATGGTCAGAGATTTTATCGACCGTAATGCCCTGACTTACCGCTTCGATGGCGATAGCGAAGACGATTGCATCATGGAAATGAGAAACTACAAGAAAAAAGGCAATACAGAAACCTTCGACATCTATGTAAAACAGGGATTCGATAAGGGCAAGAAAAGAGGGCAAATTACAATTGTGACGGACCCGGATTTGGTTGTCACTAAAGGCGGCGAACTTGACCTCTCTAAGCAGACTGCCATCATCAAGGACGGAAGCGACACTAAAAAACTTTTCTTCCTGACAGGAAAGCAGTACAACAAGTTCCATGGCAGACGCGGAGGCGATGGCGAGGAAGGCATGAATCCTGTGGAAAAAGCCAAAGCAAAGGGCAAGGACCTGCTGAGCAAGGGCAAGAACCTTTTCAAGAAGAAGAACAAGAAGGATAAGGAATAATAATTTCATTCAAATACGAAGATTGAGGGCGTGCCATAAACGAGGTGGTCACGAAATAACCTTTCACTCCATCAAAGTATAATGGACCGGCGATGTGCCAGTCCATTAATTGTATGTTTTTGCCGGAAAGGCGCTTAGGGACTTTTTGTAAAATCCCCTGCTGGTCATTACTATGCTTCTATTTCATTACCGGACGGATAGGATGGTTGGTATGGCGTCCCTTTGTACATATATTGATCATATCTTTGGACATAAACAAAGCGTATGCATCATAGTTCCCTAAAGACTTGCTGTTCATGGGGATGGAAGTCCAGTAACTCGCCATTGTATCGTTGTCGCCGAACGGGAAGAAGATGTAGTTTCCGTTTATCTTGCTGATGGCCTTGCATCCTGTGACTCTGCCCAGAGTGGTGTATTCCCATGTGCAGTTGTCCATCAGTTCCTGAATGTCAACTTTTGTAGGCATCCTCCAAGCACCTCCCCACATGGATGCCGCGGCATCATACTGGGCACTTCCGCCAATGCCGCTCATCCATTTGCCGTACGATTCTGCACGATGGGAAACATCGGGGATTTCAGGAGCAATGCATGCCCATTGGAAGGTGTGGCCAAGTTCTTCGGACGATTTGGCGCCCACGTTGCAGGCAGCCCATTTGATGCCAGAGGGCAAGCCCAGGTCCACCCACTGGTGACCGTCGGCCTGGCCTTGCGAGGGAACGGTTATCATGGCATCGTTGTCAATGACGGCACGGACAGCAAAGCCCGACGAACGCTCGCCTACTCCCATCTCGCCCAAGGCAGCGCCGTAATGGTACTCGTGGGCACCGTTCTTATAAGAATCCTTTTGTGGCGTAGAGGTCCAGTAGTTGCCGCATACGGTGGCATTTTCATGCTTGGAACCGTATTCCTTGTGGCCGGTGGCCGGCAGGAAAAGTGTTCTCTTGTTCTTTTCGTTGGTAAATTCCTGTCCCAGACGTCCATTCTTTTTCACATACTGCGGGAAGGGGCAGTATCTCACCAACTCATCAAACTCCTCCTTGGTGGGCATTCGCCAGCCCTTTCCCCACTTGGCAGTGGCCACGTCGTAGGTGGCATTTCCGGAGATGTCGTCCATGTCCCTTCCGTGGGTCTTGCTGTTATCAGGCATGTAGGAGGTCTTGGTTACTGTTTCGCCCCATGCATATAGACCTCCGGGTGCCGATGGGGTGGTAGCGCCGATGTTGCAAGTGGCCCAACGTGTTCCTGAGGGCAGACCCAGGTCTATCCATTCGTGACCATTGGTCTTGCCAGTGACTGGAGCCTGGTCCTTGGGCGGATTTTCTACCACCACAGGACGGATGATCTCTCCCTTTTCTTCCAATATTCTCAGATGACGTTCATTTTGTTCTTCAAAAGACTGATTGCTGCTGGCAGCCTCCTGAGTCTGGGACTTTTTCTGTTGCTGTTTGCTGGTGCCAGATGTGTTTTTAGTACCCTTGTTCACATGCTTGTTGACCTCACGGCTCACATCGTTTACCGTTTTCCCCAGTTTCTTTAAGAAACTCTGTGCCGAAGCATCGGTCACTCCCACTGACAGGAACAGTGCGAGTGCCATTCCAAGAAATCTTTTCATATACAGTTGAGTTAAGGTTTGTGTCTGTAATAGTTAGTTTTAGATATCGCAAAGTTAGCAAAAAAAGCGAACCATTGTCCGATTACATCAAAAATATCGTCACAACAGGCACACAAAGTAGGCCAACTTGCCACAAGAACCCTGTTTTGAGCAGGGAACCCTGCCGATACCCTAAGGAAAACACCGACCATGAAGGCTGCTTATGCGATTTTCTCCCCCCAGTTTTGCCGTCTAAAATTATTGTAGTACCTTTGTAGCGCAATAATTTACACACACAACACGATATGGAAAAGAATTTCAAGAGAACAACCGTCACTTCGGCTCTGCCCTATGCCAATGGTCCTGTGCACATCGGACACCTGGCTGGCGTGTATGTGCCAGCAGACATATATGTTCGCTACCTCAGACTGAAGGGGCGCGACGTACTCTTCATCGGCGGCAGCGACGAACACGGCGTGCCTGTAACCATCCGTGCCCGCAAGGAGGGCATCAGCGTGCAGGAGGTGGTTGACCGCTACCATGGCATCATCAAGGACTCGTTTGAGAAGTTCGGCATCTCCTTCGACGTCTACTCACGCACCAGCGGACCTGTGCACCACCAGTTTGCCAGCGACTTCTTCAAGAAACTCTACAAAGAAGGCAAATTCGTGGAGAAGGTAACGGAGCAGTTCTTTGACGAGGCAACAGGCCGTTTCCTCTCCGACCGCAACATCAAGGGCGAATGCCCCCGTTGCCATGCTGCCGACGCATACGGCGACCAGTGCGAAAAGTGCGGTGCGACACTCTCGCCCGAGGAACTCATCAACCCCTACAACGCCGAGACGGGCAACCCCTTGGTGCAGAAGGAGACAAAGCACTGGTACCTGCCCCTGGACAAGGACCAGGAGTGGCTGGAGCAGTGGATTCTGCAGGAGCACAAGGAATGGCGTCCCAACGTATATGGCCAGTGCAAGAGCTGGCTGGACGGAGGCCTGCACCCCCGTGCCGTGACTCGTGACCTGGATTGGGGCATACCAGTACCCGTGGAAGGTGCTGACGGCAAGGTGCTCTACGTGTGGTTTGACGCTCCCATCGGATACATCAGCAACACTAAGGAACTGTGCGACGCACGCCCCGAACTCGGTTCGTGGGAGACTTGGTGGAAGGATCCCGAGACACGCCTGGTGCACTTTATCGGCAAGGACAATATCGTATTCCATTGCATCGTGTTCCCCGCCATGCTCAAGGCCCACGGCGAATACATCCTGCCCGACAACGTACCCTCCAACGAGTTCCTGAACCTGGAGGGCAACAAGATTTCCACCAGCAAGAACTATGCCGTATGGCTGAACGAATACCTCGTGGACATGCCCGGACGTCAGGATGAACTGCGATACGTGCTCACCGCCAATGCCCCTGAGACAAAGGACAACGACTTCACCTGGGCCGACTACCAGGCACGTTGCAACAACGAACTGGTGGCCGTCTACGGCAACTTCGTGAACCGTGCCCTGCAACTCACACAGAAGTACTACGAAGGCAGTGTACCCGCTTGCGGCGAACTCACCGACTACGACCGAGAGACCCTGGCAGAATTCTGCGGCGTGAAGGAGAAACTGGAGGCACTGCTGGAGAATTTCCGATTCCGCGACGCACTGAAGGAGGCCATGAACCTGGCACGCATCGGCAACAAGTACATAGCCGATTGCGAACCCTGGAAGGTTATCAAGACCGACCCCGAGCGCGTGAAGACCATAATAAACATCTCCCTGCAACTGACCGCCAACCTGGCCATAGCCTTCGAACCATTCCTACCCTTCAGCAGCCAGAAACTCAGAGAGATGCTCGCCATGGAAACCTTCTCATGGGAAGACCTCGGCAGCACCACACTCATGCAGGAAGGGCACCAGATGCCCAAACCCGAACTTCTCTTCACCAAGATAGAGGACGAGGCAATAGCCGCTCAGGTGAAGAAGCTGGAAGACACCGTGAAGGCAAACGAAGAGGCAGCCTACGTGGCAGCACCCGTGAAGCCCACCGTATCCTTCGAGGACTTCGAGAAGATGGACATCCGCGTAGGCCTTGTTAAGGCATGCGAGAAGGTTAAGAAGAGCAAAAAACTGCTCAAATTCACCCTGGACGACGGCAGCGGACAGGACCGCACCATCCTCTCCGGCATAGCACAATGGTACGAGCCCGAACAGCTGGTAGGCAAGCGAGTTCTCTTCATTGCCAACTTCGAACCCCGCAAGATGATGGGCGAAGAATCACACGGCATGATACTCTCCGCAGTAAACTTCAACGGCGACCTTTCCGTAACCACTACTTTGGATGAGGTGAAGGGCGGAAGCCAGGTAGGCTAAGACGCATTGCACATACAAAGAAGACTGCACCAACATTGAGCAAAGAGTCTCAATCGCTGGTGCAGTCTTCTTTTATCCCGAATCTGCCATTGAATCCAAACAGGCCATTAGGGTTATATGGCAAGGCAATAGCCTTATCTTTTGAACTGATGTTTTGCTGCTTTGAGGGCGCAAAAGCACCCACTCAAAAAAGAACCAGTTATCTTCATGGCGCAAACTGACCTACTTGGCTTTATCGGCGCTTGGTTGCCCACATAACGCTGAGGAATCCAAGCAGGATCACTGTCAACAGGACCAACATTAGGTCACTTGCCCTAACAACTACAGGATAGGCATCAATAATGAAACTGCCTTCACTCTGTCCCATTCGAATAAATCCGAACTCTTGCTGAAGAAGACATAGGATAAGACCGAGCAGCATTCCGGTCATTGCTCCGCCAAAAATTATCATCAGCCCCTCCAATGCAAATATTCGCCGTATCTGCCGCTGCGTTGAACCAAGTGCAGACAAGGTCTGCGCATCCTCTCTCTTCTCAATCATAAGCATACTTAGACTGCCCATGATATTCAAGCATGCCACCAACATGATGAAACACAGGAAAGCATAGGAAATAAGTTTCTCTATCTGCATTATGCGAAACACATCCTCCTGTTGTTCATATCTGTCCTTGACACAAAAGCCTTCACCAAGCAACGCCTCAATATCCTCCCTGCTTCCTGTTGGAGCAAGTTTGATCTCTATACCTGTTACCCTTCCATCCAAATCAAACAACCTTTGGGCAAACCCAAGGGAGCATAGGATGTATTCTGAATCATACTTTGATTGATGGACACTGAACACCAACCCCGAAGCATTTAATTCGTCCCTGTTGAAACTTGACTTAGGATTGGCCATATTGACACGCTCTCCCCTCTTGGGAGCATAGACTTCCAGCGGACGCTGAAAATAAATAGGCAAACCCAGCTGGTTGCACAACTGCAAACCAGGAATACAATACTCTATGACATCCAGATGCAATTCAGGCTCTCCATCTCCATACAAGGCATTCAGAATATCAGACTGCTGCGTATAATTGTCGGCAACACCCTTTAGCATTACCACCTTTTGGACATCACCTGCCACGACCAGCGCCTGACCTTCGGCAACGGGAGTAAAGACCGCCACATCCTTGGAGTCTGCCAGCGCCTTTATTCTGCTGTTTGAAAGGTCTATCGAGTTTCCGGCAACAGGAGTAATGCGAAGTTCTGGGTCAAAACCAGTGAACAGTTCTGCGACCAGTCCCTGAAAACCATTGAAAACGCTCATCACTATCACCATGGCCATTGTTGCTACGGCAACACCGGCCACCGCTATCATAGAGACAATGTTAATTGCATTGTGACTCTTCTTGGAGAAGAGATAGCGACGAGATATGAGGAGTTCGTATTTCATTATAATAATAAGGTAAGAACAGGGGAGAATCCCTTGGCACTATCATTACTTTTTTCCTGCGCCTACAACAGAATCGTTCAATACCGGTTCCATGTCGTTCTTCCAATCCGAACCGGATGCGATTATACGGTTGGTTGTATCAGTAAGCACATAATAGGGGATATCACGGACGCCCAGACGCGACGGAAGTTCTGCCATAAACAGATTCTTATTGTTGTAGCTGTGCCACGTTATGGTATCTGTACGCTCTATATAATCCAGAGCCGAAGAGTTCACATCTAGATTATATGACAGACACACCAACGGCCTCTGGGCCTGGCGGCGCAAGCGTCGTATACGTGTATTCATAGTTCCCGTACCACCACGCCAGTTTGCCCAGAAAACCAGCAAGGAAAACTTGCCCCTCAGCGAATCGTTATTGATAGTATCACCTTTGCGCGTAACAACCGAGAACTCCGGAAGCACCTCCCCTATACTCAAGGCAAGTGGTTGTCTATTTGCCAGTTTCTCCAATTGAAGCATCCTCGTAACAGAGGATTCAGGATGCGTATTTACAAATTCTTCAATAAGACTATCCTTTTTTGAATCCTCAAACGAACTCAGTTTCTGGCGCAACAATGTATAGGCATCGTTATCGGCATTGCCGCTAACCTTGGTGGCTCCAAGCTGCTTTGCATCACCCTCTATCACGATGACGTCACCGCTGTTACAGAACACTGTCAGAGTGGAGTAAGTTGGATATACAATCGTCAGACTGCCTCCTTCCTTATTATAGGGGCATGTCCAGTCTATCTTGCCCTTGATCACATGCAGTGTGTCAATACCCTGTATGACTCCGTCCCGGCTATACATTGTCAAGTCGGCATTCAGTCCCTTAATCTCACCCTTTATACGCAGTTCACCCTCCCTGCCACCGCAAGAAGCGAGTGCAAGAAGGGTGAATAATATGACTATGTATTTATTGCTCAAAACATGAAGCATAGTTTTGATGCAATTACTTTACAATCTCAGCGATTGCTTCCTTGTGATTTGCAAACTCCAGGTCCTTAGCAGCTCTTGCCTTCAGAGAAGCGTCGAGAGTAACTGCAGCCTTGAGGTTGCTCTTCAGTGCGCTCACATCGTTTGTACGAGCAGCAAGAACTGCCTTCAGGTAGCTTGTTGTTGCATCGGGAGTCTTAACAGCAGCAAGGGTGCTCTTAGCCTTTGCATAGTCCTTGTTCAGGATCTGTGCCAAAGCAGCGCTGTTGGTCTGTGTGCTGCTCAGGTTCTGCTCAGCCTGGATGTAGTTACCCTTTGCGATGTTCAGGTTACCCAAAATCTCGTTGAAAGTATCGCTACCACTTGCATTACCCATGTAAGCCTCAGCCTTGGCTACATCACCGCTCTTGAGGGCGAGCAGAGCCAGGTTAGCATTGGTCTCGGGAGCCTTGGCATTAACACTCTGAGCCTTCTGCAACCAGTTCTGTGCAGCAGTCTCGTTGCCTTCCATGATTGCCATCTGTGCCAGATTGTTGTATGCACGGTAGTCGTTGGGATACAGCTTGATGGTCTTCTCATACCATGCCTTACGGGTAGCCTTGTCGTCAACAAGAGTATTTGCAGCGTACAGCAGCTCCTCAACGCTCAGCTTGCTTGCATCCTCCTTGAACTGTGCAATAATCTGCTCGTCGCTACGGCCAATAACCTCGTAGTTTACGATCAGGCGAGCACGACGCAACTCGGGCAGGATACCGTCAGCGATTTCTGTGAATACGCTGCTCATGTTACGGATCTGCTGCTCACGCTCCTCGGGATCCTGGTACATAGAGAGAACACGCAGGATAACATCCTTGTCCTGAAGGTTGCTCTTGCTTACGAGCTCCTTGAAACCATCCCAGTCCTCAGCGGTAAACTTTGTGTCCACCTCTGCGTCCATGCTAATCTTCTTCAACTCCTTCTTCAGGTACTTAGTTGACACGTTCTGACGCTTCTCAGCAAGACGCTCATTGAAAGAATAGCCACCATCAGGGCTGGCATAAGCGCTTACCTCAATGCTCTGCAATGCACGCTCTTCCTGCATGTCGTTAATCTCCTTCAAGATCTTAACCAGATCCTGGATGCTAACACTTGAAAGCTCGCTGGTGCGCAGGTTAGCCTGGCCAATCAGGAACTTAATATTAGCTTCCTGCTTCTGCTCGATAATGCGCTTGAAAGCATCGGGGGCAGTGCTGGCAGTTACCACACACTTCTTGAGCAGCTCGCTTGTAGAAAGCACGCCATAACCGATCTTAACCTCGGGGATAGAAACGGTCTTCTTGCCCAGCTTAGCCTCAAAACGCGCATACAAGTCGCTGCTGATCATAGCGGGGACATACTGGAAGTTAGCCTTCATAGTGTATGAACCACCTACCTTATAGCCAATCTCGGTACCGTTGCCTTCAACCTTCTCACCCTGGAAAGTTGCGCTCTGACCTACTGCCTCACCACCTTCGTACTTCAGGACGGGAGTAACAGTAACCACAGCCTTTTTCTTCATGTACTTCTCAGGGAAAACACCATTGATAGTAGCAGGCACTTCACCGCCAACTGCCTCCAGAGGAGTGGGAGTCACCTTGAAGTTGTCTGCACTGAGGTCGCCCAGCTTGCTGCAAGAGCTCATTACGACCGCACTGGCCATAGCCAGCACAAAAAGGTTGTTTTTCTTCATAATTGTGTTCAGTTACAATAAAATTTGTATTTAGTTTTCCTTTTTATCCTATTATTTGATATGCATGGATATCCTTTGTGCGTGCAAAGTTACAATTTTTTTTGTTAATACAAAACGCTACTACGCATCTGATTGGTTTTAGAACTAATTATTTAAGCATTATTAAACCTTAATTGGTCTTTTTCTTGCCTCTTGGGTGGCAATTGAGCAACTGTTCCCTCAAATGAGCAGTATCCATGTGCATGTAAATTTCCGTTGTCCCCAGGCTCTCATGCCCCAGCATATCCTGTATGGCACGGAGATTGGCTCCGCCTTGCAGCAAGTGGGTAGCAAAGCTGTGACGGAACGTATGCGGCGATATCCCCTTCGTTATACCGGCCTGTGCAGCATACCTCTGAATGAACACGAACAGCGATATGCGCGACAGGTTCTTCCCTCGGGTGCGAGACACGAAGACATAATCCTCGAAACCAGGCTTGACATCTATATGTCTTCGCACCTCAAACCACATCCTCAGTTCCCTGACCGCCCTGGCAGAAATAGGAACAAGGCGTTCCTTGTTTCCCTTCCCCTGTATACGGATAAAGCCATCATCAAGAAAAAGGTTGGATATCTGCAGGCTGGTCAGTTCGCTTATTCGCAAACCACAACTATACAGCACCTCTATGATGCAATGGTCGCGCACACCTTCCGGTTTGCTTTGGTCTATCACCGCCAGTATCCGGTCTATCTCCTCCTCCGAAAGCACCTGAGGCAGATGCCTGCCTACCTTGGGCGACTCCAGCAGTTCAGTTGGATCCTGTAATATTTCACGCTCCAAAACCAGGAAACGATAAAACGAGCGCACACCACTCAGCACTCGCGCCAAGCTCCGTGGAGAAATACCTTTATCCCTGAGCCCGCCGGTAAACAAGTCAAGGTCCTTCAATGTCACCTCACGGAAATCTATACCATTGTCGGCATAAAAGTTAAAAAGTTTCTGCAGGTCCTTGCAATATGCATCCAACGTATTCGGGCTATACGACCTTTCCAGGCGCAAATACTGGACATACCTCCTTACTATTGCCTGAGGCACCACTCCCGTATTGCTTATTGTAGTTTTTAGAGGCATTAATGAATCATTTTATTGGGCACAAGCATACCATACCATAGCGAGTCCGTCCTTTTTTGAGGCAACAGACGGAAATTCCTTGGATAGGTTCGTTTTTTTTCATACCTTTGAACACGCAAAAATACGGAAAAATTATGAGATTCCAAATCATCAATGGCCCTAATCTTAACCTGCTGGGCTTAAGAGAGCCAGACATATACGGCACGTTGGGGTTTGAAGAGTATCTGAGCACCTTACGCGACACCTTCCCAGGAACTGACATAGACTACTTTCAAAGCAACATTGAGGGCGAGCTCATCAATAAAATACACGAAGTCGGTTTTGACTGCGACGGCATCGTCCTAAATGCTGGAGCATACACACATTACAGCATAGCCCTGCTGGATGCTATCAAGAGTATCAGTTCCCCTGTGGTAGAAGTGCACATAAGCAACGTCCACCAACGAGAGGAGTTCCGCAAAAACAGCGTCATCAGTCCGGCATGCAAAGGAGTAATCTGCGGTTTCGGCCTGGACAGCTACCGTTTGGCTGTAGACGCCCTGCTTCACTTGAAATAAACGACACAACAACCAACCCCACACACAATTGAGCGACCTTGATTCCTATATCCTTTCTCACATCGATGCAGAGGGCGACTATCTGCACCGGTTATGGCGCGATACCCAGTTGAAACTGTCCTACGGCCAGATGGCCAGCGGTCACCTGCAGGGGCGCCTGCTTAAGATGCTTGTACAGATGATACGCCCGCGCAAAGTCCTTGAACTGGGTATGTTCAGCGGTTATTCCGCTCTAAGTATGGCAGAAGGACTGGACGAAGGCGCCGAACTTCACACTTTCGAGGTCTTTGACGAAATGGAAGACTTCGCCCGCCCTTGGATAGAAGGCAGTCCCTATGGCAAATTTGTGCATATCCATATCGGTGATGCCAAAGAACTCGTTCCGCAGATGGACATCATGTGGGACATGGCCTTCATAGATGCAGACAAAAGGGAGTACGTAGAATACTATGAAATGATTCTGCCACGACTGAAACCTGGAGGTTACATTCTGGCAGACAACACCCTGTGGTATGGGCGCATAACAGAACAGGCCCGCGAAAGCGACCTGCAAACCATCGGCCTGCAGAAGTTCAACGACCTTGTGGCTGGCGACAATAGGGTCGAGAAGGTAATACTGCCACTGAGAGACGGACTGACCATTATCCGAAAGAAATAGACACATTATTTATATATACATGGAAACAACAAGACAACAGAAAATAGCAAGACTGATACAGAAGGAACTCAGCGACATGTTCCAGAAACAGACAGCAGGCATGCGCGGAGTGCTGGTTAGCGTCAGCGCTTGCCGCATCAGCCCCGACATGAGCATATGCCGTGCATACCTTAGCGTTTTCCCCAGCAACAAGGCAGAGGAAATTGTCAGCAACATAAATGCCAATGTAAAGTCTGTGCGCTTCGAACTTGGCAACAGGGTGCGCATGCAGCTGCGCATCATCCCCGAACTGAAGTTCTTTGTGGACGACAGCCTCGACTATGACGAGCGCATAGGCGAACTGCTCAAGTAACGCCAAATCAAACCGCATACTATAATGCTTGCCAAGGTCTATAGCGCATCGGTTCAAGGGCTGGATGCCCAGCAGGTAACCATCGAAGTGAACAGTTCACGAGGCATACGCTTTGTGCTCGTAGGTCTGCCTGACAATGCCGTCAAAGAAAGCCACGAGCGCATAACTGCAGCATTGGAGAACAGCGGCTTCCCTTTTCCCAGCAGGCAGATAACTGTCAACCTGGCCCCTGCCAACGTACGCAAGGTTGGCAGTGGCTATGACCTTCCCATTGCCATAGGCATACTGGCAACAGCAGAAAAGGTGGACAGCACCCGCTTGGACAAGACAATGATGGTGGGCGAACTCAGCCTCGACGGTTCCCTGCAGCCCATTTGCGGCGCCTTGCCAATTGCCATCAAGGCACGTGCCCTGGGCTACGATTCCCTGTTCGTGCCCATGCAGAACATTCAGGAAGCCGCCGTGGTGGACAAACTCAAGGTCTACGGCGTCAGCAACCTGGCCGAAGTAGTCGGATTTCTGAATGGCACTCACCATCTTGAACCGGTACAGATAGACACGCGCAAGGATTTTTATGACCGCCAGTCACATTTCGACCTTGACTTTGCCGATGTAAAGGGTCAGGAAAGTGTAAGGCGTGCCATAGAGGTTGCCGCAGCTGGCGGGCACAATCTCATCATGATAGGTCCTCCGGGCAGTGGCAAGAGCATGATGGCCAAGCGATTGCCCAGCATTCTGCCTCCACTCACATTGCAAGAGAGTCTTGAGACCACACAGATACACAGTGTGGCAGGCAAGCTTCAGGTTCCGCCAGTTGGCGCCGATGGTGTGCGCCACTGCTCGCTCATTGCTACCCGACCCTTCCGCAGTCCTCACCACACCATCAGCCAGACAGCCCTTGTTGGCGGAGGTTCCAACCCCCAACCGGGCGAGATTTCTCTGGCACATAATGGTGTGCTCTTTGCAGACGAACTGCCTGAGTTCCAGCGCCAGGCCCTGGAAGTCCTGCGCCAGCCTTTGGAAGATCGCCACATCACCGTAAGCCGCATACAGGGCACGGTGGACTATCCCTGCAACTTCATGTTCGTGGCGTCCATGAACCCCTGCCCCTGCGGCTACTACAACCATCCCACCAAGGCATGTGTCTGCACCCCTGGACAGATCTCACGCTATCTGAATAAAATCAGTGGTCCATTGCTCGACCGCATAGACATACAGTGTGAGATACTTCCCCTCTCCTTTGAAGAAATCTCCAAGGCAGCACCCGGAGAACCCAGTTCCGCCATACGCGAACGGGTTATGAATGCCCGCAGCATCCAGGCCCGCCGCTTTGCCAACGTTACAGGCGTGCACTGCAATGCACAGATGTCGGAAAAGCACTTGCAGGAATACTGCACATTGGACACCGAGAGCAACGAACTAATCCGCATGGCCATGGCCCGTCTACAACTTTCAGCCCGCGCCTACAGCCGCATCCTGAAGGTTGCCCGTACTATTGCCGACCTCGAAGGTTCGGAATCCATACAAAGCCACCATGTTGCCGAAGCCATCGGTTACCGCAACATGGACAGGGCAAGTTGGGGCAATTGACATTTCTGCATAACATTTTATCCACTCATAACATGAAGCACCTATCCATCACTAAGAGCAGTCTGGTACTCTTTCTGTTGCTAACTTGTTCTTATTCTTTTGCCGGTCCCATTGATTTCAAGACTGCAAAAAACAATGCAGAGAAGTTCTATAACGCCAAGCTTGCCAAGGAAGCGCCCTATCAGGGCAAAGTTCATGCTACCCTCAATTTGATGTGTGAACCAGTACCAGACACACGTTCTGCCACCCACGCTCCAGAGTACTACGTGTTTGCACCTGCAGACTCTATCGGTTTTGTCATCGTTGCCGGAGACGACGAAGTAGAACCAATTGTTGGATATTCGTCCGACACAAGGTTCTGCGCCCAGCAACTTCCTGAGTCTTTAAAAAAGTACCTCAGGGCATACAGGACATACATCAGCAAGATAAGAACCGGAGAACAGACTCCCCGTACCAGAACCAGGGCCAAGATAAGACCAGTGAGTCCATTTATCACCACCACATGGAATCAGCAACACCCCTACAACTATTATGCACCGTCAATCGGCAGCAAAAAGACTGTTGCCGGGTGCTTTGCCATAGCCATATCACAGATAATGAGGTACTACGAATGGCCATTGGCAGGAAAAGGCACGTGCACTGCCACCCTCAACGACCGCAAAAACACCGAAACCAGCATCACACTCGGCAAGGAATACGACTGGGCAAATATGCTTGACAGTTATTCCAACCAGTCATACACAAACATAGAAATGACTGCCGCATCCGCTCTCATCAGGGATGCCGGCTATGCCTGTTCCTCCTGCTATGGAACAAACGAGACCTGGGCATACAACATAGATGCTCTCAAGGCACTGCTGCGACATTTCTGCTATTCTCCGCAAATAAGGATGGTGGACAGGATGTACTACTCCGATGAAACATGGAATGAAATGCTGCAGGAAGAGTTGTCATGGCGCCGGCCCATCTGGTTCTGCGGTCAGGACGAAAACGGCAATGGCGGACATTCCTTCATCTGCTGTGGCATGGACGAACTGGGACTTTACTACATCAATTGGGGATGGGGAGGATACTGCGACGGATACTTCGACATGAATGCCTTTTCACCTGACAACTATGAATACAATGTCGACCAGCAAGCCATAATAAACATTCTGCCCATGGAAGAGGAGGAAAGCGAGGACGACTTTGACTTCACCCCACATGTCGGCAATCTGGAAATCACATATCAAGACAATTCCCTCCTATATCCCAGTTTCGGCTACAGCATATACGTAACAAACACCTCCGACCAGATTATCTATGGCAAAGTAGGAATTTCCATTTGGGGCGAAAAAGGCATTGACCCTTCCGAAACGACAGAAGTCAATTACTACGGAGGTATCGAACCCAACTGGTGGTGGCAATATAATTTGGACATGAGCCTGGACGGAGCCGATTTCCAGGTGCCCGGAGTGAAGGAAATCAGATTCCTGTGGCAACCCGAAGGCAGCGACCAATGGCACACCCCACTTGGCGAAAACAACGTCATCTACATGGAAACCACCGATAGCGGCCATTATTTCTATACGGAAAGGCCTCAAGGCGTTCCAGACAACATCAAGGACATCATTGGCAGAGACATAAGCATCAGCGCTGACGGCAACTGCATCAGACTTGTATCCGACAGACATTCAGCCGTGAATATATATAGCATCAACGGAATGATTGTCAAAAAGGCAACCCTCACCCCCAACAACATGATATCTGTCCCCCTGGAGAAAGGAATGTATATCGTAAACGGACACAGAATTATTGTCAACTGACCTCACTGTGACATCCAATCCGAACAAGCCACACAAAAAATAAACGATTTCCTTTGAGGAAAAATGAAAAAAGCGTAAATTTGCTATCGGAAAGAATGTATAACTAATCCAATAAGACAAACACTATGAAAGCATTAGTCAAGAAACTTCCCGAGAAGGGCATTTGGATGGAAGAAGTGCCCATGCCCGAGGTTGGCGTGAACGACGTACTTATCAAGATCAAGAAGACCGCCATCTGCGGCACAGACTTGCATATCTACAAGTGGGACGAGTGGAGTCAGAAGACCATCAAGACCCCAATGACCATCGGTCACGAGTATGTTGGTGTTGTTGAGCAGGTTGGTCCAGGTGTGCGCAACATCAAGGTAGGCGACCGTGTTACCGGTGAAGGCCATATCGCTTGCGGACATTGCCGTAACTGCCGCCGTGGCCTGCAGCATATCTGCGAGAACAGCATCGGCGTTGGCGTTAACCGCGACGGTGCATTTGCAGAATACCTGTCCATCCCCGAGAGCAACGTAGTTAAGCTGGACGAGCGCATCAGCAACGACATGGCTGCTATCATGGACCCCTTCGGCAACGCCACCCACACAGCCCTGTCATTCCCCCTGCTTGGCGAAGACGTTCTCATCACAGGTGCAGGTCTGATTGGCACCATGGCCACTGCCATTGCCAAGTTTGCCGGTGCCAAGAACATTGTGGTTACCGACCTCAGCGACTACCGTCTGGATATCGCCAAGAAGATGGGTGCTACCTGCACTGTCAATGCCTCTAAGGGCGAGACCGTGGCACAGGCTATGGAAAAACTCGGTATCCGTGGTTTTGACGTAGGTCTGGAAATGTCTGGTTCTCCCATCGCCTTCCGCGACATGGTAGCCAACATGTACAACGGTTCAAAGATTGCCCAGCTGGGTATCCTGCCTCCATCAACCACTGTTGACTGGAGCGAAATCATCTTCAAGGCTCTCACCATCAAGGGCATCTATGGTCGCGAGATGTGGGAGACCTGGTACAAGATGGAGCAGATGCTCATCTCTGGTCTTGACTTGAGTCCTGTCATCACACACCGTTTCCCCATTGCCGACTTCCAGAAGGGTTTCGACATCATGGAGTCTGGCCAGTGTGGCAAGGTTGTCCTCGAGTGGGACTAATCCCAATCCGTTCACAACGTCTGCCGTAGCGCAAGACAGCATATCACATTTAAGGGTTGCATCCATCCGTGGCTGCAACCCTTATTTTTGTTTAGGGGACACAAAGAAAGCAGTTGTAGTTGTGCCAATGAAACGGCACAGCTGCAACTGCTTCCTCTATATCAGTTCCTTCTCAGGCAATGCCTACCTTACAACAGTTTTCTTACCGTTTATAATATAAACACCGCTTCCCAAGGTACTGGCATCATTTATCCTGCGGCCTCTCAGGTCGTATATGACCACTTTCCCGTTGTTCTCAAGTAGAGAACTGATTGATGTAGCTATATCAGCAACATAAGTGACGTCGTGCGCAGGCATTGTATCATACTTGTCACCTATCCAGCCCTTGAACACCTCACCGTTTCCTGCAGGTTTGTACTCATACTCGGGTATCTCGTCACCGAATGCCACCTCATCTGTGTGAATCAGTTTATCGCCGATATAATAGAGCACCTTATATATGTTTACAGTGTAAGAACTCTCATAGGTAACGTCGTGGGCAGGAACAGTTTCATCCACATCCTTCCAACCGTCAAACGTATATCCTTCCTTGGCAGGTACCTTAGGAGCCTCTATTCGCGAGCCATACTGCAATGAAGCGGAAAACAGCACCTCGTCATCAATCACAAATGTTACAAGATACTTGTTTATGCTGAATGTAGCATTCAGGACGATGTCCTTCGAAGGCATAGCCTTGGGAACATCACCCCAACCTACGAAGGTATGACCCTCCTTGCTCGGAGCAGCAGGTAACTTTATCTCGCTGCCGAAGTCAACCATTGCCTTTGAATATTCCGCTCCGTCAACCATAAAGAGTACCTTATACTGGTTCACTGTCCACAGGGCCTTGATGGTCTTGTTCACAGCAGGCATGGTGGCAGGAATATCCTCGGACCAGCCCTTGAACGTATGACCCTCCTTGCTCGGAGCGGCAGGCGCGGTAATGGCACTGCCATAGTTCTGAGTGATGGGAGCTACAGCGCTACCGCCATCGGTATCGAAGGTG
>JAZRII010000009.1:0-5885 GCA_045645225.1 Bacteroidaceae bacterium | reverse complement strand
ATTCCAAACTTGTTTGAGAATTTCCGAGCGTGAGTACCTAAGAACGAAGTTCAAAGGTACGATTAAGTGAGGGAAGTACAAAATAAAAAATGTTTTATTTTTACTTCCGAGCGAAAGTACCTAAGACGATAGTCAAAGGTACGATTAAGCGAGCGAAAAAGCAAAAGTTTTTTTGTTTTTTCCGAGCACGAGTACCTAAGACAATAGTCAAAGATATAAAAAATTTCGGAAGTAAGGAAAAGAAAGCGTAAAAATAATACCGTCGAATGGTTTGAACCACACGACAGTATTTTGTGTATTTGGTTTGTGGTGCGTAAGCCTATAAGCGCTCTCGCTAACGCACAACCTTTTTGCACTCATTTATCTATAGTACACCTTATAATTATTATAGCCTGATTGCAAAGTTACACTTTTTTTCTTATATGTCAACACAAACACATCGCTTATCGGTCGTAACCTATTATATTTAATATATTAAAGGGATTGGACAACATAATTGATTATCTTTGCAAGCATAATATCAACACGTTTTAAGATGACACAGAAAGAAATATTCAACCGCTCGGAACTGCTCCTTGGCCGTGAGGGGATGGAAGCACTGGACAGAACCAAGGTAATAGTCTTCGGTGTGGGAGGCGTAGGTTCGTGGTGTGCCGAGGGTCTCGTCCGTGCAGGGCTCACACACCTGACCATAGTGGACAGCGACCGCGTGTGCCCCACCAACATCAACCGCCAGCTCATGGCCACACAAGAGACCATAGGGCAGCCCAAGGTGGAGGCCATGAAGCAGCGCCTGCTCTCCATCAACCCCGAGGCGGAAATCCTGGCTCTGAACATGATGTACACCGAGGAGACGGCAGAAGGGTTCCACCTTGAGCAGTACGACTACGTGATAGATTGCATCGACTCCCTACGTGACAAGTGCGACCTCATACTGCGCACCACCGCCTTGGAGCGCCCCACCCTGCTCTCCAGCATGGGAGCAGCACTGAGGATAGACCCCACGAAGGTGCGCCTGACGGAGTTCTCCAAGGTGCAAGGCGATGCCTTGGCACGTGCCGTGCGCAACCGCTTCAAGAAGGCAAAGACCTTCCCCCGCCGCAAGTTCCTTTGCGTGCATAGCGAGGAGCCAGCCATGGAGAACCGTACAGGAGGAAACATCTTCCAGGAGGAACTGCAGTTCCGCAAGGTGCAGACCAACGGCTCCCTCTGCCACATCACCGCCATCTTCGGCATGATGCTGGCAGGAGAGGTGGTAAAAGGGGAAAGATGAAGAAGACCCCCTCTGCCTTTCAGGCATCCCCCCCTCTATGGGGGGAAGGGCTGGATAAAACTCTCTGCGCACTCTTGTCGTAACGAAGTTCGCGACCCCTCCAGCGCAAGCGTGGAATACGAAAGGTAAATAAAACTTTGCGCTCTCTGCGGTCTTTGCGTGAAAAACAAAACACTATTATCTTTATCTCACGCAAAGGACGCAAAGGACGCAGAATTTCCAATGCAAACTACGCTGCCGCTGGAGTAGTCGCTCGCTACGCGCGACAGAGAACGCAAAGACAAACGGAAACGGAAACTATCCCCCCCTTTGGGACCTCCCCTAGGGGAGGAAAGTTAATGGCGAACGCTATCACCCTCTTTCTTCCCCTGAGACAGGGGAAGTACCCCGAAGGGGGGAAGGGGTGGATATAACGGACTTGCTTTAGCTTGATGAACCAAAGGTGAATAATAAAACTGAGCACACAATCATGACATAACCATAAAAACATTACACATCATGAAACATTATTATTGGGAAGCCGCAATCATAGCATTGGCTATTGTGGTATTTGGCTCGTTCATACAGAACTCTTTGGCAAGGTTTGTCAACAAGGAACGAGTGGTGACGGTGAAGGGCCTTTCGGAACGCGAAATGCCTGCCGACAAGGTGACATGGCCATTGGTGTTCAAGGAACTGGGCAACGACCCTGCCGAGATATACCGTAGCATAGAGCGGAAGAACGAGGTGCTGGTTTCCTTTCTTCAGGAACAGGGCCTTGGCACAGAAGAGATAATGGTAAATGCCCCCGACATCAAGGACCGCTTTGCCGACTCGTGGTCGCAGGAACAGATTACGAACAGATACGTTGCCACCAGCGTGATAATAGTGACCAGCAGCAAGGTGGAACTGGTACGCTCCATCATGCAGAAACAGGCACAACTGATGAAAATGGGCATAGCACTCATCACCGAGGACTATGGCAAGAACACGGTTAAGTACGAGTTCACCCGACTAAACGACATCAAGCCCGAGATGGTGGAAGAGTCTACAAAGAATGCTCGCGCCACGGCAGAGAAGTTTGCCGAGGACTCGGATAGCGAGTTGGGCAAGATACGTCGTGCCACACAGGGCCAATTCAGCATCAGCGACCGCGACAACAACACACCACACATCAAAAACGTCCGCGTGGTGTCTACCATCGAGTACTATATCAATGATTAAACACAAATCGGCCATTAGACAGTTCTGCGCTAATGGAATTTTCTTTTTGTCATCTGCCGAAAAATAAATGTTATTATCTTTATAACGCTAATGACCGATTGGGGATAAAGCGTGAGCGGTGAGCGTTGAGCAATAAACAACTGCACTTTTGTTGATTTTTGTGCAATTTTACACCCTTTATTGCACATTTTTTGCACTTTATGCAGATTTTGTTGCCAAAACAAACAGAAAATTGTCCAAAAATAACTACTTTTGCACACGAATTAAACTCCAGCTAAGCAAAACAGTCAAAAACAAAGAGCATTTGACATAGATATCAATGCCTTAGCAGCAAATTGCAAATATAACATTTTACATACGATGAAACACTTTGTCAGTCATTTCAATGACTCCGTAAAAGAGAACTGGTCATCTCCTGCCATAACAAATTTTGGCGGCGTAACCTACACCTATGGCCAGATGGCCCAGCAAATTGCAAAATACCACATCCTATTTGCCGAGGGCGGCATAAAGAAGGGTGACAAGATTGCCCTCTATGCACGCAATTCTGCGGAATGGGTAATAGCATATTTTGCCACCCTGACCTACGAGGCCGTATCAGTTCCCTTCCTGCCCGACTTCACACCAGCCTCCGTGGCAGAACTTGGCGCTTTCTCGGAGTGCAAGCTGCTCATTGCCGATGATATCGCTTACAATAGCCTGGAGAGCGACGAGAAGTATATCAAGCAGTTAGAATCCACTCCTGGTTTTGCCGGCGTCATCAACGTGAAGGACATCAGCATCTGCATGGCAACAAAAAAGGCATTGGCAGCAGCGCATGACACCCTCGACGAGCACTTTGCAAAACTCTATCCCAACGGACTGAGCGCAGACATCGTAAACTACTACCCCGAGGAGCGCGACATGGAGGCTGTTGTTGAAATAAGTTTCACATCAGGCACAACCAGCGCAACTTCAAAGGGTGTTGTCCTGCCAGCACGCTCTCTGTCGGTGAACCTTGACTTCGCACGCCGCGAGATTCCTGCCACACGAGGCGGACATATCTTTGCCATCCTGCCCATGGCACACATGTTCGGCCAGACATTCGACGTACTGTTCCCCCTGGCTGGCGGTTGCCACGTGTACATCATGCCCGGCAAGCCCACCCCAGCACGCCTTTTGGAGGGTCTGGCCACAGTAAAGCCCTTCATGTTCCTCACCGTACCTCTGGTCATAGAGAAGATATTCAAGTCAAAGGTATTCCCCGCAACACACGCATTCCCTGCCAAGATGCTCCTGAAGATACCCGGTTTGGACAAGATCGTGCTCAACAAGATAAGGAAGTCGCTCCTCACCGCCTTCGGCAACGGTTTCACCACAGGTCTCATCCTCGGTGGTGCAGCGCTGAACCGCGAGGTAGAGGACCTGCTCAAGCGCATGAACTTCCCCTACGTCGTTGGCTATGGCATGACCGAGTGCGGTCCGCTTATCTCATATTGCGACAAGAGCGAGTTTGTGAAGTATTCATGCGGCAAGAAGGCCGACCCATTGGAGTTGCGCATAGACTCTGCCAACCCAACCAAGATACTTGGCGAGATTCAGGTCAAGGGCGATGCTGTTATGCTCGGATACTACAAGAACGAGGATGCCACCGCCGCCACATTCACTGAAGACGGCTGGCTGAAGACCGGCGATATGGGCGTTGTGGACGCCAAGGGCAATGTATTCATCAAGGGACGCTGCAAGAACATGATTCTCACCGGCAACGGTCAGAACATCTACCCCGAGGAGATTGAGGACAAGATCAACAACCTCCCCTACGTAGTGGAGTCATTGGTTGTTGGCCGCAAGAACGCCATCGTGGCACTCGTTGTTGCCGACTACGAGGCAGGCAAAAAGGCAGGTCTTGATGCCCAGGCACTCGACAAACTTGTCAACGACAATGTTCTTGCCCTGAATGCAGAACTGGCTGCCTATAGCAAGATCTCCAGCACCGAAATCCGTAGCGAAGCCTTCGAGAAGACTCCCAAGCAGAGCATCAAGAGGTACTTGTACTCTTAAAAGGAGACCCACCCCCAACCCCTCCCTAAAGGGCGGGGAGTAGAATGAGCTGAAAATCTATCAGTCGCTTGTAACTACTCCCCTCCATACAGGGAGGGGTTGGGGGTGGGTCCTTATTTTACTCTATCACCACGCGGGTCCAGCCGTGGGTGTCGGGTTCGGTGCCGTACTGGATGCCACGGAGTTTGTTGTAGAGCTGGGTGGACACGGGACCGGGCTTGCCGTCCTTGGAGATGACATAGCTGACCTCGTTCTCCAGGTCGTCGATGCGCTGGATGGGCGAAATGACGGCCGCCGTGCCGCATGCACCTGCCTCTTCGAAGGTGGATAGTTCCTCCACGGGGATAGGACGTCGCTCAACACTGAGGCCGAGGTCCTGTGCCAGTTGCATCAGGCTCTTGTTGGTGATGGAGGGCAGGATGCTGGTAGACTTGGGGGTAACGTAGGTATTGTCCTTGATACCGAAGAAGTTGGCAGCACCGCACTCGTCGATGTACTTCTTCTCCTTGGCATCGAGATAGAACTCGCAAGAGTAGCCCAGGTCGTGCGCCATCTTGTTGGCACGCAGGGAAGCGGCATAGTTGCCACCCACCTTGTAGACACCGGTGCCCAGGGGTGCAGAGCGGTCAAACTCGCGAATGATGACATAGGGATTGGTGGAGAAACCGCCCTTGAAGTAAGGACCTACGGGAGTTACGAAGATCAGGAACAAGTACTCCTCGGAGGGATGCACACCCACCTGAGCACTGGTACCTATCATGAGGGGACGGATGTAGAGGCTGGCACCGCTCTCGTAGGGAGGGATGAAGCGCTCGTTCAGGCGCACCACACGGTCCACCATCTCGTTGAACTTCTCCGTGGGCAGTTCGGGCATTAGTATGCCACGGCATGTACTCTGCAGACGGGCAGCATTCTCGTCGGAGCGGAACACGCGCACCTTGCCATCGGGGCAACGGTAGGCCTTCAAGCCCTCGAAAGCCTCCTGGCCATAGTGCAGACAGGTGGCCGCCATGTGCATGGGGATGGTCTCCTCGCTACAATTCTCTATCTCGCCCCAAGCGCCGTTGCGATAGTAGCAACGCACGTTGTAATCCGTTTTCATGTAGCCAAAGGAAAGGCTACTCCAATCTATTTCGTTCATAGTTTTATTAGGTTTTGTGCACAAATTTACACAATTCTCCTATAAAGACAATACAAATGTAAGGGAAATTTAGGAAAACAGGTGGAATTTTGTCACTCCGCCGTTTCCTCTCCCACTATCTTCTTTATTTCCTCGTCCACCGAGGTGAGCTGTTCGCGGCAATACTTCACCAGCTCCTGCGCCTCGCGCAATTGAGCGGCAATCTGGTCGATGGGCAACTGGTTCTGC
>JAZRII010000008.1:0-14393 GCA_045645225.1 Bacteroidaceae bacterium | reverse complement strand
CTCCCCCTGAGACAGGGGCGAGTACCCCGTAGGGGGGAGGGGGTGGATAAACCCTCTGCGCCCTCTTGTCGTAACGAAGTTTACGACCCCTCCAGCGCCAGCGTGAAACACGAAAGAGAATAAATCTCTGCGCTCTTTGCGCTCTTTGCGTGAAAAACAAAATCGCTCTTATCTTTTATCTCACACAGAAAACGGAAAGGGGAAAACGATGAGCGGATGAGCGGTGAGCGAAAAACGTAAACGCCCAACAGTAGGGACGCAGCGCGCTGCGTCCCTACCATGCTTATGCTTAATTACAACCTTAACTACGTTCAAGTTGCTGGCGTTCGTCTATTTGTAGGGACGCAGCGTGCTGCGTCCGAGAGTGCTGTCAAGGGGGGGATTGGCGGACGCTGCACGCAGCGTCCCTACTGCCCTCACTTAACGACAACGTTAACTGCGTTTAAGTTGCTGGCGTCCCTACCGCTCTCACTTAATTACAACCTTTTTGCCGTTCACAATGTTGACACCCTTTTGAGGTGCAGTGAGGCGGCGTCCACTCAGGTCATAGATTTTCGTTTCCAGATTTCCGTTTTCCGTTTCCGCGATGCCAGTGGCATTGTTCTGCTCCAACGTGAAAGCGAGAGAAGAACCGCCATCCGTAGCGGCCTGGGATGTTACCCAATAGCCCAACTTGCTGTTGACATCGTTCAGGTAGCCAAGGCTATTGGCCGTGTTGCGCAATACCAGAACACCGCTGTTGTTCTCCAAAACGAAAGTGGGGGCAGATGCAAGGTCCGCTACCGATACATGGGCATTGTTGGCAACGTCACCACCCACAGCCTTGTCCTCGCCAAGAGCAAGATTCTGGATCTTGTAACCAATATAAGGGTTGCCTACAAAGGCAAACAGGGCCTTGTCGCCGCTGGGCTTGGTGGTAGTACAGGGGAACTGCTTTGCGGTAGCATCGTAGTGGGGGTACTTGTTGCCACGGATGGTGAGGGAGTACCACACACCTTCATCGAAAGATGCAGAAGGCAGGAAGGGCACGTCCTCGCTCAGCGTACAAGCAATGGGGAATGTCTTGCCTGCATCCTCGGCAGCTACCTTGCGCTCGGGCAGACCTGTTGCGCTAACATATGCAGGTTCCTGAATGGCAGGGAAAGCATCGCCCACATAGGCAACCTCCTTCTGCTCGTACCATACGGTCTGGCCATTTGTGTATGCATAGGTAATCTCCACTGGGGTGGCATCAGTGGGCTGTGCATCGCCGACGATGCGAACGTACTTGCCGTTGGTTATCTCGGATATGCTCAGTGAAACGTACACCATGGAGTAGCCGCCGGGGGTCTCCTCGTAGAAGAAGCCTATGCGGCCGTCGTTCTGCAAGGTGAAGGTACTGTAGGCAGAACCTGTCTGTGTGGTGCTCACCACCATGCCCTTCTGCCAACCGTTGGCAAAGGTTGCCACATCGTTCTTGCCTGCCTTCTGGTAACTGGTGGGACTGGTGATGTCCTTGTAGTAGAAACCTACGTTGCGGCGCACATCACCGGGATATTCATTCAGGCCAAGGGGCAGAGACTGGAGCGCTATGTTGCAGAGGTTGCCATCCACATCCTCCACCTGATAGGTGGTAATCTCACCATTGGTACCGTTCCAGTCGCTGGGAGCAGAGATATTGCTGTTGGTGCCGGTGCCCCATGAGCCTTGTCCCTTCTCTATGTCGGAATAGGTGAAGATGTTGTAGTAACGGCCATTGGGCTTGCGTGCAGACATGATGACGTCACCGTTGGGAAGTTCCTCGCACTTGGGCTCGTTGGCATTGCCAAAGTTGGGGAAGGGCATGTCCTGACGGGTGCCAAGGATGTGCCATGTCATACCGAAGTCGTCGGAATATGCCACACGGTTGTGCATGTCCTTGCTCCACAGGGCGGCATAGATGCGGTAGTACTCTCCCACCTTGATCTTGGAACTCTGGAAGATGCGGCCGGAACCTATGAAGAAACTCTGTGCCGTGTACTGGTCCTGGCTGGTCTTGTCGCCTGCCTTGTATGCCTCGGTGTCCCAAAGGGAGTAGAACTCCTCGGTGATGTCGTCGTAGATGGAGTCACGGCCTTCTGTCATACTGTGGTAAGTCTCGCCACCGTCCTCGCTGTAGAAGCGTGCCATACGGTTGGGGTTCTGGCGTGTAGCACTACCGCAGACTGTGTGACCCGTTACAGCCATAAGCAGCACACGACCTGTCTCGCGGTCGACACAGATGGCAGGATCGCCAAAGCCGTCGTTGCCGTTCCATGAGTCTCTTTCGTTACCAGTAATGATGGTGGTGCCCTTCTCCCACTTTGTGCCGTCGGGAGAACCAATGCGCTGAACCAAGTCCACACGGCCGAAACCTATATCGCCGCCACAGGGACGATAGTCATTGATGGCCAGCAGTTTACCGTCCTTGCGCTTGGCAATGGCGGGGATACGGTATGGGGGATTGTTGTGATACCAGAGGTACTGATACTCGCTTTCCATATCGCCAGCGAAGGTAACAGTGGTACCTTCCTCGGTCTCCTCCACACTGCCGTTCCAGCCGTGGTAGGTCCAGGTGCTCATGCTCACCTTCTGGCCATAGGGCAGGTACATTTTCTTCTTCTGTCCGTCCAGTTCCTTGGTAACGGTGGTAGTAGAGGTGGTACTGCCATAGGTCATGCGGAACTCGCCAATGCGGGTGTTTGTCTCGGGATACTTGGTCTCTCCGGTTACGGCAAAGGCAATGTTCACGGGGTCGGGATTGATGCGGCTGATGGTCCAGCGCGAACCGGCATCGGTGATGCCGTAGAACTTCAGGTCGCCACCGTTGCCGCCATACATATTCAGCGAGAAATTGCCAGCCACGTTGGTGGTAATACCGATGCCGGGCTTCTCCGAAGCAGAGTTCTGGCTCATGTTCAGGTACCACTTTGCGGCGGTGCCGGTGGTCCATGATGCTGCGGTACCATTGCCAGGAGAGGTGCTGGCGGTGAGTTTGTACTGCTCGCCCAGAGTCTTGCTATAGATAACGAAGCCATCGGTGTTGTTGCCCACGAAACAGAACAGCTGGTTCTCCTGGCTCATGTCCATCTGTGCAGTACCTGCCTTGCTGGCAGAGGGGGCACTCCAGGCATAGCTGGAATTGTTGCAGTTGCTCAGGCGAAGCCACTTCTCGCCATAGGCCTCGGAAAAGATGGGAGGCAGGGCGTTGGCATCGGGCACATTCACCTTAAAATAGGGGAGCCAGGTCTTCTCGCCACCAGCATAGACCTTAGGTTCGTAGTTGCCGTTTGCATTGGAGATGGCAATACGCTGACCGCAGGATGCCACATTGGTGTTGGAGGTGGAGAAGAACATGTAGTAGGTGCTTCCAGCCTGAAGGGTTATATTCTCAAACAGGTATTCAACGAAAGCATTGTTCTGCGGCTCTGGCTTGTTGGTGGAAATGCCCACCTTGCCATTGATGTCCTTGGTGGAGGAGATAACCATGTAGGCGGTCTTCTCGGCACTGTTGTTCTTGTTGGTACAGAGGTGGATGTTGTGCAGAGGAACCTCGGTAACAGCATCGCCTTCGTCGTTCACTTCGGGTACGGTGAAACCAATCCATGTGATGTTGGCCTTGTCGTTTGCGCCAGTACCAACTGTCCACGAGGTGTTCACTTCCTGCGCCCTGGTCGCTACCACACCGCAAAGCATGGCAACGAGGAAGAGATAAAATTTCTTCATTCTGGTTGTTTGTTTAGGATTATTAATTATTGTGTTGTTATCGCATTAACAGGGGACAAAGTTATAAATAATATGCAAAGGCGCAAAGGAAAGCGTGCATATTATGGCAAAAACAAGGGGACGGGCAAGGCGTGTTATATATATTTAACCTCGTGCGCATTGCACTTTAAGCATTTATTCGTAATTTTGTAGTGAAAAAACGAAGACAGAAAGGTGAGGACCCCTCCACATCCCTCCCTGGGGAGAGGGTGATTACAACCGACTAATGCTCACATTAAACAGTACATTATACTCCCCTCCCTTGTGGCGGGCAAGGTCTTCAGAAGAAGCACCAAATGTGCTTCTGTACCTTGTGAGGGGAGAACTTCCAGTTCGACGTGCGGACTGGGTTGGGGGAGGGTCCTAACTTTTAATCCTTATGAGAAACCTAAACAAAGCATTGCTTCCACTTGCCACACTGCCTGGCGCTCTCTTTGCCCAGGAGGCAACACAAAATCCTGGCTTTCAGCCCAACTCAAGCCAGGCACGCCCCAACGTGGTGATGATATATGCCGACGACCTGGGCTTTGGCGACCTTGGGTGCTATGGCGCCAAGGGTGTGAAGACACCCAACGTGGACAAACTGGCACAGAACGGCCTGCGCTTTACCAACGCTCATGCCGTGGCATCCACAAGTACTCCCTCGCGCTATGCGCTGCTTACCGGCCAGTACCCGTTCCGCAAACAGGGTACGGATGTGGCTGCCGGCGATGCTGCCATGATTATCTCGCCCGACCAATACACCGTGGCTGACGTGTTCAAGGATGCCGGCTACACCACGGCTGCCTTTGGCAAATGGCACTTGGGACTGGGAGCACAGACGGGCAAGCAGGACTGGAACAAGCCCATCTCCCCTGCCCTGCCCGACATAGGGTTTGACTACTCGTACATCATGGCTGCCACTGCCGACCGTGTGCCTTGCGTGTTCATAGAGAATAGCACCGTGGCAAACTACGACCCCACGGCTCCTATATATGTGAACTACAACAAGAACTTCGATGGTGAGCCTACGGGGCGCGACAACCCGGAACTGCTCTACAACCTGAAGAGTTCGCACGGGCATGACTACTCCATCGTTAACGGTATCGGGCGCATTGGCTATATGAAGGGTGGCGGCAAGGCTCTGTGGAAGGACGAGAACATTGCCGACAGCATCACCACACATGCTGTGGACTTCATAAAGAAGAATAGCGGAGAACCTTTCTTCATGTACTTTGCCACCAACGACGTGCACGTGCCCCGATTCCCACATCAGCGATTCCGTGGTACCAGCGAGATGGGATTGCGTGGCGATGCCATAGTGCAGTTTGACTGGAGCGTGGGCGAAATAGTGCGCGCACTGGAGGAACAGGGGTTGCTGGAAAACACAATCATCATACTGACCAGCGACAACGGTCCCGTGCTGGACGACGGCTATCAGGACCAGGCCGAGGAACTGGTGGGCGAGCACTCCCCCACAGGCGGCTTGCGCGGCGGCAAGTACAGCGCCTTCGAGGGTGGCACACGTGTGCCCTTCATTGTGCACTGGCCTGCAGAAATACAGCAGGCTGGCACAAGGGATGCACTGCTCTCGCAGATTGACTTCCTTGGTGTTATGGCAAGCGTTGTGGGCGTTGGCAAGGGCAAGGCTCTCTCTCCCGACGGGCAGCCCGGGCAGGAAGCAACATGGTTCGGTGCCGAGGGCGACGGACGCGACTATGCCATAGGCATGGCACAGAACCACACCCTGACTATCCGCACCCCCCAGTGGAAGTTCATAGAGCCCAAAGGTGGCGCCACCATGATCCCCTGGGGACCGAAGATAGAGACGGGCTATTCCACCTCGCCCCAACTTTTCCTGAGAGTGAACGGCGAGTATGACGAGACCGTGAACAAGGCAACAGAATACAAGTCCGTGTGCGACAGCATCAGCACAGAACTGGAAAGGATAAAACGCTGATACACGCACGCACCACCCAGCGATTGCTACATCAAAACCAAATTTGCTGAGTTGATTTTGTCACCAACTCAAAAGAAACCCAAATCGGTCATTAGCACATAACTGTTTAATGACCGATTTGGGTTAAAAGAGTCTATAAATAATCAAGTGAGAGCAACTAAAACGGTGAGTGGTGAGCGGATGAGCGATGAGTTTTCCGTTTTCACTTCTAATCCCGCTTTGCAGTCTTGAATCTGCTCACGCAGCGTCCCTACTCGTTAATCGATAAACTTTCAACGTTAAACCTTAAACGATAAACGATATACTTTCTACCCTTCCAACATGCGCTTGAGCACCACGGTGGCGGAAATCTCGCGGTTGGCGGCTTCGGGGATGACGAGAGAGGTGGGGGCCTCGATTACCTCGTCGGTAACTATCATGCCACGGCGCACGGGCAGGCAGTGCATGAAGCGTGCGTTGTTGGTAACTGCCATCTGACGGTCGGACACGGTCCAGTCGAGCATATCGTGATAGTCGGCCAGTATCTTGCCATAGTCCTCGGGACGTGTTACACCGGGGCATGACCAGTTCTTGGCATAGACGAAGTCGGCACCCTCGAAAGCCTTCATCTGGTCGTACTCCACTCGGGCATTGCCGGCAAAGGCAGGATCCAGTTCATAACCCTCGGGATGGGTGATGACGAAGTCCACGTCGGCAGCATTCATCCACTCGGCAAAACTGTTGGGCACAGCCTGTGGCAGAGCACGGGGATGGGGAGCCCAGGTGAGCACCACCTTGGGACGTGCCGTCTGCTTGTGCTCCTCGATGGTGATGAGGTCGGCAAAGGCCTGCAGGGGATGCACGGTGGCGGTCTCCATGGCAAAGACGGGCTTGCCGGAGTACTTCACAAACTGGTTGTAGACGGTCTCGGCATAGTCATACTCGCGGTCGGTGAGGCCTGCAAAGGAACGTATGCCGATGATGTCGCAGTAACTGCTCATCACGGGAATGGCCTCCAGCAGATGCTCGCTCTTGTCGCCATCCATGATGACACCACGCTCGGTCTCCAGTTTCCATGCTCCGGCATTTACATCCAGAACGATGACATTCATGCCCAGGTTCTGTGCTGCCTTCTGTGTGGAGAGGCGTGTGCGCAAACTGTTGTTGAAAAATACAAGCAGGGCGGTCTTGTTGCGACCAAGTTCCACATACTTGAAACGGTCCTGCTTAATTTCGCGTGCCTCGGCCAAAGCCTGCTTCAGGTCGCCAAGGTCTTGTACATTGAGAAAAGTTTTCATATGCTATATTTTAACGGATGAGCGGATGAGCGGATGAGGGGTGAGCGGTGAGCGGATGAGCGGGAAAGGTAGGGACGCTGCGTGCAGCGTCCGAATTGGTTAAAGGCAGAGTGTTTTGCGAGTAAGGAGGTTTAAGCGTCTGAATTATCTCTTCCTGTTGTTTTGCGGACGCAGCACGCAGCGTCCCTACTGTTGGGTGTTAACTTTTCCGCTTACCGCTCATCCGCTCCACGCTCACCGTTTTCCGATTTCCTTTTTCCGTTTTCCGTTTTCACCTTTCCGTTTAGGAACGTGTCTGTCCGTTACCTCTTATTATATACTTGCTGGTGGTAATCTCTTCCAGGGCCATGGGGCCACGGGCATGGAGTTTCTGGGTGGAGATGCCTATCTCGGCACCAAGGCCGAACTGTGCTCCGTCGGTGAAGGAAGTAGGTGCATTGTGGTAGACACAGGCGGCATCCACCTCGAGGAGGAAGCGGTCAGCGGTACGCCAGTTCTCCGTAACTATACTCTCGCTATGCCCTGAACCATGCTGGCGGATGTGCGAGAGAGCCTCGTCCAGTCCGCTGACGATGCGTATGCTCAGGTCGTGCGAAAGCCATTCGCGGCCATATTCGCCATAGTGGAACTCCACCTGTCCCTGCATGGGGGCAAGCAGCTCCTCAAGGCGAGGTTCCATGTCCTTGTGCACCAACAGGCAGTCCAAGGCATTGCACACGCTGACACGGCGGCACTTGGCATTTTGGACGATGCGAATGGCCTTGTCCATGTCAGCATCCTTGTCGACATAGCAGTGCACCACACCGGCACCGGTCTCTATGACAGGCACCTTGGAGTTCTCGCGCACATAGCGTATCAGTCCGGCAGAACCGCGGGGAATAATCAGGTCCACCAGTCCCTCGGCAGAAAGGAGTTCGGCCGTTGCCTCGCGTGTGGCAGGCAGAAGAGTGACGGTGGCTGGGTCCAGCCCGTGCTCAAATAGAACGTTGTGTATAACGGCACTGATGGCCTTGTTGCTTTCCTCGGCATCGGAACCGCCCTTGAGGATAACGGCAGAACCTGCCTTCAGGCAAAGGGCCGTAACATCGAGGGTAACATTGGGACGAGCCTCATAGATAACGCCGATAACGCCAAACGGCACGCTGACACGGCTGATGTCCAGTCCGTTCTCCAGCACCTTGTGACTGAGCACACGACCCAGCGGAGAGGGCAAGGAAGCCACATTGCGACAGTCCGATGCTATGCCTGCTATACGCTCGGGGGTGAGGCGCAAGCGGTCGTAGCGAGGGTCGGCAGGGTCCATACGCTCCAGGTCGTGGGCGTTGGCCGCCAGGATGGCATCGGCACTGCGTTCCATGGCATCTGCCATGTCCACGAGCAGGGCATTAACCGCCTCGGTGCTAAGTGCAGCAAGTTGGCGTGACGCCAGTTTTATGTATTCTGATTCCATATACATTATATTATATAGATGCAATAGATGCTGTAGATGCTCCGTTCACTTTGTCCAGCGTCGCACTGAGAGTTAAACTCCCCAGTTTAACGTCGGGGCTCGAAAAGACGAGCGAAGCGGAGGGGGGATAGTTTTCCGTTTCCCCCTTTCCGTTTCTGCGTGAGATAAAAGATAAGAGCGATTTTGTTTTTCACGCAAAGAGCGCAAAGAGCGCAGAGATTTATTCTCTTTCGTGTTTCACGCTGGCGCTGGAGGGGTCGTAAACTTCGTTACGACAAGAGGGCGCAGAGGGTTCTATCCACCCCCTCCCCCCTACGGGGTACTCGCCCCTGTCTCAGGGGGAGGAGTCTGTCACAACCGACTTGTGCTCACACTATACTGACTGTCCCCCTGAGACAGGTGGGACGAGCGCGGAGCGCGAAGGGGGTGGATAAAACACCGCTAACCGCTAACCGCTCACCTCTAACCACTCACCGTTCACCGTTCACCGCTCACCTCTCACCGCTCACCTCTCACCGCTCTAAAGTGTGTGTGCGGTACCTCCTCGGCATTGTCAATGAGATCCACCAACACGTTTTCTCTGGTTCCCCGAGCAAGGAGCACGTCTATGCCGGAGGCGGCAACCTCAATGGCTGTCTTGCACTTGCTCTGCATGCCACCACGACCTACGCCCGACTTCTCCGTCTGAATGTATTCGCTGACATCATGGCCAGCCTCCACCACTGGGATGAAAGCCACGCCTTCATCGCCTGGACGACCGTTGTACAGACCGTCCACATTGCTTAGCAGGATGAGAGTGTCGGCACCCATCAGGCGTGCTATAAGACCTGAGAGTTCGTCATTGTCGGTGAACATCAACTCGGTGATGCACACAGTGTCGTTTTCGTTAACCACGGGCAGAACGCCGTGCGAAAGCATCACCTCCATGCAACGGCGCATGTTCTCGCGATGCTCGTCGGAATCGAAGTCGGTCTTCTGCGTCAGTACCTGTCCCACTGGGATATGGTGCTCGCGAAGGAAGTCGTAGTAACGGTTGATGAGTTTTGCCTGACCCACGGCAGAGAACAACTGGCGCTGCTCCACGGAGTCCATCTCCAGGGTGCTCTGCTGACTGAGATGCAGTTCTCCCCTACCCGATGCCACGGCACCGGAGGAGATGAGAATAACCTCTATGCCACGATGACGCAACTCTGCCACCTGGTCTACCAGGGAGGACAAGCGTGTCACGTCCAGCGTGCCGTCCTTGCGGGTGAGCACCGCACTGCCTATCTTTACTGCTACTCTCTTCATTTCTCGTTTGCTTTCAGTCCTGCCAGAACGGAGGCAGTGAAACCAGCCTCCTCCATGGCATTAAGTCCGCGTATGGTGTATCCGCCAGGGGTGGTAACGGCATCGATGGCCTCCTCGGGATGACGACCGCTCTCTTCTAACAGTGCCACTGCTCCCTTCATGGTCTGGAGTACCGCCTGGCGAGCCTCATCGGGACGGAAGCCAAGCTGCACACCACCTTCCATCATAGCACGCACATAGCGCATAACATAGGCTATGCCACAACCAGACACCTGCATACCGGCATCCATCTGCTTGTGCGGCACGGTCTGCACCTTGCCAACAAGGGAGAAAAGGCGCACCACCTCGTCTATCAGCACGGAGGGACGGTCCAGTTCCTCGATGAAGGTCATGCCGGCGCCGTATTCCACGGCAATGTTGGGCATGGCATACACATTGATGCGGGCATTGCGCACACCTGCGGCCACACTGACCACAAGGGCATTGGAGACACGCAAGGGCAACTTTATCTGGTCCATGACCTCGTCAACAAGCCATGGCTTTACTGCGATGAAGACGATGTCGGCACCGGTAACGGCCTGAACATTGTCGGTAGTGGCGGTGAGTTGGGGGTAGAGGCCAAGGAAGCGGTCAAGGGTGCACTGACTGCGTGCCGTGATGGTGAGCTGCGAGGCAAGTCCTGCCTTGCACCATCCGTGCACCAGGGCACCGCCCATATTGCCAGAACCTATTACTGCTATCTTCATAATTTACGATAATACTCGGCGGAATGCTTCCAGGAACTGGTCGGCCTCGCTGATGGTGAGACACAGAGGGGGAAGCAGACGGATGACGTTGGTACCGGAACAACCGGTGAAGATGTGCTCCTCCTTGATAAGGCGGGTACGGGGTTCCTTGTAGGGAATGTCCAGTTCTATGCCTATCATCAGACCACGACCGCGCACATCGACAACATGAGGCAGGTTCATAGAGCGCAACTGCTCCATAATGTAGTCGCCTACACGAGCGGCATTCTCCACCAGACCTTCGCTCTCTATAACATCCAGCACTGCCAAGGCTCCGGCACAACCCAGGTGGTTGCCTCCGAAGGTAGTGCCCAACTGTCCGTAGATGGGAGTGAACTTGGGCGAAATGAGCACGCCACCCATGGGGAAGCCGTTGCAGATGCCCTTGGCCACGGTAATCATGTCGGGACGGACGCCCAGATGCTGGTGAGCAAAGAACTTGCCCGAACGGCCGTAGCCGCACTGTATCTCGTCGCAGATGAGTACGGTGTTGTGCGCCTCGCACAATGCCTGCAGTTCCTTCAGGAAGTCTGCCTCGACCATGCGGATACCGCCAACGCCCTGTATGCACTCGATGATAACGGCACAGACATCGTCCTTCTCTATCTCGGCACGCCAGGGTTCTATCTCGTTGATGGGAAGATAGGTGACATGGCCATTGGCATTGATGGGTGCAATGATCTTGGGATTGGCAGTAGCCTCGACCGCCAGAGAGGTGCGGCCATGGAAGGCCTTCTCGGCAGAGAGCACACGGGTGCGGCCATTGTGGAAGGACGCGAGCTTCAGGGCATTCTCGTTGGCCTCGGCACCGGAGTTGATGAAGAAGAGCTGATAGTCCTCGTAACCAGACACCTTGCCCAGGGTGCGGGCAAGTTCCTTCTGCAAGGGGTTCTGCACCGAGTTGCTATAGAAACCCAGGCGTGCAACCTGCGAGGCAATGGCCTCGACATAATGGGGATGTGCATGACCTATGCTGATGACGGCATGACCGCCATAGAGGTCGAGATATTCTGTTCCCTCTTCGTCCCATACGTGGCATCCCTCGCCACGGTCTATGGCAATGTCGAAAAGGGGATAAACGTCGAATAGTTCCATAGTATTAAAGATAGACCCACCCCCGCCCTCCCTAAAGGGAGGGAGTATGATGTATTGGAAAGGTGGAGACACGGCATGACGTGTCTGGTTGCTATTATTATATAAACGGACTCTTCATGCCGAGTCCTTTATTTAACATCCGTAACCACTCCCCTCCCTTGTGGAGGGGTTGGGGGTGGGTCCCCTAGAATGCTGATGCCTTCAGGTTCAGGCCTGCTTTCTCGTCAAGACCGAACATCAGGTTCATGTTCTGCACTGCCTGACCTACGGCACCCTTCAGCAGGTTGTCGATGCAGGAAATCATCAGCAACTGGTCTTCGTACTTCTCCACATAGACAACGGCCTTGTTGGTGTTCACCACCTGCTTCATGTCGGGCGACTTCACCACGAAATGTGTAAAGGCGGCATCCTGGTAGTAGTCGGCATACAGTTTCTGTACCTCCTCGAGGGGAGCATCGCACTTGGCATAGGCGGTAACATATATGCCACGGGCAAAGCAGCCACGCTGGGGGATGAAGAGTACACGTCCGTCATAACCGGGATGCAGTTCCTGCACGGTCTGGTTTATCTCCAGAAGATGCTGGTGGTTGAAGGTCTTGTAGACGGAGATATTGTCGTTGCGCCAACTGAAATGTGTGGTTGCGCCGGGCTTCTGACCAGCACCGGTGGAACCTGTTATGCCGTTCACGTGGATGTCTCCGCTCAGCAGTCCTGCCTTCAGTGCGGGAAGCAGAGCCAACTGTATGCAGGTGGCAAAGCAACCGGGATTGGCAAGGTGCATGCAGTTGCGAGTCTGCTCACGATGTGTCTCGGGCAAACCGTAGACATAGTCGTGGTCGCCGGCAATGCGGAAGTCTTGTGCCAGGTCTATGATGCGCACATGTGCAGGGATGTCATGCTCCTGCAGGAAGGCACGGCTCTTGCCATGACCAAAACAGAAGAACACCACGTCGACCTGCTCCCAGGGCATCTCGCTGGTAAAGCAGAGGTCGGTCTCACCGTACAAGCCCTCGTGCACTTCGCACACAGGATTGCCGGCATTGGATTCGCTATTGGCAAAGACTATCTCTGCCTCGGGATGATTGAGGAGCACGCGGATAAGTTCACCGCCGGTGTAGCCTGCTGCTCCAAGTATGCCTACTCTAACCATATCTTAATTTGTCTTTGGCGTCCCCCCACTCGCTCAACGTTAAACGATAAACGTTATTCCTTATTATTATTTATATTGAAGGTGCTCTTCGCCTCTGGTATGACCAACATGAGGATGAAGTACACAACCGCTCCGCAGAATGATGTCAGCAGGGTAAGCAACACATAAATTACACGCACAACTGTTGCATCCATATTAACATAGTTTGCTATGGCTGCACATACTCCAGCCAACATGCGTCCAGTACGTGGACGCTCCATCTTCTTTGGTTCTGACATGATAATATTTGTTTTATATGTATTATCTGTATTTCGCTCAACGTTAAACGATAAACGTTCGACGTTCCTTTCACTACATAGTAGGGACGCTGCGTGCAGCGTCCGCATATAGCTCATGAAGGAACTGTTCTCGGACGCTGCACGCTGCGTCCCTACTCGCTCACCGTTAACCTTTAACCGCTCACCGTTAACGCTCCTCCTCAGGATGTGCCAAATAGTAGGCACGCAGAGCGGTTGAACTTACCTTGATGAAGCCCTTGGCATCGTCGCTACTCCATGCCTTTGCGGTCTCGCCATACTCGCCAAGCTTATTCTTCACGAGGTCGTTGGGAGAATCCACACCCATGGTCTGGAAACTGTAGGGACGGAGTTCCAGGGTTACCTCGCCGGTAACATTGCGCTGGCTGCTGATGAGCATAGCCTCGATATCGGGCATAACGGGCTCCAGATACTGGCTCTCGTGCAGGAACATTCCATACCAGTTGGCCACCTGCTCCTTCCAGTACTGCTGCCACTTGCTCAGGGTGTACTTCTCCAGGAAACGGTGTGCACCGATGATGAGCATGGGGGCTGCTGCCTCGAAACCTACACGGCCCTTGATGCCGATGATGGTGTCGCCCACATGGCAATCGCGACCGATAGCGTAGGATGCACCTATCTCCTCAACAGCCTGGATGGCCTGAATCTTGTCCTCGTAGCGTGTGCCGTTGACAGAGACGAGTTCGCCCTTCTCGAAACCGAGTTTCAGCAGTTCTGTGCCTTCCTTAGTGGGGTGCTTCAGGTATGCGCTCTCTGGCAAGCCCTGGGTGCTGTCGAGAATCTCGCCACCGCAGATGCTGGTACCCCAGATGCCTACGTTGTATGAATACTTCAACTTGGTAAAGTCGGCAAAGTAACCGTTCTGGTTCAGGTAGTCAACCTCCTCCTGACGGGTCAGGTTGCCATCGCGGGTCAGGGTAATAATCTCCACACCGGGAGCCATAACCAGGAAGGTCATGTCGAAGCGAATCTGGTCGTTGCCGGCACCAGTAGAACCGTGAGCAATGGCGCTGGCGCCAATCTCACGAGCATAGCGTGCAATGGCCATAGCCTGGAAAATGCGCTCGCTGGATACGCTGATAGGATAGCAGTTGTTGCGCAGCACATTGCCGAAGACCATGTACTTCAGCGACTTCTCGTAGTACTCCTGGGTAACATCCAGGGTAACGTACTCCTTGGCGCCCAGCTTGTAGGCATTCTCCTCGTTGGCCTTCAGCTGCTCGGCACTGAAACCACCGGTATTGGCACATGCGGCATACACCTCATAGCCCTTCTCCTTAGCCAGATACATCACAGTGTAACTGGTATCAAGGCCGCCACTGAAGGCA
>JAZRII010000007.1:0-3167 GCA_045645225.1 Bacteroidaceae bacterium | reverse complement strand
TCCGCCATCTTGTAGACAAGCAAGTCGTCTACGGTGCCGCCATTCTCATGCAGCATCATGCCATAATATATCTTGCCCACGGGAGCACCGGCAATGTCGTTGGTGAAGATGTATTGCACAAATTTCTCCGCCTCGGCACCGCTCACCAGCACCTCGCCCATGTGGCTCACGTCAAACACGCCGCTTGCCTTGCGCACGGCATTGTGCTCATCCACGATGTCGGTGTACTGTATGGGCATCTCAAAGCCCCCGAAAGGCACCATCTTGGCACCCAGTGCAATGTGCTTGTCGTAAAGACATGTTCTTTTATCAGTCATAGTAGTGTTTTGTATTTAAGGTTTTGTCTATTCAAATAGTTTGTTCATTAATGAGCAGAGTGCATCAGTGCTCAGTCCTCTGATGGCTCTGTTGGGAGTATGCTCTGAGGCATGCTTTGCCAAGGCTTCTTTAGTGAACGTGCAGCCGGCAAAGGCATTGTTGAACACGGCATGTGCATCGCCCAGTTCAAAGTAGTCTCCGCTTAGGGAAACTGACATAACCTTTCCTCCCTTGGTTTCAAATCCTATTGCCAGCGTGCCGCATCCCTCTATCCTTGCCTGGCAATGGTGCGAGGGTTCTGCCTTCCTTGTCTTGCCCCAGAGGAACGATGGTGCATAGTATCCGCTCTCTATCTCGCGTATGCGCTCCACATCCTCTTCCGTGAGCGAGATACTGCCCTTGCACAGGTGTCTCCTGATGCTCTGGCGCAATTCCTTCACACCAGTTCCCTCGGGCAGAGCATCCTTCAGCAGCGCTATGCGGCTTTCCACGCTCTTCACCCCTTTGGACATGAGTTTGGCACGTTCTGGGGTCAGTGCGCCACGCATCATGCGTGCATCCGTGTCATATAGCATGGTGCCATGCACTATGTTGCGCTTGGCCATGTGGTAGAAGGCATTTCCGCATATCTTGCCTCCGCCTTTCATGCAGATGTCGTTGCGACCCGAAACTTCCACCTCGGCACCAAGCTTGTTGAGGCATTCCGCCATATTGCAGGCATACTCGTGGAAGAGTTCCTCCACGGCACCTTCCCGTGTCACAAGGCTCGTCATTATGTTGCCTCTGTCGGCAAAGATGCTTCCGCCGCCGCTTTTCCTGCGAATCACGTCTATTCCCTCCGCCTTGCAGAAGGCAAGGTCTATCTCCGCCTCGGCATCCTGGTTTCTGCCCATCACCACGGTGGGAGACAGCTGCCATGTGAACAGGTAACTGCCCTCGGGCATGTGCGAAGCAACGTATTCCTCCACGGCCAGATAGAACGCCGCCCTCTCGCCATCGCAATGCGGTGGCAATTCTACGAATGTGGCAGGGAAGATGTGTTCAGCCATGGGGTGGGGTGTTGTCGGTGATTTCAGGTCTGCTTTTGGGTCTTGTTTTGGCACGTTTTAGTGCTTTTTGTGCATCAAATTTACAGAATCGTCTCCAATCGGGCAAATAATCGGTCTTTAATTTTGTTAAAACATCGAATAGGGGCAAAATGGAATTGCACTTGAAGAGAAGTTTCCGGCTCTATATACCTCTTTATATAAGCAGACGGAGCAAAAACAATGCTTTGCTCCGTCTGTATTGCTTGTCATTATGTTGTGCTCAACAATAACGTATCACTTGAAGATGCTTACCACATGGGCTGGCATGGCGGTTCGGTGCCAGTTTTCGGTGTTGGTGTGACCGTTGTACTGGTAGGACAGTGTGTGCTTGTCCTTGCCTTGCCATGAAATCTGGCATGGGTTGCCGCCTTCCCTGGTGTGGCCATCGGGTGTGTATTCCACTTCTTCCATGGTGAAGATCATGGATTGTGCGTTGCCCACCTGTGCGAGATGCAGTGTCATACGTATCTCCTTGTCGTAGAACTTGTAGTAGTTCGTGCCGGTCATTTCGGGTGCGTGCCATGCGCCCAGGAGTTTGTTCTTCTTGCCTGGCTTTTTGTCCACTCGGTCCATCAGGTCGAGGAAGTCCTTCATGTTCTCGGACATGATTTTCTTGGCAGGCGTGTAAACGTTTGTCACCTTCACGGTGTTCTGGCCGCCGGGATAGCCGCTGGGATCGTATGTCCATGTGTAACTCAGGCCCTCGTCGGTTACCGTCAGTGCCTTCATTTCCTTTTCTACAACGTAAACCCTCTCAACCCCCTCCACTTCGTATGTCTGTATCTCGTATGTCTTTCCGTTCTTCAGCAGCAGGTACAGGTCCTGCGGATTTTCCATTTCCTTGCCGTCCAGAGTTGTAAACTTGGTCTGCTTGTACAGACCGGGCTTTGGTTGTGCCATTGTGGCCATGCCAACCATGAGCATCGCGATTGATAGAAAAAGTGTCCTTTTCATAATCGTGGGTATTAGGGGTTATACTTTTACTTTTTCTGCTAACAAAGATAATAGGTAATGTTGTCCGTTATTCCCGATAAATGATGATATTTCGGAAATAACGTGCAAATGTAATCTCCATGTTGCAAAAGCGGGGTGTGGTGATAGTGCTGGCGGTGGGCAAAAATAGCAAAAGAGCGAACATTCGGTGTGGAATGTACGCTCTTCTTTGTGTGACTCCTGCAGGATTCAAACCTGCAACCTTTTGATCCGTAGTCAAATGCTCTATTCAGTTGAGCTAAGGAGCCATCCTTTTGATTCTGTGGGCGATGACGGATTCGAACCGCCGACCCTCTGCTTGTAAGGCAGATGCTCTGAACCAGCTGCGCTAATCGCCCGTTGTTGAAAGTGAAGAGGGTCAGGTAACGAGAGTCGTCTGTCGGTTGACCGTTCCTTTCATAAAGAAGAGAACCTCGTCAGGTTCTCGCTCTTTGCTTTTTGTTTTGGCGGTGCGGACGGGGCTCGAACCCGCGACCCCTAGCGTGACAGGCTAGTATTCTAACCAACTGAACTACCGCACCAATGTTGGTTTGTCTTTTTTTGAGCGGAAAACGAGGCTCGAACTCGCGACCCCAACCTTGGCAAGGTTGTGCTCTACCAACTGAGCTATTTCCGCATTCTTTTTTGTCTTTCACACTTTGGTTTGTGTGAAGTGGGCAGGGACGGATTCGAACCGCCGAAGGCGCAAGCCAACAGATTTACAGTCTGCCCGTTTTAACCACTTACCTACCTACCCAGTGTGCTTTGTTTTGTGTGACTCCTGCAGGA
>JAZRII010000006.1:0-1614 GCA_045645225.1 Bacteroidaceae bacterium | reverse complement strand
GAGATGTTCCCCACGGAAGACTCGATGAACGTGAATGCACCCATTCGTGAGGTGCTGATAGCAAGGCATGTGGAGGGATTCGCCACCGACACCGTAGGCATAGGCATCTGCGACCAAGGACTGATGGTGGGCAAGGTGGCCCTGGAGCGCAGCACCATACGGAGCGGCATGCGGTGGATAGCCTGGCGGCAGGTGCTGTTGCTGCTCGTCATGGCAGTGCTCTATATCGTCATTCTATATGTGAGGAAAGCCATGGCCTACCTGCAGGGCGTGCACCTCATAGGCAACACATGCATCGACTTCAACACCGCCACCCTGCACCACTGGAATGGCGACACCGTGACACTCACCGCCACACGAGAGGCGCTGCTGCGCATGCTCATCGAGGCCGCACCCGAATATATGCTGACGAAGGAGGACATCTGCCGCACCATCTGGCAACGCGACGCCAAAGACGGGCAGGCACTCTACAACGTAGCCGTGAGTGAACTGCGCAATTACCTCATCGCCCCCGACGATGCCCTGGCACTGACCACAGTGCACAAAGTGGGCATACAGCTCACCGTGGACCACACCAAGCTGCGTCCGCACCGCAAGCTACACTGCCTGATGAGGATGATGAAGGGGTGAACGGGCAAGAACAAAGATTGCTTGCGGGCTCCCTATTGGCGAAAGTTCATAAATCGGTCAGCTTTGGCACAACGCAGCAAAGTGCCGTCAACTTTTTCTGCGGAAAAACTCTGCTGATAACTCCGTAAATTAACAAAATGTATGTCCGAAAACGAAGTTCTCTGTGTATAAAAACTCAAATATCACGGATATTTAAGTTTATCAACAAATCAACCGGGAGTTTTTGTTTGCTTCTTGCAAACTATTGGAAGGTGGGTAACGACTAAACAGAAGAGGGTATGCCATTCCTGACATACCCTCTTCTACTGCACCGTGCCAGGCCAAAAATAAAACTTTTTTACTCGGTGGATGGCGAGTTATCTCCACCAATTGCTTTCTATGCAAAGGCCTTTCTTGTCTGCTGCCGTAGCTTTTGTAACGCAGAATACGCCATTTGCGAGAATACCAGAATAGAGACTCAGAATTTCATTCTCATTCATGAAATAGCAAGCGACCATTCCATAAGTTTTACCTACCCGAAACTCCACTACATTATATTTGTGTGCATGCTTGTACTGATCTACAATGCGCTTAAACTCCTTGTAGTCGGTGTCATCTGCGACTGGACGTTGGCTATAAAGCAGATGGGTCGTGAGAGTGTCTCCATCCTTGTAATAAGCATCATTCGGAAGAAATGCATCCCACATATAGTTGGTTGCAGATGGATACACATGCGTCGCTTGATGGCGTATCGCACGTGGGTCGTTGTATTGTGCCTGAAAGAAATCGTCCATTGGTTTGATACTCTCTGTCGACTCCAGATTTTCTATCTTCCACCTTTCTCCTAATCCTCTCACTCCAGGTTTAGTGTCGTGAATGACGCGTTTGTTGGTGCCGGCATTAACGGTAAAGACAAAGGAAATAGAATCCTTCTGATTGTGTGGGCAGGAGCAGTTTGACCTATTGTATTTATAGAAGAGGGTAGATGTCTCGTCGCCTTCCCTA
>JAZRII010000005.1:0-82882 GCA_045645225.1 Bacteroidaceae bacterium | reverse complement strand
GCAGGTCCTTGCCCTCACTAACCGTGTGGCCAGCGAACGAAGCAATGAGGGGGTGGGGGGCAGACTTGGTGTAGTGGTCCCAGTGCTTGTACATCAGGTCGTTGGCAACGATACCAGTGGACTTGCTGAGGTCGTCGTCGTTCTTCTGCACACTTGCCTCGTGAGAAACGGTCTCAACCAGTACAACCTTCTTTCCGCATGGCGAGAACAGGTAGTCGTCCACACCGTTTGCCTCGAATGAAATCTGCTGGCGGCCAGTTCCGTCGGCATTCATCATCCACAGCTGCATGGTGCCGGAACCATCATTGGCGCTTGCAAGGAAAGCAACCTTGCCGCTACCGGGAATGAACGAAGGAGCATACTCCGAACCATTGCTGGTGAGCAGTGTGGGTTCTGCATCAGAGTTGGGCGCGGAAGCGTAAATAACAGAGCGGCTCTTGTTCTGCTCAACACTGTAATATGTTACGCCATAGACAGCCTTTTGGGCATCAGCAGAAAGGTGATAGGCACCTATGCGTCCCATCTGCCACATCACCTCGGGGGTGAACTGTTGTGATGAGTCGGCAAATTCTGTAACACGGCCAATTTGATTGCCCTCGGCATTTGAATCTTGCTGAGGAGCGCATGCCACAATTGAAAGCGACATAATGCTTGCGGTTAAAAGTTTGTTCATAGTTAATATATAAATATGTATTGTTAAAATCAAGAATTAGGAATTAGAGTGTGCATAGAAACCCTATGATTCTCTAATTCCTAATTATAAGGATAGTTGTCTTTGAGTTGGGCAATTACTTCCTGTTCTTCTGCTGTTCCTCCATCTGCTTCTGCAGAGCCTCCAGACGGGCAGCCATGCCACTGGTCTTCTTGGGATCGTTCTTGTGCTTGGCACGGTATTCCTCCAGTTTGGCAAGAAGTTTCTTGTCGTCAGTGGTCTTGCGCAGGAACCACATGATGAGGATGCTGGTAAGACCAGAGAGGAAGTAGTAGTAGCAGAGGCCGCTTGAGTAGTTGTTGAACATGAAGAAGAACATCAGTGGCATGATGTACATCATGTACTGCATCATCTTCATCTGCTGTGCCTGCTCGCTGGACATCTGTGCGTTCTGCTGGCGCATGGAAATCCATGTGTTGATGATGTTGGTGGCGCAGAACAGTATGCAGAAGATGCTCAGGTGGTCGCCAATGAGCCACAGGTCGGCATCCCAACTGATGAGTTCGTCGTAGGCAGAAAGGTCGTCTGCCCAAAGGAACTTCTCGCCACGCAGGGCAATGGCGTTGGGAACAAAGTTGAAGAGGGCAATCCAGATGGGCATCTGTATGAGCATAGGCAAGCAGCCGCCCATGGGACTTACGCCGTATTCGCGGTAAAGCTGCATCATCTCTGTCTGCTTCTTCATGGCATCCTCGGGCTTGGGATACTTGGCATTCAGTGCATCCACCTGGGGCTTGAGAACTCGCATGCGAGCACTGCTCAAGTAGCTCTTCTTGGTGGTGGGGTAAACAAAAGCCTTAACTATGAGAGTGAGCAGAAGCAGTACGATACCCATGTTCATGCCGAAACCAGAAAGGAAATCAAACAAGGGCAAGATGAACCAACGGTTGATGATGCGGAACAGAGGCCAACCCAGATAAACGAGGTTCTCCAGTTCGAGGTCCTTGCCGGATGCAATGAGGTCGTCGTGCTCCTTCAGCAGGTGGAAGTCGTTGGGACCGAGGTACAGGTTCAGGTCGGTAGACTTCTCGCCCCTTGGGTCGAAGGTGCAGCTCATGTGTGCTGAATATTTCTTCAGGTCACCAGAACCCTTTTGGCATGGACTGCTCTTCAAAGTCGCATTGTCAAACTGCTCAGGTGCAATGAGGACGCAGCTGAAGAACTGGTTCTTGAAAGCTACCCACTCCAAAGGCTTCTCCATGGTTTCGCTATCTTCGCCGCCTTCAGACAGATTGTCGGTGTCGTCATTCTTCTCCTTGTATGTGAGTGAAGAGAATTGCTGCTCGAAGTCGAAACCCTTCTCCTGCTGGGCAGCCACGTCCTGCCAGTTGATGGTCATGCTCTCGGTGCCGGGGTGCAGAACAGAACCCATTCCTATGGCCTGCATGCTTATCTTCACCAGATAGCTGTTTGCCACCAGGTGGTAGTTGATGTCGAGGTGCGATGCCTCGTTGCCCAGACGCATAGTAACGGTGCTGTCCGTACGGTTGATAGCCTGGAAGGTGTAGTCGCGGGTGTCGATGTTGTCATCCTTGCCCACCAACTGATAACTGAGGCTGTTCATGCCCTTGCGCAGGAGCTGTACATCCTCCTTCTGCTGGTTCTTGTACTGGGTAAGGCTAGCACTTTGGATGCTGCCACCCTTGGTGTTCAGTGTGATGTTCACAAGACCATTGCCAATGGTCACTTCCTCGCCCTGAGCATTGCGTGCTTCAAAGAAAAGGGCGGTGCTGTCCTGTGCCTTCATGGCCAGTTCCAGAGCTTTCTGCTCTTCAGCCTTTTTTACAGCCTCGGCCTGCTGTGCCTGCAGGATGCTGTCCTGTCGGGCGGTCTCCTGCATCTGTGCGATTTCATCGGCAGAAGGCTGGCTGTACCAGCTGAATCCAATCAGCACAAGTGCAATGAGCACAAAGCCCGTAATAGTGTTTTTATCCATAAATTATTGTTTGATTTTCATGCAAAACGCGGGCAAAGTTACGAATAAGCGAGCGAAATGCCAAATTTATTTGGACATTTCCGAGCGAGAGTAACTTAGAAACATAGTTTCAGAGTACGAATAAGCAAGCTAAAAAGCAAACAGATGTATCTTTAATTTATTAATGTGTAAGGAAAGTTAAAATAAATTTGTAACTTTGCGCCAATCTTAAATAGTCAGTATGCAGAGATATTTGTTTTTTACCGTATTAACCCTGATTTCAACCCTTGCTTTTTCCATTAAAGATGAAGATAGCACAATGCTGTCCAAGAGTGTTGTGTGGAGATATAGTGTAGACTCCATTGCCGATATTTATGGCAAGAAGATGGAGGAACTGGTGCACCAGCGCAATAATGCGATAAGGCAGAATACATATAAGAGACCATTGGATGTATATGCCCTTCGCATGTCATTGCCCCCAACTTTCTATTCTTCGTCAGTGTTGCAGCAGTTCTCTGCCGAAACACCTGATATTCGCACAGACAGGAGCCTGGTGCGCATGTATCTGGTTAACGATGCTTTGGCCAGTATGTATGTGAACAGGCCGGAGATAGTGGTGCAGACCGACTCGCAGGTGGAACAGGCTGGCACATTGCGCGACGATGTGCACGGTTCCCTTACCACGGATACTAAGCTTTCAGACAAGGTGGTAACCGTAGATCTGGGAACAGAGATGAACGAGGGTGTGGAGTTGGTTACTCGCAAACCCAATTTCTGGAAGTTCCCAGGTGAGGGTTCCTTGAAGTTCACGCAGAACTATTTCTCCGACAACTGGTTTAGGGGTGGCGATAACAATTATTCTTTCCTGTGCATGCTGACATTGAATGCAAACTATGATAACAGGCAGAATATACAATGGGAAAACCGCCTGGAGGCACGACTCGGATTCCAGACAACAGGCGAGTCGGAGACACGCCGTTCGATGAAACCCACCGACAACCTGCTTCGTCTGAGGACAAAGTTGGGCTACAAGGCCTACAAGACTCTGTACTATACAACCCAGGTGGAGGCCTATACCCAGATAGTGCCCTTGTATGAACATAACTCGGACGACTTGAGGACAAGTTTCCTCTCGCCGATGAACCTCACTGTTTCTGTCGGTCTTGACTACAAGTTCGCCACCAAGAACAACAAGTTCAATGGTAACGTCTACCTGGCTCCTTGCTCATACAATATGCGATATGTCGACCGCCTGAGCCTATCTACCAAGCATGGTGTTCAGGAAGGTCATCATGCGTATCACAACTTTGGTCCCAGTATAACGGTAAATACCTATTGGCAGATAGCCAAGAACGTCTCCTGGAGGTCACGCATGTATTGGATAAGTAACCTGAAATACACCAACATAGAGTGGGAGAATACCTTTAACTTTACCATCAACAAATATCTCTCTGCCACCTTCTTCGTCTATCCCAAGTTCGATGACAGCAGCACCTCTTATAAAGGTGATAATGGATATATCATGATGCAGGAATGGCTTTCTCTTGGTTTGAACTATAATTGGTAAGCGCAACTATGACTATAAAGACAGCAGAATATCTTATCTCAAGTGCCAAGGTGGAACAGTGTCCGCAGGCAGGGTATCCGGAATATGCCTTCATAGGCAGAAGTAACGTTGGCAAAAGTTCTCTCATCAATATGCTTGCCGACAACAACAAACTGGCAAAAACCTCTGCCACCCCGGGTAAGACCATACTTATAAACCATTTCCTCATCAACAAGGCACAGGAAGGTAAGATGCCAGCCAAGGCTGAAGACCATCCATGGTATCTTGTCGACCTTCCAGGTTATGGATATGCAAAGCGTGGCAAAAAGGCACAGGAGGAGTTTGAGCGGATGATTAGTTCATACATCCTGGAAAGAGAGCAGATGACCTTGCTCTTTGTTCTCATTGACGTGCGCCACGAACCCCAGCGCATAGACCTCGAGTTCATAGAGTGGCTTGGCGAGAACGGAGTCCCCTTTGCACTCATTTTCACCAAGGGCGACAAGGTTTCCAAAGGCCATCTGGCAGGCAATGTACGCCATTACATGAAGGAATTGTCAAAGCAATGGGAAGAACTCCCTCCGCACTTCGTCACCAGCAGCGAAACCCGCATGGGCCGCGAAGAACTTCTCCAGTACATAGGGGAAGTCAACGGCATGGTGCTTCAGAAGGACTGAAATAGACTGCCTTTCAGTATAATTTATCCGCCAGTACCCGTTCCCTCTAACGGCTGCTGGCGGTAAAAGTTTCCGCTACTATTGGTTCACATAACGTCTGCTGGTGCCGGATTTGGGTTTATACCGGTTTTGGCGGATTTTATTTCGTGCTATTGTCCTTTGTTGGTGTTTTCTTGATGATGAGGTTAAAGTCGTTGCCTAAGTCATCAATATAGTATTCCGTGAGCGAAGGGTCGGTCAGACGGAGAATGTGTATACGAGATCCGTGTTTTATGGCCAGCATGTCGCCGGTCTTGACATCGGCGTTGATTTCTGCATCACGCTTGTGTATGGTTGTGTCGTTTATGGAGACATCCAGATTAAGATAACCTGTAAGGAACGCCTTGTAGTTGTATATGTTGATGCTGTATTTTTGTGGACTGGGAATCGGGTTGGCTTCGTACTGGGATTTAAGTTGGCTATGCATAATGTTTATAATACGGTTTATGTCGTATGGGCATATGTTCAGTTCCAATTTAGTTCCATCTGTCTTTTTTATAATCATTATTTCGCGAGTAGACCTGCCAATTTTTTCTGTAAATATTTTGGCAGACGCAATATCTGCAAACTGAAGGTGTACATTGGTCTTTTGGGGAAAGAAATCAAAACTATAGCCTTCGTACAGCAGGGAGGTATCATCGTATTTCAGTTCTCCCTTGATGTCAACAAAAATGCTTCGGATGATGAAATAGAGTGGTATCAAAGAAAGAACTAAAAAGACAATAGCAAAGGCCAGACTTGCATCGTCGTAGTAGTCATAGCCATAGATCCTGCTTCTTGCCCAGTCTGTCACAGGAGGCAGGATTATGGTTAGAAGATACGTTAGGAATGCAAGCAAGATGACTACGCCTAAATATCTGGTTATACTTTTCTCTATTGTGGTGAAACTGCCTGGCACAGAGTGCTTTTCCTCTTTATTGTAATTGCTCATTAGTAGTGTATGTTATTGGTTGATGACAGGTGCTGCTATACTCACTTTACAGCCTCAGGTGTCCAGTTTTTCAGGAAGCGGAGCACCTTGGCCTGGTCATAAGAGTTGCCCGATTCCAGGAAGCTGCTGTCCTGTATGTGCAGAACCTTGCCCGAGGGGCTGAGCACCACCAGCACAGGATAACCGAAACGGCCGGCATTGTTCAGGCGTTTCTGCAAGGGTGCGGCGGCTTCGTACTGAGGTGTACCACGGCGTGGGATGTTTACGTGGATGTACTCATAGTTCGTGTCGATGCAGGCCTTGATGTCGGCATCCTTGGTGATGAAGTCGGCAAATCTCAGGCACCAGATGCACCAGTTGCCTCCCAGTTGCACTATGATGTTCTTCTTGCTTCCGGAAGCCTTGCTCACGGTTTGTTCTATCTGCTTGATAGGGTCTATGTTCTCGTTGTACACCTTGGGAAGTGCCGTCTGTGCGTTCATGCCGATGGATGCAAGGGCAAGGAAAAGGATGAGGATAGTCTTTTTCATGTCTGTGTGTTATTTATTGAAATGCTTTGTTGCTGTATGGCAATGTGAGGTCGGAAAACGATATTTTCCTTATTGCCTCCAGATAGTTCTTCATGTTGCCGGCCTTCATTATCTTTTTCCATGTCTTGCGCTCCAGCTGGCTTTCCTGAAACTCCCAGAAGGCATGTATGTGCAGGAGTATTTGCGAATCCGCCTTGTACTTGCGTGTGCAATAGTCGAGCATGTCCTGGTGCATCTGCATCAGTATGTCCATGCGTTCTTGGGTGTGCATCTCCTTGCCTTGTATGCATTCCCGTGCCAGGGTGGGGCGTGCCAGGAGGCCTCTGCCCATCATTATGCCATGAAGATTTGGGAACCTTTCGGACAGGGAGGCAATCTGCTCCATGCCGGTGATATCTCCATTATATATAATAGGTATGCGTATGGTGTCGTACACCTCGTGGAATGTCTCCATGTCCACCTCGCCCTTGTACATCTGCTTGCCTATGCGTGGATGAATGGTAAGGTGCTGGAGGCAGGACGAATTGAGCATGCCGGCCAGTTCCCTCCATTCCTCCTTGCTTTCAAGGCCAAGGCGCATCTTTGCAGAGAAGCGAACCTCCGGTCGTCGTTCCATCTCCCTGAGCAGAGCCTGCAGGCGCATGGGGTGGGGCAGTATGCCGCTTCCGCGCATCAGTTTTGTCTGCATGGGGGCAGGGCAGCCCATGTTCAGGTCCATCTCCTCGTAGCCATGCTCCTGCACGGCATCCGCCAGGCGGTTGAACTCGTCCGTGTCCGAACAGATGATTTGCGGTGTCAGGTGCAATCCCTCGTTATTCTCAGGAAGGATATCCTTGATGTCCTTGTCGCGTATGCCTCCCTTCTCCCATCTGATAAAGGGAGAATAATATGTCTGCACACCACCGCAATGTCGTGCATGAATCCTTCTGTATTCAAAATCCGTGTATCCCTGCAAAGGGGCAAAGTGAATCTCCATGCTTGTATTTTTTCTCTATGCAAAGATAGGATTAAGTGTGCATAATGCAAAATAAATGCATGAAACTTTGCCTGATTCCTCTTTTCTTTGTAAATTAGCAGTGTCAAAGACGCATAAATCATTACTATGAGAAGGCTTTTAGTCCTCTTTTTAATCATAAAGAGTGCCATGTTTGCCTATGCACAGGACAATGGCAGTATATGGTCTACATTGCAGGATAATGCCGATATGGCACGCCGTATGGGATACCAGCCATATCGTGTGGATTCGGCCAAGACGAAGACCCTAGGCATAGAACTGGAGGCATTGGCTTTCTTCAAGGACAATGAGTTTGACGGCAATGTCCAGCGAGGCTATTCCCTGCCTGGTGTGCGCCTTCAGCCACGGCTCACCTACACTCCCATTGACGAGATAAAACTGGAACTCGGACTTCATGCCACCATCTATTCCGGTGCCAACAAGTATCCTTGCTATGTCTTTCATGATATAGCAAAATGGAAGGGCGACCAGTATCAGCCGGGAGCACATCTTCTGCCCTTTTTCCGTGCCACGGCTCGTTTCAAGGCTATCACTCTGGCCGTAGGACATATCTACGGAGGTGCTACGCACGGATTCGTAGAGCCAATGTACAACCCCGAACTCATTCTGACGGACGATCCCGAAATGGGTTTCCAGATGATAGTGGACACCAAGCGCTGGCATTCCGACCTGTGGATGAACTGGCAGAGCTATATCTTCGAGGAATCCAACCATCAGGAGGCATTTGCCGTAGGGTGGACGCAGAATATCAATGTGTGGAAACGCAAGATGCAGGAGGGCAAGACACACAGCCTCGGCATCCCCATCCAACTGCTCATCCAGCATAGGGGAGGAGAACAGGACAATTCCGGTCTTGGTGTGCAGACCATAGCCAACGGAGCCTTGGGATTGGCCTACGAGTATCAGGCACCTGCCAACCGCATAGTTACCGGCATCCAGGCAGAGGCTATGGCAATGTATTGCTTTCAGCAGAGTGGCAGTCTGTGGCCTTTCAATAGCGGCCCTGCCCTTTGGGCAAAGGCCAGTGTGGACTTTATGCGCGACCTCCGTGTTACGGCAGGCTTCTTCTCGGCCAAGGACTTCTGCTTGCTTTACGGCAGCCAATACTTTGGCACGCTCAGTACCAAGCATGCTGGAGGACGGTTCAGCAGCATGAACACGGCACTCATAGGCATAGAATATTCACGCACCTTTGCACAGGCCTACACCATAGGCGCCCACCTCAAGGCCTATCTCTGCAAAACCGGTTCTCTTGCACTGCCTGCCGACAATGACCATCCAGAGGCATACACCATCCCAGGGGAGTTCCGCACTCCGTTCAGTTTCGGAGTATACTTCCGCTGTTCCCCTTCCTTTGTATTGAAACGTTTCGGCGTTGCCAGATAATAAGTAATGTTACACCTTAATAAAAACATTCACCATGCTGAACATTGAAAAATTCATGACCTCTCTTGAGGCCAAGCATCCAGGAGAGAGAGAGTATCTCCAGGCAGTACGTGAAGTGCTTGTAAGTATTGAAGATGTTTATAACCAGCATCCCGAATGGGAACGTACATCCCTGCTCGAAAGGCTTGTAGAGCCAGAGCGCATCATCACTTTCCGCGTTCCATGGGTGGACGACCAGGGCAAGGTGCAGGTCAATCTCGGCTACCGTGTCCAGTACAACAGCGCTATAGGTCCCTACAAGGGTGGCCTTCGTTTCCATGCCAGCGTGAACCTCAGTATCCTGAAGTTCCTGGGCTTTGAGCAGACCTTCAAGAATGCACTCACCACTCTGCCCATGGGCGGTGGCAAGGGCGGTAGCGACTTCTCTCCCCGTGGCAAGAGCGATGGCGAGATAATGCGTTTCTGCCAGTCCTTCATGAGCGAACTCTTCCGCCACATAGGTCCTGAGATAGACATCCCCGCAGGAGATATCGGTGTGGGAGCACGCGAGATAGGTTATCTTTTCGGCCAGTACAAGCGCCTGACACGCGATTTCAGTGGTGTCCTCACTGGCAAGGGCCTGGATTACGGAGGCTCTCTCGTTCGCCCCGAGGCAACAGGTTTCGGTGGACTTTACTTCGTAAGCGAGATGCTCCAGCGTGCAGGTCATAGCATCGAGGGCAAGACCGTGGCAATAAGCGGCTTCGGCAATGTTGCATGGGGTGCTGCCACCAAGGCCACACAGATGGGTGCCAAGGTGGTGACCATCAGCGGTCCCGACGGATACGTTTACGATCCCGACGGCATCAGTGGCGAGAAGATTGACTATATGCTCGAACTCCGTGCCAGCGGCAACGACATAGTTCAGCCCTATGCCGAGCAATTCCCCTCTGCAACGTTCTTCCCCGGCCGTCGTCCGTGGGAGCAGAAGGTGGATATAGCCCTGCCCTGCGCCACACAGAACGAGCTGAATGGCGAGGATGCCAAGGCTCTTACCGACAACGGTGTGCTTTGCGTGGGAGAAATTTCCAATATGGGCTGTACCCCCGAGGCCATCGACCACTTCCTGGAACTGAAGACCCTCTACGCACCCGGCAAGGCCGTCAATGCCGGTGGCGTGGCAACCAGTTGCCTGGAGATGAGCCAGAATGCCGGACACATCGTGTGGAGTGCCGAGGATGTGGACAAGCGTCTGCACGAAATCATGCACAGCATACACACCCAGTGCGTGAAGTATGGCGAGCGCGAGGATGGCACCATCAACTATGTCCGCGGAGCCAATGTGGCAGGCTTCATGAAGGTGGCACGTGCCATGATGGCACAAGGTGTGGTGTGATTCCTGCCCCTCTGTTCCTTCTGAGCATTGTCTGCGAATGCAATTTCCCCTCTTATATTCATCCCTTTCCTCTGTACAACAGGGGGAAGGGATGCCCGTTTTATGCTTTTTTGCCCATCTGCAAGCAGATTTTTGCCTTAAAGTTTGGAGGTTTTGAGAAAAAGTCATACCTTTGCACCGCAAAACAAAAGAAATGGCGATTTCGTCTAGGGGTTAGGACACATGCCTCTCACGCATGGAACACGGGTTCGATTCCCGTAGTCGCTACAAAACGAAGAGATAGACATCAAAGTCTGTCTCTTTTTTATTTGCATAACTTATTAAAGAAAAAGGTTCAGCCCTTGAATGGAGTAGGGGAGCTGAACCTTTTGTGTTATAGCAGAGCAAGGGATTTGTCCAGTGCTTGCAGGTCTTCTTCTGTTGTTGCCCAACTGGTAACGAATCGGCACAGGATGTTGCCATCGGGCAGGGGAGACCACACCTCAAAGGCGATGGACTTCATCAGCTGCTCTTTTTCCTGTGGGGTAAGTATCACAAACTGCTGGTTGGTGGGAGAGTCTACTCCCATCTTTTTACCATGACTGATGAAGATGTCGCGCAGACGTTCTGCCATTTCATTGGCATGACGTGCCACGCGGAAGTACAGGTCGTCGTTAAACAGTGTGTCGAACTGAAGGCCGAGCATGCGTCCCTTGGCAAGAAGTGCTCCATGGCGCTTGATTGTGGTGAAGAAGGCTCGAGGTGCCCGGGTGTTGGTAAACACCACCGCCTCACCGAACATGGCGCCAACCTTGGTGCCGCCGATGTAGAAGGCATCCACATGCTGGGCAAGCCATGGGAGGGTAACGTCGGATTGTGAAGAAGTGAGACCATAGCCCAGACGTGCTCCGTCGGCATATAGCAGAAGGTCATATCGGCGACATACAGACAATATGTCCTCTATTTCCTTGCATGTGTAGAGCATGCCCAGTTCCGTAGGCATGGTAATGTAAACCATGCGTGGCAGAACCATGTGCGGATAAGTCTCGTCGGCAAGGAAGGCGGACATGTACTGGTCTATTCCCTCTGCCGTGAGTTTGCTGCCTTCAGAAGGAATAACAAGCACCTTGTGGCCATAGGCTTCTATGGCACCAGATTCGTGCACGTTGATATGTGCAGATTCTGCTGCTATAACACCTTCGCATCCCAGAAGCAGGGCATCAATGACCGTCTGGTTGGTCTGTGTGCCACCAATGAGGAAATAAACCTCTGCTTCCGGCATACCAATTGCCTGACGTATCTTTGCCTTGGCGCTTTCTGTGTATGGGTCTGAACCATAGCCCGAGGTCTTGGCATTGTTTTCGGCAACGAGCCGTGCCAGTATTTCGGGTAATGTTCCGTTGTTGTAATCGCTTTCGAAGGATACTCTGTTCATAAGGATTAGTGTGTTGTCTAAATCATTTGTTGCCAACTTTTCCGCCCCTGGCTACTTTTCTTCCCTTTCATGCTGTGCACGGACGCGTGAAAGGGTTTCAGGTGTCATTTGCAGAAACGAGGCAACATGTATCATGGGTGCTCGCAGAACAATCTCTGGCTTCTCTTTCAGCAGCCGCTCGTAGCGCTCGTGTGCATTCTCGAAGCGCTGGGAATCGGCATGGTGCTGGGATGAGATAAGGGCATGCTCCAATACCTTGCGGTAGAGGATACCCAGTTCCGGACACGTTTCTATGGCATCGAGCAGTCTTTTGCGTGGCAAGGCATAAAGGTGGGTCGTCTCCAGTGCCTCAATGATAATCTGGCTGGGCACATGCTTAAGGAGCGACTCGATGCACATGACGATACGTCCCTCGAAGGAGAAGTGTTCGGTAACGTCTTTCTTGTTCTTGAAATAATACTGTCGTACCATGCCTCGTTCCACGTAGTACATGCATGTACATTCCTCTCCTTCGTCAAGGACAATTTCTCCACGATGGAACTTCATGGGAACAAGCAGGTCTGCAAGAACCTCGATGCTTTCCGGTTCCAGTCGGCAATATCTGCGTGCAATCTCTCTTGCAACGTCTCTTCTGTGGTTCATGGTGTTATAGGTGTGTTAGTCAAGTTTCAGTACGGCAAGGAAGGCCTTCTGAGGCACCTGCACATTGCCAATCTGCTTCATGCGCTTCTTACCCTTCTTCTGTTTCTCCAGAAGTCTGCGCTTACGGCTCACGTCACCGCCATAGCACTTGGCAAGCACGTCCTTGCGCAACTGCTTTACGGTTTCGCGTGCAATGATCTTGGCTCCGATGGCAGCCTGGATTGCAATGTCGTACTGCTGGCGAGGCAGAAGTTCCTTGAGTTTCTCGCACATGCGTCGGCCGAAGGTCTCAGCATTGTCAAAGTGGGTGAGCGTGCTCAATGCATCCACTGGCTCGCCGTTGAGCAGGATGTCCAGCTTGACAAGTTTTGAGGGGCGGAACCCCGACTGATGATAATCGAACGAAGCATAACCCTTGGAGATGGACTTGAGCTTGTCGTAGAAGTCAATCACTATCTCGCCCAAGGGCATGGCATACTGTATTTCCACACGGTTGCCGGAGATATAGTCCTGTTTTAACAGTTCGCCACGCTTGCCCAGACATAGCGTCATGATGTTGCCTATGTAGTCCGTACGGGTGATGACGGTAGCATGGATGTAGGGTTCCTCAATGCGGTCAATCAGCGTTACCTCGGGCATGCCGGCAGGGTTGTGCACCTCGCGCATCTCGCCATGCTTGTCGTAGACCTTGTAGCTAACGTTGGGCACGGTGGTGATGACATCCATGTTGAACTCGCGGTCCAGACGTTCCTGTACTATTTCCATGTGAAGCAGACCCAGGAAACCGCAACGGAAGCCAAAGCCCAGAGCCACGGAGCTTTCAGGCGTGAAGGTCAGCGAGGCATCGTTCAGCTGGAGTTTCTCAAGTGAAGCGCGAAGGTTCTCAAAATCCTCCGTCTCGATGGGATAAAGACCGGCAAACACCATTGGCTTAACCTCCTCGAAACCAGCAATGGCTTCCTTGGCAGGGTTGAGCGTGGTGGTGATGGTGTCACCCACCTTCACCTCGGTGGCCGTCTTGATGCCCGACACGATATAGCCTACGTCGCCGCAATGCAATTCCTTGCGAGGCGACATGTCCATCTTGAGTACACCTATCTCGTCGGCCTTGTACTCGCGGTCGGTGTTCATGAACTTTACAAGGTCGCCCGACTTGATGCTGCCGTTTACTATCTTGAAATATGCTATGATGCCACGGAAGGAGTTGAATACGCTATCGAAGATCAGTGCCTGCAGAGGAGCGTCTTCATTGCCCTCGGGGTGGGGGACACGTTCCACCACGGCACGAAGAATTTCTGGCACACCCTCGCCGGTCTTGCCACTGGCACGGAGAATTTCCTCGCGCTTGCAGCCCAGCAGTTCTATAATCTCGTCCTCCACCTCCTCCGGCATGGCATCGGGCATGTCGCACTTGTTGATTACGGGAATAATCTCAAGGTCGTTGTCGATGGCCATGTACAGGTTGCTGATGGTCTGTGCCTGCACGCCCTGAGTGGCATCCACCACGAGCAATGCACCTTCGCATGCAGCAATGGAACGGGAAACCTCGTAACTGAAGTCCACGTGTCCCGGAGTGTCGATGAGGTTCAGTGTGTAGCGTCCGTCCTCAATGTCGTCGCTAACGGGCAGAGGACTCTCGCCAGCACTTCTCACATAGTCGTATTCCATCTGTATGGCATGGCTCTTGATGGTGATGCCGCGCTCCTGTTCCAGGTCCATGTCGTCGAGCATCTGGCCGTGTGTTGCCTTGATGGTTTCGGTTATTTCCAATAGTCTGTCGGCCAGGGTGCTCTTACCATGGTCGATGTGGGCTATAATGCAGAAATTGCGTATATGTTTCATTCGATGTGTGTAAGTAATATTCTGTTTTTCAGTCTTTTTGTCGTGTGAGCGTTGCATTGCTTTAGCATGCTCCTATTTTACCCACCATACCCTGTTGGCGAAAACGAGTCACCAACAGGGCATGATTTTCTTAGTTCCGATGACTAAGAGTACAGGAATCTTTTGATAGAACGCTTAGGCGTCTTTTCAAATTCTTCCTCTTGAAGTATGATACCAGCCACCTGTTCGTAGGCCGGTATCTGAGTGTTGAGGATTTTTCTGTTCTCCTCCATTATTTCCTCTAACTCCTTGTGGGAGGTGTTGTTCTTTTTTATGAGATCCGGGTCGGGATATACCAGCCCATAGAGCTTGGCATCCCTTTGCACCACGATGCATTCCTGGACGTAGGGCAGGTTGTTGAGCTTGTCCTCAATCTCCTCGGGATAGATGTTCTGTCCGTTGGCAGAGAGCAGCATGTTCTTGATACGCCCCTTGATGTATAGGTTGCCATGGCGGTCGATGACACCGAGGTCGCCCGTGTGATACCATCCGTTGCGAAGTGTCTCGGCCGTGGCCTCAGGGTTCTTGTAGTATCCCAGCATCACATTCTGTCCGCGAACCAGTATCTCGCCAGGTATGTCGTATGGGTTGCGGCTGTCTATCTTCACCTCCATGCGCTTTACCACCTTGCCACAACTGCCCGGGATGAAGCTCTTCCAGTCCTCTACAGAAATGAGCGGAGCACATTCCGTGGCGCCATAGCCTACGGTAAAGTTGAAACCTATGTCGTGCAGCAGGGTCTCCACCTCCTGGTTCAAGGCCGCTCCGCCAACAACCACCTCATAGAAGTTGCCGCCGAAGGCATTGCGTATTCCCTGGCAAATCTTCTGCTTTATCTTTCTTCCAACGATGGGAGTCTTGAGCAGGAGCTTTATCTTCGGGTCGCTGATTTTCTGCATCACAGCCTTGCGAACCACCTTTTCCAGAATCATGGGCACGCACACGAGCGCAATGGGACGGATGTCGGCCAGGGCCTTCAGCAGAATGCTGGGTGTGGGCATTTTGGGCAGGAAGTAGACATGTATGCCAAATACAAACTCGAAGAGGAACTCGAACGACATGCCCAGCGTGTGCGCCAAGGGGAGCATGGACAGCAGCGTGTCGCCAGGCTTGGCGTTGTTGCCTATGAGTTCGTTGGCACATGCTATGTTGCCCGTAATGGCACGATAGGGAATCATCACGCCCTTGGAGTTGGATGTGGTGCCAGAGGTGTAGTTTATGATGGCAAGTTCCTCTGCCTGATCTTCGTGATAGCAAAGGTCTTTCTTTCCAAAGCTTGCTGGATACTTCTCGCCAAAGCACTTGTTGAGATTCTCCACCGTGTGCTTCAGCTTCTTGTTCTTGGCACCGAGCAGTGTCCAGTCGTTCAACTGTATTATGCCTTCCAGATTGGGCATATCCTCGGCAGAGAGTTTCTTCCACACAAGGTCGCCAACGAAAAGAATTCTTGATTCGCTATGATTGACAATGTGGTGCACCTGTTCGGGGTGGAACTCGTGCAGTATGGGTACAGCCACGGCACCATAGGTGATGGTAGCCAGGAATGCTATTCCCCAACGGCTCATGTTACGGCTGCAGATAGCCACCTTGTCGCCCTTTTCTATGCCGCTTTCGGCAAAGACAATGTGCAATTTGGCAATCTCTTCCGCCACGTCGCTGTATTGGAAGGTGCACTGTCCGTAATCAGACACAGAGGACAGGCTCCAATGCTTTCGGAGACTGTCTTCTATGATTTTATTTAATGAGTTTGTCATTGCCTTTTAAAACGGAAAAGTTAAAAATGCTCACCGTTAAACGTTAATCGTTATTATTCGCCTGCGCTCATCAAGCTAAAGCAGTCGCAAGCTCATCAAGCTTCGCAAGTCATCGTTAAACCTTAAACGTTAATCGTTTACCGCTCACCGTTCACCGCTCACCGCTCTTTAGATCTCCTCGTCCTTGTAGAGGAAACGCTTGATGGAGCGCTTGGGAGTCTTCTCGAATTCCTTGTCCATAATCTTGACACCGCAAATCTGCTCGTAGGCAGGAATCTGTGTGTTAAGTTCCTTGCGGTTCTCCTCCATGATGGTTTTCAGGTCTTCCTCGCTGAGGTTCTGAGCCTTTGCAGTATCCATGTCGGGGTATATGAGGGCATACAGTTTCTCACCCTTCTGGATTACTACGCACTCCTGCACCATGGGCAGGCTGTTCAACTTGTCCTCAATCTCCTCGGGATAGATGTTCTGTCCGGAAGCGCCAAGGAGCATATTCTTGCTGCGTCCCTTGATGAAGACGTTTCCTTCTGCATCGATGATACCCAGGTCGCCGGTGTGGTACCAACCGTCCACCAGGGTCTCTGCCGTAGCCTCTTCGTTCTTGTAGTAGCCCAGCATCACGTTGTCGCCCTTGGCAAGAATCTCGCCGGGGATGTTCTGCGGGTCGGTACTGTCAATCTTCAAGGTCATGCGAGGTGCAGCCTTACCGCAGGAACCCTTCTTGAACTTAGTCCAGTCCTCGTATGCCAGAATGGGAGCACATTCTGTTGCGCCATAGCCCACGCAATAGTTGAAGCCGATATCCTTCAGCAGAGCCTCAATCTCGGCATTGATGGCAGCACCGCCGATGATGGCCTGATAGAAGTTGCCGCCAAGTGCATCCTGCAAGCCCTTGCAGATCTTCTGCTTTATCTTGTTGCCTATCACTGGCATCTTGAGCAGAACACTGATCTTGGGATCCTTCACCTTGGGAAGAATGGCCTTGCGCACAATCTTCTCCAGGATAAGGGGGACGCAAACAATGATCTTGGGCTTTACGTCGGCAAATGCCTTGAGCAGTACGGCAGGAGTTGGCATCTTGGTGAGGAAGTGCACTTGCACGCCACCAACAAACTCATAGAGGAACTCAAATGCCAGACCATACATGTGTGCCATGGGCAGCATAGAGAGCATGTTTTCGCCAGGCTTGAGCTCGTGTCCCAGCTTCTCAAAGCCAAACTGCACATTGCTGTGTATGGCGCGATAGGGAATCATCACACCCTTTGAGTTGCTGGTAGTGCCGGAGGTGTAGTTTATCATACACAGTTCCTCGCGTTCGTCTCTGTGGTATGAAACGTGTTCGGGTCGGAAACTGTCGGGATACTTCTCGCCGTACAGTTTGTTGAGACTGTTGCGTGTCTCCTGTAGTTCTGCCTCTCTTGCATAGAGCACCTGATAGTCCTCGGTACCGAGGATACCAATCAGGTTGGGCATTTCCTCGGCATTTATCTTCTTCCAGATCTTGTCGGCGGCAAAAAGCAGGCGCGCCTCGGAGTGGTTGGTAATCTGGTGAATCTGTTCGGGGTGGAAATCAGGAAGTATGGGCACGGCAACTGCACCATAGGTGATAGTTGCAATGAAAGCCATACCCCAGCGTGACGAGTTGCTGCCGCAAAGAGCAATTTTGTCACCCTTCTTTATACCTGTTTCTTCAAACAAGATATGAAGTTTCGCTATAATTCGTGCAGCATCCTTATACTGGAAGGTTATCTCTCCATAGTCTGACAATGCATTGCGGTTCCAATACTTCTTGACGCTCTGTTCAATAGCCTCATTGAAACTTACAGGTAAGGTCCTCATAGTTTGTGTTGGGTTTAAATTACTTTTATTTTAATTTTCGCCTACAAAGGTACGCTTATTTTGCACATCCCGCAAATTTTTGTGCAAGAAAAAGGGCATATAGAACAACTTTTTGCACATTTTAATAGTTTCTGTGCCCAAATATGCTGCTTCCTATGCGTACGATGTTGCTTCCCTGCTCAATTGCGAGCTGAAAATCGTCGCTCATTCCCCATGAGCGGAATTTCATTGACAAGGCCAAATCCGGAAATTCCTTCTGGCATTGCTGGAAGAAGTCGTTGGCTGTGGCGAAATCCTGCCGTATGCGCTCCTCGTCGTCGGTATTTGTGGCCATGCACATGATGCCAGCTATGCTGATGCCCTCAAGACTACGGTACTCTCCTGTGCGCAAGTATTCCAGGCATTCCTGCGGTGTGAAGCCAAACTTGGTTTCCTCCTGTGCCACATGCAGCTGTAGCAGGCAGGGGATGACACGTCCGCATTTCAGTGCCTGGCGGTTTATTTCCTGAAGCAGTTTCGGGCTGTCCACGGCATGAATCAGGCTTATGTATGGCGCTATGTACTTTACCTTGTTTGTCTGCAGGTGCCCTATGAAGTGCCATTCTATGTCCTGTGGCAATGCAGGCTGTTTCTGCCTGAGTTCCTGCACGTGGCTTTCTCCGAAGATGCGTTGTCCGGCATCGTATGCCTCCTGTATCATCTCGGCAGGATGGTATTTGCTCACGGCACACAGCTGCACCCCTTGCGGCAAGATACCGAGTATTGCCTTTATTCTTTCAGAAACCATTTTCTCTTTTATTTGTTGGTTTAGCAGGTTCCGCTCAATTACGAACGGAAAGGTGGAATTGGACTTGCTTTAGCTTGATGAACCAAAGGTGAATAAATCGGAAAACTATGCGGACGCTGCACGCAGCGTCCCTACTGCTCACCCGCTCACCATTCACCGCTCACCGCTCACCATTCACCGTTCACCCGCTCCTCCCCCTATAGGGGGATTGAGGGGGTCTTGATTCAATCACTCCTCCACCTTGTGGCGGAACACGTCCATCAGTGGAGTTTCCACCACGCTGATAATCTTGTAGTCGCCCAGTGTGCCCTGCATGCACTTCTCCAGGGTCTCTATGGCGTTCTTCAGGTCGGTGGCCTGGACCAGGTCGGTCTGGGTGATAATCTTCTCCTTCTCGGTCTTTTCGTCGAACGAGATGAATCCCACCTTCACGCGGTACCAGCGGTCGGCATTCAGGTCCTCGTTCTCGAAGAGTTCTGCTATGCGTGCACGCTTTATGTCGCTCACCACGAACTCGCCGCTCATGTATGGCTCCATCTCCTTGGTGATGGTTTCCTCTGCCTCGGTGAAACTGAGGGCATCCACCAGATATGCCTCCTTGGTAGACTTGATAAGTCCGTTTTCCTGTGTCTTGTCGTATTGTACTTTACATTCAAACCATTCCATAGTAGTGTGTGTATATATATTAATAATGTGTGTTTCTGTTCTTTTTAGCGCACTTTCCTGTTCCCTTGCTTTCTTTCGAAGAAGAAGGACTTCTGCCGTTTCTTCTCCTCTGCATCGTGCTCGCAGAAGACCTGCTCCATGGTGTAGGGGTGGTAGTCGGTGGCAAAGATTGTTGTTGCCACGGTGAGCGGTGTGGGCGTGAAGTCCTGCACCTGGTCGGTGTCCAGTCCCATGCTCCTTGTCTCCCTGGCCAGGTTCTCCATGTCGTGTATGGTGCATCCGGGATGCGAGGAGATGAAGTAGGGGATAATCTGCTGGCGCAATCCTGCCTCTCTGTTCACACGGTCGAAGATGCTCTTGAAGCGGTGGAACAGTGCAAACGAGGGCTTGCGCATGATGTCCAGCACGTGGTCCTCGGTGTGCTCAGGTGCAACTTTCAGTCTGCCCGACACGTGATGCTTTATCAGTTCGCGTGTGTATTCCTCGGCGGCACGTTTCAGATGCTCGTCCTTCCAGTCGTGCAGGAGCATGTCGTATCTCACTCCGCTGCCTATGTAGGAATGCTTTATGCCCGGCATGGCATCCACGGCACGGTATATGTCCAGCAGGGGGCGGTGGTCGCCGTTCAGGTTGGGGCACACCTTGGGGTGTATGCACGAAGGCCGTACGCACGCCTGGCATGCCTTCGGGTTCTTGCCCTGCATCATGTACATGTTGGCGCTTGGTCCTCCCAGATCGCTCAGGTTGCCGCGAAAGTCGGGCATCTTGGTTATCTGCTCCACCTCGCGCAGTATGCTCTCCTTCGAGCGGCTCATGATGAACTTGCCCTGATGCGCCGAGATAGTGCAGAAGGCACATCCTCCGAAGCAGCCGCGGTGCATGTTCACCGAGAACTTTATCATGTCGAATGCCGGTATGCGCTTGCCCTGGTATTTCGGGTGAGGCAGACGTGTATAGGGCAGGTCGAAGCTATGGTCCAGTTCCTCGGTGGAGAGAGGAGGGTAGGGCGGGTTCACCACCACATATTCCTTGCCCGTGCGCTGTATCAGTCGCGAGGCATGCACCTTGTTGCTCTCCTCCTCCACGTGGCGGAAGTTCTCGGCATGCAGGCGTGGCGTACGCAGGCAATCCTCGTAGGAGTGAAGCACTATGTCTCCCTCCTGGGGTTCCACCTCCTGGGCCGTCACCACGGTTTGCGGCAATGCCATCTGCTCCACCACCGCCTTGCGGAAGGCCTTGCGTGTCATCAGCGTCTCGCCAGTCACGGGGTCGTACTCCAGCGTCTCGTCGTAGGTGTCCAGAAACGATTCCAGTATGCGCACCAGTTCCAGGTTCACCTTGTCGCCCATGCCGTAGGTTATCATGTCGGCACCCGAGTCCACGAGTATCGACGGACGTATGCGCTCCTGCCAGTAGTCGTAGTGTGCCACACGGCGCAGCGAGGCCTCTATGCCGCCCAGCACCACGGGCACGTCGGGATATAGTTGCCTGAGGCACTGCGTGTACACGATGGTGGGGTATTCGGGGCGCATGTTGTGCCTTCCGTCAGGCGAATAGGCATCCTCGCTCCTCAGTCGGCGTGCTGCCGTGTACTTGTTCACCATCGAATCCATGCACCCGGGACTGATGCCAAAGAACAGGCGCGGACGGCCCAGGCGCTTGAAGTCGCGCAAGTCGCCATGCCAGTCGGGCTGCGGCACTATGCACACGCGCAACCCTTCCGCCTCCAGCAGTCTGCCCACCACCGCCGCGCCAAACGAGGGGTGGTCCACATAGGCATCGCCCGAGAACAGTATCACATCGGCACGGTCCCATCCGCGAAGGTCCATCTCCTTGCGCGTCGTTGGCAACCAATCACTCAGCTGGTACATTTGCTGCTATCTTATCCTTTTGCCAATCCAGGTACAGAAGTATCAGCTGGTGCAGGCCCAGGGCCTTCATGTTCTCGTGGAACATCACGTCGTGTGCCAGGTTTACAAGTTCCGGAGCACCGCCAGTGCGCTCCAGCAGGGCACGCACGTTCAGTTGCAGTTTCTCCAGAATCATCTCGTCCACAATGCCGTTGCTATCCAGCAGGTTGTTGAAGAGATAGTATTTGTCTATCGTCTCCAGGTGCTCGTCGGTGATAGCCATGGTGCGGCTGCCCTTCATGTTGCAAATGATTCTGTACATATAAGAAATGTTTCTTTACTGATTTTAGCATACAAAGGTATAGAATAAATACAGAAAATGCAAGAGAAAGGGAAGGAACTTTGATGAATGAATAATGTTTGACGATGAACTGGATTGACTACAGATGACACAGAAATCTAACACTCACATCTAACAGCGACCAAATCCACTGCTACTATCCGGGGAAAGACGGGCTTCTGTTTCGTATTCCTTCACAACTGGGTAGTTTATGTTGATTTTTGTAATGACTCTAATAAGTTAGATGCTATCTCTGGATTTCGGAATCGAATAAGATTATCTTCAAGGGAACGATATCCAAGGATATTGACACTGCCGTACCAAATGGTACTTTTGTCAATAATGGCAGCATGAAGAGAAAGATGGTCATTGTAGATGACAGAAATTCCCTGATGTTGTATACGTATTGCGTCATCATTCTCTTCTTTAGTGTACAACACTATCTCTATACCATTAGCCATTAAATCAGCAAGACGGTCTGCTATCTGTGAGTGTCGTCCTATTTTAATTTTCGGGCATGAGAGAACAACAGATTGCCTGGCCTTTGATAAGTCGGTGATAAATGGCGATTCAAAGTTCTGACCGTCGTAAATCACATCAGTAATAGGAAATAGGCTGTCAAAGGCCTCATTGTTTCGGATTCTATACCCGATGGAAGCGTAGCCTTTCAACCGCTTGCGATACATGGACTCGCAAACTGGAACACGGATGTCAATGTAGTCATAAATCCGAACGTCTTGTTTGTCTTCATACTCCCGATGCAAACGTCCTGCATATTGAGTCACGATACCTTTCCATGCTACAGGAGATACGAGAAACAGCGTGTCAAGTCTTGCATAGTCAAAGCCCTCACCAACATATTTTCCTGTAGCGACTATGACAAGCTGCTCTGATGGTGGAATCGATTGCAGATGCTCCATCTTCAGCCTCTTCTCCTTAGTGCTTTCTGAACCTATAAGAGTGATGACATTCGGACAATGAGGTTTAAGCAGTTCTGCCAATGTTGTTACATGGGAAGTTCGATTAGTGAGGATAATAGGAGAACGTCCTCCTTTCAAGGCTTCTAAAACATCCTTGACGATAAACATGTTCCGGTATTCATCCTCCGCCAGTTGCTGGGCGACTTTTGTAAACGAAAGGTCGTTGCCACTAACAGGTTTGAATGGTGTGAAGCGAGGCACCAGCAAACGCTCGAATGTCTGATTTAGCATCTGAGTCTTTGCGTCTGCACTATATCTTATTGGACCACACTGCATGAAGATGATAGGCTGGTGTCCATCTTTACGAATGGGGGTCGCAGTCAAACCGTACACATAACTGGCATTGACTGCTTTTAGAATCTGCTCAAAGTTTACAGCTGATACATGGTGGCACTCGTCTGCAATCACCATGCCATATTCCTTGACGAAAGGCTTTACATCATTGTCGGATATACACGACTGCATTAAGGCAATATCAATGATGCCATGAAGTTTGTTACCAGTTGATGATAAGGTGCCAATAGGCGAATGGGGCTTTCTTCGTTTGAGCTTGCCCTCTTTCTCCATTGGGACTGTGTTAATCGTCAAGAACTGCTCCAATGCCTTTACCCATTGGTCAAGTAAGGCTTTTGTGTGAACAAGTACCAGCGTGTTTACTTCATGTTTTGCTATCAATCCTATAGCCGTCACAGTCTTGCCAAATGCTGTCGTAGCAGAGAGTACACCATTATTATTGGATGCCAAGACATTGACAGCTTCTTGCTGATTGTCCCTTAACACGCCATTGAACTGAGCGGAAATCGGTTTGCCATGATTGCTATTGTCTTCAATTCGATAAAGAACACCCTTTTCTTTTAACAACGTAATGACTGCATCCTCACATCCACGAGGTAAAGCGAGGAATTCATCGTCTATGTCTGCACAGGAAATGATGCGAGGCGTTTGATAGGTTGACAGTCTCAATGCCTGTTTGCTGTAGAACTCTGGATTTCGGAATGAGGCTATTCGTTTGAGGTGGTTGAGCACTTTCGACGAAAGTTGGTTCAACGGAATATAGAGCATGTTTGACCGTGTGATGATGATCTTCGATGAGAAATCGCTCCTCTCTATCTGTTTCGGAATAGGTGTTTCCCATGGTTTGCTCTCGCTGGTCTTTGAAAGTTCGCCAAGAGGCTGGATGCTGGCAGTTCTTTTCAAAATATCCTCAAGCACCTGTTCAGAGAGTTTGCCAACATTCAACAGAAATTCCCATTGGTCAGGGTATGGTTCAAAATACTCATCTACAAACACACTATTGCCATGTTTTCTGGCATTCCCCTGTAGTGGCAGAGCAACTAAATTGCCAAGTCCTCCTTCTGGCATCGTATCTTGATTAGGAAAGAAACGATCGTATGATTTGAAAGCGATTTTTCCGTTCCTGCTCATCGCCTCAGTAAGTATGGCATTGCCAAGTCTACGAGCTTTGACTGCCAGCACAGGAACATCAAAGAAAATCCATACATGGGCACCGTTGCCTGAACGGGAACGCTCTACAGAACAAGGGATATTCCAACTCTTACAGACATCAATGAATGCCAGCACATCATTTTGATAGCTATGTTCGCAGTTTTTGTCATCAAAATCCGTACATAGTAGGTGACAAGTGTTGTCTTCATTAAGAACATAAAGACCAATTACATCCCTGCCGTCGGCATCTTTGCCTTCCAGATGTTGATAGATGTCATTATCAGTAAGTGGCGAAAAATGACGATTGGGACAATCTGCACATTTGAATGTCCTCTTGTCGCAAAGTGGACTCCATTCATTCTGACACACAGGCTGGTAGCCTGCTTTCCCACTTGTCTTGCTGTACCACCTACGGGCAAACGCATCTTCATGCCCCTTGAAAAGGCTTTTGAACAAGTCCACTTTTTCCTGAAGTGACAAATATTGCATTGCCGTCGGTTTCTTTTCTATGGGCGCGACATCTTCGCCAAGCCTTTTTCTAAGCTCGGCATTCTCGACTTCTAATTCCTTGATGCGCCCAAGTAGCCGTTCACGTTCTATATACCACTCTTGATGTTGCACGGATTATATTATTGCACAATAATTGTGCCTTAAAGCCCTGTAAGATCAAACTTATATACTTTCTCTTCTGCCTGAATTTGTTCGAAAAAGGTTATCATGTAGATGGGATAGTAAATAACTCTCCCCTTTGTCTGGACATTCTCTTGACAGAACACATAAGCCATGGGCACGGCATATTCTTCATTCTCCATCACATTGGAAAGTGCATTGTGCCGTTCATAGTCTTTACCTGACTTAACTTCTATCGGCAACATGTTGCCAGCATACTCAAGCACAAAGTCCAACTCTCCTTGCTTCTTGCTGTTGAAATAGTATAATGAATGTTGCCCGGCTTCAGAGAAACCATGTGCATAAAGTTCTTGGGCAACAAGGTTTTCGAAGACAGAACCAAAGTTGATGTTTGGATTGGGACTGAGCAATCTGGCCTGAATATTTCCTCCATACATGGCAGCAAGCAACCCTACATCGTTTAAGAAAAGTTTGAACAGGTTTCGCTGTTTGTTTAACAGCAGAGGGACTCGTGGCTCCTCAACATTATATGTAGGAATAGCCACTCCAGCATCCCTTAGCCACAAGAAACTGTCCTCATATTTACTGAATCGTGCTTTTTCGTTTAGTTCTTTGAGAATAAAGCGTTTGTTTTTTGCGTTCAGCTCAGAGGGTATAAGGTCGTAGATTTCTTCTATCTGTAACTTGTGGTCATGGTCATATTGGGTGATGTCTCTTTTATAAGTACGAATGATTCCGCGTTGTTCTTCATACACTCGGCGGAGATTGTTAGTTTCAAGGTACTTTTGAACAGCCGCTGGCATTCCTCCGACAATAAGATATAGGCGAATGGCCTCCAACATCCTTTTGTGAATAAAGTCATCAACAGGTCTCTTCTCCTCAAAACACGTTCGCAAATGGCTAATGACATCTGTGCCAATACCAATAGCCTCAAAGAACTCTATAAGGTCAAGGGGATACATTTCTATCTCATCCATGTAGCCCACGGGGACACTACGCAGGTCTTCCAACTCAACACCAAGCAAAGAGCCACTCATCACATACTTGTAACTGCCATCATCCACAAGGAACTTAATGGCTGTTACTATCTCTTTGCACTCCTGCACTTCATCGAAGAATATTAATGTTTTTCCTGGGACTAATGGCTTTTTAGTGAAGGCAGACAGTCGCAACAGCAAATCTTTAGCTCCCTTTTGCTCGCTGAACAGTTCGATGGCATCGGGCTGTTCTACGAAATTGATTTCAACAACATTGTCAAAACACTCCTTAGCAATCTTTCTAATGGAAAAGGTCTTGCCAACTTGCCTAGCTCCTGTTACCAATAGAGAACGTCTGTCGTTGATGATAAAGTTACGTATTAGCTCGTCAGCTTTGCGTTTTAGCATATCAACTTGTGTTTGTGGGTGTAAAGATACAAAGTTTCACTTAAACAAATGCATAAATGGTAAATAAAATACACTTTTCCAATGTAAATATTTCGGTTTAATTACACTTTTCCAAGTCGATAATGGTACAAAAATAACATTTTTCCAAGATTTGAAAAGCTCGTTTTCAATAATTTAACGAGGCTGCAACAAAAAAAGAACGGTGAGCGGATTGGGTTCCGTTCACCGTTTGCTGTATCTTTTTTACCTGTCCGTGCACAGGAACTGGTACGAGGCGTTGATGATGGCTCGCCTTATCTCCTTGTCTTCTATCATCTCCAGGGGGAAGCCGAAGGTCAGCGCCTGGTAGTCGTCGCCCTGATATGCTACGGCTCCGGATGCCTGCTTGGTGGTAATCTGCGGTATCTGGTTCACTGTCTCGGTGCCGTCCTCGCCGATGACGGTTTCGGTGCGGAAGGAGGTGTGGGTCTCGTTGAACAGCAGTGTGGCAAAGGCACCTTCCGTGGGCTGGATGGCATTGACACGGGTGGTGTAGTAGATGTGGGGGTTGGGCAGGGAGGCAATGGAGAATTCTGTGCCCATGCCCTTTACAAGCATGCTGTCCGTCTGGATATTGTCCACGTGTACGTACTTCAGTGTCTTGTAGGCAAAATCCCTCTGCTCGGCCGTTCTCAGGTCCTCGCCCACATAGGCGCCGCTAACGAGCAGGCTGCCGCCCTGTGCGGTGTAAGCCGTGAGGGAAGCCTGGAGGTATTCGGGGAAGGTCTGGTAGGCGCGGTGCGAGTATCCGTCGAAACGCTGTGCACCGAGGATGAGGTCCACCATGCGGTAGGGCGAGAGGTCGGTATGCGGTATGGCCGACACCATGCACGATGATATGGCTATGTCGCGACGTGCCGTCTGCTCCTCGTCGATGAGCAGCAGGTCGTGTGCATGCATGGCGGGGTAGTCGAAGGTGTTGCCGGCTATGGGCATGCCGTTGAGGTCGTAGATGCTGGTGTTGCTGATGTAGGCCACGCCGGGGTCCTGTTTCATGTCGAAGCCCCTCAGTGTGTCGCAATCCACGGCCTGGGCGGCGGCAACGCGTTCAAATCCGTTCACTATCATCACCTGGTGGGCGTTCTTGTTGAATGGCACACGTGCGCACACCTCTTCGCTTTTCAGGCTGCTGCCGCCATCGTTCAGGGCCGCTATGCGGAAGCGGTACAGCACACCGGGTACGGCGGCGATGTTCACCTTGTTGGCATTTACCACCGTGCCGTTGTCCCATCCCTTGTCGTTCTGCTTAATATAGATAATGTAGGACGTGGGTGTGGCTGTGGGTTCGAGCGGGTCTTCCTGAGGGTTCCACGACAGGGTTATGTGCTTTTCCTGCACATTGGCCACGGCAGAGACGTTCTGCACTGGAAGCGGCTGCACCGTGGGAGCCTTTCTCTGGTGAATCTGTGCGTTGTATTCCAGTATGGTCTTGTAGATGGCACGGGAGATGAGGAACTTGCAGTAGGGGTCGTGCGCCACCAGCATGTCGGCATAGTTCTGGTGCGAGAGCAGTTCCAGAATCATTGAGGGTATCTGCGGTTCGCGGCTCTCGGAGTAGTTGCGGTCGAAGAGCGAGCGCCTGTTCCATCCGCCCAGGTGGAAGGTCATGTCCTTGTGTATGCGGGCCAGCATGGCATCGGCAAAATCGCGGCTTACGAGGCGCGACATGCCTGTGGCCAGCTGCTTGTCGTAGAACTGTGTGGTGTAGACGCCCAGAGTGCCAATAATCTCCATGTTGTCGCGCAGGCCGGCATCGGTGTGCACGCCCATGGCAAGTTCCAGTGGCACGTTCAGACCAGGCATGGTGTCGCAGGGCATGAAGGCCGAACCGCGCGCCAAGTGGTTCAGTCCGTAGCTTCTGGCATTGATGTCGTCGGCATAGTCGTTGGTGCCCTCCTTGCTGCTGTACACGCTATAAGGAGCGCCAGCCCACTGCATGTAGTATCTGGAACCCTCCAGATAGCGTGGCAGGCCGCTTATCTTCTGGTACTCCTCGCCAGCCTTGCCGCGCTCTATATTGCCCATTCCTCCACCGAAGCGTACCGCATCGGCGGTGATGTGTCCGCGGTGCTGGCTGTGGTTGGTGAGCAAGACGCATCCGTCCATGCTCTGTCCCTTGCTGAAGGCATAGGTGCCAAGATACACCCATGTGCCTCCACCCATGCGCTGGTTCACGCGGACCTGTGTCTCCATGCCCTGATGGCGTATGTTGTAGACGGCATCGGGCACACTGGTGGGCAGGGTCTTGTAGGAGACGTACACGGCATACTCGCCGTCCTCCGGAATGTTGGGTATCCAGGCTATGGTGGAGGTCTTGGAGTTCTCCGTCTGGGCATCTGCTACACGTGCCGTACCCTCCTCGAAGGGGTTCTGCATGTCGCGGTAGAACTCGCGCCAGTGTGCAAATCCCGTGCCGCAGTCCACCCATGGCAGGGGACCGTTGTCCTCGCGGTAGATGCCGCCTATGGACGGGCGGTCGTTGTCCACAATCACCTCGTTCACCTGGGTGTCGCGCTCGCGTGGCGAGTACACCACGGCGCCGGCATTCTCCAGCATGGGCATGAGGAAGGGCACCACGAAGGTCTGTGTCAGAATGTCCTCGCATGTGCCGAAGAGCCCCGGGCGCTGCCATCGCCACTGGTCGGTCTTCAGGTCGTAGTATCTGCCGTGGCTTGCCCAGATGGCCATGTGCCTGCCCTCCAGGCCGTTGGGGATGGAGTAGGGGCGGCTGAGCACGGAGGTCCACGGATTGTCGTTATGACTGACAGTATTCCAATATCTGAGCGGGTCGTGCTCTGGCAGTGTGGCGGCAGGCACGAGCTGTTCGATGGGGTATCCGTTCACGCTGATGACCACCCTCCACTTGTTGTACGGCGCTGGCAGGTATGCCTTCACGTCCTGATAGATGGTGGCCACGAGTTCGTTGGTGAAGGGCTGGCCCAGGAAGATTTCACTCACCACGATTTCCACCTCCTTCTGCTTGGTGCGTATGTATAGGTGCTCCACCTTGGCCTTGTCCTTGCAGGAGTAGGCAGGGTTTTCGTAGGTTGCAAAATAACTGCCCAACCTTCTCTTTACTGTTTTGGGGGATTGGGCAGATGCCATTGTTGCCATGAGGGCAACGAATATGTATATTATCTGTCTTTGCATCAGATTATCAGTCTTTGCATCAGATTTTGAATTTCTCGGGATGTCGTCCCTTCATGTCTTTGTAGTAGGCCTTTATCTCGTCCATGTCCCTTTCCACATTGCCTGTGGGCATGAAGGTGCGCGTGCACTTCACCTTTCTGTGCTCATAGTCGAGTCCGTACAGCAGGATGGGCAGGTTGGCCTTCAGGGCAATGTAGTAGAAGCCCTTCTTCCATTCGGTTGTGGGCTTGCGTGTGCCTTCTGGTGTGATGCACAGGCGGAAGGTGTCCATCTCCATGGCCTTCTGTGCGGCTATGTCCGTCATGCCCTGATGCCTGTTCCGGTACACGGGTATGCCGCCCAGCCTTCGCATCACCGGTCCCAATGGCCAGAAGAACCACTCCTTCTTCATCAGGAAATTGCACCTGAACCCCTTGGCATGACAATAGAGCATGCCCACCACAAAGTCCCAGTTGCTTGTGTGCGGAGCCAGGGCTATGATGTATTTCTTGGGGAAGTTTTCGGTAACCTCTTCCGAGAAACCCATCCAGCCGAAGAGTATTCTATGGCAGATGTTCATTGTTGGATAGGAGAGGGGGAGTGTTTAGGTTTAGGGTTTAGTGTTTAGTGTTTAGTGTTTAGTGTTTAGGGTTTAGAGTTTAGAGTTGCGGTGAGTATTTAACCAGTAGGGACGCTGCGTGCAGCGTCCGCCAAATAGTGTTAGGTTGCTGGTCCTTCGGACGCTCTGCGTCCCTACCACAAATCTTTCGTCGGTTATTATTAGCTTGCGCTCATCGCTCACCGCTCCACGCTCACCGTTCACGCTCACCGCTCACGCTCACCGCTCACGCTCACTGCTCCACGCTCACCGTTTTCCCCTTTCCGTTCCCCTTACGCCAGTGCCTGTATGTCGTCAATGATTTCCTCGGTGCGGGTAATCAGGTCCTCACGGAGCTTCTTGAAGAAGGTCTTGCCGGCGCCGGGCTGCACATGGGATATGCGGCTGACTATGTCGGCCTGCATCATCAGTATGCTTTCCATCACACTTGCCACGCGGTCCTTGTCCACGTTCTCGTAGTAGTTAAGCGCTATGCACTCGGCAAAAAGTTCGCCACAGAGATTGTTGATGCTCTTTTTCAGTTCACGTCTTTTCATAGTTGTGATAGTGGTGTTGGTTTATATGTGTTTGTTTTGTTTGCTATGCACTTTTCAGTTGCTAAGGTACACATTTATTTGTATATATACAAGCAGCAACCCTCATTTTGCGGTAAAATAGTTCTTTTTTTACCCACTTTTGCCGGCAGAGGTACGAGGATATTAAAAATATTTGTACCTTTGACAAGCAAATATTGTGTAACAACATTAAATAAATTCTTAGACAAATGGAAAAAAGTGCATTGCAGATTGCAAGAGCAGCTTACCAGCCTAAGCTGCCCAAGGCCCTTCAGGGTGCTGTAAAGGCCCAGGAAGGCGCTGCTACCCAGAGTGTAGGCAACCAGGAGGAGATCAAGGCTCTCTTCCCCAACACCTACGGCATGCCCGTAGTGGAGTTCGTTTCTGCCGAGAGCGAGAACAACACCGCCATCAACGTGGGTATCATCCTTTCAGGTGGTCAGGCTCCTGGCGGTCATAACGTAATCAGCGGTCTTTACGACGGTGTGAAGTCTCTGAACAAGGACAGCAAGCTCTACGGCTTCCTCATGGGTCCCGGCGGTCTGGTTGACCACAAGTACGTTGAGTTCACCGACGAGCTCATCGACGAGTATCGCAACACTGGCGGTTTCGACATCATCGGTTCTGGTCGTACCAAGCTGGAGAAGGAGAGCCAGTTCGAGGCAGGCTATGAAATCCTGAAGGAACTGGGCATCAAGGCTCTGGTTATCATCGGTGGCGACGACTCCAACACCCACGCTTGCGTGCTGGCCGAGTACTATGCTGCCAAGCAGTATGGTGTACAGGTTATCGGTTGCCCCAAGACCATCGACGGCGACCTGAAGAACGAGCAGATTGAGACCTCTTTCGGTTTCGATACCGCTTGTAAGACCTACTCTGAGCTCATCGGCAACATCCAGCGCGACTGTAACAGTGCCCGCAAGTACTGGCACTTCATCAAGCTCATGGGCCGCAGCGCTTCTCACATCGCACTGGAGTGCGCTCTGGAGACTCAGCCCAACGTATGTCTCGTTTCTGAGGAAGTAGAGCAGAAGGAAATGTCTCTGGACGACGTAGTTACCTACATCGCTCAGATCGTTGCCGACCGTGCTGCTGATGGCAACAACTTCGGTACCGTTCTCATCCCCGAGGGCCTGATTGAGTTCATCCCCGCTATCAAGAAGCTCATCCAGCAGTTGAACGAGGTTCTCACCGATCCCGCTACTGGCGAGTCTCGCGAGTTTGCTGGTGCCGAGGAGCAGATCGCATTCGTTAAGGGCAACATCGCTCCCGAGAACCTGGCTATCCTGGAGTCTCTCCCCGCCGACGTGGCTCGTCAGCTCTGTCTGGACCGCGACCCCCACGGCAACGTGCAGGTGTCTCTCATCGAGACCGAGAAGTTGCTCAGCCGCATGGTTGAGGGCAAGCTCGCTGCCTGGAAGAAGGAGGGCAAGTATGCTGGCAAGTTCAGCGCTCAGCACCACTTCTTCGGCTACGAAGGCCGTTGCGCAGCTCCCTCTAACTACGATGCCGACTACTGCTACAGCCTCGGTTACAATGCAAGTCGCCTGATTGCTAACGGCAAGACCGGTTACATGAGCGTCATCAAGAACACAACAGCTCCTGCTGCCGAGTGGATTGCAGGTGGTGTGCCCATCACTATGATGATGAACATCGAGCGCCGCAACGGTGCCAACAAGCCCGTTATCCGCAAGGCTCTCGTTGAGCTCGAGGGTGCTCCCTTCAAGTTCTTCGCTGCTCACCGCGAGGAGTGGGCAAAGCAGACCGCATACGTATATCCCGGTCCCATCCAGTACTGGGGTCCCACAGAGGTTTGCGACCAGTGCACAAAGACTCTTGCTTTGGAGCAGGCTAAGTAATTCCTGATGCCTCAGCAAAGGAAGACAAATACATCCGCCCGCCGGACTTCTCCCCGCAAGAAGGGGAAGAAGACCGGTGGGTTTTTCCTGTTCCGCTGGTTGCGCAGCATACCCATGTGGGGATTCGTCGTTGGAGGAGTGGGGGTGGTGGCACTCTATTGCTTTGTCCTGTTCCACTTCTTTGTCGACCCCTACAGCTTCCAGTGGAAGGCCATCTATGGCGAGACCACATACCCTGCACAATACACCATCCGTGGCATAGATGTGAGTCACTATCAGGAGAAGATAGACTGGACCCGCCTCAGAAATGCCAACATGGGTAACGACCCCGTTTCCTTCGTCATCATCAAGGCAACAGAGGGTGTCTCCCTTATGGACGACTACTTCAATGAAAACTTCTATCAGGCACGCAGAAACGGCTTGATTAGAGGTGCTTATCATTTTCTTACTCCAGACGTATCGGCCAAGAAGCAGGCAGAGTTCTTCCTTCGTCAGGCACACCTTGAAGAGGGTGACTTGCCTCCGGTGCTCGACATCGAGGACGAGCGCAAATGGCTGGCCTCGGGCAAGAACAAGAAGCAGATACAGAGCATGGCGCTGGAGTGGCTCAATGTGGTGGAGAAGCACTATGGCGTGAAGCCCATCATCTATAGCAGCTATCGTTTCCGCCGTGATATACTCACCGACAAGCGCTTCGACGAATATCCCTTCTGGATGGCGCACTACTATGTTTCCGAACCTACCAAGAGTGTGAAGTGGCATTTCTGGCAACACACTGATTGCGGCAAGCTCTCAGGTATCCGAGGCCCTGTGGATTGCAATGTCTTTCACGGCACCCGTGCCGAACTGGAACAGCTGCTCATAAAGGAAATCCCCGCTGACCCTTAACTTGCTTTAGTTCGAAGAGCGCAGACAAATAACGTTGAGCGTTGAACGGTGAATGTTGAACGGTGAGCGGTGAGCGGGTAGGGACGCTGCGTGCAGCGTCCGCTATTCTATCAGCATCACATTCTCTTTCCATAGGACACGATTCCGTCCGCTTCGTTTAATTCGGCTTCCCCTTGGTTTCCGTTATCGTCTTCGTTATCGTTTAGTTTTCCGATTTCAGTTTTCCGTTTTCCGTATACAGGCGACCAGTACCAGTTGTTATTGGGGTAGTAGTAATAGTAATCCATATATACCGTCCAGTCGTAGTAGTCGGCTATCTTTGTCAGGTAGAAGTGGTCGTTGCTGCTACCGAAACGCCCCTGAAAGCGGTCTGAGGTCATCCGGTAGTCGTAGATGGCACAATCCAAACTGGGGTCGCTATGGTACTGGAGGTATACTATGCCATTGCGTATTTCCCAATTGAAACGGTTGTAGATGTGCGAGTAGGGACCGTGCTCGTAGTAGTCCACCTGCTTGCCATATCCCCATGTTGCACCATCGTGTTCGGGGTAGAAGACTATGTCCGTGTCGTAGGAGTCGAAGGTGTACAGGCGTCCGTGGTGGCGGTAGGTGTAGTACATGCCAAAGTCGCCCGTCCATTGTCCGGCAAACTTTATAGATTGCTTCACATCCATGTCCTCTTCCCAACCTATTATCATTCCGCACGAACTCAGGCAGAGCATAGCCACCATCATTATGCAGATGTTCTTGAGTAGATTTCTTCTTTTCATATCCTTGTCCTCCATCTTATGTTTTAGGTTGATTTGTCTTTCTTCTGTTGCAAAGATACATTTATCTCAGCATAGAATCAGAGGGGAAAAGCAGAATACTATGGAGGAAAGTCCTCTGTGTTTAGGGGAAAACGCTTAATGTTTGGCATGCAGCTATCGGGGGCATACCTTCGTATTTCATCAATTTATTTGGTAGATAGCCTAGAAAAGCGTACCTTTGTGTTGAATGAACGAACCGGACGATATAGAGAGAGTATTGCTCGAGGGGGCGAACTGGAAAGAGTTGCGCTTCTATCAGAAGTCGGAGGCGTTGTACCAGATGACCTTTGTTTTCTGTGACCGTTTCCTGCCCAAGCACGGCGACCGCACGGTGGACCAGATGGTGCAGGCGGCTCGCTCGGGCAAGCAGAACATCATCGAGGGTTCGGAGGATGGCAAAACCTCCACACAGATGGAAATACAGCTGCTCAACGTGGCACGCTCCAGCATCCACGAACTGAGGGAGGACTTCAAGGACTATCTGCTCTCGCGCAAACTCTCGCTATGGGACAAGCATCACCCTCGCTATGCAAAGATGCACGACTTTACAAAAGCGCACAATAGGCTCAAGGATTACGAACCTTACTTTGCCAGGTGGACCAGCGAGGAAATGGCCAACATTGGCTACACTATGTGTTGCCAGATAGATGTGATGATGAACGGCTACCTTGCCACCCTGGACGACCGCTTTCGCAAGGAGGGTGGCATGAAGGAGCGCATGTACCGCGTGCGCACCGGCTACCGTGCAGAGCAAGACCGCAAAATGCGCGAGATGGAAGCCACCATCCAGCGTCAGGCAGAGAGAATAAAGGAACTCGAATCCGAACTGGCAAGGAAGAAGGAAGAGGAGAGGAAGGAATAGGAAGCAAGAGGAAGGAAGAGGAAGGAAGAGGAAGGAAGAGGAAACAAGAGGACGCAAGAGGACTCAAGAGGACTCAACCATAAAGGCTTCCTCCTCTCCAATCCTCTAAAATCCTCTCTAGTCCTATAGAATCCTCTCCAGTCCTCTCTCATCCTCTCCCGTCCTCTAATAACAAACTATACACTATGCAACAACTACTCATTAGCGCAGCCGGCCTTTGCGGAGCCACCATGTTGGGTTCCGTTCTCGGCTTCTTCATAAAGGAACTGCCACACAAGTGGAACGACACCGTCCTGGGATATTGTGCCGGCATAATGCTGGCGGCATCCACGATAGGGCTGATAGTGCCTGCCTTCGAGGCTACAGGCGAGGATATGCCTTGGTGGGGAATAGTGATAGGTGTGATGGCTGGGGCTTTCTTCCTCAACGTCATTGACCTTGTTACGCCGCACATGCACACCATCACTGGCCTTGACACCGAGGAGCACCGCAACAATGCATCGCTGAACCGCATCATGCTCTTCGTCATGGCCATTGCCATACACAAGTTTCCCGAAGGCATTGCCGCCGGCGTCAGCATGAACGGAGACGAGGTCACATCGTGGGCGGTAACCCTTGGCATAGCCTTCCACAACATCCCCGAGGGCATGGTAATCATCGCCCCCCTGCTGTTGGCAGGTGTCTCGCACGCACGTACCTTTATTATATCCCTGTCTATAGGACTGCTTGAAGTTGTGGGAGTTCTCGTAGGCTATGGTCTTGGTGCCATGTCCGCCACCTTGCTTCCCGTCATGCTGGGCTTTGCCGGTGGTGCCATGCTCTACGTCACCTCCGACGAGATGATACCTGAAACCCATGCCCACGGCTATCAGAAGCAAGCCACTTACGCCCTGCTTCTTGGTTTCATGTCAATGCTCTTGCTGGAGGAATTGTAGAATATTTTATTTCTTTGCTTTAAGGTCTGCCACCACCGTTACTACCGAGCGTGCAGGTATGGAGAGGGTGTTCAGGCCGTGCTCTCCTGTGTACTCCAGGTTCTTGTCTATGGAGGTTACATACACCTTGCCCTTTTGGCACTCGTCCAGTCGTAGTTCCAGGGGAGCATCCTGTTCCGTGTAGTTGATGATTATGCTCACCACCTCCTTGCCGTCGGTAAACGAGGACACCATCAGCGATGTTGCTGCTTCCACATCGGAAACCTTTTGTCCCACGGGCTTCACGTCTATGCGCTTCATTCCCGGGCGGACGAAGAAACTGTAGTTTGCCGTTGTCCAGAACATCTTTGTGGGGGAGATTATGCCGTCATATTTTACCGTCTCCTGCTTCGAGTCCTTCATGGGCAAGAGTTGTATGGGCACGTCCTCGCCCAGTGATACTGCCGTCCACCATTGCCATGCCGAGGCATTGGCAAGTACCAGGTCGTTGTGTATTATGCGTGCCGTGTAGAGGCCCAGGTTTATGCTCTTTGTGGGAGACGAAGGCATGGTTATCTCCTCGTTCTTCTCCAGGATGCAGTATTCCGAAGCCCAGAATTTGGTGTCGTGCCCGTTCTTCGAGATAGCTTCGTGCACCCTGTTGCGCATGTCCACCAGCAGTTCTGCTGGGTATGCCGTCCAATAGTCGTGTGCCGCCACGCAGTTGTACAGGTTCTTCATGTCCAGCACACTGTATCTGCCATTCTCGTAGAACATGGAATGTATGATGTCGTCCGGCACGCGCTCGTTCTTGTCTATCTCGAAGAGGTACTTCATTTCACCTATCTCGGGGATGATGATCTTGGTGTTCAGTTTCTCATCCTCTATGGCCTTGTCCAGTTCCTTCACCATGCGGAAGATGTCGGCCTTTGTGGCGAATGTACCCTCCTGGAACGAGTTTGAATGCCACTCGCCGTTGGGTTCGTTCAGAGGGCTGATGTAGTTCACCCCATATCCTTTCTTGCGGAAATGCTTGGCACATGACACGAGGAAACGGGCAAAGTCGTCAAACTTGTCCTCCCTCAGGTTCACGCACTTGCTGTCCGCCGCCACCGTGGCACCGCTCCGTGTCATGAAGTATGGTGCAGAGTTTGTGAAGAACAGGAAGTTGTTCATTCCCCTCCGCCTGGCAGCCTCCATGAACCACCGTTGTCCTGCCTGTTTTGTGAAGTCCCACGTGCCGTTGGCAGAAAGGAAGCATTCCGTCCTGTTCCAACTGTTGTCCACACCCTTTGTCTCACGGTTCTCGTAACTGCCCGCACCTATGTTCACGCGCCAGTTGGTGAGAGCCATGCCCACTGGGTTGCCCTTCTCGTCGAACTCACGCTTGAACAGCAGGTCGGCTATCCGCTCCTTCTTCTCCTCGGGCCAGTATTTGCCTATGAAGTCGCATCTCCAAGCATCCGAAGCGCTGAAGTTGTCTATCACTTGGTAGGTTATGTCCTTGTCTATCTCGTACACCTTGCGGTTCTGTGCATCAGCCATATTCGTCGCAACCCACAATGCCAGCGGTATCAATGCTGTTCTCAGGTTCATTCTCATATAGGTAGGTATTGGTTAGTTACATGCGTAAAGTTACGAAATAATTGTCTAATAAAGGTAAGGCAAAGGGAAATATTGGCAGAAAGGACGGAATGTTGCCTTGTCAGCCCCCCTTTGCCACAGATATTAGGACGGGAAATAGTATCTTTGTCCTCACATAATATAATGTATAATGTAAGGAAAGATGAAGAAAATACTTTTCGTATGCCTGGGCAATATATGCCGAAGCCCGATGGCTGAGTTTGTGATGAAGCGTCTGGTGGAAGAGGCTGGCAGGGCAGGGGAGTTCGAGATAGCCTCGGCCGCAACCAGTACGGAGGAATTGGGCAATCCCGTGTATCCGCCAGCACGGCGCAAGATGGCGGAGCACGGCATAGATTGCAAGGGAAAGACGGCACGCCAGATAACGATGAGGGATTACGCGTACTACGACCTTATCATAGGCATGGACTCCAGCAACCTGCGCAACATGCATCGCTTCTTTGGCGGCGACCCCGAGGGGAAGATAAGCCTGCTCCTGGATTACACCTCGCGCCCCGGCGATGTTGCCGACCCATGGTACACGGGCAACTTCGACGCCACATGGCGCGATTGCATGGAGGGGTGCACAGGCTTGCTTTTGCAAATGGGATAGACCCCTCCCCTTCCCTCCCGCAAGGGGAGGGAGCAGTTACAATCAACTGATGGTTTTTCAGTTCACTCTACTCCCCTCCTTTGGGAGGGGCAGGGGGGAGGGTCCGCTGGGGCTGTCTTTGTCCTTTGAAACGCCAGGCGAGGGTCGCCGTTCTCCAGGAGGATGATGCCGCAATAGGTGAAACCGTATTTCTGCAGGAGGGCACGCATGGTGCGGTTGTCCTGGTGTGTGTCTATGCGGATGGTGTCGGTTAGGCTGAAGGCGTACTCCAGAACCTGGCGCATGATGCCATGCATACCCGGTGCGGAGGCAACACGGTGGATGACATAGTAGGGTAGGGAGTTGAGCCACTGGCCTTCGTAGATTTTGGCATACGTGGGGTCGGGACCTTCTATCAGGGCAAAGGTGGCTATGGGGCGCTCGCCGTCCGTAACCACGTAACTGACACCGTTGGCAATGTCGTGCTCAATCTGCTGGAGCGAGGGATGACCGTTGGTCCATTGTGTGGTGTTGCCCTCGGAAATCATTTTCTGCCTTCCGTCCTCGATAAGACTGAGGATGGAAGGCAGATCGTGTATAGTGGATTTTCGTATAGTCATGTTACTTAATGAACCTCTTTGTGAGCCAACGGCGTACGGGCTCGTCCCAAAGTTTCAGACAAGTGTAGGCAAGTGTGATGTTTACGGCAAAGACGAGAATCACTACTGGCCATGTCTCGCCAAGGGTGTAGAACTTGTTCTCGATGAGCCATGAATAGAACAGGTACATAACGGGATAGTGCACGATGTAGAGGGGGTAGGAGAGGTCGCCCAGGAACTTGCACACCTTGTGTGATACCTTGCCTGCCATATTGCCCGATGCTGCCAGCCATACGATGAGGGGGAAGACAAGGACGATGCACGCGAGTTCGTATGTACTGTTCAGGCTGATTCCCTCGGCGCACGAACAGAGGTCGGCAGGGATGTATGGCACGGAGAAAAGTGCAAACAATACGGCTATGGAAATCCAGAATATGCCAGGCACGCGGACGGGCTTGAAGTTGCGTGCTATGAGCATGCCCAGGGTGAAGGGGAAGGTCATGCGGAGCAGACCTCCGAGGAAGTTGTAGCCGTCCAGTGTCCATCCCACACCAAGCATGTCATAACCTGACACATTGCCAATGGCAAACCATGCCCACAAGGCACCGCTTATGGCCACCAGGCATGCAAGGGCTTTGTTGGGCAGACGACGGATGAAGAGGGCATACATGATGTTGCCAAGGTATTCGAAGAAGAGCGACCAGCTGGGGCCGTTCAGCGAATACATCTCGCCATTGCCACGCACGTCATATCCGGCACCGGGATAGGCAGGAAGGAGCAGCATGCCCATAAGCAGAGCCAGCATGACCCACTGGATGGGAGTCTCCGCGCCGTCCCAGCGCACACCGCCCTGAATGAGGAAGGTGGTCATACCTATGAGAGCACCGATGATAATCATGGGGTGGAGACGGATGAGTCGGCGCTTGAAGAAGTTGCCAAGCGTGAGACGTTTGCCGGCGGGAGCCTGCCAACGGTCGTCGTAGGCATAGCTGATTACGAAACCCGAGAGCATGAAGAAGAAGTCCACACCCAAGTGTCCGTGATTAAAGGTCTCTATGCCCGTGCCCTGGGCAAAGGCAAAGCCTTCGAACACATGGTACCACACCACCATCAGTGCGGCAGCACCACGAAGTCCGTCCAAGAGTTCATAATGAGGCTTGGTATCGGCAAATGAGGCCGAAGAAGCAATGTTGTCTATTGTCTCTTTCATGATAATTTAGTTCTGTTTGATGCAAAGATATGGATTATTTCGAAATCTTTACGGCAAATGTGCGAAATAACGCATTACCCCTGCAACTTTTTGTCACAGAACAAAATTATCGTTCAAGAGCATCCCAGTGGACGGATAAAAAAGGCACTGGTCTAATCTTCCTCCAGTTGTCTCACCGCCTCGTCGCAAGTGTTCACTACCTTGCGGTGCCAGAGATAGCCTATTAGAGCGCCTATGCAGGCAGAGATGAGCAGTGCCATGATAGTATACTTGGCCGCCTCCTGGGGCAAGCCCAAAGAATTGACATAGTCGCGGCAGTACAAAGGCAACCATAGGATGATTGAAACGGGGGTGATATAATGCATCCAGAACTTGTAGCGTTTCTTCACCAGGGAAAAGGCGTTGGCGGTAGTGTGGATGTCATTCCCCAGCAGGTCCTTCTCGTTTAGTGGTTTATGGGAATACCAGGTGCCAAGGATAGCGAAAAGCATAAACAGTATTGTAATAATAAATACCGGAAGGCTGAGAGCACCTACGAAATAGAGCATGGTGTTGAGGACAATGGCAACAATGCCGCATGCCACGCCCTTCCAGCCTTGGCGGTGTATCTGGTTCACCTTTGTTTTCATGGATTGTTGCAGGAGGTGGTTGTTGACGATGCTCTGTTTGTCCAGCATCTCCTTCAGAAGGTTTATCTGGGCACGCATTTCTTCTAATTCTATATCTTTCATAACGTATGTGTGCTTTATCTTGGTAATGTTGGTAATAATAGGGGATAGTTTGTGTTACTTGTCCTTCATCTGCTTCAGACGCTCCTTTATGCGGAAGAGTTTCACGCCGACGTTACTGGCGGTTATGCCCATTATGGAGCCAATCTCCTCGTAACTCATGTCCTCCAGCCAAAGCAGTATGATGGCACGGTCAACGAGCCCCAGGGAATTTATGCGCTTGTGCAGAGCCTGCACCTGGAGGATGTCGTTGTCGTCATCAGCGTATAGGTCTATGTCCATGGACAATTGAGCCGCCCCTGGCCGGTTCTTCTTCCTCCTCTCCACAGAAATGCATGTGTTCAATGCCACGCGCCATACCCATGATTTTTGTTGTGCCTCTCCGCGGAACGAGTCGAAACCTGTCCATAGGTTGGTGAGTATGTCCTGAAACAGGTCCTGCACCTCGTCGTTGTCCTTGGAAAACATATAGCACACGGTGTATATGGTGGACTTGTGCCGGTGCACGAACTCCGAAAATTCTTGTTCTTGGTTCATGATTGTTTGTTTCTTCCGTTCTCTTGTACTACACTTTAGACGTTTTGGGATGGTGTTTTATTACATCTCCCGTTAATTATTTTGCATATTTCTATCGTCAGTGTCCTTTCCACGCCCTCTCTTTCCTTGATTTTCGGTATTAAACGTGTGCCATGAGGCCTATGCAATTTACCCAAATTTGGCGATTGTGGGATTTCTGGAATCGCCATACCTTTGCACCCGGAAAACTTAACGAACGGAAAGGTGAAAATGGAAAACGGAAAACTTCTATGGATGGCAATCATGCTGGCATGGGCAGTCACAGCCATGGCACACGACACAATTCCCGCCCTGGAGAAAGAGAAGACAACCCAGATGCAGGAGGTGGTGGTGAACACCGATGCCGTGGCAAGGACAAGGCGACAACCCTATAATGTAATAGGTATAGACACCAAGGGCAAGGCCACAGGTGCCAAGTCGCTGAGCGATGTGCTGGGCAAGGCTCCCGGAGTGAGAGTGAGGGAAACGGGCGGTACGGGTTCGGACATTCAGGTGCTGCTGGACGGTTTTTCGGGCAGGCACGTGAAGGTCTTTGTGGACGGTGTGCCACAGGAGGGAGTGGGTTCCTCCTTCGGCCTGAACAACATACCCGTGAACTTTGCCGAGCGCATAGAGATATACAAGGGTGTGGTGCCCGTGGGCTTTGGCACCGATGCCATAGGCGGAGTGATAAACGTGGTGACGCACAAGAGCAGGAAACCCTTCTGGCTGGATGCCTCGTACTCCTATGGCTCGTTCAATACGCACAGGACAAGTGTGAACCTGGGGCAGAACCTGCGAGGAGGCATGACATGGGAATTTACCGCCTTCCAGAACTATTCCGACAACGACTACATGGTCCTCGCACCTGTGGAGGATTTCAGTACGGGGCGCATAGACAGGGACAAGCCCGAATGGGTGAGGAGGTTTCACGACATGTACCATAACGAGGCGCTGGTGGCACGCTTCGGCTTCAAAGACAAGGAGTGGGCAGACCGCCTGATGTTCAACATGACCTATTCGCAAAACTACAAGGACATGCAGACGGGTGTAAGGCAGGACATCGTATATGGCGAGAAGCATCGCAAGAGCCATAGCCTGATGCCGGGGGTGGAATATGTGAAACGAAGCGCCTTCGGGATGGGGCTGGACATTATGGCCACGGCAAACTACAACCACAATGTTACCACCAACATTGATACCGCCCAATACAAGTACAACTGGCGTGGCGAGAAGCAGAAACTTAACTCGCCCGGCGAGCAGAGCCGTCAGCATAGTCAGGCCATAAACAGCAACTTCAATACAGTGCTGAACCTCAACTACCGCTTCTGGCGCATACATAGCATTACGCTGAACAATACGCTGAACGCCTTCTGGCGGCGCAATGCTTCGCTCCTTGCCGGAGACATGACCGAGGAGGCCATAGGCAAGCACACGATGAAGAACATACTGGGAGCGCAATACCGTGTGTTCCCCTCCGAGAAATGGAACATGGTGGCCTTTGCCAAGTGGTACCACCAGAGTGTGTCGGGCCCAATGGCCACGGATGCCAACGCCACCAGTTATGTGGAATATGCCAGAGGACTTGATAATCTTGGCTATGGCATAGCCGCCACGTGGTTTCCTCTGAAGGGCTTGCAGGCAAAGGTGTCATACGAAAAGGCCATCCGTCTGCCCACCATCGAGGAGATGTTTGGCGACGAGGACCTGGAAATGGGAAGCGTGGACATACGTCCGGAGAAGAGCCACAACCTGAATGTGAACCTTTCCTACACGCTTGCACGCAGGAAGCACAACCTGTTGCTCGAAGGCGGCTTTGTATTCAGGGATATGAACGACTACATACAGCGCAATGTGGTGGACCTGAGCGGAGGCAAGCAGGCGGCCGCATACACCAACTACGGTAAGGTGAGGGTGATGGGATGGAACCTGTCGGCACGATACGGCTATTCCAGATGGCTGAGCCTGGGTGGCAACCTCACCTACAACGACGTGAGGGACAACATGTCCACGGCCCTGGGCACTACCATGCCGAACATATCCTATGGCGAGAGGATGCCCAACCAGCCGTATCTCTTTGCCGATGCCGACATAGCACTGACGTGGAACAACTGCCTGGCCAAGGGCAATTCGCTCACGCTTCAGTACGAGAACATGTATGTACACAGTTTCTCCTATTACTCAAACCACATAGGTAGCGGCAATTCGGAATACCTCGTGCCCATGCAGTTCTCGCACAACATAGTGCTAACCTATGCCATTAAGGAAGGCAGGTACAACCTCTCGTTCGAGTGCCGCAACCTGACCAATGCCTTGCTCTATGACAACTTCCGCTTGCAGAAGCCCGGCCGTGCATTCTTTGGCAAGGTACTAATTAGAATATAAGTTTAATTGATATATATAAAGATATGAAAAAGAATTTGTTATCTATTTTTGTACTTACGTTTGTGACCAGTACGATGCTCGTTTCATGTGCGAGCGAAGAGCCAACTCCAGAGGGTGGAAACGGTGCTGGTGCCGCTATGGGAGAATACGTGGTGGCAGGTTCCGTGACGGCATCTGGCAACACGACCAATGTGCTGCTCACGGCACCTTCACTGAACGAAGGTATGGTGTCGGCAAAGGGCAACGGATTGATAAACGACGGTGCATCGCAATGGGTGTTTTATGGCAACAGATACCTCTATGCGCTGACCTACAACCAGGGAAATGCCGCCACGACACGTTCGTATGTGCGCACATCCAGCGGTGAACTGAAGGCGCGCTCGGGAGAGTATTCCATGAAGCGATACACCACCTACGGCATCTATGGCAAGAGCATAATCACCGCCTCAACGGGCGACGGACCTTCGGACAAGGCAGATGCCAACGGTTACTTGCCTAAGACCTTCCTCTTGTCCTATCTGGATGTGGAGCAGGAGACAATGCGTACCAATGATACTTCCGGTGAGCAGTACCTTGCGGAGAATTTCCTGGGCAATGGCGAGTTTGTAACCCTTGCCGGCATAGAGGAACGGGAGGGTAGGATAGTGTCTGCCGCCATACCCATGGGATTGAGCCAGTACGGTGCCGCACAGGAGGGTGGAAAGTGGATACGTCCTGGATACGAAGACCTGGTGAAGACCGAGGACGGAGGTTCAAATAGCAGCAGTTACAAGAAGGGTGAACTCCAGTGGACACAATATCCCGACGAGTGCCATGTGGCAATCTTCACCGACGAGAGCCTTGCCGAAAAGAAACTCCTGCGCACCGACCGCATCAGTTATGCATGCGGACGCCATAAGTCGCAATACTACCAGATGATATGGAAGGACAACAAGGGTGATATCTATGTGTTCTCTCCCAGTTATGCCAAGACAATGGTGGATGAGCGCCAGCGCACCTCCCTACCTGCCGGTGTGGTGCGTATCCCTGCCGGGAAGGACGACTTCGACACGTACTATTGCAACATAGAGGAATTGAGCGGAGGCATCTCCTTCCAGCGCTCGTGGTATATGGGGGGCAATGATTTCCTTCTGCTCATGTACGACCGTCCACTAACAGAAAAGGGCTTTACCGCCAACCGCCTGGCCGTGTTCAATAGCGAGGCGAAGACACTAAAGTGGGTGGAAGGCATGCCTGCTACGGAGAAGATAAGCAGTTTTGGCACTCAGGTTCATGTGGAAGGAGGGTATACCTATATTGCCCTTACTACCACCGACGATTATGCCTCCGTATACAGAATTGATCCAAGTGCCTCATCCAACGTTGTCCTTGCCACCAAGGCACTCGGCACGGATGTAACGAAGATAGATGCCATCGGTAAACTTGTGGCAAACTAATGAAACGCAGAAGGCAATGAAGACATTTCGCAAGATACACCTATGGCTGGCCATGCCCTTTGGCATAGTAATCAGCATAATATGCCTGACGGGAGCCCTGCTCGTGATAGAGAAACCCGTAACACGCATGCTCTATCCCGACTTCTATGGCGAGGAGTTGCCGAACGGAACCGACGCAGGAAGAGAGAGCAGAAGCATGGTAGGGACGCTGCGTGCAGCGTCCGAGAACTATAAACAACACGGACGCTGCTCCTCGGAAAAGTCATCTTCAATTGACAAATCGCTCACCTCTCACCGTTCACCTCTCACCGTTTCCGACTCACCTCAGAAGGCGGAGAAACCCAAGAGGAAGCGCCTGCCCTTTTTCCGTAAGGTGATGCAATTGCACCGCTGGTTGCTGAATCCTCCTGCCAAGAAGGGTGAGAAAAGCCCCGGAAAGATAATCGTTGGCATAAGCACCGTGGCATTTGTGTTCACCCTCATATCTGGCATGTTCATCTGGTGGCCTCGCAATGGCAAGGTGCTCATGAACCGTTTGCAGGTGAAGTTCTTCAAAGGTTGGCGCAGGTTTCTGCTCGATGCCCACGTAAGTTTGGGTTTCTGGACTTTCCTCCTCCTGTTGCTGATGGCATTGACGGGCCTCACGTGGTCGTTCTCTTCGTACCGTGAAATGTTCTACACGCTTCTGGGTAGTGATGGTACTGATGCCGAAACACGTCGCCTGGTCATGTCACTGCACACCGGCACCTGGGGTGGGGTAGTTACACAGACTCTCTACTTCCTTGCCGCCCTCATAGGAGCCACACTTCCACTGACCGGCTACTATCTGTGGTGGAAACGCAGACGTAAGGGTTGAGACGCATAGAACAGAATAAACGTCATCAGCAAGGCACTATGCTATAGGTGTGTATTTTTGTCCTCCCGAGGACAAGGGCGTGACAATAGTATTTGTTCGGCGAGAGAATACCGAGGACAAAATAGGGTCCTCCCAAGGGGTGCTGCAATATTAACGCCAAAGCGATACGTAAAGGCCTGCAATGGCGTTTATATTGCATTGCAATGAACTGATATGATCAGCAATAGGGACTAACTTTGGTAGAAGAATGCCGGAATATAAAAAATAAGGAGGAAAACGAATTGTTTTCCTCCGACTTGATTGTAGCGACTACGGGAATCGAACCCGTGTTCCATGCGTGAGAGGCATGTGTCCTAACCCCTAGACGAAATCGCCATTTGCAATTGATTGTCTTAAGACCTTTGCGGAAGCGGGGGGATTCGAACCCCCGGTACGGTAACCCGTACGTCAGTTTAGCAAACTGGTGGTTTCAGCCACTCACCCACACTTCCAAACTTGGATGCTTCCTATTGTATTCAGAGGTCTTTTGTAGCGCCTCTCTTGGCGGCTTTCCTCTCAATTGCGATGCAAAGGTATAGCTTTTTTTTCATTCATGCAAGGATTGTGGGGAAATTTTTGTAACTTTGTCCTAAGAAAGTAGCAAATAAGGCTCATGAAAGAGGAAAAAAGCATCCCTTTAGATAATCTTGAGGTTCATTTTCGTTCGGTAAGAGATAGCAGAGGTCTGCTTACCTTTGCCGAGGAAATGAAGGATTTTCCATTCCCTATCAAGCGTATGTTCTGGATAACTGATGTGCCAGAGCATGCGGTACGTGGCGGACATGCACATACGACATGCAAGGAGATAGTGTGTTGTGTAAAGGGAAGTTTTCGCCTGGTCATCAGCAATGGACATGAAAACCGTACTTTCTTGCTTGATTCCCCTCAGAATGCCGTAATCATACCGGAAGGCGTGTGGTGTTCTCTTGAAGATTTTGCCAAGGATACGGTTGTGGTGGTGGGAGCCAGCGAGGAATATTCAATGGAAGGATACATTAGGGACTATGACGAGTACATGACGATATATGGTACGCGTGATTCGGAACTGCATTAGTCCCCAAATATAGCATATTCGCACAGACATGACAATACTGCCCTATAGTATAAACAAAAGAGAGGCATGGAACCGCTTTGTGGATGAGAGCAAGCAGGGGACTTTCCTTCTTGACAGAAACTTTATGGATTATCATGCAGACAGGTTCTTTGACTGTTCTCTGCTGGTATATAATGACGAGGTTACTGATGCAGAAGAAAATTATGAGAGCCTGATAGCATTGTTTCCTGCCAATTGGAGAGAGGAAGAGAAAACGGTGTATTCGCATCAGGGGTTGACTTATGGCGGTCTGATAACCAAGGCAAGCATAACGCAGGCCGAGGTAATTAGGATAATGCAGAAGATACTGATGTACTATGAGGGATATCTGGGAGCTAAGGCTGTAGTGTATAAACCTATACCTTATATATATAGTAGGGTGCCAAGCCAGGAAGATCTGTATGCCTTGTTCCGTGCAGGTGCACAATTGGAAAGCAGAGGTGTGGCTACGGTGGTTAGTGTGTCCAACCCGCTGAACATGCGCACATTGAGGATAAGGCAGGCAAAGAAGGCTTTGGAGCAGGGATTCTATATAGAACGAATCAAGGACGGGGATGAAAGCGGACTTGCCGAATACTGGCAGGTGCTTGAAGGTGTTCTGATGGAATACCACCAGACAAAACCTGTTCACTCGCTGGAGGAGATGATTTTGCTGATGCATCGTTTCCCCATGCACATAAAGGTGTTCGTTGTGAGGAATACGGACAGGAGGATAGTTGCCGGTATAGTTGTTTTTGAGACAGATACGGTGGCACATGTCCAGTATATTGCCTCGGCAGCAGAGGGCAGGAAGTTCGGGGCACTGGATCTGTTGCTCAAGCATCTGTGCGGAGAGAAATACAAGGACAAGGAGTATGTAGACTTCGGTATAAGTACGGAGAGCGGTGGACAGTACCTGAATGAAGGACTGATATTCCAGAAGGAGGGGTTCGGTGGACGTGCCGTATGCTACGATTCGTATAGAGTGGAACTGAAGCGCACGAACCTGCAAAAAATGTCTTCTTCAGTGGAGAAGGATGAAAGGGTGCGTAATGTGAAGTTCCTGGACCTGAAGGCAATAAACGAGAGTTTCGAACCAGACTTGTCCCGTGCCGTAATGCGTGCCTTGCATAGCGGATGGTATCTGCTGGGAGATGAGAACAGGGCGTTTGAAGACGAATGGAGCAAATACTTAGGGACCTCGCATGCCGTACTGTGTGCCAACGGACTGGATGCGCTGACATTGATTTTACGTGCGTACAAACTGTTGAAGCAGTGGAAGGACGGAGACGAGGTCATTGTTCCGGCCAATACATACATTGCAAGTATTCTTGCCATAAGAGAGGCTGGACTGACACCGGTGTTGGTGGAACCCAAACTGAAGGACTACAACATACATGCTTCGGAATGTGCCAAAGCCATAACCGAAAGGACAAGGGCCATAATGGCAGTTCACCTTTATGGACGCGTGTGTAGTGATATTGAGAACCTGCAGCTTCTGGCCAAGGAAAAGTCTTTGCTCTTATTGGAAGATGCTGCACAGGCTCATGGCGCCATGTGGAAGGGCAGGAGAGCAGGGCATTTGGGCGATGCTGCCGGATTCAGCTTCTATCCTGGCAAGAACCTCGGGGCATTGGGCGATGCTGGGTGTGTGGTAACGGATGATGACGAACTGGCCAGTGTGGTGCGCTCGATGGCCAATTACGGGAGCAGTGTGAAGTATGTGAACGAATACGAGGGTATTAACAGCAGGACAGATGAGGTGCAGGCTGCTGCCTTGAGGGTGAAACTGCCACGCTTGGACCAGGACAATGCTCACCGCAGGGAGATGGCACGTCTGTACATAGAGGGCATCAAGAATCCGATGATAACCTTGCCTGCGTGGCCTCGGGAAGATGAAGAATGTGTATGGCATGTGTTTCCCATACGTTGTTCCGAGCGCGATTCCTTGCAGAAATATCTGAAAGAAAACGGCGTGCAGACCCTGATACACTATCCCATTGCTCCGCACAAGCAAAAAGCGCTCACGGCCCTTCCGCATGGTCCGTTGCCATTGACGCAGAGGATACATGAAGAAGAACTCTCTTTGCCTATATCGCCCTTGATGACCAAGGAGGAGGCTGAGTATGTTATAAGCCTGGTGAACAAATTTGTAGTATAACCCAAACAAGACCATAAAAGCCATGAAAGTTATTAATCTGTCGGAGACAAACAGCGTCATTTCCAATTATGTGGCCCAGATGCGCAACATCACTGTTCAAGGGAACAGGGGCATGTTCCGTGGCAATCTCAAGAAAATAGGTATGCTGATGGCATACGAGATAAGCAAGACACTGCAATATTCGCCTAAGACTATACTCACTCCCCTGTCGGAGTGTACGGTCTCTACCTGCGACGACAGAATTGTCATTGGTACTGTCCTGAGAGCGGGTCTTGCATTGCATGAAGGGTTCATGCAGATTTTTGATGAGGCCGATGCGGGATTTGTTGCTGCCTACAGAAAGGAAGATGGAAATGAAATTGCTATTCAGCTGGACTATCTGGCTTGTCCGTCATTGGATGGGTGCACATTCTTGCTTGTTGATCCAATGCTGGCAACAGGAAAGAGTTTTGAGACAGCATACAAAGCTTACCTGAACAATGGCAAGCCTGCCTGCCTTCATATAGTTGCCGTAGTAGCCTCGGAACAGGGTGTGGCGTATTTGAAGGATTGCTTCCCTTCAGATGATGTCACCTTGTGGTGTGCGGTGATAGATCCGGAACTGAATAGTCTGTCATACATAGTGCCTGGGCTGGGCGATTGTGGCGACTTGTGTTTCGGCGAGAAACTCTGAACCATACGACAAACTTGCTTTCACTAAAAAATGGCTGGGATTATCTCAACCTGATGGTGTCGCCAACCTCTATCTGGTATTTGCGTGGCTTAAGCTTGTTGATTTTGTATAGCTTCTTCAGGCGTATTCCATACATTTGGGCTATGTCGTACATACTCTGTCCTTGCTGTACGATATGTGGATTGTCTTTGTATTCCTTTGAGGCCTTTGACTTCTTCTTTCTCAGATAAAGGATGTCGCCAACGGTAAGGGTGTAGTTGTTGTCCAAATCGTTAAACTTCAGTAACTCCTTTATGCTGATGCCTGTAGCCTGGCTGATGGTGGCAAGGTCGTCGTTGGCCTGTACGACAATGAAATAATTGTCGTTGTTGTGGTACACGGCATGAGTGCGGAAGAAGGCAGGTATCTTCTTTGCCTTCACCTTGTTGCGGGACAGACGTTTCAGGTAGTGACGTGAAATGGCGCCCTTCTTGCCCCTTGCATTATACTCCGAAACGTCATCTCCCATGGTGTATTTGCCAGGTTGGCGTGTGTCAAACTGGTGCAGGGAGTACATCTCGATGATGCGGATGAGACTTTGTGCATAGGTGGGACTGGTGGCGTATCCGCATGCCTTCAACCCCTTGGCCCATGCTTTGTAGTCAGTGGTCTTGTATGTGAAAAGCCGTTGGTAGCGGGGCTTTAGTAGGAATTGTGAGTGGTCTTCGTAACTTTCCCTGACTGTGCGGTATTTGCGGAATTTCTCATTTGGCCTGTCGTCATCAACACGAATGTAGGGACCGGTCCAACCGCCTGGAGTCTTGATGCCGAAATGGTTGTTGGCCTCAGTGGCAAGACGGCTTCGTCCTGCTCCGCTTTCCAACAGACCCTGTGCTAGGGTGATGCTGGCAGGTATTGCATATTTCTGTTGCTGCTCCATGGCAAGGTCCTTGTATTTGTCGATGTATGCCCAATAGGCACGGTTTGTGCTCCCCTGAGACCATGCGGTCAAGGAGAGCACAATCGTTATTAATGATATCAAGAACCTCTTTACTGTCATGTACGTGAGCGTAGTGGGGGATTCTTTACTTCAGAGGAATGTCGGCAATGCGCTGCATGTGACGACCGCCCTCAAAGGGAGTCTGGAAGAACTCGTCCATGATGGCACGTGCTGTGTCGTTGTCGATGAAGCGGCCGGGCATCACGAGCACGTTTGCATCGTTGTGCTGACGGATGAGGTGAGCAATCTCGGGCATCCAGCATAGACCTGCACGTACACCCTGGTGCTTGTTCAGAGTCATGGAGATACCTTCGCCAGAACCGCACATGGCAATACCGGGATATACTTCACCATTCTCCACGCCCTCGGCCAGAAGATGTCCGAAGGTGGCATAGTTACAACTTTCCTCACTGTGTGTTCCGTAGTCCTTATAGGGAATACCCTTTTCTTCAAGATACTGCTTAACGAATTCCTTTAATGGGAATGCTGCATGGTCGGATGCAAGACCAACAATCTTTGTTTCCATGTTGTGGGATATGTTTTTGTTTGTTATACCTTATTAATATAATAGTCCGGTGTAAAAAAGAAAGAGGCTACCTTGCCATACGTGTGTGGCGGTAGCCTTTTTCCTTTATAATGTATTATTCTGCAAGCAGAATGCTCTTTGCCTGATTGTAGACGTTTTCTGCAGTGTAGCCCAACTTCTCGTCCAGCACCTTGTAGGGGGCAGAGAAACCAAAGCTTTCAAGACCGAAGACTTTGCTGCTGGGGTGCGCACCAACGAGGAATCCCTCCAGGTTGACGGGCAGACCGGCACTGAGACCGAATACCTTGCTGCCAATGGGGAAGAGTTCGCGCTGGTATTCTATGGGCTGGTTGCGGAAGAGGCCTTCAGAGGGAGCACTGATGACGCGCACCTTGTAGCCTTCCTGACGGATGAGGCGTGCACCGGCTATGAGTGTGCTAACCTCGGAACCATTGCCCACGAATATGATATCGGGGTTCTCGTCACTCTCAGCACTGATGTATGCACCCTTGCGGCAGCACTCATAGGGAGTACCTTCGGGGAGGGGGTCGATGTTCTGGCGTGAAAGGATGAGAGCCGTGGGACTGGTCATGTTTTCCATTGCCATTGCCCAGCATACGGTTGTTGCATTGCAGTCTGCAGGGCGCAGAACAAGCATGGAATTGCGACCGGAGTGGTTCTTCATCTTCTCCATCAGGCGAATCTGTGCCTCCTGCTCAACGGGCTCGTGTGTGGGACCGTCCTCACCTACGCGGAATGCATCGTGGCTCCAGATGAACTTGACAGGCAATTCCATCAGTGCTGCCATGCGGATGGCGGGCTTCATATAGTCGGAGAATACAAAGAATGTGCCACATGCTGCCAGCATACCGCCATGCAGAGTGATACCGATGCAGACGCATGCCATGGTGAGTTCTGCTACACCGGCCTGAAGGAAACCACCGGCAAAATTGTCGCGTGTTATAACAGTTGCGCCACCTTTGATGAAACCGTCTGTCTTGTCGGAGTTGCAGAGGTCGGCACTGGATACTATCATGTTGGGCACGGTCTTTGCCAGAAGGCTGAGACATGCGCTTGAGGCGTTACGGGTGGGCTCACCCTGCTTCTGCTGGATGCTGTCCCAGGGTATTTCGGGCAGACGACCTGCAAACCAGTCGGCCTGCTGCTGTGCCTTTTCGGGATTTGCAACAGCCCAAGCACTTTCTTCGGCATGACGCTCGGCACAGATGGTCTTGAGTTCTTCGCAGCGAGTGTTGAAAATCTCCTGAACCTCATCCCAGATGATGAAGGCATTGTCGGGATCGCCACCCAGATTCTTGATGGTATTGCGGTATGCATCGCCACCCAGAGGAGCACCGTGTGTGCCACAGTTGCGCTCGTAACTTGAACCGTCTGCTTTCAGGGCACCCTTGCCCATGACGCAATGGCCAATGATGAGGGTGGGCTTGCCGCAGACTTTCTTTGCTGCGTCAAGAGCCTGGCGAATCTCTGTTACGTTGTTTCCATCAATGCTGAACACTTCCCAACCCAGGGCACGGTACTTGGCAGCGGTATCCTCGTTGGTTACCACGCTGGTCTCGGTGGAGAGCTGGATGTCGTTTGCATCATAGAACATTACGAGATTGTCCAATCCCAGTGTGCCGGCAATACGTGCTGCACCCTGAGAGATTTCCTCCTGAATGCCACCGTCGGAAATGTATGCATAGATGGTCTCCTTCTGGAAGGTGGGGTTGCCGGTGCGTGCATAAAGGCACTTGGCTGCAATAGCAGCACCAACGGCATAGGTGTGACCCTGACCTAAAGGACCAGAACTATTCTCAATGCCGCGGGCATAGTTGAGTTCGGGATGACCGGGGGTGGGGGAGCCCCACTGGCGCAACTGTTTCAGTTCGTCCATAGTGAAGTGGCCGGTCATTGTGAGCTGTGCGTACAGCATGGGAGACATGTGACCGGGATCCAGGAAGAAACGGTCGCGACCTTCCCACAGAGGATTCTCGGGGTCGTAGTTCAGGTACTCGCTATAAAGTACAGAAATGAAATCTGCACCGCCCATAGCGCCTCCGGGATGTCCGCTCTTGGCTTTCTCTACCATTGCTGCAGATAGTATGCGGATGTTGTCTGCAGCCTTGTTCAGAGTTTCGATGGAATGCATAGTATGTTGTATGATAAATTATTTCGGGATATGTGTTGTGCTTGTTTGCCTTTACAGGTGATAGTCTTTCAGTTCCTGGTATTTTGTGTAGTCAAAACTGTATATTGCTGCACCTCTCTTGCTTCCGCTCTTATCTATCTTGCCAGTCTTGACGAAATATGGCATATCGCTGACTCTCTTGCGGAAATTGCGCTTGTCCAGTTCCTCGTTAAGAATGGCTTCATAGAGTTTCTGGATGTGAGTCATGGTAAATTCCTCGGGCAGGAGTTTCAGAGCAATGGGGGTGTAGCTTATCTTGTCCTGAAGCCTGTTGATGGCCTTCTTCATCATCTTCATGTGGTCGAAGTGAAGCACAGGCAGACTGTTTACATTTACCCACTTGCAGTTGAATTTTTCCAACAGGTTCTTGTTGTAATGCGCTTTGTTCAGCAATGCATAGTAGGCTATGCTGATAACGCGACCACCGGGATCTCGGTTAATGTCACCAAATGCTTCCAATTGTTCCAGGAACAAATCCTTTATTCCCGTCCTTTCAGTCAGTACTCTGTATGCAGCCTCGTCTAAAGTCTCGTTCTCCTGAACAAAACCGCCCATGGGAGTAAGTTCGCCATTGAATGGTTCTATGGTACGGTGCTGGAACAAGACCTGCAGGTTGCCCTCTTCAAAACCGAAGATAATGCAATCCACAGCTACGTTGTATTTTGGTTCGTCTGCGTAGTACTTATTTGCCATCTAATGTATATGGTATACTATAATCTTGCGCAAAGATACAAATAATATTTTGTATTTAAAGGTATAAATTACACTTTTGTGCCCTAATGCGGTAATATTGTATCTGCAATTACAATAGTAGGGGTGACGTGTCTTAAAGAATTGTCTTCTTGTACCTAAATTTTAGGAATAATGAAGTTTTCAGGATGTCTGCCTTGGTATCCTTCAAAGTAGGAATAAATTTCGCGCAAATCCGCTTTGCGGTCGTCAGACGGCATGACGTATTTTTCCATTCTAACCTCCTTCTTCTTGTAGTCAACACCCATGAGGACAATAGGCAATTTGGCTTGCGAGGCAATGACGTAGAATCCCAAATGCCATTTGGGGTTTGCCTTACGGGTGCCTTCCGGAGTAAGAGCCAGACGGAAGGTGTCGCTGTTGTTGGCAATTTCAATGAGTTCTGTGATTAGTGCCGTTCCATGTCCTCTGTTTACTGGTATTCCGCCCATCCAGTTGCGGAATATGTAATCGAGAGGTCCAACGAACCACTCCTTTTTCATTACAAAACCTGCCTTTCTTCCGGCTGCAGCATAAAACAATTTACCAATAAAGAGATCAAAGTTGCTCGTGTGTGGCGCCACGCATATTATGCACTTGTCAAAGTAGGGCACGTTAACATAAGACTTCCATCCCAATAGGTTGTGGAAGATAAAACTGCAGATTGTCTTTATCATAATATGTGTATGTTGTTGCTTCTTCTATGTTTGCATGCAAAGTTAGTAAAAATTGCCGTGAACAGCAATATGCTATGTGAATAATGTCTCATTTTCTGTGCTTTTGTGCAAAAAAAGAGGTCCCTTGCTTGAAACAAGGGACCAATCTCATATTGACTAAGTGTTTATCTTAGCAGAGCTTGCGAGAACCGTCGCCGATGACAACGTCGATTACGATGGGAGCCTTGCCGTACTTGGCAGCGAACTTCTCCTTAACAACCTTCACGAAGTTGTCGTACAGTTCGTCGGCAACCAGGTTGATGGTGCAACCACCGAAACCGCCGCCCATGATGCGGCTGCCGGTAACGCCTGCCTCCTTGGCAATGTCGTTCAGGAAGTCCAGCTCCTCGCAGGATACCTCGTATTCCTTGCTCAGGCCATAGTGAGTCTCGTACATCTTCTGGCCTACGGTCTCATAGTCGCCACGCTCCAGAGCGTCGCAGACTGCCAATACGCGGTCTACCTCGCCGATAACGTAGCGTGCACGCTTGTAGTCCTCTTCGCTAACCTCAGCCTTAACCTCGTCCAGCAGAGCCATGTTGGCATCGCGCAGGGTCTCAACCTCGGGGTGGTGCTTGTTGATGACGGCAGCAACGCGTTCGCAAGAAAGACGACGCTCGTTGTAGGGGCTGCCTGCCAGCTCGTGCTTAACGCAGCTGTTCACCAATACCAGCTTGTAACCCTCAGGATTCCAGGGGAAATAAGCATACTCACCGCTACGGCAGTCAAGACGCATCAGGCTGCCTGCCTTGCCGTGTACGCTGGCAAACTGGTCCATGATACCGCAGTTGCAACCGATGTACTTGTGCTCGGTGCGCTGGCCTACGCGTGCCAACTCCATCTTCTCGATCTTGTTGTCGCCCCACAGGTCGTTGCAAGCGAAAGCGAAGGTGCTTTCCAGGGCAGCAGAAGAACTCATACCTGCACCCAGGGGCACATCACCAGCGAAAGCGGTGTTGAAACCCTCAACGGGAACGCCCAGAGCCATCATCTCGCGGCAAACACCGTAGATGTAGCGAGCCCAGGTAGCCTTGGGACCTTCGGGATCGTCCAGAGAGAAGGTAACCTTGTCCTTCAGGTCGATAGAATATGCATTTACGTTGCGAGTGCCGTTGGGCTTGATTTCAGCAATCATGCCCTGCTGAACTGCACCGGGGAATACGAAACCGTTGTTGTAGTCAGTGTGCTCGCCAATCAGGTTGATACGGCCGGGAGAAGCATAAACACTGCCTGTTGTACCATCGAAGTGCTTGATGAAGCGACTTCTTACGTCGTCAATTGTAAGTCTCATAATTGTATATTAGGAATTAAGGTTTTATAATTATTCTGAACGCTTTGTCACGCGGCTGCCAACCAGTGCATAGAACAGCAGGTAAGCGGCGCAGAATACGATAACCCAGAAACTGGTCATGTAGTCGGTCAGGTCGGCAACGTAGCCCTGGATGGCCATCATTACGGCACAACCGAACACCATTGTCATGAAGATACCAGAAGCGATAGCGGTGAACTTGCCAAGACCCTCAACGGCCATGTTGAAGATAGCACCCCACATAACTGATGTGCACAGACCTACCAACAGGAATGAGAAGATACCCAGGGGTACGGGCTGCCAGATGAGTTCCAGCTTGCCCCAGTCAACGCCAGGGAAGTTAACGAGTACGTCAGAGGGAGCATACATACCGAAGATAACCAAAGCCAGGGTGGCGATAGATACGGTGGTAATCATGGCGCGTGCGCTAACCTTGGCACCAATAGATGCACCAACCAGACGGCCTACGAGCATCATTGCCCAGTAAACAGCAACAATCATACCAACGGTAGCAGCGGGGATAGAGTAGGGTTCTGAGGTCAGCATCTGCTGAACGGCATTGGGAACGCCCACCTCGATACCCATGTACAGGAAAATTGCCAAAGCACCGAGAGCGAAGTGACGGTGGCTCATAGCGCCCTTGATGAGATCTACGCGAACGGGAGCCTGCTCGGGTTCCTCAATCTTGGTGAAGAGGATAACGATGAAGGCAATCACGAAGATAGCCAAAGCAATGAACAGAGCGGGAGTAGCGTCGGCAATCTTAGCCTTAGAAGCGTCAGCAATCAGAGCACCCATCAGGATGTAGCATGCTACGGCAGCAGAAGAGTTGAACACACCGCCAATCTGAATCAACTGGTTGCCAGAGTTGCCACCACCGCCCAGCAGGTTCAGCATGGGGTTAACCACACAGTTCAGGATAGCCATGCAGAGACCGGCAATCAGGGCACCAACAAGGTAAACACCGAACACTAGACCAAGGTTCTCCTGGGGGTTGAACTGACCGCTCAGCCACTGGATGAGGATACCAACGATACCTACTACCAGACCGATGAGGGCAGTCTTCTTGTAACCGAACTTGGCAATAAGCATACCAGCGGGAATACCCATGAAGAGGTAAGCGAAGAAGTTGCCGTAGTTGCCAATCTGTGCAAGAACGTTAGAAATCTCACCCTGGTTCTTGATGATGGTTGCCATGGGTGTACACAGGTTTGTCACGAAGGCAATCATAGCGAAGAGCGCAATCATCACAATAATAGCGCCCCATTGTTTTGTTTTTTGAGCCATTAGTTTAATTTGATTTGTTTAAGTTATTAATAAATAAATGAATATAATCAGTTAAAGCCACCCCTTCTTCTTGTGAAAGAAAGAGCGTCTTTTGTTGTGTTTGCCTTATTTGTCGGTACCGAACTTGTAGACAGTCTTCTGCACGTAAACCTCGCCGGGCTTCAACTGTGTGCTGGGGAAGTGTGCACGGTTGGGAGAATCGGGGAAGTGCTGTGCCTCGAAGCAGAGACCAGAGTGCTTGCCGAAGGTGGCGCCGTGCTGGCCCTTGTAACCATCTGCCCAGTTGTCGCTATAGAACTGTACGCCGGGTTCTGTGGTCCAGCATTCCATGGTGCGACCTGTAGAGGGTTCTACCATAGATGCTGCCAAGGTTAGTTCGCCGGGTTCGCGCTTGTTCAGAACGTAGCAGTGGTCATAGCCAGTGCCGTTCTTTATCTGCTCGTCATCAGCAGCGATGTCACGGCCAACTGGCTTGGGGGTGCGGAAATCAAAGGGAGTGCCTTCTACCTTACGTATTTCACCTGTTGGGATGCTGTTCTCGTCAATGGGCACGTAGAAGTCGGCATTGATGGTCAGTATGGTGTCCAACTGAGATGGGGTAGGAGTGCCAATACCTGTGAGTGAGAAGAAACCGTGGCTGGTCATGTTCACTACGGTCTTCTTGTTGGTAGTGCCGCGATAGTCGATAACCAGTTCGTTGTCGTTGGTCAGCGAGTACTTCACGGTCATGCTAACCTCGCCGGGGAAACCTTCCTCGTAGTATGCAAAGGTGTAGCGCAGAACCAGTTCCTGCTCGTTAATCTGCTCGGCATCCCATACACGTGCATGGCAACCGGTGGGACCGCCATGAAGGTGGTTGGGACCATTATTGATGGTCAGACTGTACTCCTTGCCGTTCATTGTGAACTTGCCACGGCATATGCGGTTGCCATATCTGCCCACAAGGGTAGAGAGGAAAGGCTCGGGACTGCTCAGGCAATCTTGGATGCAGTCATGACCCTGAATTACGTTAGCCATGTTGCCGTCACGGTCGGGGACCATGATGGAAACCAGCGAACCGCCGTAATTGGTAATGCTTACCTCCATGCCTTGGGCATTGGTCAAAGTGTACAGGTCAGTTTCCTTGCCCTGCACAACAGCCTGAAAGTCTTCTCGCTTCAGACCGGAAATCAACTTATTTTCCATGGGGATTAGTGTTTAAAGTGTATTCTTTCGTTGCAAATATACAAAATAATCCTAATACCACCAATATTTGGCAATGGAAAAAGTTGGCGAAAGTCTGCCTATGTGCTCAAACTGGACGCTCAGGGCAGGTTTGCCAGCAGGTCGGCCACCACAAAGGTGCTGCCGCCGATGAAGACGGTGTCCTCGGCAGAGGCATTCTTGCTTGCCTCGTTGTAGGCCTGCATTACGTTATCGTAACTCTTGCCTTCGAGGCCAAACTCCCTTGCTATTTCTGCAAAATCACCGACGGGCATGGCACGTGCCACACTGGCTTGGGTGAAGTAGTACTTGGCTCTCTTGGGCAGCATAGATATGACCTTTCTTACGTCCTTGTCGCCAACCATGCCTATGACTATGTGCAGGGTGCCAGGTGTCTCTTCCAGTTGTTTGCTCAGATACTCCCAACCTCCTACGTTGTGCCCTGTATCGCATACGGTCAGAGGCTTTTCTTTCAGTATCTGCCAGCGGCCCATCAGCCCTGTGAGTTCGCATACGTTCATGAAACCGTGCTCGATGGCATCGTCGCTAAGGTTAAGCCTTTCCTTCAGAAAACCAAGTGCACTGAGTATCGTGTTGGTGTTCTTCTGCTGACAGAACCCCTTTAGTTGGGTCTCCCTGACGTGATGTTCCATTTCGTCGGCAAAGCAGATGGGGGAACTGGTCGCCTGTGCCTTTGTGACAAACACCTCCTTGACATCGGCATTGCCTCCAGTTTCGCCCACAACCACAGGGATGCCGGGCTTGATAATGCCAGCCTTTTCCCGGGCAATGGCAGGAAGCGTGTTGCCCAGGAACTGCACGTGATCAAAGCTGATGTTGGTGATGATGCTGAGTATGGGCTGTATGATGTTGGTGCAGTCCAGGCGACCGCCCAGGCCAGTCTCTATGACGGCAATGTCCACATCGGCCTCTTCAAAATACTTGAAGGCAAGTGCCGTGGCCAGTTCAAAGAACGAGGGGTGAAGTGGCTCAAAGAACTCGCGCTCCTCTTCCACAAAGCGCACGACCCTTTCCTCGGGAATCATCTCGCCATTAACACGGATACGCTCGCGGAAGTCCACAAGATGCGGGCTGGTGTACAGGCCCACCCTGTAGCCGGCACTTTGCAGTATGGCCGCCAGCGTGTGGCTGGTGCTGCCCTTGCCGTTGGTGCCGGCAACGTGTATGGTCAGGTACTTGGTATGTGGGTGTCCGTGGTGGGCATCCAAGGCCTCGGTGTTGCTCAGCCCCTCCTTGTATGCACCAGCCCCGATGTTCTGAAACAACGGGGCTGAGGTGAACAGGTATTCTGTAGCTTCGCTATATGTCATAGTCAAAGTGTCTGTAAAATAACCTTTTGTGTTTATTTAACTAAATAAGTTCTTGAACTTTTGGAAGAATGAATTCTTTGTTGTCTGCGATGGTTTGAAACTATCGCTATCCTTCATATTCTCAAAGGCGGAGTGTTCTTCCTTGGTAAGCGTTTCAGGGATGTAGATGGAGATGTTTACTATAAGGTCGCCATAACCATAACCGTATCCCTGCAATGCAGGCAGTCCCTTGCCACGAAGGCGCACGGTCTTGCCGGGTTGTGTGCCGGGTTCTATCTTTATTTTCACTCGGCCGTCTATGGTGGGTATCTCCACAGGTCCGCCCAGTACTGCAGTAGGTAGGTCAAGGAGCAGGTTGTAGACAAGGTCGTTGTCACGACGGCTCAATTCGGCATGAGGTTCAATCTCCACGTACACCTGTATGTCGCCAGCATAACCATTGTTGCGGCCGGCATTTCCCTTACCCTGGACGGTAAGGATCATGCCATCCTGCACACCAGCAGGTATCTGTACCTCAACGACCTCTTCGCCGCTGACCACACCAGTTCCCGAGCAGTGCGAACACTTGTTCTTGATAGTTGTGCCCTGGCCGCCACAGACTGAGCACACGCTCTGCTGCTGCATGCGACCGAACATGGTGTTCACCTGGCGTGTAACATAGCCGGTGCCGTGACATGTTGCGCAGGATTCGGTCTTACCATCCTGAGAACCCGAACCGTGGCAGTGTGTACAGGTAACGTCCTTCTTTACCTTGAACTTCTTGGTGGCACCCTTGGCAACTTCTTCCAGTGTGAGTCTTACCTTCAGGCGCAGGTCGCTGCCCTGATGCTTCTGTGCACCACGGCTGCCGCCACCGCCGAAACCGCCAAAGCCACTGAAGCCGCCAAAGCCTCCGCCACCACCCATGTGGCCACCGAAGATATCGCCAAACATGGAGAAGATGTCGTTCATGTCAAACCCCTGGCCTCCGAAACCGCCAGCACCACCCATGCCAGCATGACCGAACTGGTCGTAGCGTGCACGCTTGTCGGGGTCGCGGAGAACGTCGTAGGCCTCGGCAGCCTCCTTGAACTTCTCCTCGGCTTCCTTGTCACCCGGATTGCGGTCGGGGTGGTACTTGATGGCCATTTTCTTGTAGGCCTTCTTTATCTCGTCTTCCGAGGCGCCTTTCTGTACGCCAAGCACCTCGTAGTAGTCTCTCTTCTCTGCCATGTTCTTTGTATCTTAATAAGTGGTTAGTCGTATAGAGTCTGTCGCCTTGAGATTAAATACCCACAACAACCTGTGCGTGGCGGATTACTTTCTCGTTCAGTTTGTAGCCCTTCAAAGTACAGTCCACAACCTTGTTCTTCATCTCTTCAGATGGTGCAGGGAACTGTGCGATGGCCTCATGAACCTCTACGTCGAAGTCGGCATCCTTGGTCTCTATGGGCTTCACGCCCTGTTTCTCCAGAATACCCATGAACTTCTTCTGAATGAGTTCAACACCTTCAACTACAGCCTGTACATCTTCTGCCTTGCGCATCTGTTCCAAAGCACGCTCCATGTCGTCCATTACAGGTAGTATTGCTGTAATCACCTTTTCGCCGCCATTCATTATCAAGTCGGCCTTTTCCTTGATGACACGCTTGCGGTAGTTGTCGAACTCTGCCACCTTGTAAAGTATCTGCTTCTTCAGTTCAGCAATCTCAGCCTGCGCAGCCTCCAGAGGGTCAATCTCCACTTCGGGAGTTTCTGAACTCTCTGTGCTTTCTTCTTTGTTTGTGCTATCCTGCTCTTCTGCTGTCTGCAGTGTTTCTTCGGCCTGGCTTACTACGTTTTCCTCCTGTAGCTGTTCTTCGGTATTTACGTTCTTATCTTTTGACATGTTGGTTTTGTATGTTATATGTTCCTGCCATATTTATTGCACAAAACGTGCCATTGTCAATTTTGGCACGTTTTATGTCATTTAGGCACTATATATTATATATAATGTGTAGTTCTGTCAGTTATTATTCGTACATTTTCGCCTTCAGTTCCTTTATTTGGTCGTTTGCGATGTAGTCGTCATAATCCATTAACTTGTCAATGGTACCGTTGGGGGTGAGCTCGATGATACGGTTTGCTACGGTCTGAATGAACTCGTGGTCGTGACTGGCAAAGAGCACATTACCCTTGTACTGCTTCAGGTTGTTGTTGAAGGCCTGAATGCTTTCCAAGTCCAGATGGTTGGTGGGAGTGTCCAGAATCAGGCAGTTGGCATTCTTCAACTGCATGCGTGCAATCATACAGCGCATCTTTTCGCCACCGGAGAGAACGTTCACCTTTTTCAGGACTTCCTCGCCAGAGAAGAGCATGCGTCCAAGAAAGCCCTTGAAGTACACCTCGTTGCCCTCGCCGAACTGGCTGAGCCAATCTACAAGGTTCAGTTCCGACTGGAAGAAGTCTGTGTTGTCCACTGGCAGGTATGCTGTGGTTATGGTAACACCCCAGTTGTATGTGCCTGCCTGTGCCTCGCGGTTGCCGTTGATGATTTCAAACAGTGCGGTCATGGCACGCGGGTCGTGGCTCAGGAATACTACCTTCTCGCCCTTTTCGATGTTGAAACTTACATTGTCGAACAGCACAGTGCCGTCCTCCATTGTAGCCTTAAGATCCTTAACCTCCAGAATCTGGTTACCAGGTTCGCGTTCCATCTGGAAAATGATGCCAGGATACTTGCGGGTAGAGGGACGGATTTCGTCCACGTTGAGTTTCTCCAGCATCTTCTTGCGGCTTGTGGTCTGCTTGGACTTTGCCACGTTAGCGCTGAATCGGCGTATGAACTCCTCCAGTTCCTTCTTCTTCTCCTCGGCCTTGGCCTTCTGGTTCTGTGCCTGGCGCAGGGCCAACTGGCTGGACTCGTACCAGAAACTGTAGTTGCCGGCAAACATGGTAACCTTGCCGAAGTCGATGTCCACAGTGTGTGTGCAGACGCTGTCCAGGAAGTGGCGGTCGTGACTGACGACAAGAACGGTGTGCTCGAACTCGCTCAGGTATTGCTCCAACCACTGTACGGTTTCAAGGTCCAGGTCGTTGGTGGGCTCGTCAAGCAACAGGTTGTCGGGATTGCCAAACAGGGCCTTTGCCAGCATTACGCGCACCTTCTCCTTACCAGAGAGTTCGCCCATCAGCTGATGGTGCAGAGCCTCCTTGATGCCCAGGCCTGAAAGCAAACTGCCTGCGTCACTCTCGGCTGTGTAACCGCCCATCTCGGCAAACTTGTCCTCCAGTTCTGCCACGCGGATACCGTCCTCGTCGGTAAAGTCGGCCTTGCTGTATAGGGCCTCGCGCTCCTTCATCACATCCCACATGGTGGTGTGACCCATGAGCACGGTGTTCAGCACCGTTTCCTGGTCATACTGGAAATGGTCCTGCGAAAGTACAGAAAGACGTTCGCCTGGACCCAGTTCCACTGTGCCCTTTGTTGGTTCCAACTCGCCACTGATGGCCTTCAGAAGAGTAGACTTGCCGGCGCCGTTGGCCCCCATTACTCCGTAGATGTTTCCGCTTGTGAACTTCATGTTCACGTCCTTGTAAAGGACTCTCTTGCCGAATTGAACGGCTATATTGCTTAGTGTAATCATTTTCCTTGTATATCTGTTATCCTTATTGCTATTACCTTATAATTCTAAATTCCCATACTTTCGGCGTTGAAAGTCAGAGGCATCAGTGCCTCAATGCTCTCTATGCAATGCGTACCTTCCTCGCCATAGAGCAGTACTCTGATGTGAGTCCCCTGTTTGTGTTCCACTTCCAGCAGAGCCTGTCGGCACATTCCGCATGGTGCAATCGGATCGTTAGTAAAGTTGCCGCCCGTTTGTGCAGCTATGGCGATAGTGGCAATTACCTCGCCTGGCCTGTTGGCTCCGCACCAGAAGAGTGCTGTGCGTTCTGCGCAACTACCCACGGGGTAAGATGCGTTCTCCTGATTGCTACCTACGATTATTTCTCCACTGTATAAGCGCAAAGCAGCGCCCACCTGAAAATGGCTGTATGGGGAATAACTGCTCTCTGTGGCCTTCTTGGCGGCCTCTACCAGTTCGCGTTCTTGTACGCTTAATTCCTCCATTCCAAGCACATTCACATGTGTACGAATCTCGTATTGCTTCATGGCATGATATGGTTTTGCTATGCAAAGGTACGAGTAAGTGAGCGAAAAACCAAAATAAATCAATTTAATTTTGGGTTTTCCGAACGAAAGTACCTTCGACTATGGTCAGAGGTACGAGTAAGTGAGCGAAAAACCAAATAAATCAGTTTAATTTTGTTTTTTCACTCACTTAATCGTACCTTTGCATACGTAATGAAAATAATGTAAGGAGACGTGGCAAAGAATAACAAGATAAAGGAGAATTGGAAACTTATCCCAGGACTTGCACCTACGGAGATGGACTTGCGCATATTGGATTTTCAGAACCGAGGAAAGTTGTGTCCCACCAGAGATTTGATAAAGAACCAGGAACAGATTGAGGGGATTCGTCGTGCAGGAGCATTGAACACTGCAGTTTTGGATGAAGTGGCAAACCGCATCCGCGAAGGCATGTCTACAGAGGAGATAAATCGTATTGTTCATGATTTCACTATTAAACACGGTGGCATACCCGCACCGCTCAACTATGAAGGTTTTCCCAAGTCGTGTTGTACCAGCGTGAACGAGGTGGTGTGTCATGGCATACCATCCGAGGATCTCATCTTGGAGGAGGGTGATATAATCAATGTAGATTGTACTACCATACTGAATGGCTACTATGCCGATGCAAGCCGTATGTTTGTCATTGGAAAGACGACAGATCAGAAGCAGCGCTTGGTGGATGTGGCATGGGAGTGCCTGAAGGTGGGAGAGAAGGTGTGTGCCGAACCATATGTGTTTGTCGGCGACCTTGGAAATGCTATACAGAAGCATGCGCATGCCAATGGTTTTAGTGTGGTGCGCGACCTCTGCGGCCATGGTGTAGGATGCAAGTTCCACGAAGACCCCGAAGTGGAACACTATGGTCACAAGGGTACAGGAATGCTGTTAGTGCCAGGTATGACCTTTACTATAGAACCAATGATAAACATGGGCACATGGCGTGTGTTCATAGATGATGAGGACCCATATGGCTGGGAGGTTATTTCAGACGACGAACTTCCCAGTGCACAATGGGAGCATACCTATCTGATGACCGAGAATGGTGTGGAGATATTGACTCATTAATGCCTCTGTGTTTAGTAAACAAAATATAAAAAGATTATTTCGCAATAGAAACAATGATAATTCTTGGAATAGAATCGTCTTGCGACGATACCAGTGCTGCTGTCATCAGGGATGGCGTGCTTTTGTCCAACGTGACAGCATCGCAGGCAGTGCATGAAGCCTACGGCGGTGTTGTGCCCGAATTGGCCAGTCGAGCTCATCAGCAGAACATTGTCCCCGTTGTGGACCAGGCACTGAAAAAGGCAGGGGTAGAGCGTGAGGAACTTTCTGCCATTGCCTTTACCAGAGGTCCTGGACTTATGGGTTCGTTGCTTGTAGGTGTAAGTTTTGCCAAGGGTCTGGCTGCAAGTCTGGGTATCCCCATGATAGAGGTTAATCATCTCCAGGGGCATGTACTTGCCCACTTCGTTCACGAGGATGGCGAAGAGCATACCCCGCCACCGTTCCCCTTCCTGTGTCTGCTTGTCAGTGGCGGAAACAGTCAGATTATTCTGGTGCGTGCCTACAACGACATGGAAATCATAGGCAAGACCATAGACGATGCTGCAGGTGAGGCCATAGACAAGTGCTCCAAGGTGATGGGCATGGGTTATCCAGGCGGTCCAATCATTGACCGTCTTGCCCGCAAGGGCAACCCCAAGGCCTACCAGTTTGCACGCCCTCAGATAGCGGACTACGACTACTCGTTTTCTGGTCTTAAGACCTCTTTCCTGTATAATTTGAGAGAGTGGGTGGCAGAGGACCCTGATTTCATAGAGAAGCATAAGGAGGACCTTGCTGCTTCACTGGAATTTACCATAGTGGATATACTGATGAAAAAGTTGCGCAAGGCTGCCAAGGATTTGAAAATAAAACATGTTGCTGTGGCGGGTGGTGTCAGTGCAAACACAGGGCTTCGTGAGGCGTTCCTTGATCACGCACGCAAGTATGGGTGGAAGGTTTACATCCCAAAGTTCGGTTACACAACCGACAATGCTGCCATGATAGCAATGGTGGGATGCTTCAAGTATCAGGACAAGGACTTCTGCTCCATGGACAAGCCGGCATATTCGCGTGTTGAAATTTAGTCATTATAATATAATAATGTATATATGAAGAAAATTATCAAGTCGTTGCTTCTTCCCGCTACTATGTTGCTTGCATCATGTGCTGGTAACACAAGTCAGCAGGAGGAGAGTTTTAATTATCTGGATGAGCGTTTTGCCGACATCCAGATGCTTCGCTACAATGTGGAAGGTTTTGATGCACTTAGTCTGAAGCAGAAAACCTTCATCTACCATCTGCAGGAAGCGGCTCTTTGGGGACGCGACATTCTCTTCGATCAGAATGGACGCTACAATCTTGAGATTCGTCGCATGATGGAAAAACTTTACCAGGAATATCAGGGCGACCGTCAGAGTCAAGACTTCCTGGCCTTTGAGGAGTACCTCAAGCGCCTGTGGTTCAGCAGTGGCATACATCACCACTATGGAAGCGAGAAGTTCGTGCCTGGTTTCTCACGCGAATGGTTTGTCGCCCAAACAGGTTGCAGCGAAGAACTTGCCGAGGTGCTCTTCAATCCAGAAGTGATGTCCAAGCGCGTAAATCAGTCACAGTTTGACGATCTCGTTCTTACCAGCGCCAGCAACTACTATCAGGGTGTTACCCAAGCCGAGGCCGAGGCATTCTATGCTCGCATCAAGGCCGAAGGAGACCAGCAACGCCCCGTTATGCATGGCATGAACTCTACCCTTGTGAAGGGCGAGGACGGCACTATCTATGAGGAGCGCTGGACAACCAATGGTAAGTATGGCAAATCGCTCAGCAAGGTTGTTGAGAATCTGAAACTTGCCCGTCCCTTTGCCGAGGATGCCAAGCAGCAGGAGGTTATCGACCTGCTTGTTCAGTACTATGAGACAGGCAATCTACACACCTTCGACCAGTACACTATCGCCTGGGTACAGAACACAGAACCTCTTGTAGACTTCGTAAACGGCTTCACAGAGTCCTATGGCGACCCTCTCGGCATGAAGGCATCATGGGAGAGTATCGTAAACTTCAAGGACCTTGAGGCTACAAAGCGCACTCAACAGTTAAGCGACAACGCACAATGGTTCGAGAGCAATTCTCCCGTTGCTCCCGAGTTCAAGAAGGAAGAGGTCAAGGGTATTTCCGCCAAGGTTATTAAGGCTGCTATTCTCGGTGGTGACCTCTATCCATCAACAGCCATCGGCATCAATCTGCCCAATAGCAACTGGGTGCGTGCCGAGCACGGCAGCAAGTCTGTGACTATTGCTAACCTCACCCACGCCTATGCCGAGAGTTCAAAGGGCAACGGTATGCTCGACGAGTTTGTTTATAGCGATGTGGAGGCAGAAATCCTGCGCAAGTATGGCAGTTACACTGACGACCTTCATACAGACCTGCATGAATGTCTTGGACACGGCAGCGGCAAACTTCTGCCCGGTGTGGATTCCGAGGCACTTAAGGCCTACGGCAGCACCATCGAGGAGGCTCGTGCCGACCTCTTTGCACTATACTACCTTGCCGACGAGAAGATGGTTGAACTTGGTCTTCTGCCCGATGCTGAGGCCTACAAGGCATGCTATATCAGTCAGATGCAGAACGGTCTGCTCACACAGATTGTGCGTATCAAGTTGGGCGATCAGATTGAGGAAGCACACATGCGCAACCGTGCCCTTATAGCCTATTGGGCATACGAGCATGGCAAGGGGCAGGCTCAGGGAGGCAAGGATGTCATAGAGATGGTGAAGCGTGACGGCAAGACCTACATCGTGATAAATGACTATCAAGCACTTCGTGGACTCTTTGGGCAGTTGCTTGCAGAAATACAGCGTATCAAGTCAACCGGTGATTTCAATGCTGCACGCGATCTGGTGGAGACGTATGGTGTGAAGATAGACTACAATTTGCACAAGGAGATACTTGCACGCTATGAGTCTTTGGATATTGCACCCTACAAGGGCTTTATCAACCCTGTATATACAGCCGTCAAGGATGCCGAGGGTAATATCACTGATGTTACCGTATCCTATACCGAGGGTTATGCCGAGCAGATGCTTCGCTACTCCAAGGATTATAGTGTGGAATAACAGATAACGCCAGTGCCTGCTTTTCGAATGGAAGAGCAGGCACTGGCAGTTATCTTGCAATAATATGTAGAAATAGTGTAGGGGTGTCCCGCAGGGCACCCCTATGTTGTCTATGTGTCTATGTTGTTAAGGTATATCTGTTACTTGATGATATCCATCTCCAAGAACACCTTCTTCAGTTTTTCCACTGCGCGGTCAACCTGTTCCTTGGTGTGGTTGGCCATCAGAGCAAAGCGTACCAGGGTGTCTGTGGGTGCGCATGCAGGAGGAATAACGGGGTTGATGAACACACCTTCTTCAAATGCACGTGCAGTAACGATGAATGTCTTTTCCAGGTCGCGTACATACAAAGGTATGATTGGACTTTCGGTATCGCCAATTTCGAAACCTTCCTCCTTGAAGCGTTTCAGAGCATAGCGGGTAACCTCCCACAGGGCTTCCAGACGCTCAGGCTCTGCCTTCATGATGCGGAGTGCTTCGCGTGCAGATGCAGTAGCGGCAGGAGTGCAGCTGGCGCTGAATATGTATGTACGTGCGGTGTGGCGCAGATAGTTGATGATGGTCTTGTCGGCAGCAATGAAACCACCTATGCTTGCCAGACTCTTGGAGAAGGTACCCATGATGAGGTCCACCTCGTGTGTCAGACCGAAGTGGTCGCACACGCCACGGCCGTTGCGGCCGAAGACACCGATACCATGTGCCTCGTCCACCATGATGGCAGCATTGTACTTGTGCTTCAGTTCCACGATTTCTGGGAGTTTGCACAAGTCACCTTCCATGGAGAAGACACCATCAACAACAATCAGTTTTATGCTGTCAGGATTGCAACGCTTGAGTACGCGCTCCAAGTCTGCCATGTCGTTGTGCTTGAAACGCAACTGGGTGGCAAAACTCAGTCTTCTGCCGTCAACGATTGAAGCATGGTCGCGGTCGTCGCAGATGATGTAGTCGTCCTTGCCCAACAACTGGGGGATGACGCCGCTGTTCACGGTAAAACCGGTGGCAAATACCAGCGCATCGTCCATGCCAATGAACTCTGCCAGTTCCTTTTCCAGTTCCACGTGGATGTCAAGTGTGCCATTCAGAAAACGGCTGCCTGCACAACCGCTGCCGTATTGGCGCATGGCTGCTACACCTGCCTCTATGACGCGGTCGTCTCCGGTAAGACCGGTGTATGCATTACTACCAAACATCAGCACATTGTGGCCGCCCATAGCAACCTCTGTGCCCTGCTTGCCCTCAATCTCACGGAAATAGGGGTAAATACCTTTTGCCTTAATCTCGTCTGGCAATGTGTACTTGGCCAGCTTGTCTTGTAACAATCCCATATTCTTGTCTATATTGTTATTTCTACAATAGATATAATTACCAACCGCAAAGGTATGAAAAATATTTTTAAAAATATATAAACTTGCATAAAAACTTACAATGTGTGCATTATTTCCTGCTATATCTGTGCTCTCAAGGGTGGAATGCTCTATATTTTTATATAACTTTGTCTCGCAATAAAGATTTGTACTTTAGTGAAAACGATATGGTTTATTGTAAATCCCATCTCGGGAACTGATGATAAGAAGCGGGTAATAGCCAAGATTCCCGAATATTTTCCTGAGAGCAGGTTTACTGTCAGCATAAAATATACAGAATATGCAGGTCATGCGGCGGAAATAGCCCGTCAGGCCGTGCAGGAGAATGTGTACATCGTAGTTGCTGTGGGTGGCGACGGTACGGTCAACGAGACGGCCCGTGCCCTGGTTCACTCGCAGGTGGCACTTGGTATTGTACCATGTGGAAGTGGTAACGGATTGGCTCGCCACCTCTATCTTCCCATGAATCCCGAGGGAGCCTTGCAGGTCATCTCCGAGTGCAATATACACACGTTGGATTATGGGCTCATCAACGGTCTGCCCTTTTTCTGTACAGCAGGGGTTGGCTTTGACGCTTTCCTTTCCGATAAGTTCAACAAGTCTGGTAAGCGCGGCCTTATGTCCTACATAGAGAACGCCCTCCGCGAGGGGCATGCCTACGAACCGGAGACGTACGAACTGGAGGTGCTGGATTCCGGATCTGAAATTCAGACCTACAAGGCCTTTCTCATAACTTGTGCCAATGCCTCGCAGTACGGCAATGATTTTTACATAGCGCCTCATGCTTCCATGTCGGACGGACTGATGGACGTTACTATCATGGAACCATTCGGAGTGCTGGAGTCGGCCCAGATAGCCTATCAGCTTGTAAACCGCACCATTACCCAGAACTCGCGCATAAAGACATTGCGATGCAGAGATCTTGTAATACGCAGGGCCTCTGCAGGTGTAATACATGTGGATGGAGATCCCAGGGATGCCGAGGCAGAAGTGCGAGTATCGCTGGTTCCCAAGTCAATTCGCATGGTGGTAAATGTCAATAAGCAACCATGGCAACCCCCATTGCTAAGGATGTTTAACGACTTGTATACAGACATGAGCACACCTTTTCGTGAGGCCCCAAAAAGGATAGCGAGGATAAACGAAGAGTTTCTCAGCAAGTTGCGCAACAAGAATTAACCTTATATATAACAAACACAAAGACACAAAATGATACTGTACCCTAATTGCAAGATCAATCTTGGACTGAACATTGTGGGCAAACGTACCGATGGCTATCACGATATTGAGACCCTGTTTCTTCCCATCCCCCTGTGCGATTGTTTGGAAATAACCCCTGCTCATGAGGATTCCTTTGTTATGGACGGACGGGAACTGGATTGCTCTGCCCAGGACAATCTTGTTGTAAGAGTGCTGAACATGCTCCGTGCCGAGGATATGGATATTCCGCCCGTGGCCATACGCCTTACCAAGAACATCCCCTCTGGTGCTGGTCTGGGAGGTGGAAGTACCGATGCCGCATTCATGATGAAGGGTCTGAACGAGTTGTTCGATCTGCATCTCACCGATGCTCAGATGGCTGCACGTGTCGGACGACTGGGAGCGGACTGCCCTGTATTCATTGCCAACAAACCAGTATATGCCGAGGGTAAGGGCGATATTTTCACTCAACTTTCAGTGCCTCTGGTTCAGAAGCAGTATTTTGCTCTGCCCCCCGTAGGTAGTGTCTTGCCTCCGTCAATTTCGCTCTCCATGCCTGCTACGTTGGACGGTTATTGGCTGGTGCTGGTGAAACCCAATGACTTCATCTCCACTCGCGAGGCATATGCCTCAGTTACTCCGGCACCCTCACAGGTCTCTTTGGATGACATTATATCCCAGCCTGTCAAGACATGGCGTGGCAGGATGGTTAACGATTTTGAGGCAAGCGTTTTTCCTACGCATCCCGTGGTAAGCGGCATTTGCGACCAGTTGTACATGCTCGGTGCGTCGTATGCTGCTATGAGCGGCAGCGGAAGCACGGTATTTGCTCTTTTCCGCCAGCAGCCCGTGCTGGGCGATGTATTTGCCGACCACTTCCAGTGGCAATGCCGACTGTAATTCCAGCAGGCAGATACCAATCGCATTTTATTGGAGCAAAAAAGATAGATAACGCATATGGAAAGAGAAGACAAGTGGAAGATCCTGGAAAGTACCTACATCTCGCATCGTCCGTGGATGACAGCGCGTATGGACAAGGTGCAGTTGCCGGACGGGCGCATCAATCCGGAATATTGGGTTCTGGAATTCCCCGATTGGGTAAATGTCATAGCCATTACCAGCGACGGGCAGATGGTGATGGTACGTCAGTACCGTCATGCCCTGGGGATTACGGAATACGAACTCTGTGCCGGTGTGATGGAACAGGGCGAAACCCCATTGCAGGCCGCCCAGCGCGAACTTCTTGAAGAAACCGGTTTTGGAGGAGGGGAGTGGAATCAGTATATGACCATCTGTGCGAATCCCTCCAACCACACCAACCTGGCTTACACATTTCTTGCCGTTGGAGTGGAGCGTATAGCCGACCAGCACCTTGACGACACAGAGGAACTAACGTGCCATCTTCTGTCTCAAGATGAAGTTTTCGGCATGCTCCAGCGTGGAGAGATTCTTCAGGCCCTTATGTCAGCTCCGCTTTGGAAGTATTTCTTTGAGAAGAAAGGTGGAGTGGATGAACGTTGAACGTTGAACGGTGAGCGGATGAGCGGTGAGCGTGTGAGCGGATAAGTTTTCCGTTTTAATCCCGGTTTGCGGTCTTGACTATCGTCTTCGTTGCTCACGCTCGGCAATGTAGGGACGCTGCGTGCAGCGTCTGCTTTGTTTATAGTTATCGGACGCTGCACGCAGCGTCCCTACCATGCTTCTGCTCTCGCTTACTCGTAGATTTCCGTTTTCACCTTTCCGTTTACATCGCCTTTCCGTTTGTTCCGCCTCTGCGGCCTCTGTCGCGCATAGCGAGCGACTACTCCAGCGAAAGCGTAGTTTGCAATGGAATTCTGCGTCCTTTGCGTCCTTTGCGTGAGATTAAGAATAATAGAGGTTTATTTTTTCATGCAAAGAGCGCAAAGAGCGCAGAGTTTTAATTTACTTTCGTGTTTAACGCTGGCGCTGAAGGCGTCGCAAACTTCGTTACGACAAGAGAACGCAGAGCAGTTAGCGGATGAACGTTGAAAGTTGAAAGTTGAAAGTTTAACGGTGAGCGGATGAGCGGTGAGCGGTGAAAGTTTAACGAATTAGTTTTCCGATTTGACTTCAGTCCCTTCGGGCGTCGACCTTCGGTTCCGTTTTCCGATTTCCGATTTCCGTTCGTTAAGTTTTCCGTTTACCTTGTCCCTACAAGTAGGGTCTCATTGTTGGTTGTAACTACTCCCCTCCATAGAGGGAGGGGCAGGGGGGAGGGTCTGTTTCGTTTTTCATTACACCAATCCGGCAAATACCGATGCCACCAATACTGTCAGTACACCGCTGGTGACGATGGCCAGCGAACTCATCGCACCTTCCGTCTGTCCCATTTCCATTGCCTTGGACGTTCCTATTACGTGCGAAGCCGAACCGATAGCTATACCCTTGGCTATCGGTTCCTTTACTTTTATTAGCCTAAGGAACTTCTCTGCGAAGATGTTTCCTGTTATGCCGGTAATCACTATCACAAGTATTGTCACTGGCACGTTACCTCCCAGTTCCTCGGACACGCCCATACCTATTGCCGTGGTAATGGATTTGGGCAGGAGTGTAACGTATGCTTCGTGGTCCATGCCCAGAAGCAGCACCATACCCAGTATGCTGGTCATGCTTGCCAGTACTCCTGCCGTTATGCCCAGGGCAACTGCATGGTAGTTGCGCCTGAGGTGTTCCAATTGTTCATATAGAGGCACGGCCAGACATACAGTAGCAGGAGTGAGCAGATAACTAATCACTTCGGCTCCATTGGAATAACTTTCGTACGTAGTGCCTGTGAACGAAAGGAAGGCAATCGAGAGAAGTATGGACACAAGCAGCGGATTCATCAGCGCCCAACCAGTTGTCTTCCTCAGCCATATACCTATGCAGTATGTGCCTAAGGTTAGAATTACACCCATATATACCGACTCTGCCAGAAAGTCATGCACTATCGCTTCCATATCAATTGTCTCCTTTCTCCTGTTTTCTTTTGTTTCTCCTCCAGAGGATAATCCATTGCGTGGTCCATCCGGCTATGGCCATAACCACGAAGGTACTGGCAAACGTGATAAGCAGGTACTCTGCCCAATTGTCCTTGATATTTCCCCACGAACTTATCAGTCCCACTGCTGGTGGTACGAACATCACCGGCATGGAGATTATCAGCGTTGTACTCACCTCACGTATTTGGGCAACCTTCAAAATCTTCAGTTCCAGTGCCAAGAACAACAGCACTATGCCGTATATGCTGGCCGGTATGGGGAATGGCAGCACCTTGTGCAGAATCTCTCCAAGGAAGGAGAAGCATATTATTATGAACAGTTGTATAACGTAGCGCATTCTTTGTAGGTTCTTACGGATTCAAAACCCTAAAATCTTCTCCACCAATTCTTCTATTTCAATTAGACCTGTGGAGGCTTGGTCGTTGCTATATATATATTTATAATGTATATTGGGTACCTATTTACTTAAAAAATGTTTTCAGTTTTAAATTGATGCAAAAATACAAATAATTTTTTAGAAAATACTTGTAAGTGATTATAAAACTCTATACCTTTGTAATGACTACAAAGAAGTAGTGCAAGAATTGGTAACTAATTATTAACCTTAAAATATTAAAGATTATGTCAAAGTACGCAGGAACACAGACCGAGAAGAATCTCATGGAGGCATTTGCTGGTGAATCACAGGCAAGAAACAAGTATACATATTTCGCTTCAAAGGCAAAGAAGGAAGGTTTTGAGCAGATTGCAGAGATTTTCCAGAAGACCGCTGACAACGAGAAGGAGCACGCAAAACTTTGGTTCAAGGAGCTTGAAGGTATCGGTGATACAGCACAGAACCTGTTGCACGCTGCCGAGGGTGAGAACTACGAGTGGACAGACATGTACGAGGGTTTTGCAAAGACAGCTGAGGAAGAGGGTTTCAAGGCTCTGGCTATGAAGTTCCGTCTGGTAGCTGCTATTGAGAAGCGCCATGAGGAGCGTTACCGTGCTCTGCTCAAGAATGTTGAACTTCAGGAGGTATTTGCCAAGAGTGACGTGAAGGTTTGGGAGTGCCGCAACTGTGGTCACATCGTAGTAGGCGAGAAGGCTCCTGAAATGTGCCCCACCTGTGCACATCCCCAGGCTTACTTCGAGATTCACATTGATAACTATTAATTTATACAACAATCACAAACAAAGACAACATTATTATGAAGAAATATATTTGCGACGTATGCGGTTGGGAGTATGACCCCGAGGTGGGAGTACCCGAGCAGAACATTGCTCCCGGCACCGCTTTTGAGGACCTCCCCGAGGACTTCTTCTGCCCCTTGTGTGATGTGGGCGCTGACCAGTTCTCTCCACTGGATTGATTAATTCGGAAAAAAATTATTTATACAAACAAAGGAATAGGGCATGTGTAGTCGTGCCCTATTTTTTTTTGTACTCTCAGTAAGAGATAAGGTAAATGTGGGAATGATGACGAGTGGCAAGTATGGTTGTGTGAGGCTATAAAATGAAAGTAGGAGGATACGAAACCGTTTTCCTCCTACTATATTTAAATATTGAGCGGTAGACGGGGGTCGAACCCGCGACCCTGGGCTTGGGAAGCCCATGCTCTGCCAACTGAGCTACTACCGCATCTGCTTTTTCACAACACAAAGGTACGCCAAAATTCTGTATTTAGCAAGTATTAAGTTGCTTTTAGAGTTTTTTTACATTTAAATCGTTGCAATAAAAGTTTAAATCCATATCTTTGCATTGTAATTGTTACAAATTTAACTCTTGTGATGCAAGAACATCAGATAAAGGAAGTTTTGGCAAGTTGTGGGATCTCGCCTTCACGCCCCAGGATTGCGATTTTGGGATACATCCGTGAGCACTGTACCCATCCTACGGCAGAGGAAATATTTCGAGAATTGAAGCCGCAGGTGTCTACGTTGTCTCTTACAACGGTTTACAATACTCTGAAACTGTTTGTAGAGAAAGGCTTGTGCCTTTCGATAACGATAAACGAAAAGATGGTACGCTTTGACGGCAATACCATGCGACACGGTCATTTGCTATGCACCAGGTGCGGTTCGCTTTATGATGTGTCTCCAGCTCCCGGCATGTCTGCTGATCCTACGTGGATGCTTGATGGTCATCTTGTCAGCGAAGCACATTATTATTATAAGGGCATATGCTCTCAGTGCTTGCCGGCAGACTCACACACGTCATGATATATATTAAATGATAATATAAACTAATAATAAAAAATAGAATAAGATTATGAGCAAGAAATTTGTATGTTCAGTATGTGGTTATATCCACGAGGGTGAAAGCGCACCCGAGAGATGTCCCCAGTGCAATGTACCCGCTACCAAGTTCAATGAGATGGCTGAAGGCCAGTCCTACGTTACCGAACATGTCATTGGCGTAGCCCAGGGCTGCCCCGAGGAGATTATGGAGGGATTGAAGGCTCACTTTGCCGGTGAGTGCACCGAGGTGGGCATGTATCTGGCCATGAGCCGACAGGCCGACCGCGAGGGTTATCCCGAGATTGCCGAGGCATTCAAGCGCTATGCTTTTGAGGAGGCAGACCATGCCAGCCGTTTTGCAGAACTGATTGGCGATGTTGTATGGGACACCAAGACCAACCTGCAGAAGCGTGCCGAGGCCGAGTGCGGTGCATGCTCTGGCAAGATGGACATTGCCAAGGCAGCCAAGGCAGCCAATCTGGATGCAATTCACGACACAGTTCACGAGATGGCAAAGGACGAGGCACGTCACGGCCGTGGCTTTGAGGGTCTGCTCAAGCGCTACTTCTCATAACCCTTGGGTGTACCATATCCTGGATAGAATAAAAATATTGGACGGCAGGGACAATTGTTCCGCCGTCCAGTTTTTTTGTATATTCAGTTTTTGTATATTCAGTAGGGTAGAGCTCTTTTTAACCCAAATCGGGTTTAGTTTGTCTTGCCCACGCTGAATGGCCATACCAGCCAGTCCTCCATTTCCCCTACAGTCGACAGCGTCTTCCATGTGAAGATGTATTCGCCAGGCTGCAATGGATGTATGGGCTGGATGAGGAACAAGTCACTACCGTATGGTTCTATGTGGAAAGAGTTGAAATCCACATATATGCATTTGTTTTCATGAACTTGTGGTTTAGGTATGCTGCGATACTCCTTTTTGCCCTTTAGCCTGATTAGCACAAGGTCGCTCAGCAGCAGCGAATCGGTATCCACGATGAACTTTGGCGAACTGCTCTCTGCCAGTTGTTTTGCTTTCGAGCCCCAGAGGTAGCGCTTGAACTTGCTCTTCAGTTGGATGTCCACTATTTTCCACCCCGGTTTCACTTCCGTCTGTGTCTGCTGTGCCTCTATCGGGAACGACACACCATCCCCCAGCATTGTTATCTCCTGTGCTTTCGCCACTTTGCTTGCCGTAGCGAACAGCATAATGGCAAGCGTCTTTATCACTGAACTATGTTTCATATCGTAGCAAAGTTAATACATTTTGGCGGAATATGTGCGAATCAGTCTTGTAGAATTTGTTTTTTTTGAGTATTTTTGTGCCCAAATATGTATGTCCAATCCAATAAATTCAACCAGAAATGACCATTGCGATAGTAATTGTGATACTTTTGGGCTACATGCTCATTGCCTCTGAGCACGTTACGAACATCAACAAGTCCCTTGTGGCCATGTTCTGCGGCACTGTAGGCTGGGTGCTGTTCATGTGCACTGGCACGTCCTTCATCAACGGTATGCACGCCGAGGAGTATGCCGCCTTTCTCGACGGCGCTCCGCAGACGGTACTTTCAACTAAGGAATTTATTGCCTCTAATGTGTTCCTGCGCTATGTAGGACAGGTGGGCAGTCTGGTGCTTTACCTGCTTGCCACCATGTCCATTGTGGAGGTGCTCACCAACAACGAGTGCTTTTCCTTCATCGAGAAGTGGCTCCGGCGCAGGAGTACGGCTCAGATGCTTTGGCTCACCGTGCTCATCACTTTCCTGCTCAGCACCTGCATAGACAATCTCACCGTCACGGTGCTCATGCTCATGATCCTGCGCAAAATCATTCGCAATGGCAAGCAGAGGATGTACATAGGTTCTGCCATCGTAATAGCCGCCAGTGCTGGTGGATGCTGGACAGTGATAGGCGATGTCACAAGCCTGATGGTGTGGGCAAAGGGAGCTGTTACGGCAACCAACTTCAGCGCTGCCCTGGTTCTGCCCGCTATTGTCGCCACGGTAATCCCCACCGCTCTCATTCAGCGACAGTTGCCCGAGCACCTCGACCTCGACCGCCCCGCCTACACATTCCGTGGCGACGACAGCCTTCTGGCCGTGTGGCAGAAACTGCTGCTCCTGTTCTTCGGCATAGGCGGCTTGTGGTTTGTGCCATCCTTCCACCGCATCACCCTTCTGCCTCCCTTCCTTGGCGCCCTGTGCTGCCTTGGAGTGGTGTGGGTGCTCAACGAGATTATCAACAAGAGCCGCATACGCACCGAGCAGCCCCAGAGCATATCCCTGGGTCGCAGCCTCCAGTACGAGGTTCTGCAGGTCATCATGTACTGCGTAGGTGTCTGTCTGTGTGTGGGTGTGCTTGTGGAAATCGGTGCCATGAAGGCTGCAAGCGAATGGCTCGATGCCAACATCCACAACATCTATCTGGCAAGTGCCTTTATGGGACTGCTCAGCAGTTTCCTGGACAATATAGCCCTGGTGATGGCAGGCATCAATGTCTATCCCGTACTGGAAGCCGCCAGTGCACAGGGCGGCTACATGCAGAGCTTTGTGGAGAACGGACAGTACTGGCACCTCATCGCACTCAGCGGCAACATCGGCGGATGCCTTCTCCCCATTGGCAGTGTTGCAGGCTTTGCCCTCATGCGAGCCGAGGGTGTCTCCGTGTGGTGGTATCTGCGCCGCATCTCCCTTTTCACTCTCGTGGCATGGATGTCGTCGGTGGGAGTGTATTTCCTTGTAGACCATTTTCTCAGATAAGACCATATAAATGACATACGATCTTCATTCCCTGGGAATCGAGCATCTCAATCCCATGCAGGAGGAGATGCTGGCCGAAGTGCGCCGGCATGATTCCCTTGTGCTGCTTTCACCCACGGGCAGCGGCAAGACGCTTGGCTACATGCTTCCTGTCCTGGAGGCCATGCTGCCTGGGCTGCACCCCACCGTGCTCGTTCTGGTACCCAGCCGTGAACTGGCCATCCAGACACAGGGTGTGGCCACGAGGCTCTGCCGCGACGCCAAGGCATACGCCTGCTACGGCGGCCGCCCAGCCATGGACGAGCACCGTGCCATGCGCAGCCTCTCTCCACAGCTGATAATAGGCACACCCGGGCGCATACTGGACCATCTGCAGAAGGGCAATTTCGAGTCTCAGGGCATTGGCACTCTGGTTATAGACGAGTTCGACAAGTCCCTGGAACTGGGTTTCCGCCAGCAGATGGCAGACATCATGGCCATGCTGCCCTCCGTGAGGAAGCGCATCCTGCTTTCTGCCACGGACAGCCCGGAGATACCCTCCTTTGTGGGTGCTGGCAAGGTGCACCGCATGAACTACCTTGCCGATACCGACACTGACTATTCCGACCGCATCAGCCAGTATCTGCTCCGCTCTCCCGAGAAGGACAAACTCGAAACCCTCGGTCGCCTGCTGTGCTCCCTGGGCAGCACTCCCAGCATGGTTTTCCTGAACTACCGCGAGGCAGTGGACCGCGTGTACCAGTTCCTTCAGAAAACTGGTTTCTGTGTCTCTGCCTTCCATGGTGCCATGGAGCAGAAGGACAGGGAAAGGGCATTGTTCCGTTTCCAGAGCGGATGCGCCAACGTGCTTGTAAGCACCGACCTCGCCGCCCGAGGGCTTGACATTGCCGATGTCGGGAACATCATACACTATCATCTGCCCATGAACAGCGAGGCCTATATCCACCGCAACGGCCGCACAGCACGGTGGGATAGGGCAGGGGCGTCTTACCTCATCCTGGGGCCGGAGGAGAATCTCGACAAGCTGGACTGCCTCACTGGCATTATCCCCATGGAAGTCCCCGATTCCTATCAGGTGCCCTCGTCCAGGTGGGAGACACTCTACATAGGCCGAGGCAAGAAGGACAAGGTCAACAAGGTGGACATCGTGGGCTTCCTCTGCAAGACAGGAGGCCTGGAGCGCGAGCAGCTTGGCATGGTTTCAGTCTTCCCCCATTGGTCCTTTGCCGCCGTGGACCGCACCTGCATCCGTTCGCTCATGGCACGCATCGGCGGGCAGAAGATAAAGGGGCAGAAGACCATCATCGAGCCCATAAGACGGTAGAGTACAGATGACAGATGACAGAGTACAGAGTTATTCGCTTTGCTCATCAAGCTAAAGCTGTCAGATGATAGAGGGTACAGATGACAAAACCTATAGTAAAGACAATAGAACATAATAAACACAAACATTATACATGGCAACAGTAGACGACAAGAAAATCATTTTCTCCATGGTTGGTGTGAGCAAGACCATCACACAGAACCAGAAGCAAGTATTGAAGAACATTTACCTGAGTTTCTTCTATGGCGCCAAGATCGGCATCATAGGTCTGAACGGTTCGGGTAAGACCACTCTGATGAAGATTATCGCCGGCCTGGAGCAGCCCTCGCAGGGCGAAGTGGTGTGGAGCCCCGGCTACAGTGTGGGCTATCTGGAACAGGAACCCTATCTGGACGACGAGAAGACCGTCATCGAGGTGGTCAAGGAAGGTGCCCAGCATGTGGTAGATGCACTGGCAGAGTACAACGCCATCAACGATAAGTTCGGCCTGCCCGAATACTATGAGAACGAGGACAAGATGAACGAGCTCTTTGCACGCCAGGGAGAACTTCAGGACATTCTCGATGCCACCGACGCATGGAACCTGGACAGCCGTCTGGAGCGTGCCATGGATGCACTCCGCTGCCCTCCTGCCGACCAGAAGTGCGGCGTCCTTTCCGGTGGTGAGCGCCGCCGTGTGGCACTGTGCCGCCTGCTACTGCAGAAACCCGACGTGCTCCTGCTCGACGAGCCCACCAACCACCTCGATGCCGAGAGCATCGACTGGCTGGAACAGCACCTGCAGCAGTACGAGGGCACCGTCATCTGCGTAACCCACGACCGCTACTTCCTGGACGACGTGGCAGGCTGGATTCTGGAGCTCGACCGTGGCGAGGGCATACCCTGGCAGGGCAACTACAGCTCTTGGCTCGACCAGAAGACCAAGCGCATGGCTCAGGAGGAGAAGGTGGCAAGCAAGCGCCGCAAGACCCTGGAGCGCGAGCTGGAATGGGTGCGCATGGCTCCCAAGGCCCGCCAGGCCAAGGGCAAGGCCCGTCTGAAGTCCTACGAGAGCATGCTCAACCAGGAGCAGCGCGAGCGCGAGGAGAAGCTGGAAATCTTCATCCCCAACGGTCCCCGTCTGGGCAACAAGGTCATCGAGGCTCACGGCCTGTGCAAGGCATATGGCGACAAGACCCTCATCAAGGACCTCGACTTCATGCTTCCCCCCAACGGCATCGTAGGTGTCATCGGTCCCAACGGTGCCGGCAAGACCACCCTGTTCCGCATGATTATGGGCCTGGAGACTCCCGATGCAGGTACCTTCGAGGTGGGCGATACCGTGAAACTGGCCTACGTGGACCAGAGCCACAAGGACATCACCGCCGATGCCAGCGTCTTCCAGGTTGTCAGCCAGGGCAACGAACTCATCCGCATGGGCGGCCGCGACATCAACACACGTGCCTATCTGTCACGCTTCAACTTCACCGGTGCCGACCAGGAGAAGAAGTGCGGTGTGCTCTCCGGCGGTGAGCGCAACCGTCTCCACTTGGCCATGGCACTGAAGGAGGAAGGCAATGTGCTCCTGCTCGACGAGCCCACCAACGATATTGACGTAAACACCCTGCGTGCTCTGGAGGAAGGTCTCGAGGCCTTTGCCGGCTGTGCTGTGGTAATCAGTCACGACCGTTGGTTCCTGGACCGTATTTGCACCCACATTCTTGCCTACGAGGGCAATGGCGAGGTATTCTTCTTCGAGGGTTCCTACTCCGAGTACGAGCAGAACCGCTGCAAGCGCCTCGGCATAGAAGAGCCCAAGCGCATCCGCTACCGCAAGTTGGAGGAATAGTCCGTCATGCACACCAGCATCATACGCTATACATCATTATAGCACTCGATATTCCATTGGCAGTCCCCACAATTAACAAGGGACTGCCAATTCTGTTTTTTTCATGCTCCAACCATTTGTTAACCGCTTACTCACGTTCATTCCCCACTCGTATTCTCTCCCTAATGATGGTGAGTAACTCATAGATGGGGTGGGAGATGAGGATGATACGTATTATCCGCAAAACTGTTGGTCTAGGTGTACTTCTTATGTTTCATGAGATTGCTGACACGGCATTCGTATCCCTATTGTCCTTGTAAACAACAAAAACAGCAAACAAAGAATCGGTTTGCTTACCGAAGGTTGATGCCCAAAGCCACTGAGGTCTGGTTTTATGTGCATAGGCGAATAAATCAACCGCAGTTTTACGTTTACTTTGTCCTTGATATTATCCGGTTTTTGTCCTCGGTATCTGTTCGCCGAGAGAATACTATTGTCACGCCCTTGTCCTCGGTATCTGTTCGCCGAGAGTATGGTATTGTCTCCTCCCTGCTCTCAGTAAGGCTAAAATCTACCATTCTCAGTGCCCCATATTTTTCTCATCGAACAGACTTTCTTTCCTAACTTTGGACAAATGAGTTCCATGTTGAGAACAAGGTTGTAGATAAATGTACATTTATGTTCTTTCTTTTATACATTTGCACATGCCATGTTGAATCAAGTTAATAGTGAACTCTAATACTCTACTATTTGTTAAAATCAGTCGCAATTTGTTATAATATCATTATTTTTTGCTATTTTTGTGCCGACTCAGCTGCCTTAAGGGGGTGGGCGGGTCAATATCTTATTGGATTATGCTCCGAAAGTGTCGCTCAACGCAGGACTTGTTCCTGCAAGGAGTCTTACACAGAAGAGCATGAAAGGACGTTTTCTGAACGTTATCTTCAAATCGTCAAACTTCGCAACTTTGATTATGTACATGAAGATACCGCAACGAAGCGTCCATGCCGGGTGTATTATACCCGTATGCGTAGTTTCTATCCCTTTTCGGGGGTATATTCTATCGTATACATCATATATAATACCCTATGGCGTGGGCTGGCTGAGTTGCTTATCCTTGTACATAGGCAATGCGAAGGCCGGACGATTGGGATAAGCAAGGAAGTTTCTCCCACGTCTTTTTTATGTCCCTATGCGGACTGAATCCATAACCGAAGTATTAACATTTAATGCTGAAGCTGGGAGAGTGGTAGGCGAAAGATGGTTATGAGTGACAAGTCT
>JAZRII010000004.1:0-103019 GCA_045645225.1 Bacteroidaceae bacterium | reverse complement strand
GTTCTTGCCAGGGTAGTGGCGTGTGCCACGCTGACGTACGATTACATTACCGGCAATGCACTTCTCACCACCGAAGATCTTGATACCGAGTCGCTGTGATGCTGACTCACGGCCGTTCTTAGAACTACCAACACCTTTTTTATGTGCCATTTCTGTGTTCCTCCTGTGATTTTAGTGATTAAGCAATAACTTCCTTGATAGTCAACTCGGTGAACTGCTGACGGTGACCGTTCAGCTTGCGGTAGCCCTTACGACGCTTCTTGTGGAAAACAAGAACCTTGTCGCCCTTTACCAGGGGAGTAACCACTTCACATACAACCTTAGCGCCCTCAACGGTGGGAGCACCTACGGTGATTGTACCATTGTTGTCTACCAACAACACTTTCTCAAACTCAGCAGCCTGACCAGCCTCGGCACCAGCGATGTGGTGTACGAAGAGCTTCTTGCCAGCTTCAGCCTTGAACTGCTGACCGTTAATCTCTACGATTGCGTACATTTGTTTATTTATTATTTAACGGGTTTGACCGCGGGGCGGAATCATCTCGTGATTCACTTTTTTGAGCCTCAACGGCATAAATCGGGTGCAAAATTAGCACTTTTCTTTGAGATGTGCAAGAAAAAGTGCGCTAATCTGTTATTTATTTGCGTTATAGCGCTTGTTCAGACCTGTTACGATGTCCTTGGTGATGTTGTATTGGGGGTTGGCGATAAGAAGGTTGTCGCCGGCCTTTATCATCACGTAGTCATATTTCTTGGTCTGGTTGTAAATTTTCAGGAAGTTCTGTATGCTGTCGCGTGCTTCCTGGTTGATGCGTGCCTGCTCCTCGTTGAACTCGTTGTTCAGCTTGGCTGCCAGTTCCTGGAGTTCCATCTCCTGCTGCTGGAGGTTGCGCTGTGCGTTTTCCAGTTCGTCGCGTGTCTGGAAACCGTTGTTCTCATACTTGCGCTGCATTGCAGCTGCGCTGGACTCCAGTCGGCGCTGTCTTTGTCCCAGTGTGTTCTGTATGTCTGCGCCCTTGCGAGTAAGAACACCTTCATAGTCCTTGTAGAGTTGGTACTGGCTCATGAGACTGTCCAACTCAACATAGGCAATACGCAAACCAGTTGCTTCAGTTCCGGCATTTTGTGCTGTTTCCACTTTGCCAGCCCCATTGTTGTTGCATGATGCAAGGCACAGAGCCATGCCCATGATCAGAAAAAGATACTTTTTCATTGTCTATTTATCTATAATTATTTGTTCGTTGCGTTTTCCTTCACTCGGTGTGGACTCTGGTGCCGCATCATCCTGTCCATGCTTTGCACGCAATGGATGCCTTTCTTGCGCATTTCCGGACTCTGGCCAATGTGAAGACTGCGAAATTTGCCACCTTTTTGCAGAAGTATGCGTATAGACAGCAGCAGTATGCTGATTGCGCAAATTCCAAGCGTCAAGAGTAAGAGTTTCAACATTTATTTGTATATTTGCAGACGCAAAGTCATGATTTCGGGTGGCAAAGATAGTGAATATTTGCTAATCTGCCAAATAAAACCTCGTGGCAATGCGTTATATTTAATACCAACGTTCAAATAATTAGAAAAGATATGATGGAATTGAAACCCGCTTCGGTTTTTGAAGCATTTAGTGAGATAAACCTTGTTCCCCGTCCTTCCAAGAAGGAGGACAAGATGATGGAGTACCTGCTGGAGGTAGGTTGCAGTCTTGGTTTGGAGACAGTACGCGACGAGATAGGCAATGTCGTTATCCGCAAGCCTGCCACTCCTGGTATGGAGGACAAACCCATTATGGTATTGCAGAGCCACATGGACATGGTTTGCGAGAAGAACAACGATGTTGAGTTTGACTTCGAGAACGATGCCATCCAGGCTTATGTCGATGGTGAATGGATGAAGGCCAAGGGTACAACCCTGGGTGCCGATGACGGTATTGGCTGTGCCATGGAGATTGCCATCCTCCGTGCCACGGACATCAAGCATGGTCCTCTGGAGTGTGTCTTTACCCGTGACGAGGAGACAGGTCTTACCGGTGCCGAAGCCATGCCTGCTGATTTCCTAAAGGGCAGAATGATGGTTAACCTCGACAATGAGGAGGAAGGCTATATCTTTGTAAGTTGTGCCGGCGGATGCCGCACCGTGGCCACTTTCCACTACGAGGACGAACCCGTTGAGGACGGCATGTTCTTTGTTCGCCTGACTATCAAGGGTCTGACCGGCGGTCATTCTGGTGACGACATCAACAAGATGCGTGCCAATGCCAACAAGCTGCTTGCACGTTTCCTGTACATGCAGCAGGCAAAGACCGACCTGCGCCTGGCCGACATCCAGGCTGGCGGTTTGCACAACGCCATTCCCCGCGAAGCCTCTTGTGTGGTATCCGTGCCATACGCATATAAGGAGCAGATACGCGTAGACTGGAACATCTTCCAGGCCAACGTGGAGGAGGAGTACAGCCGCACGGAGAAGACCATGGAGTTCATTCTGGAAAGCGAGGAGGCTCCTAAGAGTGTGGTGGACAAGAAGACATCACGCAACCTGATACTTGCCCTGCAGGCAGTGGACAACGGTATCTTTGCCATGTGTCAGGACATCGACCTTGTGGAGACAAGTTCCAACCTGGCCAACATCCGTAAGAATGCCGAGGAGCATACCATCGTTGTCAATTCAAGCCAGCGAAGCAGCATCCTCAGTGCACGTCACAATATGGCTGCCACCTTCCGTGCCGCCTTTGAACTGGCCGGTGCAGAGGTGCAGAGCGGTGAGGGTTATCCCGGCTGGAAGATGAATCCCAACAGCAAGCTGCTCGTTGTTGCCGTGGACCAGTACAAGAAGCTCTATGGCAAGGAACCCTTCGTGGGCGGCATTCATGCCGGTCTGGAGTGCGGCCTGTTCAGCGAGAAGTTCCCCGGTATGGACATGGTGAGCCTTGGCCCCACGATGCGTGGCGTACACAGCCCCGACGAGCGCATGCACATTCCCAGCGTACAGTTGGTATGGGACCATCTGCTGGCAATATTGGCAAATATCTAAAACACAGGAAACGGACTTGAAGCGATTTCCCCTATATATATATATAATAGGTGTACTGATGGCGGTGGTCAGCAGTTGCGACGACTATGACTCGTGGACTGCCGACCCTCAGGCACAGCTCACCTTCGGGCGCGATACAGTAAGTTTCGACACCCTCATAAGCACAGTTAGCAGCAGCACCCAGCGCCTGTTGGTTTACAACAACAACGAGAGCGGAGTGCGCATCAGCGACGTGCGCCTCAAGCATGCCGGCAAGAGCCACTTCCGTGTGAACGTGGACGGGCAGTTTCTGCATGGCGGCCAGGGTGCCGACTTCGAGGTGAGAAGGAACGACAGTATCTTTGTCCTCGTTGAGGTTACTCTGCCGGATACCGACACGGACACTGTTGCCATGCATACCGACAGCCTTTGCTTCCAGTTGGAAAGCGGAGTGCAGCAGTATGTCACCCTTATTGCCGGCGGACAGAATGCATTGCACTGGCGAGGGATTAGGGTTATAGACAAGGACTCAGTCCTTCGCAGCCGCAGACCTGTGGTTATATACGACAGTCTTTATATCTCTGCGGGAAGTACGCTTACCGTTGAGGCAGGCACGCAGCTGTATTTCCATCAGCAGGCCTCCATGTGTGTGGATGGAACCCTGGTGGCAAACGGTACGCTCGAGCAGCCTGTTGTCTTCCGTGGCGACAGGACAGGAAATCTCTTCGACTACCTTCCATACGACAACACTCCCCAGCAATGGGGTGGGGTGTACCTCAACGGGTCGGGGCATAAGCTCACGTACCTGGACCTGCATAGCAGCACCTTTGGCATCAGAGCCGAGGATACGGATATTGAGTTTGCCAACTGCGTTATACACAACACCGGAGGCAATGCCCTGTGGACAAAGAACTGTAGTGTGAAAGCGTATAACACACAGATAAGCAATGCCTTTGGCAATCTCTATCAGATGATAGGAGGAGAGACGGAGATGACCTTTTGCACCTTGGCACAGTTCTACAACTTCGATGCCAACAGAGGTTGGGCATTGAGTCTGAGCGACTACGATGTGGAATATGGCGATACGATGTTCTACGATGTTTCGCGTGCGTACTTCACCAACTGCATCATCACCGGTTATGGCGAGGATGTGATATCGGGCAGTTTCCTGAAGGAGAGCAAGTTCCAGGATTCGGTCCGCTATCAGTTCCAGCGTTGTTTCCTCAACACGGTATACAGTGAGGCGGATTCTGTCCGCTTTGTGCGCAATATCTATGAGAATCCGGAGGATACAATGTCCTATGGACGGCAGTTTCTCGTCTTCGACACCTATGCACGAATATACGACTTCACCCCCGACACCCTTGCGCACTTCTGCGACAGTGCCGATGTATATTGGGTAGAGGAGTTCCCGTTGGACCGCCTTGGCAGAAGCCGCCAGGCAGACGGACGGGCGGATATCGGAGCATACGAGAATGTACAGCGCCAGACTATTGGCGAGGCAGAAAAGGAGGAGGAAAAGAAATGAAGGTAACCCTGTTGGTCGTGGGCAAGACCACCGACAAGCATATCATTGCCCTGGTGGATGAATATCTTTCACGCCTGAAGCATTACCTGCCAACGGACATTGAGGTAATCCCCGAACTCCGCCAGACAAAGGCCTTGTCCGAGTCGCAGCAGAAGGAAGCAGAGGCTTCGCTGATACTCTCCCGCATACAGCCCGGCGACAGGGTGGTGCTTCTGGACGAGCATGGAGTGGAGAGACGAAGCATAGAGTTTGCCTCGTGGATGCAGAAGAAGATGGTTTCGGGCACCAAGCGGCTCCTTTGCATAGTGGGCGGCCCTTATGGCTTTGCCCCTGCCGTCTACGACAGAGCCGACGAGAAGATATCCCTCTCGCAGATGACCCTCTCGCACCAGATGATACGTCTGCTCTTTGTGGAGCAAGTATACCGTGCCATGACCATACTGAATGGAGAACCATATCATCATGAGTAGTCTTTAACGGTGAGAGGTTAGCGGTGAGCGGATGAGCGAGAAATATAATTAATGAAATATCAATAATAATAAATACAATTATGCTTAGTGTAGAAGAATTGAACGAAAGACTGATAGACCTGGCTTTCAGCGAGGATATTGGTGATGGTGACCACACCACATTGTGTTGCATTCCAGCCGACAGTATGGGCGAGAGCAAGTTGCTCATCAAGGAAGAGGGTATCTTTGCCGGTGTGGAGATAGCCAAGCAGGTGTTCCACCGTTTCGACCCCACCATGGAGGTGGAGGTGTACATCGAGGATGGTGCTCACGTGAAGCCCGGTGACATCGTAATGAGCGTTAAGGGCAAGGAGCAGAGCCTGTTGCAGACAGAGCGCCTGATGCTGAACATCCTTCAGCGCATGTCGGGCATTGCCACCATGACCAACAAGTACCAGCAGGCACTCATCGATGCCGGTACCAAGACCCGCGTGCTCGACACCCGCAAGACCACTCCCGGTATGCGTATGCTGGAGAAGGAGGCTGTGAAGATAGGTGGCGGCATGAACCATCGTATCGGTTTGTTCGACATGATTCTGCTCAAGGACAATCACATTGACTTCTGCGGTGGCGTGCACAATGCCATCAGCCGTGCCAAGCAGTATTGCAAGGATCATGGCAAGGACCTGAAGATAGAGTGCGAGGTTCGCAACTGGAAGGAGCTGGAAGAGGCTCTTGCCGAGGGTTGCGACCGCATCATGTTCGACAACTTCTCTCCCGAGGACACCAAGAAGGCGGTAGAACTTGTGGCAGGCCGTGCCGAGACCGAGTCAAGCGGCGGCATCACCTTCGAGACAATGATACCATACGCCCAGGCTGGCGTGGACTTCATCAGTTTCGGTGCTCTGACACATAGTGTCAAGGGACTGGACATGAGTTTCAAGGCTGCAGGTTCGGACAAGCTGGTGATAAAGTAATATAAAACTAAACAACAATTATGCGCAAGATATTTTCAGTTATCTGCCTTCTGCTCGTTTCGGTGATGGCTATGCCATGCACCAACCTTATCGTTGGCAAGAAGGCATCTGCCGACGGCAGTGTTATTATCAGTTACAGCAGTGACAGTTATGGCATGTTCTCCTCTCTCTACTACAAGCCCAGAATGAAGCATGCCAAGGGAGCAATGCGCCCCATCTATCACTACGAGACAAGCAACTACCTGGGTGAGATTCCCGAACCCGAGGAGACATATCAGGTAACCGGTTTCCTCAACGAGTACCAGCTCAGCATCATGGAGACCACCTTTGGCGGCCGTCCCGAACTGGATGGCGGTCCCGGCATCATGGACTACGGTTCACTGATGTGGATAGCCCTGGAGCGCTGCAAGACCGCACGCGAGGCCATCAAGATCATCGACGAACTGTGCCAGGAATATGGCTACCAGTGCAGCGGCGAGAGTTTCACCATTGCCGACAAGAACGAGGTGTGGATTATGGAACTCATCGGCAAGGGCAAGGAGGAGAAAGGTGCCGTTTGGGTGGCGCAGCGCATGCCCGACGACATGATCAGTGCTCATGCTAACCATAGCCGCATCCGCAAGTTCCCCTTGAAGGACAAGGAGAACTGCCTCTACTCCAAGGACGTCATCACCTTTGCCCGCAAGAAGGGCTATTTCAATGGCCAGGACAAGGACTTCTCCTTCTCCGAGGCATACGCCCCCATCGACTTTGGCGCCAAGCGCTATTGCGAGGCACGTGTGTGGAGTTTCTTCAACAGGTGGGCAGCCGAGGACATGAAGCCCTACATGCCCTATGCTATGGGCGAGGATGTTGACCCCGAGACAAAGCAGCCCATCGAAGGCATCCCCCACGAGATGCCCCTTTGGGTTAAGCCCAAGCAGCTCCTGAGCACACAGGATGTGAAGGATATGATGCGCGACCACTACGAGGGCACTCCCATGGACATCACCGAGGGACTGGGAGGCCTGCCCTGGCAGATGCCATACCGCGTTACCCCCTTGTCCTACAAGGTGGATGGCAAGGAGTATTTCAACGAGCGCCCCATCAGCACCGTGCAGTCCAGCGCCATCTATGTGGCACAGATGCGCGACTATCTGCCCGACTACATCGGCGGTGTGCTGTGGTTTGGCAACGACGATGCCAACATGGTGGCCCTTACCCCCATCTACTCCTGCCTGGAGGCTGTGCCCGAGTGCTACAGCCAGAAACTGGCTGATGCAACCACATTCTCATTCCGCAATGCCTACTGGATGTGCAACTGGGTAAGCAATATGGTCTACTACCGCTACAACCTGCTCTTCCCCGAACTGCAGGCTGTCCGCGACCGCCTGGAGAAGGACTTCAATAGCGTTCAGGCACTGATGGAGTCCAAGGCAAAGGAAATGGGCGAGGCAGAAGGAAAGAAGTTTCTCAGCGACTACAGCCTGCGCATGTCTGGCATGATGATGGACGAGTGGATGCAGCTGGCACAGCGTATCATTGTCAAGTACAATGACATGTGCGTCAAGAAGGTGGACGAGAACGGCGACTACATCCTCACCCCCGGCGGTGAGCCCGTTGCCCCCCAGCGTCCCGGCTATCCCCAGCACTACCTGCGCAAGATGGTGGAGGAGAGCGGAGAGAAGTATCTGGTAAAGTAATTGACATTGCAAGATTGCAGACAGGGCAAGACAGCACATTATTGCTCTTCTGACAACATATTGACCGGCCTTAGGCAGCACATTGTCTGTGGCTGGTCAATGTTTTTTGTTCATCTTTATTCATCTAAGGCAAGATTTTTGCGTCAAAGTGGGGTGAGATACCTAAAAAAGAGTATCTTTGTATGTCAAAAATGCAAAGTCTACATGACAAAAACGGACAATATTGATTGCCACGGTTGCAAGATATCCATGTTTTGCAGCCGCAAGGACAAGGAAACTGCCCAGCCATGCGACACCAGTCTCGCGGCCGTTGGTGTGGCCTTTGTCCTGCCTCTTGCATGCATCGTGCTCATACTGTTTCTGGCACAGGGCAGGGTAGGCGAGGGATGGGCAGCCTTGGCGGTATTGCTGTTCCTGCTGCTCTATTTCCTGGTGATAAGGCTGCTGAAGATAGATTTCGGCAAACAGGCGACGAAGAGAAAATAATAAACTATTATAGTTATGAACGTAATTTTGATTGCGGTAATCGTGCTTGGAGTGCTGGGACTTGTTTCCGCTCTGGTCTTGTTCCTTGCCTCCAAGAAGTTTGCCGTTTGGGAAGACCCCCGCATCAAGCAGGTGTCCGACGTTCTGCCCCAGGCCAATTGCGGCGGTTGCGGCTATCCCGGCTGTTCGGGTTTTGCCTCAGCATGCGTCAAGGCAGCCGAAGGCGGAAGTTTGAGTGAATTGAACTGTGCCCCTGGCGGCCAGGCAGTGATGGAGCAGATTGCCGGCATACTCGGCCTGCAGGCATCGGCAGCAGCACCCAAGGTGGCTGTGGTCCGTTGCCAGGGTACATGCGACGTGCGCCCCCACGGTGTGGAATTTGACGGCGCTCATTCGTGCAAGGTGCAGAACATGACCGGTATGGGCGAGACCCAGTGCCAGTATGGCTGTCTTGGCGAGGGCGACTGTGCCAGCGTGTGCCTGTTTGGCGCCATCACCGTAAATCCCGCCACCCGCATTGCCGAGGTGGACGAGAGCAAGTGTACCGGTTGCGGCGCCTGTGCCAAGACCTGTCCCCGTGGCATTATCGAACTGGTTCCCCAGGGACCCAAGAACCGCAAGGTCGTGGTCCTCTGCAACAACAAGGACAAGGGAGCCCTTGCCACCAAGGAGTGCAAGGTCAGTTGCATAGGTTGCGGCAAGTGCGTGAAGGTGTGCGAGAAGTTCGAGGCCATCACCCTCGGCGCCAACCTTGCCCACATCGACCCCGACAAGTGCAAGATGTGCCGCAAGTGCGAGGAGGCATGCCCCCGTGGTGCCATCAAGGCATTCAACTTCCCTCCCCGCAAGCCCAAGGCTGATGCCGTTCCTGCCACAGAAGCACCCAAGGCTGCTCCTGCACCCAAGGCAGAGACCATAGTGAACAATAACGTAGAACCCGCAAAAGAATAAGGATACTGCCGTATGAAGACATTTAGAATGGGCGGTGTACATCCCGCCGAGAACAAACTCAGTGCTGGCAGTCCTATCCGCGAGGCTGCTCTGCCCAAGCAGGCCATCTTCAGCATGTTCCAGCACATAGGCGCACCAGCCAAGCCCGTGGTCAAGAAGGGCGATGTGGTAAAGGTAGGCACTCTGCTTGGCGAAGCCGGAGGCTTTGTCAGTGCGCCAATATACTCCAGCGTAAGCGGTAAGGTAAGCAAGGTGGATGTTGCCCTGGATGCCAGCGACACACGTCGCATGGCAGTGTATGTGGACGTGGAGGGCGACGAATGGGAGGAGAGCATCGACCGCAGCGAGGCGCTTGTACGCCTGGAAGACCGTCCCGACCTTGACGCCCAGGCCATCGTGGAGAAAATCAAGCAGGCAGGCATCGTGGGCATGGGCGGCGCCACCTTCCCCTGCCATGTGAAGCTGTGCCCCCCTCCCGGACAGAAGGCCGAGTGCGTCATCATCAATGCCGTGGAGTGCGAACCGTATCTTACCTCCGACCACAGCCTCATGCTCGAGAAGGCCGACGAGATTCTCGTTGGTGTGGCCCTCATAATGAAGGCCGTTGGTGTGGAGCGCGGCTACATAGGCATAGAGAACAACAAGCCCGACGCCATCCGCCTGATGCAGGAGAAGGTGGAGTCCTATCCCCAGATAGAGGTTGTCCCCCTGAAGGTACAGTATCCCCAGGGCGGCGAGAAGCAGCTGATAGATGCCGTCATAGGTCGTCAGGTTCCAGCACCTCCAGCCATCCCCATCAGCGTAGGCGCTGTGGTGCAGAATGTGGGTACTGCCTTTGCCATCTACGAGGCAGTGATGAAGAACAAACCCCTCATCTCCCGTATCATCACCGTAACGGGCAAGAGCGTGAAGAACCCCTCCAACCTGCTGGCACGTCTGGGTACACCCTTCTCCCAACTGATAGAGGAGTGTGGCGGTCTGCCAGCCGATACCGGCAAGATTATCGGTGGCGGCCCCATGATGGGCAAGGCCCTCATTTCCTTGGACATCGCCATGACAAAGGGTTCCAGCGGTCTGCTCATCATGAACGACAAGGAGGCACGCCGTGCCGAGCCCGAGCCCTGCATCCGTTGCGCCAAGTGCGTAGGTGCATGCCCCATGGGACTTGAACCCTATCTGTTGGCAAAGATAAGTTCGCAGAACATGTGGGAAGAGGCCGAAAGGGAGGACATCGTATCGTGCATAGAGTGCGGTTCGTGTGCCTTCACCTGTCCCAGCCATCGTCCCCTGCTGGACAACATCCGCCTTGGCAAGTCCACGGTGATGGGCATCATCCGCGAGAGAGCAGCGAAGAAGTGATGAGCGCTCCTATAATTATCTAGACTATCTAGCTCATCTAGTCAATATAGCACTTCTAGCCCATCTAGTAACCCCTAAACCCTAAACCCCAACCTAAATGTCAAACAGATTAATAGTTTCACTCTCCCCCCATGTTCATTCGGGCGACAGCATCCAGAAGAACATGTACGGAGTATGCATTGCGCTTGTGCCAGCCCTGGTGGCCAGTCTGTACTTCTTCGGACTCGGCGCTGCCGTGGTTATGCTCACAAGCGTGGTCTCATGTGTGATTTTTGAATGGGCGATAGCAAAGTTCATCCTGCGTCGTCCCCGTACAACCATAATGGACGGCTCTGCCATCCTCACCGGTGTCTTGCTGGGTTTCAACCTCCCCTCCAACCTGCCCCTGTGGATTATCGTCATCGGCGCCCTGGTGGCAATAGGTATAGGCAAGATGACCTTCGGCGGACTGGGTCAGAACCCCTTCAATCCCGCCCTTGTGGGACGTGTGTTCCTGCTCATCTCCTTCCCTGCACAGATGACCACATGGCCCGTTAGCGGCAGTGTGGAGTATCTCGATGCACAGACCGGTGCCACGCCTCTCTCCCTCATGAAGTGGGCCATACAGTCGGGCGATGCCAGCGTGCTCCAGGATATGCCCTCTTCCATAGAGATGGTTATCGGCCAGCATGGCGGTTCGCTTGGCGAGGTTTCTGCCATCCTGCTGCTTCTCGGCTGCCTGTTCATGATAGTACGCAAGATTATCACCTGGCACATTCCCGTCAGCATCCTTGGCACCGTGGCCATCATCAGTGGTGTACTTCATCTCGTTAATCCCGTCTATGCCGATCCCATCAGCGTGCTCTGCAGTGGCGGCCTCATGCTGGGCGCCTGCTTCATGGCCACAGACTATGTCACCTCGCCCATGGTGCCCAAGGGACAGATTATCTATGGCATTGCCATCGGTGCGCTGACAGTAGTTATCCGCAACTGGGGGTCCTATCCCGAGGGCATGTCCTTTGCCATTCTCATCATGAATGCGTTCACACCTCTTATAAACACATATTGCAAGCCACGCCGTTTCGGTGAGGTCATCAGAAAGGAGGCCAAGAAATGAAGAAACTTGAATCTACATGGTACAACATGGCCATTGTGCTCACCGTCATCTCGGTGGTTGCCGCTGCCGCCTTGGCCTATGTCAATGAGGTGACAAAGGGCCCCATTGCCGAGATTCAGCAGAAGAACGAGGCACAGGCCATCAAGACTGTGCTCTGCGACGACAATGCTGTGATTACGGACACCATCGTCAATGGCGATGTCACACTCTACCTCACCGCCAACGGTGCATCAGTGAAGACCGTAGACCCCAAGAACGAGAGTTTCTCTGGCGGACTGACCATCATGGTGGGCCTGGATAAGGAGTTCAAGGTGCTGGGATACACAGTCCTCGTCTCCAACGAGACCCCCGGTCTTGGCGCCAAGGCCTCCGAGTGGTTCCAGGAGGGCGGCAAGGGCAATATCATAGGCCGTGTGGCTGGCCAGTTCAAGACCAGCAAGGATGGCGGCGATGTGGATGCCATCACAGCCAGCACCATCACCTCGCGCTCTTTCCTGCGTGCCGTGAACAATGCCTACGCAGAGTATGCCAAGGCCGTGACTCCCGAACTGGACGTGCAGACTGCTGCTACAGCACAAAACAACGAATAATTTTAGGAGGACTACAGATATGAATCAACTGAAAGTACTTTGGAACGGTATTATCAAGGAGAATCCCACCTTTGTTCTCCTCTTGGGCATGTGCCCCACACTGGGCACCACCAGTTCTGCCCTCAACGGCATGTCCATGGGACTGGCCACTATGGCAGTGCTCATCTTCTCCAACCTGATAATCTCTCTCATCAAGAACCTTGTGCCCGACATGGTGCGCATACCCTCGTTCATCGTGGTCATTGCGTCGCTGGTCACTATCCTGCAGATGTGCATCAAGGCCTTTGCTCCTGAGATAGACAAGTCCCTGGGCCTGTTCATACCCCTCATCGTGGTCAACTGCATCATCCTTGGCCGTGCCGAGGCCTTTGCAGCCAAGAACGGTCCCGTCAGTTCCGTTATGGACGGCATAGGCATGGGCCTGGGCTTCACCCTTGGCCTCACACTGCTGGGCGCTGTGCGCGAACTGCTCGGTACGGGCAAGATATTCTCCCTGGCCATCTTCCCCGACAGTTATGGCGCGCTGGTCTTCGTTCTCGCACCTGGCGCCTTCATCGCCCTGGGTTTCCTGATTGCTATAGTAAACAAATTGAAGAACTAACAACATGGCATACATACTTATATTCATAACCGCGATATTCGTAAACAATATCGTGCTGAGCCAGTTCCTTGGCATATGTCCCTTCCTTGGCGTCAGCAAGAAGGTGGAGACCGCCCTTGGCATGGGTGCTGCCGTAGCCTTTGTGTTCACACTGGCAACTATAGTAACCTACCTCATACAGGTCTATGTGCTCGAGGCCTTCGGGTTGGAGTATCTTCAGACCATAGCCTTCATCCTCATCATCGCCGCCCTTGTGCAGATGGTGGAGATAGTGCTCAAGAAGGTGTCTCCCTCGCTCTATCAGGCACTGGGCGTGTTCCTTCCCCTGATTACCACCAACTGCTGCATCCTTGGCGTAGCCATCCTTGTGGCACAGGGAACCTACAACACACAGGGACTGGAGCCCAACCTCCTCACCGGTGTTGTCTATGCCATCGCCACAGCCCTTGGCTTTGCCCTGGCAATGGTAATCTTTGCCGGTATCCGCGAGCACCTCTCTATGATGAACATCCCCCGCGGCATGCAGGGCATGGCCATAGCACTCGTTACGGCAGGCCTCCTTGCCATGGCCTTCATGGGCTTCTCCGGCGTAGATGCCGGCCTGGCAAAGGCACTGGGCATGTAGCGTAGGGTAGAGTAGCAGTATATCAACGAGGGTGTTGCAGAAGAATATGCAACACCCTTGTTTTGTACGATGACGATGCCGATGACGAAGACGAAGACAATGATTCACCTGCGGTGCGGTTAATAGCGACCAGTCGCTGGTTAATGTGCCTTTGCCACGGTTAATTGTCGCAGAGCGACAGGTCAATATGCCTGCGGCATGGTGAACTGAAAGGTGAAAACTATCCACCCCCTCCGTCGCATGGTGAACGGAAAGGGGAAACTATCCACCCCCTCCCCCCTTCGGGGTACTACCCCTGTCTCAGGGGTAGAGTCAGTTACAACCGAAAATACCGCGCCAGCCAACTGTTCCCCAGAGACAGGTGGGCGAAGGGGGTCTTTAGAAGAATGACTCGATGTCATTCTGTGCCCTCTGAGGGTCGCAATTCCCATTGCGACGCTGGACTCGGAGGGAGCGAAGCGGAGGGGGTGGATAAATCACCCTACGAACACAAAACATCAATCCGCAGACACTTTCCATCACTGGGGTGCCTGCGGACTGTGTATATTGCACAAAAAGAATGTGCTTGGACCTTAAATCCTCACCTTCACGCTCTTGTTGCCGAACTTCACTACCACTATGGTACCGCTCTGCAAACCGGTGCTGATGGTTGTTGTGCCCTCGGTGGCAGTAGCACGTGCTACCTCAGTGCCACTGATGGTGTAAACCACCACCTCAGTGCCCTTTGCCACACCGCTCACGCTGAGCACACCGCCATTGCCCTGAACAAGCACCGGAGCAGCTGGGACGCTGATAACGCCTGTCTCCTCACTAACATCACCATTCTCCACCCATACGAGTGCTACACTGATGGTGTCAGAGTTGTCGAATTTAGCTTTGGAGGCATAGACCTCAATGTTGTAGGTGGCAGAAAGTTCAACTTCTGCATCATAGAATGTAGAATGGTCCAAAGCCACAATCTTTGTAACAAACTCCGCCCCCTCCGTCTCGCAAGAGAAGGACAACTTTCCATCAGCATAAGTCACCACAGGAGTAGCACACTTCTCCACCTCGGGCTGTTCAGGTTGTTCTGGTTCACCACCAGAAAGACCTACAATCTTGCCAAAACTGCTCCAAGGCGCTCTTGCCTTATAACTATCAATGGAAGCATCTGGAACATGAAGGGTGGCGTATTCGGGGTATGAACCCTCAAATGCGTAGCTTAGTGTAGAAGGAACATTCTCTGCATAACAATAGACATCAAGGAGTTCGGAGCAATCACGGAAAGCACCATACCCTATGCTCGTCACACTATTACCAATAGTAACCGAGGTCAAACCAGAGCAATTCTGGAAAGCATAATTCCCTATGCTCTTCACACTATTGGGGATAGTAACCGAGGTCAAACCAGAGCAACCTTCGAAAGCCCAAGACCCTATCCTCGTCACACTATTGGGGATAGTAACCGAGGTCAAACCAGAGCAACCACAGAAAGTATTATCCCCTATGCTCGTCACACTATTGGGGATTACCAAATCCTTTACCTCTTCTCCATTCAAATATAAATGGCGAGCATAATATAAAGGAGTAGAGGAAGAGTTATAAAAATCTATATTGCACCAAGCTGCAATATCTGAGATATGAACCGAGGTCAAACCAGAGCAACCAGAGAAAGCATCACGCCCTATGCTCGTCACACTATTGCCGATAGTAACCGAGGTCAAACGAGAGCAATCTTCGAAAGCATACTCCCCTATGCTCGTCACACTATTGCCGATAGTAACCGAGGTCAAACCAGAGCAACCTTCGAAAGCACTCTTCCCTATGCTCGTCACACTATTGGGGATGGTAACCGAGGTCAAACCAGAGCAATAATAGAAAGCATGACTCCCTATGCTCGTCACACTATTGGGAATTACCAAATCCTTTACCTCTTCTCCATTCAGATATAAGTGTTCAGCATAAAGTAAAGGATTAGAATGTAAAGTATTAGGATAAGCATCTTTAAAATCAATATTGCACCATGCCGCAATATCAGAGATATGAACCGAGGTCAAAAATTGGCAATCAAAGAATGCAGCCCACCCTATGCTCGTCACACTATTGGGGATAGTAACCGAGGTCAACCCCCAACATCCATCGAAAGCCCTCTCCCCTATGTTCGTCACACTATAGGCAGTGCCCTCGTACACCACAGACTCCGGGATAACAATTGAACCAGAATACTCGCCACTGCTCTTCTTTAATACAGTAGCCTGCTTTACCTTGGCAACAAGGTCATAGTTTATCCCATCAATCTCAACCTCTACCGCCAGCACAGGCAGGGAGAGGAGCACCGCAAGGGACAGGAACAGCGCCCGCAGGGAATTGGGTAAATAATGTTTCATAAAATATTGTTTATAGATTAGTAATTTCAATAACACCTTTTTAACCCAGATCGGTCATTAGCGTTATGATGATAATAACTTTTATTTTTGAACAGATGTTTTGCCACTTTGAGGGCGCAATGGGGGTCCATTGTAACCGAGAAGTGACGAAACAGATGACAAAAAGAAGGTTTCATTAGCGCAGAACAGTCTAATGACCGATTTGGGTTTAATAAAGTCCTTCCTCACACCACCGCTGTGGCATGGAATTCAGGGCAAATTTAACACAAAATAACCAAATAACAAAGCAAACGACAACATATAATCCCCACAAATCGCACAAGGAATAACATCAACGGGAGTAAACAGAAACGGTGAGCGGATGAGCGGATGAGCGATTAGCGTAGAACGGTGACAGGGCAGGTAGGGACGCTGCGTGCAGCGTCCGCATAGTTCCCGGTTTTAACTATCCACCCCCTCCCCCCTGCGGGGTACTCTCTCCGAGCCCGACGTTAAACTGGGGAGTTTAACCCTCATAAGGCACAAAATGACATTGAGTCATTTTTCTAAAGGCCTTATTCGCCCTGTCTCAGAGGGAGAGTCAGTTACAACCGAAAATACCGCGCCAGCCAACTGTCCCCCTGAGACAGGGCGGACGAGCGAAGCGGAGGGGGTGGATAGTTATCGTTTTCGTTTCCGTCATCGTTTACTTTGTCCCCCTGGGACAGTAATACCGGGTGGGGCACAGTAGGGGAGATTGCCTGCGACACCAAACGCATATAAAACAATATAGGGCCGCTTCACAGCGCCCCTATACCATCCTTTAGGTATTAGTTTGTTTAAGGTAAAAAGATTGTTTTCAGGATAACTTTTGCAAAGGTATGTATAATATCTGTAGAAAACAAATATTTATATATGTTAAAGAACATTTCTGTGGTATTTCCACAGGTTGTAGCCTGGTCTGTCTATGATTTTGCCCATTTGCAGTGAGCATTTCTGGCATGCAAGGTCAATTTCGGTCTGGAAATTGTAGGCCACTCCGCCCACGAAGTTGACGGGAAGGTCTGGCCTGCCGTATGGCAGCACGTTTCTTTGCAGGAAACGGGTGAACTCCTCTACGAGCAGTTTATTGACCTTGGGGTTGTAACCGTGGTCTCTTATGAAGGGGACTATGGATGCCAGGAAGCGGTTGGGCTGCGGCTGGCGGTAGACGTGGTTTATTATGTCTGTGGTTTCCAGATGATACCTCCACTGAAAGCGTTGCCAGAGTTCCTTCAGGTCTCCCTTGAGCATCTCTGACAGGAAGAGGCGGCCAAGCACGGCTCCGCTTCCCTCGTCGCCCAGGATATAGCCCAGTGGCGAGGTGTTCTGCTGGATTTCACCTCCCTGGCACAGGCAGGAGTTGCTGCCAGTTCCCAGTATGCACGCTATGCCCTCCTGGTTTCCGCACAGGCCACGTGCTGCTCCCAGCATGTCGCTATAGACGTGTATTCCGGTATTGGGGAAGTGGGTCTGCAGGGCGTCGTGCACAGTCTGCGAATAGGGATCTATGCATCCTGCTCCGTAGAAGTATATTTCATCAATGGGCAGGTTTGCCCCATTGTTGCTGGAAAGGAAGGAAAGTCTGGGCACCAACTCTGTGCTGATGACCCGTAGGATTTCTTCCTTGGTATCGCGCACGGGGTTGATGCCCTTGGTGTCTACAGACACATCTCCCAAGACCCAATCGGTCTTTGTGGAACCGCTGTCTGCTACGATTATCATATTTCTATGATATAAGGTGTGGGTGCGTTAGTCAATTGACAGGGGAGTGGGGTCCGCTGTCTCTGCTGTCTCTGTGGCAACGGGTACTGTGGGCAGAACGGGAGCCTCTGTGGCGGTCTCTTCCATCTGCAGTACGCTGTCCATGGTCTTTGCCTCGGGCAGTGCGCATACGCTGATGATGCTCAGTGCCACCATGATGCCGGCCAGCCACTTTGTTGCCTTCTCAATGACGTTGGTAGTTTTGGGTGCGCCCAGCAGGGTGTTGCCGCTGGCATAGTCTGCAGCCAGACCACCGCCCTTGCTCTCCTGAATGAGGACAACCAGGCACAGCAGGATGCTGACAATTACGATTAGGATTACAAATGTTGTGTACATATTACGATTGTTGATTTATGATTAATTTCTCGAGAAAGCGTATTTGGTCTGCAAAGTAACGATTTTTTTTCGGATATTTCAAGGAAATACGCTGAATAATTTCGATAGCCTTGTCATATTTGCCTTGTTTTATGTAAATACGGGCCATTGCTTCGGTTAAAACGCCGTTGCCCAGGTCGGTTTGCGGTTCCTGTGCGGTGTGTGGCGTTTCCCCGGCGGGAAGGTCTTCAAGGTCGAAGCGTCCTTCGTTCTTGATGAGGAAGTCGTCGATATAGTCCTGTCCCACCATCCTGGGCGAAGAGGAGGCGGTGGTTCCAGTTTCCATCTGCATGAGGTAGGCCATGTAGTCGACGGTGGCATCGACGATGCGCGGCGCGTTGTGCTGCTGGGTGGGTAGTGTGTCCAGGAAGGAGTCGATGAGCGCTGCCGTTCTTGTGGAGCCGCCTTCCTCGGTGTCGCCTGCGCGAGATGTTCTCTTGCTGGGAGATTCCGGAGTGAGCGACGGTGCCTGGAACATCTGGAACAGTGTCTTGCGCGAGGGGACGTAGATGGCTGCCCGGCGCAGCTGTTCGTCGAAGGTGGGGTCGTGCATCTGGTAGAGCATGCGCAGCAGCAGTATGCGTGCAGCATGGTAGTAGGGGTATTTCTCTACTACCGTCCGCAGATGTTCCAGAGACTGGGTGTCCAGACTCTCGGGCTGTCTGATGTAATCTATGACCTGTTTTCCCATTGTGCCTTTTTAATGACGGGTGGTGTCTGTGTGTGTGTTCGTTACCAGTTTGCTACTGTTGCATTGAAAATCTGGTCGGTGAGGTCCTTGCACATTTCCGTAACCAGCTGTTCCTGCACGTTCACCAGCTGCTGTGTGGCATCGTAGGTGGAGGTGGCGGTGAACTTCTGTTCGAAGTCCTCGGCGTGGTTCTTGTTGTTTGTGTAGCGTACGTTTACCGTCATCTTCAGCTGCACCTGGTTGGAGTAACCGCTGTTTGACACGCCCTTGTTGAACTGGTCAAACCCCACGATTTCGCCCTCCAGCACCAGGTCGCCGTTGCGTTTCACCTGCTTCAGCCTGGTCTGGCTGGCATAGATGTCGGTGAGCTTGTTCTGGAAGATGGCCTGCATGGGTGCCCAGACGTAGGTGCTGCGTATGGGGAAGCTGCCTATCTGTATGCTCTTTATCTTGGTGTAGTCTATGCTGGCGCCGTTGAACTTGTAGCTGATGGTGCACGACGTGCATAGCGCCAATGCGGAGAGGCACAGCACCAGGGCGCACATTGCGGCAATTAGTCTGTGTCTCTTTCTGTCAGTGCTTGTCAGTGCTTTGTTATCCTTCGATGCCATAGTCGTTTATCTTTCTGTATAGTGTGCGTTCGCTGATGCCCAGCATCTGTGCTGCTATCTTGCGCCTGTTGTGGCTTTGCTGCAGGGCTCGTATTATGTTGCGCTTTTCCATTTCCTCGAGGTTGAGGCTGTCGTCCTCCTTCACCTCCTCTATCTCGTCGTAGGTGTGGCTGTCGTCGTGCGGAGTGGCGAGCGGATGGGCGGCGAGCGGTGCGTGTGTAATGGTGAGCGGCTCCTGGAAGAGGGGTGTGCCTGCAGCGCTCTGGTCCTCGAGCTGCAGGTGGGCAGAGGTGTGCCTGTTGTGCTCGGGGCTGATGATGCTTTTCAGTTCGTCCACCTCGGCACGGAGCTTGAGAACCGCATTTGCCAGCCATTTAATCTCGTTTTCCCAGTCGTGCCGTCCGCCTTCGCTTCCGGGCTTGCCTATGCGCTTGATGGCAAAGCTCTCGCCCTGGCCGGCGATGATGCCGTATCGGTACAGGACCTCGGGTGTAATCTGCACACCCTGTTCCAGGATGCTCATCTGCTCCACCACGTTCTTCAGCTGGCGCACGTTGCCCGGCCATTTGTATGCCATCACCGTGTGCTCGCCCTCGGGGCTCAGGCGGATGGGTTCGGGGATGTGGTACTTTGCCGCGGTGTTCATGGCAAAGAGCTTGAAGAGCAGGATGCTGTCCATGCCGCGTTCGCGGAGAGGGGGAACCTGTATGTTGATGGTGCACAGACGGTAGTACAGGTCTTCGCGGAAGCGCCCTTCGCGGATGGCATTGGGTATGTCCACGTTGGTTGCCGCCACGATGCGCACGTTGGTCTTTCGGGGCGTGTCGCTGCCCACACGCAGGTATTCGCCAGTTTCCAGTACTCGGAGCAGGCGTGCCTGTGTGGTCATGGGCAGTTCGCCCACCTCGTCCAGGAAGAGCGTGCCGCCGTCGGCAGCGCCGAAGTAGCCCTCGCGTTCGCCCACGGCACCGGTGTAGGAGCCCCTTTCATGTCCGAAGAGTTCCGAGTCGATGGTGCCCTCGGGTATGCTGCCGCAGTTTATGGCTATGTAGCGCTTGGTCTTGCGAAGGCTGTTGTCATGTATGATGCGCGGTATAATCTCCTTGCCTGCACCGCTTTCGCCCTGGATGAGTACACTCAGGTCGGTACGTGCCACTTGGAGAGCGGTGTCCAGTGCCATGTCCAGTTTCTCGTCGCGACCAACAATGTTGTATCGCGCTTTCAGGTCTTGTAGGGATGTGGTATTCATAAAGGGGTGTGCAAAGGTATGAATATTTCTTGAGATAAGCAATTCTGCCACGGGGTGAAAGGTTTGCCCTCGTCAGCCTCTTGTCTCGTGCAGGATGGCCTGGAAGATGGTGATGTCCGAAGGCAGGGTCAGCTTGAAGTTCATCATTTCGCCCTCGGCCGTGTGCAGAGGCACGTGCCCCAGTTCGTTGGCCAGGGTGAAGACGGATTGCGAATAGGTTATGCCCCTGTCCTCGGCCTCCTTCATCATTGCGGTAAGTTCGCGGAGCACGAAGGTGTGCGGTGTCTGTGCACGGAGAAGTTTCTCGCGCAAGATAAAGGAGGAGGAGACGGTTTCTCCCTCGTGTCCCTCTGCACCGGAATCTATCACCATGTAGCTCTCCTGGCTGGGCAGTGTGGTGATGGCATTGCCTCGTGAAAGGCATACTGCTATGTTGCGGCTGATGATGTCCTGCGATACCAGCGGACGCACGGCATCGTGGATGAGCACAACGGTGTTGGCATCCTCCATGTCCTTGAGGGCAGATATGCCGTTCTTGGCAGACTGGAAACTGTTGTCGCCGGCATCCAGGCACGATGCAAACTTGCTGATGCCGGCCTCCAGGGCCTGCTGGCGTACGGTTTCCGACCATTGCGGAGAGGCCACCACATAGATGGCGCTGACCAGCTGGTGGCGCTGAAAGGCGAGCATAGTGTGCTGGAGAACGGTAAGCCCGTCCACCACGGCAAACTGCTTGGGCACGGTCAGGTTCATCCTGCTTCCTATGCCGCCAGCAAGTATCAGTGCTATGCTTCTGTTCATTATTTTATGTTGTTGCCTTGCCTTAGGGTGTTGCCCTAATCGGTGTATTGCCTTGTTATTCTCTCGCAGAGCCTTTCGTGCCTTCTGGTTACGTGGAAGCGCACTGCCTCCAGTACTGTTGACTCGAAGACGAAGTAGAACCATGGTATGCCGAATCCTATGCTCAGGAAAAGCACCGCCACGCGGGTGTCGAAATTGATGATGTTGGTGAGGGGCATCAGCGGACGGCTCTCGCGGCAGAAGTCCTCGCGAACGGCAGCGGGTATGTTGTCTCCATACTTTGCCTCCAGGCGCTGCATCATCCTGTGGAAGGATTTTACCTGCGCCTCCTGCGAACCGGTATACCGTGCGTAGAAGTAGAGGTAGAGCTTGTGGAACCAGTCCCTGCTCATCCATTTCATGGAGTTCATCTCCTGCTTTATCTTTGCTTGTGAGTCAAGTTCGGCCTTGTCCTTGCCAAGGAGGAAATACATGTGTATGTTGCGGTAGTAGTCGCCAATGGCACATTGTCTGCCGTGGCATCTGAATCCAGCCCATGCTCCGAGCAGCCAAATCCAGGGCGACCATGATATTCCGGTAAACGGAATGTTGTGGTTCTGTACCCTGAGGCATATGAACAGGTATATGAAGAAGAACCATACATCCCCGCAGAATCCGTCCAGAATGCGGCCGATGAGGGTGCGCTTGCCTGTCATTCGTGCCAGCTGCCCGTCGGCACAGTCATACCAGTTGGCCCAGACCAGCAGTCCCATACCTATGAGGTTCATTCCCAGGTCTTCGCTATAGAAGAACCAGCCGCTTGCTGCGCCGATGACTATGCTCATGAGCGTAACGGCAATAGGATGCACGCCCAGCCATTGGAACAGGCATGCCCACAGGTAGCCTGGAGTGCGTGTGACGTACAGTTCGAAGGCTCCTTCCGTGTCCTGGCTCTTAAGCGTGGCCTTTACGTTGTCTATCAGGCTCATTGGTGTCTTCTGTTGTCTTCCTTCTTGTCAACGAAAAGTTTGGGCAGAGGGTTCTGCCTGGCCTCGTCGTACCGTTCCCTGTTCTTCAGAATGTCCTTGGCCAGGTATATGCTCTCGCGGAAAGAGTCTGCCGAGAAGGGGCTTGTGCATACGAGTTCACGGCCGGTTGTGTATGCAACGCCGTTGCCGTGGCTCACCTCCATGAAATCCCTGATGCCCTGCTCCCTGTCGCTGACCATGACGGCGTCGTAGGTCTTGTAGTTCTGGGCGTCCAGTGTGGGTACTATGCGAGGGTTGTATATGTCGAACTCCCTCTCCATGGCCAGGCGCAGTGTCTGCATCTGCTCTTCGAAGTTCTCGTCCTCGTTGGTGAAGGCCATGCGCAAGTCTTCCCACACCAGCATGTCCACACCTCTGAGGCTGGCAGGGTTCAGGCGCTCCTCTCCCTCGGCAGGGATTACCAGTATGGCATCCGTGTTGCCCTCTTCCCAGTCGTTCAGGGCTTCTTCTATGCCTTCCTCTCCCTGCTTTTCGTAAAGGGTCTTGGTGCAGATTTCGTCCAAGAGTATGTCTTCAAAGGCATTTGCTATAGTCTCCTGTCCCTGCTGGTCGGAGTGTACTATGCCTATTTTCAGTGTATCCATAATTTGTGTTGTTCGGTGGGGTTATTTGTTCTCTTTGTTGAGTGTGTCCTTTTTCTCCTCTTCAATGTCCGGGGTGATTTCCATCAGGTACTGTTCCTCGGGCAGCATCAGCGTGTAGAGCGAGCCTTCCAGTCGGCGTATCATGCCGCGCTTCATCTTTTCGGGGGCATAGACAAAGCCCTCAACCACGATGACGCGGTTGTTTTCCGTGTCCACACGGTGGTGGCTCACGTAGGGGCCTCCCATGCAGTCGTTCTCCACGTACCACAGTCCTCGCATCTCCATGGCATACTCTCTGTGTACCACTATGGGCTTGACCACAGTGCACAGCGTGTCAGTCTTCATGAACATGCCGGGCTTCTCGCCGGGTATGTTTGCTCTGAGTGCAGAGTCTCGCTTTTCGGTAAGGTACTCCTTGTTGAATATCTGCGGACCCTCGTAGGGGAAGGAGTACATCACTATGCTCATCATGCCTTCAGGCGTGTTGTTGGACGTCCACAGGAAGTTCTTGGCCTTCTTGGACGAGGTAAGTTCCTTGGGGGCATGCATCTTGCAGCCGAATATCTCCATGGCCAGGTCGCGTGTCACTTTGGAGTTCTCCTTCTTCAGGTCCTTTATCAGGCGGTTCATCTCCATCTTGGTCAGGAAGTCCACTATCTCCTGCCTGTGCTCCACGCAGAACTGCTGGAACTCTGCCTTGGAGGGGGAGTTGATGGTAAGCACCACCTGCTCCATGGCATACTTGTCGCGTGTAAACTTCATCTTGGTGCGTGTGAACTGTGTCTTGTCTATGTTCACGATGATGATGTTGCGGAAGATGTTGAGTATGCGGTCGAAGTTCTTCACCTCGCATTGCGATATGCGGAACGAGCGCTCGCTCTGCGGAAGCATGGGCACGTCGGTGTCCAGTACGTCAAACAGCGCTCTGCCGTGCGGAGCCTTCCATTCCACCGAGTCCATCACCACGAGCACCTCATAGGGGCGTCCGCTGGCCTTGGGGAAGAACGAGGACTTGTCGCAGCTGCTCAGTGTCACAAGCAGCAGCATAAGTATGGGTATCAGTCGCTTTGTCATAGTAGTTGTGTATGTTGTGTCTTGCTTAGGCTTGTTTGTTCTTTGTGTTCAGCAGGCCGCATGCCGCCCAGATGTCCTGTCCTCTGGAGGCGCGTATGGTGGTGGTCACGCCGTGCTGTGTCAGGTAGTCTCGCATCCATGTCATCTTCTCCTCGCTGGCTCCCTGGTAGGGCGTGTCCGGTATGTCGTGGAAGCGGATGAGGTTCACGCGGCACTCAAAGGGGGAGAGCAGCCTGACCAGTTCCTGTGCATGGCGCAGTGTGTCGTTCAGTCCGCCAAAAACGATATACTCAAAGGATATGCGCCTCTGGTGTGTCCAGTCCTGGCGTGCCAGCAGGGGCATGAACTCGGTCAGCGAGAAGGCATTCTCGGCAGGCATCATCTCCAGGCGCTCGTTGGCAAAGGGATTGTGCAGCGAAACGGCCAGATGGCAGGGGCTTTCCTCCAGGAAGCGCAGCATGCCGCGCCTTACACCCACTGTGCTCACCGTTATGCGCTTGGGGCTCCATGCCCATCCGTCCTTGTGCATGAGCAGTTCGGTTACCTTCAGTACAGTGTCCAGGTTGTCCAAGGGTTCGCCCTGTCCCATGAACACGATGTTCGTGAGCCTGTCCCTTTCTGGCAGGGAGTATATCTGGTTCATTATGTCGGTGGCGGTAAGATGTCCCTGGAAGCCCTGTCTGCCTGTCATGCAGAACTTGCATCCCATGCGGCATCCCACCTGGCAGCTTACGCACAGGGTGCCACGGTCCTTGTCGGGGATGAAGACGCTCTCCACCGTGTGTCCCGACAGGGTGGGGAAGAGGTACTTGGCCGTACCGTCCACACTGCGCTGTGCCTCCACAGCAGGCATCAGCCCCATGCAGTACTGCTCTGCCAGCAGGGTGCGGGCTTTCTGGGAAATGTTTGTCATCTCCTGAATATCAGTGACATGCTTCTGGTATATCCAGCCAAACATCTGCTTGGCGGCAAAGGCGGGAAGGCCCGCGTTGGCGGCCACTTCTTTCAGTTCCTGCATGTCCATACCCAGCAGTGGGGTGCGTGTTTCCTTGTTCATAACGCTGGCAAAGTTACACCTTTTTTATATAATAGCAAAATAAAATTTGGAACTTACCGATAAAATGGTTAACTTTGCAACGGAAAGCAGAAAAAAGCGAAATCTTTATATTAACCTAATTAAAAACAAACGAAAGAGAATGAAACTGAAGAATCTTCTTGTCGTTGCACTCGCTGCCGTATCAGTGGCAGCAGGTGCTCAGTCCCTCTCTCCCAGCACAAAGTGGCATTGGGACAAGGGTACTATCGTAGTGGAAACCCCCGAACGCCCTGCTGGCCAGCAGCATGTGCTTGGCCTGACAGCTAACAAGCTGGAGACCGTTCGCGTGGCTTTCGTTGGTCTGGGTATGCGTGGTCCCGGTGCAGTTCACCGTTTCTGCCACATCCCCGGTGTTGAGATCGTTGCTCTCTGCGACTATGAGGCAGAGCGCGCTGAGAAGTGTCAGGACTACCTGCGCAAGGCTGGTCTGAAGCCCGCCGACATCTACTCTGGCGCCAAGGGCTATGAGGAAATCTGCAAGCGTGCAGACGTTGACCTCGTTTACGTTGCTACCGACTGGAACCACCACTACCCCGTAGCTAAGTTCGCTATGGAGAATGGCAAGCACACTGCCATCGAGGTGCCCAGCGTAATGAACCTGGAACAGTGCTGGAGCCTGATTGACCTCGCTGAGAAGACACGCCAGCACTGCTTCATCCTGGAGAACTGCTGCTACGACTACTATGAGCTGAACGCTCTGGCTATGGCTCAGGATGGCGTGTTCGGTGAGATTATTCGTGCCGAGGGTGCTTACATCCACGGTCTGGAGTGGTTCTGGGATTCTTACTGGACCGATCCCAACGACAACGACACCGACAACCTGCACTGGCGTATGAAGTACAACAAGGAGAACCGTGGTGACCTCTACGCTACTCACGGCCTTGGCCCCGTTGCTCAGTGTATGGACATTCACCGTGGCGACCGCTTCACCACTCTGATTGCTATGGACACCGAGAGCTTCGTTGGTAAGGAATGGGTTGAGAACAAGACCGGTAAGGAGTGCAAGGAGTTCCGCAATGGTGACCACACCACCACTCTGATGCGCACCGCTAACGGTAAGGTTGTTGAGATCCAGCACAACGTTATGACTCCCCAGCCCTACAACCGTTTGTTCAAGCTCACCGGTACCAAGGGTTATGCTACCAAGTATCCCACTCCCGAGTATGCTCTCTCTGGCGAGGCTATGAAGGGTACTGGCGCTCCCAAGATTGACAACCTCAACGCTCACGGCTTCATGAACGCTGAGCAGAAGGCTGCCTTGGAGAAGAAGTACTATCACCCCATCCTCACCAAGTACGGTGAACTGGGTCGCGAGATGGGTCACGGCGGTATGGACTACATCATGGAGGCTCGTCTGGTTTACTGCCTGCAGAATGGTCTGCCTCTGGATATGGACGTATATGACCTGGCTGAATGGTGCTGTTTGGCAGAGCTCGGCACATTGTCTATGGACAACAACTGCGCTGCCGTTACTTTCCCCGACTTCACTCGTGGCTACTGGAACCAGGTGAAGGGTTACAAGCACGCTTACGCTCCCGCTGAGCAGGAGGCTAAGGCTGAGTCTGCTGCCAAGGCTTACACCGCAGCTCAGAAGAAGGTTACTGCAGACTTCAACCTGTGGGGTCTTTACGACGCCATCAAGACAGCCAAGAACCCCAAGGCTGCTCAGAAGAAGTATGACAAGGCTGTAGAGAAGGCTGAGAAGGCTCTCGTAAAGGCTTTGGCTCAGAAGTAATCAGCTGCTTCCTTGTCTTCGCGCAAGGCAAAGAAGTATAGGATAAATGCATTGGCAGTCCTCTCACTGAGGATTGCCAATGTTCTTTTTGCTACTCAAATGTCCTTCTCCTGTCGCCAACGCGGAACTCTCCTGTTTGTTACAGCAATACCGTAGTGTCGGTACTGCAATACCATAGTGTCGGTACTGCAATACCCTAGTGACGGTACTGCAATACCGTAGTGACGGTACTGCAATACCGGTACAGCAATGCTCTCTGGCTACTTTTGGTCCTTCAGGCATGTCTCCGCATCGACTCGTTTTCATTTATATACAAAAAAAAGAGTGTGCCATAATCAAATAGATTTGGCGCACTCTCAGATGGGATTTTAGTATATTGTGTGTTACCTGTTCTGCCTTACTCTGCAAGCATGGCATCTGCCAGGGCTTCCAGGGCGGACTTGTCGGTTTCCTTCAGTTTGCCCCAGATGGTTACGGTGGGTTCCACTATCTCGCACTGCTTCATGCCCTCTATCATTTGGCGCATAACTTTAGCCGCGGAGGGAGCCCAGGAGCCGTTCTCCACAAGGCCGAAGCGGCGGCGCTGGTATGCCTTTATCTGCAGATGGTGCAGGAAATCGTGCATGGGAGGGAACACTCCGGCATCGTAGGATGAGGCCAGGCAGACGAGCTTTGGATAGCGGAAAGCATCCTCTATTACCTCTGCCATGTCGTCGCGGCTCAAGTCGCTCACCACCACCTTGGTGGCACCCTTCTGCTTCAGCACTTCTGCCAGATGGTGTGCTGCCTTTGCTGTATTGCCGTGTATGCTGGCATAGGCCACCAGTATACCGTTGCTTTCTGGCTCGTAGCGGCTCCACAAATCGTACAGACGGATGGCTTCTGCCATGGCCTCGCCTTGGAGCATGGGACCGTGAAGAGGCATGATGGTGTTGATTTCCAGTGTGGAGGCCTTCTTCAGTACATTCTGCACCTGCATTCCATACTTGCCACAGATGTTGAAGTAATAGCGGCGTGCTTCGCATGCCCAGTCGTCTGTCTCGTTGCACAGAGCGCCGAATTTGCCGAAACCGTCTGCTGCAAAGAGAATCTTTTCGGTGGACTCGTAGGTCATAATCACCTCTGGCCAGTGCACCATGGGGGCGGCAATGAAGTTCAGGGTGTGTGTGCCCAATGGCAAGGTGTCGCCCTCCTTGACTACCATTATGCGTTCGGTAAACGAAGCCAAATCAAAGTAGAAACCAAGCATCTTCACCGTCTGCTGTGAGCATACAAGGGTGAGGGTGGGGTATTCCTGCATGGTCTTGCCAATGATGGCAGAGTGGTCGGGTTCCATGTGCTGGCATACGAGATAGTCGGGTGTACGTCCGTCCAGGGCGGCAACGAGGTTGGAAGTCCATTCCTTTTCCTTGCGTCCGTCGGCAGTGTCCATGATGGCAATCTTCTCGTCCAGGATTACCCAACTGTTGTAACTCATGCCTTCGGGTACGATGTACTGGCTCTCGAAGAGGTCGATGTCCAGGTCGTCCACACCGATGTAGCGTATGCTTGAAGAATATTCGTTAGTCATATATGTATAAATGGTTATCTTTTCAAGAGGGCAAAATTATTCAATTTAGGTCAATTGACCAAGGGAAGTGTGAAAAAAGTTCCCATAAGGTGCCAAAATGCATAACCTTACGGGAACTTTATCGTGTCTGCCTGAAATCAGAAGGAAACTGCGTTTACTTCTTTTTTAATGTAGGTGTGGCTTTGGGAACTGCCATTCGTGCCTGGCCAATGCTGTCTGCCCGTGCAATGCTGTCCTGCACAAGGGCAAATTCAATGGCTTCCAGATGGCCATGTCCATATACCTCCCTGTTGCCCGACGGTTTCAGCTGTCCTCGGCGTCCCATTCGGCGGTATGCCTCGGGAATATTGCGCGGACCTATGTATATTTCCTTGTTCAGTGGGCGGTCTGTGTCTGTTGTCCTGTGTGAGAACAGCCAGTCGTAGGTCTCGTACATGTAGAACAACCGGCATGGCTGGCTGTGGTCATAGCCTTTCAGTCGTGAGTAGATGAGGCGTTGGGGTATGGAATCGCGTCGCATTGCTGCTACCACCCGGTCGCTGCAACCTACAGGAACTGCCACGTCGGCCGTGCCATGCAGAATCCACAGAGGCACCTTGTTCAGGTTGCCGATTGTCTTGCTTGTAGCGCCTCCGCAAATAGACATTGATGCGGCTATTCTGTCGGGATATGCGGCAGGAAGGTCCAATGCTCCGTATCCGCCCAGGCTCATGCCCAGCACATATATGCGTGTGGTGTCTATTCCGGGATGTGTGCGCGAAGCCCATTCTGCCAGGTTTATCAGTTTGTCGGGGTCCCATGCTCCACCGGGATTTTGCGGCGCGAGTACGTAGGCATCAATGTCCAGTCCTCTGTCCATTGCATCCAGCGTGCCATAGCGCAGAACCTGTCTCAAGTCGTGTCCGCAAAGGCTTGCGCCATGCAGGAATATGACAAGCGGTTTCAGTTTCTCTATCCGTTTTGCTTCCTCTCTTTCCTTCCAGTGTTTCCATTCTGCAGGTTTGGCATGGAAGAGTTCTGCCAGTTCCGTGCGCTTCTGCAACTCCATGTCCGCAGGGCGCAGGGGCACAAGGGTGGGCGAGGGCGGTTCTGGGGAATAGAACCAGAAATGGTATCCTCCCTCAGCCATATTCTTGTAGGCATGGAGTTGTTGCGCCCAAGTGCTGATGCTTGCCATGAAAGCAAGTATGGCTGCTATCAATGTGATTCTCTGGATGGAATTGTGGAAGTTCTTGGGTGTTGTCATGGATAGATAGGTGCTCTATAGTAATATATATATAATAAGGTGTTCCTATTATCTTGGAAGGTTGAATCTCAGACCAGCGTACAGCATCCATCCGTCTATGGGGCCCCATGTCATGGTGGGGTCAAATTCGTCGCCCCATGGCTGGTCGGCCGCTATGATGGGATTCTTCTGTGTGAAGTTGGTCAGGTTCTCTCCTCCTACATATAACGAGAAATTCTTCTTAATATTGTATGTCACCTGCGCATTCAGTTGTGGGAAGGCCTTGTATTCCTTCTCCCAAGACATGGTTCCGTTTGCCTTCTGGTAGGGGGCGGGCATACGTCCGGGACCGTTAAGTGCCAATGTGGCATCGAACTGGAACTTCTCCTTGGGGGTCTTGTATTGCAGGGAACATAGTGCCTTGTAGCGTGATGTCAAAGGACGCTCGCGCAAGGATTTTCTTCCGTCAGCAGCGATGTATGTGGTCTTTGAATCGTTATATCGGTATGCCAGTGTGGCATTGAAACCCTTGAAGAAGGGGTAGCTTGCCTCCAGTTGGAACACATGCGAACGGCTCTTGCCATCCAGTTGGTAGATGTGCACAGCATGCGGGTCGCGATCCATGTCTATTACGGCCTGCTTCTGGAAGTCGGTGTAGTAGTACTCGGCCGTAAAGTTCAGTTCCTGGCCGAACAGGGTGGGCTTGAACATCACAGATGCTCCCACGTTCCAGTCCTCTTCGCGTTGTGTCTCGCTGTCCATTACAATGTGTCGTGAACTTGACAGGAGGTAGTTGTTCTCATCCAGGGTGAAGGAGGTTCTGTATCCCTTGCCGGCAGAAACTCGTACGTTCACCCATTCCGTTGGTGTCCATTTCATGTGCAGGCGTGGAGTGGCAAAGGTGCCCCACAGGTTGCTGTAGTCAACGCGTATGCCTGGCTGTATCAGGAACTTGCCGTCGTGTCCGTGGTCGTCGAAGATGGTGAAGGTGTATTGTGCGTATCCGCCTCCTGTTATCTCGTGGCATGAAGGATGGAGCATGGAGAGGTCGAATGCCTGCTGGAGATGATTGTTGGGCTGGCGTTTGTATCCGTCGTAGTTCATGGACAGGCCTACGGACAGCTTGTGGCTCTGTGTCCATTGTCCTTCGTATATCAAAGAGGCGTATGCTGTGCTCTGGTCAACATCGTAGTGCTTAAAGCCGAAGTGGTTGTCCTGGCAATGGTAAGAACCAGAAAGGATAAGCGCCAGGCTGCTCTCACGGGCGTCGTTCCACATGAATCCGTTCTTCATGAAACCCTCCACGCGGTTTGTTTCCAGATTTATCAGGTAGGGGGTCTGCACCTGTGCCTCCAGCTGACCGCTATGTCGGTTCTCGTTCAGGTAGCGTGCCCCTATCTGGAACTCGTATGTGTCTGACAGGAATGTCCAGCGGTTCATCACGTTCACCTGCTCTGCCTTGGGCATGTCCTGGAACCCGTCCTTGTTCTCGTCGTGGGTGGTGAGATCCTTGTCGTAGTGTACCAGCAGTGTCGTGCCCCAACGGGGGTCCTTCATTTTGAACGTAGCATCGGCATTGCCCTCTATGCGCCCCTTGCTATTGCCGTAAAGGTTCAGGTTTATCCAGTCGGCCTCAAGCATCTGAGGCTTGCGGTATTCGATGTTTATCTGTCCGGTCATGGCTTCGTAGCCTTGCTTTACGCTGGTAATACCTTTGCTCACCTGTATGGACTGCATCCATGGACCAGGCACATAGCCAAGGCCGAAGGGTGCTGCCACTGTGCGGAAATTGGGGATGTTCTCTGTGAGCATCTGCACGTAGGTTCCGCTCAGTCCCAGCAGTTTAATCTGCTTGGCACCAGTAGATGCGTCGGTGTAGTTCACGTCCACGGCGGCCGTGCTCACGAAACTCTCGCCCAGATTGCAGCATGCAGCATGCTTCAGGCCTGCGGCGGTAATCAGCTCGCTGTTCTCTGCCGAGTGCCACATCTTCAGACTTGTCTGCTTTCGCCCGTGTACGTGGGTTTCATGCAGGTCGGTTGCTACTTCCCGCAAGCGGATAACGAGGTATTTTGCGCTATGTGTGCATGTGGTGTCGTTGTGGTAGCCCATCATGCTTGTTACTATTTCGTGCAAGTGGCCGTTCTTGGCCAGTCGGAACTTGCCCTCTAAGTCAGTGGTCGTTCCTACTCCCGTTCCTTCCCATCTTACGGTGGCTCCCACCAATGGTTCTCCATGTTCGTCTATGACTTTTCCTTCTGCCTGGGCATATGAGCTGAGTGGCAGCACTATTGCTGCGAAGCCTGTTAATAGCGATTTCTTTAGCATCTCTCCTGTGTTATGTGTTATTACATTATTTATTATTTATATAAAGGCGCCACAAAGGTATGAATTCTGATTTGCAAGTCAAATGCAAAAATGATACTTTCTTTGTTTTTCCGTTGTTGTTTTAGTATAGTCTTTGATGTATTTTAGGTCCAATGAAAAACACTTAGAATAAGTAAAAAACATATTTTTTTGCTCTGTTTATGACAGTTGGGGATTGCAAAAGAATGCAAAAAGTCATATATATGTGGCATTTTCTGCATTATAGAGAAATAAATAGTGTAAAAGTGTTTATGTATGAAAAAAAATATATAACTTTGCGCAGAAATCTCATTGGGTAGGGTGTACTTTGCGCTCTTGTTTAAGGTGAGGTTACATTGATAGAGAAAAAATAAATAACCAAATTACTAATTTTTAATGCTCCGTCAGGGGCGAAAAAAACAATTTTATGAAAAAAAGTTTTTTAGGTAAAGTTCTCATGATGGCATCATTCGTTGCCATTTTGGGCGGTTTTAGTTCTTGTCAGGACTATACCGAGGAGGTCAAGTCAGAACTTTTGAACAAGCTTGAGATCCAGAACACTACTTTGGAGCAGGCTCTGGAGGCTCAGAAGCAGGCTTTGGAGGCAAAGATTGCAGAATTGCAGGCTGCACAGGAAGCATGCAAGGCTGAGTGTGCTGAGAAGATGAGCCAGTTGGAGGCAAAGTGGAATGCTGAGCTCGCTGCTCAGGTTGCTCTGCTGAAGGCTGAGGATGCAAAGCTCGCTGAGCAGATTGCTGCTATTAACGGTGTTATCGGTGATGTAGCTGCTCTTGAGGGCAAGACTATCGTTGAGCAGATTGTTGCCTTGAACAAGGTCGCTGCTGCTGTAAACGACACTATCGTTGCTTGGGGTCCCCGTCTGACTGCTGTTGAGCAGGAGGCTGCTGCTGCCAAGAATCAGGCTGACGTTAACAAGGCTGCTATCGAGAACCTCGACAGCATTGCTAAGGCTCACGATGAGGAAATTGATGCTCTTACCCAGGAGTTGAAGGACAGCGTTGCTGCTATCCAGGCTCAGGCTGCTGCTAACCTTGAGGCTGCTCAGAAGTATGCTGATGACCAGATTGCAGTGATGATGGGTAATGTTTCTGACTCTCTTGCTGAGGTTAAGGAGGAAATCCTTGGTTCAATTGCTAATGTTCAGAACGACCTGCTGGATTCTCTGTCAAGCGTAAACGCTGCTATGTTGGATTCAGTTTCTCAGTTGGCTGAGGCTATGGCTCTGACCGATGCAGTTTTGGCTGAGCGTCTTGATTCAGTTGAGGCACGTGTTGCTGTACTTGAGGAGCAGGTGGCTGAGAACAAGCAGGCTATTGAGAACCTGACTGGTGCTCTTAAGAAGTTGGTTACCAGTGTAGTTCTTCAGGGTACAAAGAACCCTGTAATGGGCTCTATCGCTACTCCTTTCAATACCCGTTCAAACATCCTGGCTGCTTACTATGGTAGCGTAGATGCTCAGGGTCTGGAGTTCCCCACAGCAAGACCTCGTTTCTTCGTTGACGCTGCAAATGTACAGATGACCGCTAAGGACGTAGAGATGCTCGGTGTTGAGGCTGTTACTAAGGAAGAGGGTATCGTTCTTCTTGGTGACGAGGGCAACGCAGGTACTGTTTATATGACTATCAACCCCAACACTGTTGACTTCACTGGTCTGTCTGTTGCTTTGGTTAACAGCCAGGACGAGTTCTCTGGTGCTAAGCTGGAAAGCCTTGCTCCCTCTGACGAGGTTCTGAGCTTCGGTTACACCCGTGCTGCTAAGAATGGTTTCTATGAGGCTAAGGCTACTGTTACCGAGGAGAGCCTTGAGGACGTTAAACTCTCTATGAACTTCAACGAGATCAAGGAAGTTGCTAAGGACCTCGTTAACGGTGGTGGTGTTAATGTTTCTGCTATCGCAAGCACCGTTGCTAACGCTATGTCTACTTTCGTTATGGATGCTAACGGCGTTAAGGTATCTTGGACCGACGAACTTTGCGACGAGGAGCACAGCGTATACTCTCAGTATGGTGTTGCTGTAACTGCTGTTAAGCCCCTGTCTTATGCTTTCGGTTCTGATTTCGCTTTCACCAATGTTCCTGGTATGGATCGTATCGAGAGCCTGATTGGTAAGTTGAGCGAAAAGGCTAAGGCTGCTATCAACAAGACAGACAAGGTTCTGAACTTCGAATTGGTAGAGATCAAGGAGATTGCTATTCCCGAGACTCCTCAGGTTGACTCTATCGAGGTTGTAGTTAATGTTCCTGGTCAGTGGATTAAGGATGACGCATTGAATAATGACTCAATTTTCGTTAAGGGTTACAACGATACGATCCGTGTATCTGTACAGGATGTTGTTAACGAACTCTATGGCGACCTCGCTGGTTCTTTCGCAGACGTTAATGAAATGTTGAATGGTGTTAAGGATATGGTTGACGAAATCAACGAAGTACTGGCTAAGGCTAAGAACCTCAAGGCTTCTGCTTTGAATGGTGTTGACAAGTTCCAGTCTAAGATGACTTCATTCCTGGACATCTTCAACGACAAGTTCTGCGCTGTAATCAACTCTACCAATAAGGTTCTGCGTCCTATCCTGTTCGTTACCACCGAGGATGGTTTCCACAAGCTGAGCCAGGCTAAGAACAATCCTACAGTTATCACTGGTAAGACTCTGTCTCTGATCCCCACATCTTACAGCTTGGAGTACATCGCTCCCGCTTACAAGAAGCTGGTTGGTGTAACCAACGTATTCAAGGGTAATGCAAGTGCTCAGGCTGGTGATGCTGATTGTGTTGCTGCACTTGAGGAGGTTAACGCACAGGAAGGTGTTGCTGAGGTTCTCGCTGGTGACGTTTACGAGGTAGAGGCTACTTTCGAGGCTGGTTATGTTTACGAGGTAGTTTACACTGCTGTTGACTTCTACGGTAAGGTTGATGCTAAGAAGTTCTATGTAACTGTAAAGTAATCTGTAAAACCTAATCGTAAATAATAAATAAGATAGTAATATGAAGAAAATTATAGTTTCTTTGATGTTGGCCATGGGCTTCATGTCCGCATCAGCACAGGAACAGCAGCCTCAGACCGAGAACGTATTCAATCCTCATTGGTTCGTTCAGGTTCAGGGTGGTGCTCAATACACCTTGGGTGAGTTAAGCTTTGGCGACCTCATTTCTCCCAACGTGCAGGTTTCTGGCGGTTACAATTTCACCAAGCTCTTTGGTCTCCGTCTGTCTATCAATGCATGGCAGAGCAAGGCCGGTGGTACTTATAATGTATACGGTCCCAATGGCGAGGGTTATGAGTATTCTTGGAAGTGGAACTACATCAATCCTAATGTAGACGCTATCCTGGATCTGTCTAACCTGATTGGCGGTTACAACCCCAATCGTTTGTTCAGCGTAAAGGCTTTCGCAGGTCTCGGTGTTAATGTTGCTTTCAACAACGACGAGGCTGCTGCTGCCAAGGCTGAGATTATCCAGAACTATGGCAACTCTTCTCTTCAGAATGAAGCAGTCCTGGGCAACCTGTGGTACGGCACCAAGTCTTACTTCACTGGCCGCGCTGGTTTGATGGGTGATTTCCGTATCACTGACAACTGGAGTGTAGGTCTGGAATTGAACGCTTCTGTATTGGCAGACAGCTACAATTCAAAGAAGGCAAGCACTGCTGACTGGACTTTCAACGCTCTGATTGGTGTTAAGTATGCTTTTGGCAAGACCTACACTACTCGTGAGAAGGCACCTTGCTGCCAGCCTGAGATTCGCTACGTAGAGAAGATCGTAGAGAAGATCGTAGAGAAGGAAGTTCCCGTGGAGGTTGTTAAGGAGGTTGTTGTAGAACCCATCCGTCGTGATGTGTTCTTCGCTCTGAACAGCACCAAGGTAACCGATGTTGAAATGGCTAAGATTAAGGAGGTTGCTGACTATTTGAAGGCAAATCCCAATGCCAAGGTTTCTGTATCAGCACACGCCGACAAGGGCACTGGTAATGCTTCTATCAACAAGCGCATCTCTGAGAAGCGTGCAAAGGTTGTTACCGATTACTTGATTAACAAGTTCGGTATCTCTACCGATCGTATCTCTTCTGAGGCTCTTGGTGATGTTGAGCAGCCTTTCGCTGACAACTCTATGAACCGCGTTTGTATCTGTATTGCTAAGTAATACAAGTTTATTTAACGTAATATAATTGTCACTCTGTCTCATAATGCGGTTTTGCCGCATGAGAGACAGAGTGATGTTTCAATTATGAAGAAAATCCTATTCTTTATTTTCTCGCTTTTATTGTCGCATACCATCTATGCACAATTCAATGGAGACGGTTTTTATAGAATACAGAATGCATCAACAGATAGATATCTGACTATCGTTGATAACCGTGCCAGTGTAAATCTTGCTACTACAAATCCTGATCTGGCTGCCATACTGCCCATTCGTAATATTGAGAATATTGTTGGTAATCCAGGTTCAGTTATCTATATTCATAAAGCCAGTTCCAACGACTATACCCTTAGGGCACAAGGCATAGACTCCTATGATGTAATGGGACTGTATCTTCATTTAAGATCTCTCTCAGATGGATCCTATTATGCTTACGCTACAGCAAAGGGACTGACTAAGTTCCTTTATGACGAGGCTTCCGACTATAATGAGGGTTGGCTTATGACCACTGGTACAGAAGCCACTAAGAAATGGGAGATAATCCCTTTGAACTCCTCATCAAATAACTACTTTGCCGCTGTCCCAGAGTTTGAGCATAATGGATCACATTACACCACAATGTATGCAGCTTTCCCATTCAAACCAGTAAATGGCAATGTAAGTTTGTTCTATATCAGTCTGGTAAAGGATGGTTTTGCTGTAATTAAGGAAGTTACCGATGGTTTTGTTCCAGCTGCTACACCGGTTATTGTAAAGTGTGCTTCTGCTAACTACACCGATAACAGGTTTGATGTATTTACATCCGGTGGTTCTGCTGTTTCTGGCAATTGTCTCTCTGGAGTGTATTTCAACAACAGCAACAAGAAGCATGAGAACCGTGTAAAATACGATCCCAGTACTATGCGAGTTTTGGGAACCATGAGTGACGGTTCGCTTGGTTTCATAACTGCTGATATAAAATACCTTCCTGCTAACAAGGCATATCTGAAGGTTCCTGCTGGTTCTGCAAAGGAAATCCGCATCATTACAGAGAATGAGTATGAGACAAGCATTGAGAATACTTTGTCTCATGAAACTGTCTCAACTATGTATTACGACTTGTCTGGCCGTAGAATAGCCACACCTTCAAAGGGTCTGTACCTGACATCAAAGGGAAAGAAAGTTTTTAAGTAGGACATACTTTTCATGACATATACATAAGGCTGCTTCATTTTTCGAAGTAGCCTTATTTCGATTCTGATTCTTAGATAAGGTTGTAGAGTTCCCGTTTTTAGAAGGTATTTGTGTCCATTCTGCAAAAAATGGTTTAATTGTCTGTAAGACAGACGTATGCCCGCTTTTTTGCTTTGTGAGAATTAGATATTTCCAACGGTATCTATATCTGTGCGTGTATTTGAGAATCTCAGCGAGATTTATTTCTGGTCCATTTTTACGAAAAGGCTTGCCAGTATGGTACCCGAAATAGAGTGGTAGGCACAGCTTATGGCGCATGGCACAACGCACAGTATGGCCTCCGGATTGTGGCTGAGTATTTCTGGTTTGGCAAAGAATGAGGTTGCAAGCACAGTTGCCATACCGGCATTCTGCATGCCCACTTCGATGGAGATGGTTCGTTTCTTGGCTGTGCTGAAACCAAATAGGCTTCCTATTCCATAACCGGTAAAATAACCTAATGTGTTGTGCAGGAATACCACGCATAGCATAAGTATAAACAGTGCAACTCCACTGTTCATGAGTTGTGGTGTCACCTGTGCAACAACTCCACCAACAATCAGTGCCAGGCAAGTTACGCTGATACCGGGCATTATGGACTGAATTTGTCCGAAAGCCTTTCTCTTTCCCAGCAAGGTGTTTGCCAGAAAGCCTATTCCCACAGGAATGAGCGTGATGAGCAGTATGCCTCGGAACATTCCCGCAACATCCACCTCAATGCGCGTGTCTGCCAACCACCATACCAGTAGTGGTGTCATTAGCGGAGCAAGTAGGGTAGAAGCGGTAGTCATTCCAACGGAGTATGCCACATCACCGCGGCATAGGTACGACATTATGTTGCTGGAGACACCTCCTGGGCAACATCCCACCAGTATTATGCCAATAGAGAGATAAGGGTTAAGATTAAACATCATAGAAAGTCCCCACGCTATCATCGGCATCAGTGTGTACTGTGCGCATGCACCGATGAGAATGTCCAATGGACGGCGGAACAGTTCCCTGAAGTCATCTACGCTCAGTGTCAGTCCCATTGTCAGCATGATAATTCCAAGGATTATGCTTGATGCATCCCCTTTTACCCAAGAGAATGTTTCCGGAAGAAGGAATGCAACTATGGCTGCCAGTATCACATAGAGGGAAGAATGTGAGGCCAGGAAATTGCTTGTTCGCAGTAATAATGTTGTCATGTTATATAAAGTGAAAATCCCACCATCTTGCCGTTCTGTGTTGTGTCGGCAATGGTGGGATTTGTATGTTATGCAACCCTGCTTAAAATATTATATAAGGTATTGGTCGCTGATGCTCTCGTTGTCTTGTACGCTGCGTATTGTGTTTGCAATGAGTTCTGCAACAGACAGTTGCTTCACTTTGGGACTTGTGCCATGGTAGGGGATAGAATCCGTGAATATCATCTCCTCCAGTGCACAACCGTCAACACGTTCGTTGGCAGGTCCGCTCATGATGCAGTGGCTTGCCAGGGCACGTACTGTGCGTGCGCCCTTCTCCTTGAGCAGGTCGGCAGCCTTGGTGATAGTGCCGGCGGTATCTACCATATCGTCAATGAGAACTACGTCTGCACCTTCCACATCGCCGATAACGTCCATGTGAGCAACCTCGTTGGCCTTCTTGCGGGTCTTGTTGCACATCACCATGGGACAGTTGAAATACTTGGCATATGAAGACGCACGCTTGCTGCCGCCCACGTCAGGACTGGCAATTACGAGGTTCTCCAGCTTCAGAGATTCGATGTATGGCAGTAGTACGCTGCTGGCATAAAGGTGGTCCACTGGAACATTGAAGAAACCCTGCTCCTGGTCGGCATGCAGGTCCATGGTGATAAGACGGTCAATACCGGCAACGGTGAACATGTCTGCAACCAGTTTGGCAGCGATGCTTACACGTGGCTTGCTCTTACGGTCCTGGCGGGCCCAGCCGAAGTAGGGGACAACGGCATTCACTGTGCGGGCCGATGCACGCTTGGCAGCATCAATCATCAGCAGCATCTCCATGAGGTTGTCTGCATTGGGGAAGGTGCTCTGTATCAGATACACATCCTTGCCGCGGATACTTTCTTCAAAGCAAACCTCAAACTCACCGTCTGCAAAACGGGTTACTGTCATGTTGCCCAGCTCACAGCCCAGGCTGGTGCAAATCTTCTCGGCCAGATAGCGTGTTGCTGTGCCGGAGAATACTTTGAATGACTTGTTCTCAATCATTGTTTTGTGGATATAATATGGGTTCTTTATTCTTGTTGTGTTATAAAACCGTAGGATTGGCTATTCTGTAGCTTTTCTCAGTTTATGGAAATGCTTGATTACATCTTTGAAATCCATTCCGCTATGTATGTTGAAGCGGTTCCAGATGTCGCTGCACACCACTGCACCTCCAAATCCCAGTTCGCGCACCTCCTGTATGTTTTCCAGCGTTATGCCGGTTTGTGCCATCACGCGCTTGTCTATCAGCCCCTTTCGGCTTGCCTCTCGCAGTTGCTCGTGTGTATACAGTGATTTGTTGTTGCTATGGGATGGACTGTCGTATATGTTACGCAGTATCACGTACTGGTTCTGTTTCTTTGCCTCTTTCAGTTCCTCCAGGCTGTAGCATGTGCGTGTGGTTATGCCTTTGTAGCCTTGTGGCTTGTTGGGGTTTCGTTCAGAGATATGTATTCCCATCAGGTCAAATTCGTCCTTCAGGTAGAAGTGGTCATTGGTGATTATTCGTTGGTGGTATTTCTCTGGAAGCAAGGTGAGCAGTCGTTCGCAGTAAACCGGTTCCGAGTTTGGCTTTCGCAGGTGCAGGATGTCCAGACCTTCCTCAAACAGTGTTGCTAATATCTTGTCTTCCTCGACGAAAAAATTGGGGCTACTAAGCAGTAATAACTTCATGACTCCTTTTATCGTGTTTATTACACTGCAAAGTTACGAATAAGCGAGCGAAAAACAAAATAAAGCTTGCTTTAATTTTGTATTTCCGAGCGAAAGTAACTTAGACCGTCAGGTCAGAGTACGAATAAGCGAGCGAAAAACAAAATAAAGTTTGATAATTTTGTATTTCCGAACCGACGCAGGAAGCGAGAGCATAGTGTGCTCGCACATTATGCCGAGCGACAAGGAGGAAGACCGAAGGTCAACGAAAGTAACTTAGACCGTCAGGTCAGAGTATGAATAAGCGAGCGAAAAACAAAATAAAGCTTGATAAAAGTTTGCTGAGTGCTAACGGATATACATATATATAAAAAAGGAGAGGGTTCTGCTTCACAGCAAAACCCTCTTATGTTTGTTTGGAATTTGTCTTGGAAAATGTTTTGAATTTGTTTGATTATGCCTCTGCAGGAGCCTCTGTGGTTTCTGTTTCAGCAGTCTCTGCGGCCTCAGCCTCAGCCTTTGCGGCAGCCTCGGCAGCCTTCTTGTCAGCTACCTTCTGAGCGATTGCCTCTGCGGTCTTCTTCTCGGCAGCCAGTCTCTCAGCTTCAGCCTGCTTCTTAGCAGCGGCCTCCTTGGCAGCGAATGCAGCCAGACCCTTCTGCTTGTCAGCCTTCCAAGCGTCGAACTTAGCCTGTGCGGCAGCCTCATCGAACGCACCCTTCTTTACGCCACCACGGAGGTGCTTCATCAGGTACACACCCTCGTCAGAGAGAATGTTGCGTACGGTGTCGGTGGGCTGTGCGCCGGTCTCTACCCAGTACAATGCACGGTCGAATTTCAAATCTACAGTGGCAGGATTGGTGTTGGGGTTGTAGGTACCAATCTTTTCTGTAAACTTACCATCACGTGGTGCTCTTACATCAGCGATCACGATGCTGTAGAAAGCGTAGCTCTTACGGCCGTGGCGCTGTAAACGAATTTTTGTTGCCATAATTTTTAATTAATGGTTTTATAGGTTTGAAATATGCAATTATCACGTAATTGCGGGTGCAAAGATACATCTTTTTAATGAAAGATGCTGTATGAAATGCCGATAAAATGATGAAAAGGGCTGATTATTCCTGTTTTACAGATTTATGTGGCCCATTTTTAGCTTGGACAAGGTGTATTGAGATCAGTAAAATGTAACTTCCTGTATTACCTGTGCCTTGACAAAATCGTTCATTTTGCGTGCTATTTCAGTGCGCATCATAAGCAGGTTTTGCCTCAGCGCAGGACTCTTTATCTGCACTCTCAGCACGTTGCCGAAAATCTTTATTTCCCCCGTGTATTGTGCCACGGTGGCTCCCATTACCTCCGGCCATCCTTTTATCAGACGGTGTTGGAGTAGGGGAGTTTCCAGTCCCTCATTTCGCAGCCATACGTCCAGCAGGCTGGTGATGGGCAAACTTTTATGCCTTTCCATGGGGTGTTTGTGTGAAAATTTATGTTGAGGAGTTGCTCCTATCTATTGCTGATGTTGCTGAAACTGCCCCTCTCGCAATAGAACAGTTTGTAGTCCTGCGAAGTCATGCTAAGAATCTTGTCCAGATGGTCGCGGTTGGTGTCGGTGATGAATGTCTGTCCGAAGGAATCCCCGCTCACCAGTGCCACTATGCGCTCAACGCGTTGTGCATCAAGTCGGTCAAAGATGTCGTCCAGCAGCAATATGGGGCGTGTGCCGTTGCCTGTATGGTGCAGGAACTCGTATTGTGCCAGTTTCAGTGCCACCAGCATGGTCTTGTTCTGTCCCTGGCTCCCCTCTCGGCGTATGGGGTAGCCATTTATCATCATCTCCAGGTCGTCGCGGTGCGTGCCGTGCAGGGAGTATCCCACGGCCAGGTCCTTGTGCCTGTCGCGCTGTATCACTTCCAGCAACGGTCCCCTTTGGCAATGGCTTGTGTACGACAGCGTTACCTTCTCGTGCTCCTGTGCTATGAGATCGTAGTATCGCTGAAATATCGGCGTAAAGCGGTCTATGTATTCCTGTCTGCAACGGTATATGAATTCGCCCTCCTTGGCCATCTGCTCTTCCCACAGGGCAAGCATTTCTGTGTCGCACGGAGGATCCATCTTCAGCAGTGCATTGCGTTGCTGCAGTGCCTTGCTGTATCTGGTCAGCGCATCGAGGTAGGGCAGGTTCATCTGTGATATTACCACGTCCATGAAGTGCCTTCTCTCTTCGCTGCCGCCTGCTATCAGCATGCCATCCGATGGCGACACCAGCACCACAGGTATCAGGCCTATGTGTTCTGCCAGGCGTTTGTATGGTTTGCCTTGCCGGCGCATGATTTTCTTCTGTCCGCGTTTCAGCGAGCAGTGTATCTCCTCCAGGGTGCAGTCCTCGCGCTCGTAAAGTCCCTTGAGCATGAAAAATTCCTCATCGTGCCTTATGCACAGCGAGTCCTGCGTAACTCCCAGACTTTTGCACAGCGACAGGAACCGGATGCTGTCCAGCAGGTTTGTCTTTCCCTCGCCGTTGCATCCTATTATGCAGTTCAGGCCGGGAGAGAAGTCCAGTTCCGCCTCGGCAATGTTCTTGTAATTGAGTATAGACAGATGTTTCAGTCTCATAACACTTGCAAAATTATGGAAAAACAGTCGTATTGCCAAAATATCGGCATGCAAATTTCGGTATGTTATGGAAAAACATTATCTTTGCACCTTGAATTGACTAAACGGAATTAATAAAAACAAGAACATATAAACATTATGAGCAAGAAGGAAAAAACAGTTCCAGTCAACGAGATTGACCAGACAATTGCAGCAGGTACAAGTTTCGTAGAGAGAAACCTCAAGACCCTGGTAGCCGCCATCGGCGGTGTTGTTGCCATCGTAATCATCTGCCTGCTTACCAACCAGTACTACATCCAGCCCCAGAAGGAAAAGGCTGCCGACAACATTGCAGTTGCACAGCAGTTGTTCATGGCTGGCAATTACGAGCAGGCCCTCAACGGTGATGGCACCAATGCAGGTTTCCTGCAGATTATCGACGAGTTCGGTTCTACACCCAGCGGCAACATTGCACGCCTCTATGCAGGTCTGTGCTATGTTCAGGCAGAAAAGTTCGAGGATGCAGTGAAGTATCTCGAGGACTATGATGCATGCGACGACCAGATGGTCAGCAACGCTGCTATTGCCGCCCTCGGCAACTGCTATGCCCAGCTCGGCCAGAACGAGAAGGCTGCAAGCACTCTTCTTAAGGCTGCCAAGCGTGCCGACGGCAACACCCTTTCTCCCCTGTTCTACCTGCAGGCAGGTCAGATTTACGAGGCACTGGGCAACAAGGCCGAGGCACTGAAGTGCTACGAGACCATCAAGAACGAATATCCCCAGAGCATCCAGCGTCAGGATATCGACAAGTACATCGAGCGTGTAAAGTAATCAAATAAAGCAACAGTATATGGCAAGTGCCTTGCACAACCTAAGCAGCTACGACCCCGCCACCGTTCCCAATGGCGACGGATGGAAGATAGGTATCGTTGTCAGCGAGTGGAACGAGGAAGTTATCGGTGCCCTTCTCGAGGGTGCCTACAACACCCTGCTTAAGCACGGTGTCAATGCAGACGACATCATCGTTAAGACCGTTCCAGGCAGTTTTGAACTGGTCTATGGATCTGCTGCCATGATTGAGGATACCTTAGTGGATGCCGTCATTGCCATAGGTTGTGTCATTCGTGGCGACACCCCACATTTCGACTACATCTGTCAGGGTACCACCCAGGGACTTGCAGAACTGAACCGCCAGGCAGAGGTTCCCGTCATCTACGGTCTCCTCACCTGCAACACCATGCAGCAGGCGCTCGACCGTTGCGGTGGAGCCTTGGGCAACAAGGGCGACGAATGTGCTGTCACAGCCCTCAAGATGATTCAGTTCCGTCAGGACCTCTAAGGCACTTATATATATAAATAAGGTATAAACAATGGCGCACTATCACTTACCGGAAGGTGCGCCATTGTTAGAATGTCTTAAGCAGAACCACCGCGCTATCCGATTCGCTCCACTCAACTAAGCGTCGCACTGAGGAAGCGTGCCCCTCTGAGGGTACAGAAGCTGATTTACAACTTCTTCTAAAGCTCCTCTTCGTCTGGCGAAGAGCGAAGCGAAGGCGTCTTCGTCATCGTTCCAACGTTCTTACCGAGGACACAGGTTTGAATATAGTATTTGTTCGCCGAGAGAATACCGAGGACCGACCTGTGACAATACCGAGGACAAATATGGGTATTATTCAAGCAATCATCAGTAGTATTGCTAATGTTGCATTCCTCCTACTATGAGTATTGCGGTCTTCTTACTATGAGGACTCCAGTACTCCTACTATGAGGACTGGGTCGCTATTAAGATAAGATTATACACCTTTCACCACCGGCTTCACGACTGATTTTAATAATTTTGGCCTTATCAAGCAAAGAAAGTAGCTTGCCATACATCTGATGTCCGATAAAATGTCTACCTTTGTTCATCGTTATTTAGGTTTTGTGGTAAAAACAAAGGTAACGAAAAAAGGTCGGATTCCAAGCGAGGAAACCGACCTTAATTTTAGGGACGTAAAAAAGTTTTAGCGGACACCAATAATATTCTTATATACGGTGTAACCTTGCTATCCAATCTTCATTCTTACCCACAGGCTTGATGGTATCAGGCGCCATAGGAAGACGAGGATGCGGAAGCGCCAGTCGATGGTGACGATGCGTTTGCCTGAAAGGATTCCCTTGACTATGGAGCGTGCTACAGGTTGGGGCTTCATCATCATGGGGTAATGGAAATCCTTGGTGAGAAGGTCGGTGTCGACGAAACCGGGGCGAATGTCAGTGAATGTGATGTCCAATCCCTTCATGTGTGCCAATTGCGACAGGGCTTCGAGGTATGTGTTGCAATAGCGCTTGGTGGCGGAGTAGGAGGGGGCTGCTCCCATGCCCTTGGTGCCGGCAATGGAGGTTACGGCTGCTATGTGGCCATGTCCCTTCTGGGCAAAATAGTGCCAGGCATGGTTTATAAGTCGTGTAAAGCCCATGACGTTTGTTTCCACGGTGGAGAGTTCTATGGCGGTGTCGAGGTGGCGGTTCTGCTTGCCTATGCCGCTGACGTGCAGATATATGTCCATGCCACCGAGGCTTTCAATGAGTTCCTGCTGGTATAGCGTTGCCTGAGTGTCGGTGACGTCTATCTGGGCATAGGGACAATCTCCCAACTCTGTGGAAATGTGTTTCAGGTTTTCCAGGCGTCGGCCAGCAATGGCAACGGCATGACCTTTGAGGTGAAACAGACGAGCCACTTCCAGGCCTATGCCCGAAGTGGCTCCCATTATGATAATACGTTTCTTCATTCGGGGTTCTTTGAGTCCATTACTATGGTTACGGGACCATCGTTGGTTAGGCTCACCTGCATGTCGGCTCCAAATTGGCCTGTGGGAACCGGGCGGCCGAGAGTCTGCTGGAGCTGTGCTACAAAGTATTCATACAAGGGGATGGCAACGGCAGGAGGAGCGGCATGTATGTAGGATGGGCGGTTGCCTTTCTTGTATGAGGCCATGAGAGTGAACTGACTTACCACCAAGGCCTCGCCACCTGTGTCCAGCAGACTGAGATTCATCACTCCGTTGGCATCGTCGAAGATGCGCAACTTGCTAATCTTTCCCACAAGCCAATCGGCATCCTGCTGGGTGTCCTCGGGTGTTATGCCCAGAAGGAGCATGATTCCCTTGCCAATTTCTCCCACAACCTCGCCACCGATGCTGACGCTGGCAGAGGTGACTCGTTGTATTACTGTACGCATGTGCTGTCCGTTTTTTCTGTTTCGGTTTCTAAGGGTTTGGCTGGAAATGTCTTTCCCTCGCGGATAATCTCCAGAGAGCGCAAAACTGCCGGGTCGTCCTGGTTGAGGAAGCGCAGGTAGTCGTTCATGTCGCTGCTGTTGTAGATGATGCCCGAATAGATGGAGCGGCGGAAGAGCTTCTGGCTGCGCTGGAGCATGAGGTTGCGGCGTGCCAAACCGTGCTTCTGTCCGTAGCGGGCAAAGCTTTCCAGCATGTTCTGCTTGTCCATCCACTTTACCTTTTCCTCCAGAGTCTCCAGTTCGTTCAGGGTTTCGCGATGCTGATCAACCACCTCGAAGCAGAACTGGGCTATGAGACCGCTGAAGGCTGCTGCCTTGTAGTATGATGTCACGCCAGTGCTGTCGTCGGGGATGAAGATATCGGGGCGTATGCCACCGCCGCCATATACGGTGCGTCCGATGGAGGTGAGGTATTGTGGGCCGTCCTGGCGTATGGAGTCCTCGACATAGAATTCGCCTCGCTCGTAGCGCATGAGCAGTTCGTTTTCATAGTCTTCGCCATGTCCCTTCTCGTAAGCCTTCTGTATGCAACGGCCAGAGGGGGTATGGTATCGGGCTATGGTCAGGCGTACTACACTGCCATCGCTGAACTCCATGGGCTGCTGTACCAGGCCCTTGCCGAAGGAGCGGCGGCCGATGATGGTGCCGCGGTCGTTGTCCTGTATGGCTCCGGCAAAGATTTCGCTGGAGGAAGCGCTCATCTCGTCCACCAGTACCACCAGGGGCAGATGCTTGAAGGAACCAAGTCCGTTTGCCCTGTAGTCCTCGCGCTTCACCTTGCTGCCCTCGGTGTAGACGATGAGCTGGTTCTTCTCCAAAAACTCGTTGGCCATCTGAATGGAAGGGTGCATGTATCCGCCACGGTTGCCGCGAAGGTCTATGATGAGCGATTTCATGCCGTTGAAATGCAGGTGAGCCAGGGAGGTGAGCATCTCGGGGAAGGTGTTCTCGCCAAAGTTCTTAATGCGTACGTAGCCGATTTCGTCGTCAATGAGGAAACTGGCATCTACGCTCTCCACGGGTATGTCCCCACGTATGACGGTGAAGGTGAGCGGTTCCTTGTCCTTGCGGCGGATGACCTCCAGTCTTGCTTCCGAACCCTTTTCGCCCTTGAGGTGCTTCATAACCTCGTTGGACTGCATCTTGCACAGGTTCACCCCGTTGGAGCTGATTATGCGGTCGCCAGCCAGCAGTCCTACCTTCTCGGCAGGACCTCCATGTATTACACTCATCACGGTGACAGAGTCGTGCTCCATGCGGAAACTGATGCCTATGCCAGAGAAGGAACCCTTCAGGTCCTCGTTGGATGCCTCCACGTCTTTCACAGGGATGTAGACAGAGTGTGGGTCCAGTTCTGAAATAATCTTGGGCATGGCCAGTTCCACCAGCGAATCCACATCAACGGTGTCCACGTAGTTGTAGTTAACCAGCTGAAGCAGGTAGTTTATCTTGCTGCTGCCTGTGTTTATGTTGAGGTTGCTTTTGCCAAAGCGTGTGGCGGTGAAGGTGCCCAGGGCAATGCCTAAGACCATGCAAATGGCCAGCAGCAATGGCGTGCGTGAGTTATTATTCATAGAAAATTGCAGTAAGTTTCTTGTTTTTATGTACTAGTGTGCGATGTGCAGCTTTAGTTGTGCGTGCTGGGGCTATTCCTCGGGAAGAAATTCCACGGTGATGCCGGCACGGCGAAGGAGGTCGGCACCGTCGGTCAGACGATATTCCCTGCCATATACAACACGCTTGATACCAGCCTGGATGATGAGCTTGGCGCACTCTATGCAGGGCGAGTCGGTAACGTACAGTGTGGCTCCGTCTGAATTGTTGCCCGAGCGTGCTATCTTGGTTATGGCATTGGCCTCGGCGTGAAGCACGTAGGGGTGGGTGACGTTGTTGTCGTCCTCGCATACGTTGGGGAACCCGCTTGGCGTACCGTTGTAGCCATCGGAGATAATCATTTTGTCCTTAACGATTAGTGCCCCCACCTGGCGGCGCTGGCAATAGCTGTTCTCGCTCCATATAGTGGCCATGCGCAGATAGCGCCGGTCCAGGATTGTGTTCTTTGTGTGTGTCATATTTGGGGTTATGAGTGTTTTCTGAGTAGTCTGAGAACTCCGAGTATTCCGAAAATTCCGAGTAAGTTTTTACTTGACTATTCCGTTTCGTCGGAGCAGGGCATCGATGCCGGGCTCTTCGCCACGGAAGTTCTTGTAGAGAGTCATGGGGTGTTCCGAGTAGCCACGTGAGAGGATTTCCTTGCGGAAACGCGCCGCGGTGCCGGTGTTGAAGATGCCCTCCTGCTGGAACACGCTGAAGGCATCGGCATCCAGTACCTCTGCCCACTTGTAGCTGTAGTATCCGGCAGAATAGCCTCCCGACATGATATGACCGAAGCGCACGCTCATGCAACTGTCGTCCAGGGACTTCAGCACCATGGCCTTTTCCCACGCCTCGCTCTCGAAAGTGCGTATGTCCTGGGTGAGGGGAGTGCTGAGGGTGTAGTATGCCATGTCCAGCAGGCAGAAACTTACCTGGCGGCAGCATGCATATCCGCACTGAAAGTTGCGGCTCTCGCGGATGCGCTGGATAAGTTCCTCGGGCATGGGTTCGCCTGTCTGATAGTGGCGTGCGAAAGTGTTCAGGAACTCGGCTTCTGTGGCATAGTTCTCCATGAATTGGGAGGGGAGTTCCACGAAGTCCCAGTACACGTTAGTGCACGACAGGGTCTCGTATCTTACCTGTGAGAAGATGGCATGCAGGGCATGTCCGAACTCGTGCAGGAAGGTCTCCACTTCGCCCAGGGTGAGCAGTGCTGGACGTTCCTTAGTAGGCTTGGTGAAGTTCATCACTATGGACACGATGGGGCGCACGTTCTCGCCGGTCTTCTCCTCAACCCACTGTTCGCGGTATGTGGTCATCCAGGCACCGGACTGCTTGTTGGCACGGGGATGGAAGTCGGCCAGAAGCACTGCCAGGAACGAACCGTCGGCATCCTTAACACGGTATGCCACCACATCGGGGTGGTACACGGGAATGTCCGTGGCACGTTCGAAGGAAATGCCGTAGAGGCGTGTTGCCAAGCCAAAGACACCTTCCTGTACCTTCTCCAATTGTAGATATGGACGAAGCATCTCGCTATCTATGTTGTAGCGTTGCATCTTCAGCAGATAGCCGTAGTGCGAGAAGTCCCAGGGCTGAAGCACGAAGTCCTCGCCCTCCTTCTCCTTGGCCAGTTGCTCTATCTCTGCCACTTCCTTTTCTGCCACTGGGCGGTATGCTTCAAGGAGTTTGTCCATAAGGTCGGTGACGTGTGTCACGTCTTTTGCCATGCGGCGCTCCAGAACGAAGTCGGCATAGGTCTTGTGCCCCATTATCTGTGCCAGTTGCTGGCGCAGGTTCACAAGCTGGCGCACGTTGTCGAAGTTATTGTTCTCGTTCTCGTGCGTACAGATGGAGTTCATGGCACGGTACACCTTTTCTCTGAGGTCGCGGCGCTGGCTGTATTGCATGAACGGGCCATAGGAAGGGGCCTGCAAGGTGATTACCCAGCCATCCAAGTTGCGCGCTTCAGCCTCCTGACGGGCTGCGGCAACAGCACTTTCAGGCAAACCTGCGAGTTCGTCCTCGCTGGTCAGGTGCATGGTCCATGCATTTGTGTCGTGAAGTTCGTTCTGCGAGAATTGCAGGGATAGTTGGGACAACTTCGTGCGCAATTCCGAGAGTTCCTCCTTCTTCTCCTTTGGAAGGTTGGCACCTGTGCGCAGGAAACCGTCGTAGATTTTCTCCATCAGTATTTGCTGCTCGGTGTCCAGTTCGTGGCGCTTCTCCCATACGTGCTTTATGCGCTGGAAGAGACGCTCGTTCATGGTGATGCGGTTGGAGTGCTCGCTGAGCAGTGGAGCCATCTTCTGCGAGAGTTCCTCCATCTCGGGACTGTTGCAAGCCGAGAGCAGATTGAAGAACACGCTGGTAACGTTCTCCAGCATCTCGCCCGTCTTGGGCATGATGGTGTTCTCAAAGGTTGGTTCCTCGGGATTGTTGCACAGGGCCTCTATGGCCTCCGACTCCAGGCGCATACCCTCCATCATGGCTGGTTCGTAGTGTTCGAACTGTATCTTGTCAAAGGGAGGCACCTCGTGTGGTGTATCGTATCGTTTGTTGAAAAAAGGATTTTCCATTAATTATCTTTTATAGTATCTGTTATCTGTACTCTGTTATCTGTACTCTGTTATCTGTACTCTGTTATCTGTACTCTGTCATCTGCACTCACGCCTCCAAAAACGTAATCTGTTCGCGTGATAGTGATACTTGCCCCTTGGCTTCCATCTGCCTCAGTGCCTTGGAAACCTGCAGTCGTGTTTCGCCCATGATAGCAGCCAGCGTAGTCATCTTTATGCGCATACGCTTTGGCCATGTTGTGGTACAGGAGATATCTTTAACAAAGCGTTCTATCTTTTGTGCGATGCTGTCAGGTGGGGGCAGCTGGTTGTTATGGTAGTTGCGTTCCAGACGTGTGGACATGCGGGTGAGCAGGTTTATGCGGAAGATATCGTTGTGAAGCATAGTCTGCATCATGTGGCGGCGGTCTATTACCAGCAGGTACCCTTCGCTCGTGGGGCAGTAGGTGTGGTTGTATGTTTGCGACAGGCTCCACAAGGCTTCCTCCTCGATGATGGCCGGAGCATGAATTTCCTCCACCAGCGTCCAGTCTTCACCGTTTGTGGTGCATGACAAAGTGCCCTCCATCAGCATGGTCAGGGTGCGGCAATGCTGTCCATGTTGTATGATGTCTCCTTCTTCAGGTTCAATACTGACGATGCGCAAGGCTCCGCGTTCCTGCATTTGGAGAATGTCTTCTGCGCTGATTCCTTGCAGGAGGGGTAGGGCAGTGACTTGCAAGTAGAGGTCGGAGGTTGTCATATTCGTGATATTTGTGTGGATAGGTGTGCTTTAGGGTTGTTCTTCTGTCTTGATGTTCTGCCAAGTCTGGAAGTTGCCAGTACTGTCGGTGTAGATGAAATAGACCTGCAGTTCGGGATGTGCCTCTACCACCTCCAATGCCTTTTCCATGCCCATTACCATGAAACTGGTGGCAAAGGCATCGGCCATGGCGCATGTGGGTGCCAGGACAGTGCTGGACAGGAGGCTGTGCTGAACGGGACGGCCGGTGGAGGGGTTGATGGTGTGCGACACCTTCCTGCCATCCTCGGTGATATAGAAGTTGCGATAGTTTCCGCTTGTTGCCATGGCACGGTCATGTACCTCTATCACCTCCTGAATCTCGTTGTTGGTGCTGGTGCTGTCCTCCACGGGGCGGTTTATGCCTATGTGCCATGCCTTGCCCTTGGGGTTGTTGCCACGGGTAACAATCTCTCCGCCTATCTCAACCATGAAGTTTTTCACGCCATGCTCCGTGAGCAGTTTTGCAACCTGGTCGGTGCCGAACCCCTTGGCTATGGCACTGAGGTCAATGATGGTGCCAGGATTCTCTTTGTGAATAAGTCCGTTGGCAAAGACTACACCCTTGTATCCCACCAGGGCTCTAAGGCTGTCCACTTGTGCATCGGTGGGCAGTTGACCGCTTTTGAATCCGAAGCCCCAAGCGTTGACCAATGGTGCTATGGTTATGTCGAAGGCTCCGTCTGTTGCCTCGGACACGCTATGTGCCATAGGCAAAATCTCGGCCAGATATGTATCCAGAGTATCTGTCTCTCCACGGTTTATGCGAGAAATGGTGCTCTTGGGGTTGAACATGGACAGGGAACTATCTACACCTTTGAGGCATGTCATGATGGTATCGTGCAGGTCCTCGGTGCCGGTGTATGTTACGTTCATTACCGTGCCGAAGATGCGCTCGGAGAATTTCCATGTTTTTGCACCTGGAACTTTGTTGCCGTTGGTCATGGCCACATATATTGTACCCACGATGAGGAATATAAGGAATGCTATTTGTCTTTTCTTTAGTTTCATCTTGCAGGTGTATTTGTGTCTCGTGTGTTGTGTTTTGGTCAGGGTATTACGAGTATTCCGATTTCTGTTTTCCGTTTTAGGTTAACTTGTTGTCAGTCTTTGGTTCGTCGGATTTGTTTTCGCTGTTTTGACTTTAGCCCTCCGGTTCATGTTTCAGTTTGAATCGCCTTTACCTTCCTTTCTTCATGGTGCGGCCGAAGTCGAAAATCAGGTTCACCGTACCGCCCCAGCAGTTGGCACCGTTAGGGCCATAACCGGGTATGTACCATGGTTCTCCGAACTCGTAGTGTTTCTGCGAGAAGCGGAACTTGTAGCGGACATTCCATCCCATGCGGATGAAACTCCACAACTTGGCTTCGAATCCCAGGCAAGCCTCGCCCCACATGGCACTGGCGGGTATGTCCTGCATGTCCACGGGGATGGTCTCCCCCCACACGGGGTCTTGGATTGAGGGACCTGTGAAGTCGTAGTTGAAGGAACTGTATCCGAAACGGAATCCCACCATCAGGCGGTTGGATTTGCGCTTCTTATTGGCATTCACATCGAAACCCACACGGAAATATGGCGCCGAGGTGTGGAACACGTTGTCCTTGGAATTACCTACACGGTTACCTTCAGCAAGGCCCAGTTCAAAGATGGGGAATACCTTCTCGCGGATGTTCAGTCGGCCTGCTATCTCCATTTGCGAGAAAGTGCTGCCGGCAGCCTTCATTACAAAACCCACTACATCGGCACTAACACCGAAACCAGCAATGAAGTATATCTTCTCCTTCTCAGGTCCTACCCATTTCTTGGCGCCAGGACGTCCTGTCGACTTCACCGAGTCTACGGCAGTAGTGTCAGGTGCGGATACGGCAGCTGGCAGAACCTCCTGTGCCGACAGTTGTACGCATGCAAAGAAGGCCAGGATTATTGTTATGATAATACAATTACTCTTCATGCGTAATTCTGCTTGCTGATGGTTCGCCCTGGACGAATAGTTTCAAATGAATAGCCTCTTCAAAGTTCACTTTCTCGCTGACCACCTCCACCGAAGCCAGGAACTCATTAGTGCAGGAAGCGCCAAGTATGGTGTGCATCATAACGGTAGGGCAATCGGGCGACTCGAAATACACATCGTTGGTCTTTTCTACAAACAGGGTGTCACGAAGCGAGTAGTACTTTCCGTAGTAGTTCATTATGAAAGTGTCTCTAAGGGCATGGTAACTTAGAGGTAGGAGTATCTCGCTGGTGTTCACGTCGCGGTTTACGAGAATCTTGTCCGTGCCGCACGCACTGATTGTGAGTGTATCGGGTAGCATCACCTTGTTGCCGGCGGCATCATATATCTCCATCCTGAGCATGCTCACGTCAGCCTGGGTGCAGTTCAGCAGGTCGCATGAGGAGAAGAGTACTAGTACAGATGCCAGTAGAGCCAGGAAACCCTTCTTCATCATATAGTGCAGCGTATTTGGTACTTGTTTCGCTCGCAGGAGTTGCGGCTTATCAGTTCGCCAAGGAAACCTGCCACGAACAGTTGTGTGCCCAGAATCATGGTGGTCAGTGCTATGTAGAAGTAGGGCATGTCCGTGATGCGAGCATGTGGAATGTCCATGCTCAGGCAATACAACTTTGTTCCACCCACAATCAGCACAGCAACAAAACCCAGGAAGAACATCAGCGAACCAATAAAACCGAAGATGTGCATGGGTTTCAGACCGAAACTGTTCAAGAACCAGAGGCTAAGCAAATCCAGATAACCGTTTACAAAACGGTTCCAACCCATAAACTTGGACTTGCCAAACTGGCGTGCCTGATGGTGCACAGGCTTCTCGCCTATATTGGCAAAACCGGCATTCTTGGCCAGGTAGGGGATGTAGCGATGCATCTCGCCATATACCTCTATGTTTTTCACAACCTCCTGTCGATAGGCCTTCAGTCCGCAATTGAAATCATGCAGGTTATGTATGCTGCTCACGGCACGTGCCGTTGCGTTGAACAGTTTAGTGGGGATAGTTTTGGATAGAGGGTCGCCCTTTCTGCGGTTCATCTTGAAACCCGACACTAGATCGTATCCGTCCTCCACAATCATACGGTATAGTTCGGGTATTTCGTCGGGTGAATCCTGCAGGTCGGCATCCATCGTTATCACCACATTGCCCTTGGCAGCTTCAAATCCGCAGAATAGGGCAGGGCTTTTGCCATAGTTGCGGCGGAAGCATATGCCATGCACCGTGTCGGGATTCTCTTCGTGCAGTTGTTCTATCACCTTCCATGAAGCATCCGTACTGCCATCGTTCACGAAAATAATTTCATATTCAAACTTGTGCTCCTTCATTACCCTCTGTATCCACTCGTGCAAAGGGCGCAGACTTTCGTCCTCGTTCCAGAGGGGCACTATAACTGAAATATCTTTCTGCTTTTCCATGTGTTTGTTTTCATTTTTATTCACAAGTGACAAAGTTACAAATTCCTATAATAATAAATAATGTATGAAGATAAAACGAATCTTTTTTTGAAAAAAAGTGCCCAAAAGTTTTGTGTATTCAAAATAAAGTTATACCTTTGCACTCGCAAACACGGGTAAGTCCTGTACGGCATGCTCCCTCGGAACTCCCCCAGGGCTTGACCGCAGCAAGGGTACTTGGTTGTAGCGGCGCGATATAGTTCGCTTACCCACCCGCCTCTTTAGCTCAGTTGGCCAGAGCACGTGATTTGTAATCTCGGGGTCGTTGGTTCGAATCCGACAAGAGGCTCAGAAATGACAAAAAGAGAGTTCAGCAATGAACTCTCTTTTTGTTTGTTCTAAACTGTTGAAATACAAACGCAACTATCGCATTTGTAGGCAGGGTCAGTCCGAAAACATAGTTTTAAGGAGTTGATATGAAGAAAGTAAGAATAACTGCAATACGCAAGATAGAACACCGTGATTTGATGGAAAGGTATGAAAACCCCATTGAGCATGCCTGTGATGTGGAGGAAGGGCAGGTGTGGGGGTCGGTGGATGGCAGAAGACCCGAGGGTTTCTGTCCCGAGGCATGGAAGTCGATGTGTGAATTTGTCGAGGCGCTGTCAAGGGGAGACGCTAACTTTTTTGACGGGTGGATGAAGAACCCCTACAGCGCCATGATAAGTTGTAATGACGGATTCCGACCGGTGAGTTTCTATTTGGAGGTAATGGAGTGAAATTTCCCTCCTGTCGATTAGTGCTTTTTGGTATTTGCTAAATATGACAGTTGGTGCGTTATGGGGAATGATGGGTTAGAAGTCTACATTTACGCGGAAGTTCACCATACGTCCGGTTAGGTAGTTGGGCACGGCGTATTGGTCGTTTTTAACGTCGGTGACCCAGTAGTAACCGCTGACGTTGTCGAAACCAAAGATGTTCAGGCAGTCGAGTCCCAGCCAGATGTTGCGTATGGGATTATTTTTCAGATGCCGGTCCTCGTTGTCCAGTGCACGAAAGTTCAGGCCCACATCCACACGCTTGTATGCAGAGGAACGGTACACGTTCTTTTCCAATCCAGTGTGAGGAGCACCGAATGGCAGTCCTCCGGCAAAGCAGGCCTTAAGGTTCATCTTCCATCGTGTCGTGCCAGGAAAGTAGTCAGAGAAGAACATATTCAAGGACCATGCCTGGTCGGTGGGTTGAGGGATGTTTTTGCCGTTCAGGTTCATGCGTGCCCTCATCAGCGAGAACGTCAGCCATGAATCGGTGCCAGGCACGAACTCGCCGTAAAGCTTGAAGTCGGCACCCATTACGTTGCCTGTGGCGCAGTTTCGGCCATAATAAACTATCTTTGTATTATCCACGGTGTAAGGATTCAGACGGTCCTGCGCTTTGTAGTAAAGTTCTGTAGAGAAGAGGAATGGGCGTTTGCCAAGTTTGAAACGGTACTCGTATCCTGCTATTACCTGAAAAGAACGTTGCGACTGTATGTTCTTGTTCAGTTGGACAATAGTTGTAGCGCCGCTTGTAACTGTATCTCTCAGTTCCTTGTAGAATGGGCGCTGGTAGTATAGTCCGGTAGCCAGTCGGAATGTCATATTGTCGTGATTTTTGGGTATGTATGTAAGGCTTGTACGAGGCGAGATAAGGCATTCTCCATTCCACGACCAATAGGAGAATCTTATGCCGTAGTTCAGACTGAAAATACTCTTTGACGTTTCCCTGCGCCATGTTTCCTGTGCATACAGCTCAAGGTGGTTTGATGCTATTTCGTTGCTGCTTCTGAGGTTGTATATTACCTCCAGGGCCTCGGGGTTGTGTGGCATGGAGTAGCCTGAACTGTCTCTGTATTCCCACTCCCTTGAACGTTCGTCCACCCTTTCGTGTCTGTAGCCCACGCCAGCCTCAATGTGGTGCTCTTTGTGCTTGAAGTCATAGGCAAGTTTCAGGCTGTGCTGGCTGCTGTTCAGTCTGTTTCTTGCATGTTCCATGTAGGTGCCCACGGCGAGTTCGGTTGCCGTACTGGTGTTGGACAGCCAGTATTGTCCCTGTATGTCGTAGGTTTCTCTTTCCTTGGTGCTGAATGCCGTGTAGTTCAGTGAAATGGAGTGCTTCTTGCCGAGTTGCCTTTTGATTCTTGCTGTGCCGTAGAATGTTTGGAAGAGGTCCTGCTCCCATCCGTCAAAGTATACCTTGAAGTTGTTTATGTTCTCCATGGTGCCGAAACTCGTTTCGCGGGATGCAGGCGTGAACTTGTAGCTGTTGTGCGAGATGTATCCGATTACGTCTATTGCCCAATCCTTTGCGGGTGCCCATGACAGGAATGCCTGGTAGTCAATAAAGTTTGGTGAGTACTCTGCCTCTGTTTCCAGAGCCCCCAGCATGTATGAGTTTGTCTTGTATCGCAAGCTATGTGACAATGATACCTTCTGGTTTCCCCATCCCATATATCCCGATGCTCCAAGCAGCGATGCACTTAAGTCTCCTTCCCATTTAATGGGTTTGCGGTAGTCAATATCAAGTACTGACGACATTTTGTCGGCATATTTCGCTTCGAATCCACCAGAACTGAAGCGTATCTTCTCAACCATGAAAGGATTTATTACAGACAATCCTTCCTGTTCGCCGCTTCGGATGAGCAGTGGCCGGTACACCTCGCCGCCGTTGATATAAACACAGTTTTCGTCGAACGAACCGCCTCTCACGTTGTATTGCGAGGAAAGTTCGTTGTGCTGCGACACGCCAGCCTGCGTTGACACCAGATCCTCTACTGCATTTCCTGTTGTGCTGGGCATACGCTTTATCTCCTTGGTGTTCAGGTTCTGCGTCTGCCCCATCTGTCTTTGCAGTTCCTTTATCTCCACCTCCCCGATGTCGGTGCTGTTGTTGTACATTACGATGTTCAGTGTCAGCGCTCCCTGCGGTTTTTGCAAAACACGCCTGCGAGTTCGGTAACCCATCATTCTGTATGTAATTACCACCGAATCGGCAGAGTTGAACGAGAGCGAGTACTTGCCGTCCAGGTCGGCAGTTGCTCCTGCCGTCTGTCCCTCAACCTTGATGAGGCAGAAGCTCACAGGTTCGTTCTTTTCGTCAATGATTCTGCCTTTAAGGTTCACCTTGATGGTGTCCCCAGCGTAGGCTATTAATGGAAATATGAGAATAAAAGTGTATAGCAGTATTCGTTTCATGCCCTAATAACGCAAAAAGGCCCTTATTTCTTGCCCTATGTGTCAATTTTTTCTTATCTTTGCGTGCAAATATAATAATAAAGAATGGAACAGTTTTCTGAATTGGCAAGAAATCGCCGTTCGCACCGTAAATTCACCGATGAAAGGGTGACTGAAGAGCAGTTGCAGGTACTCCTTGATGCTGCCCTGATGGCCCCCACAAGCAAGGGCATGCACAGCTATTCCTTCTGTGTTGTGGAGAATGCTGCTACGCTTGCCGCTCTTTCTCAGTGTAAGTCCATGGGCAGCCAGTTTTTGTCTGATGCCCCATGTGCTATAGTGGTCATGGCAGAACCGGAGATCAGTGATGTGTGGATTGAGGATGCCTCTACGGCAGCAATGTCTGTGCTGTATCAGGCAGAGGCTCTTGGTTTGGGCGCCTGTTGGGTGCAGGTTAGGGAACGTAGTAATGCAGAAGGCATGGATAGCGAGAAAGTTGTTCGTGAACTCCTTTCCGTTTCTCCCGCCAAGCGCGTGCTGTGCATCATTGCCATAGGACATAAGGGCATGGAACGCAAGGGGCAGAATCTTGAAAAGATACAGCTCCTTAAGCAGGAGAAAGTGACACGTGTCAAATAGGATTTTAGGGAAAGGGTTCGTTTCGGAATGAATATAGCCATTATAGGAAAGGGTAGGGTGGCCTCACATCTTGGCCGTGCACTGTCTTCGGCAGGGCATGAAGTTGCCATGTGCGGGGGGCGCAACCGTGACCTGCCTGTTCCCGACGAGGCAGAGGTTGTCATTCTTTCCGTAAAGGACAGTGCCATATCGCAGGTGGCACAGACCTTGGTCCAGAGCAAGGCATTGGTTCTGCACACCTCTGGCAGTGTGCCCATGGACTCCATTCCGTCGTTGCGTCGTGGTGTATTCTATCCTTTGCAGACTTTTTCTTTAGACAGGAATGTGGACTTTCGCAAAATACCCATTTTCCTTGAAGCCGGAACAGAGGAAGACATGTCTGTCCTGAGTCAGTTGGCTTCAACCATATCCGACACGTACTTGCCTATGGATAGCGAACGCAGGAAAATATTGCATCTTGCGGCAGTTCTGTGCTGTAATTTCGTAAATCACCTCTTTGCCATCTCCCACGATATTCTGGCAGAGCAGGGAATTCCATTCAGTACGCTATTCCCGTTGATGGAAGAGACGCTTGACAAGGTTCGTGCATTGCCACCGCACGAAGCACAGACTGGCCCGGCCGTTAGATGGGACGAGAATGTGATTCAGTCGCACATCTCTATGCTTGCCAATCCCGTTCATCGCGAAATATACCGTCTTCTCAGCGAATCCATACATTTTTCACATACAGAAAATTCAGCAGCCACCGACAATGATAAACTACGACCTCAGTAAGATAAAGCTCCTGGCCTTCGATATTGACGGTGTGCTCAGTGCCTCCACCATTCCCGTAGGCGAGGATGGCCAACCTATGCGTACTGCCAATATAAAGGATGGATATGCCATACATCTTGCCCTGAAGCTGGGTATGCCAGTCGCCATTATTACAGGTGGCACGCACGAGCCTGTCAGGCGCAGGTACGAGTCCCTTGGCAGTCAGGATGTACACCTTGGCTGTAGCAACAAGATAGAAACCTACGAAAGGTTGCTGCAAAAGTATGGCATTAAGGACGAGAATGTCCTGTACATGGGAGACGACATTCCCGATTATGAGGTGCTTAAGCGATGCGGCTGTCCCTGTTGTCCGCGGGATGCCGCTCCCGAAATCCAGCACATCTGCCTTTATGTCAGTCATCATGCAGGTGGAATGGGATGCGGAAGAGACGTTATAGAGCAAGTGCTTAGAGCCCAGGGCAAGTGGATGTCCGATGCAGAGGCTTTCCGGTGGTAGACAGGTAGATGAGGGGGGGGCGCCACCGCTATGCGCAGATGAGACAGGCAATATATTTAACAGGTAAAATAGGTAAAAAGAAAGAATATGAACAAAAACAAGAACATGAAGATTGTACTTGCTTCCAACTCCCCACGCAGGAAGGAGTTGCTTGGAGCGTTGGAACTTGAATTTGAGGTACGTACTCTGGAGGGAATAGACGAATCATATCCCCAGGGTCTCACCATGACGGCTATTCCTGAGCACATATCCAGCCAGAAGGCAGCGGCATACGCTTTGGGCGAAAACGAACTGCTTATTGCTGCAGACACAATTGTGTATCTTGATGAAGAGGTTCTTGGCAAGCCTGCCGACGCCAAGGAGGCATGCAAGATGCTTGCAAAGCTTTCTGGAAAGACCCATCAGGTAGTTACTGGTGTAACTTTGCGCACACTGGAGCGTTCGCACTCCTTCTCATGTGTAACCGAGGTTACCTTTGCTGAGCTTACAAAGGAACAGATAAATTATTATGTCAAGAATTACTCGCCTTTCGACAAGGCAGGAGCATACGGCATCCAGGAATGGATAGGTTGTGTGGGGGTAACCAGTATCAACGGTTCCTACTACAATGTAATGGGTTTGCCTGTCCAGCGGCTCAATCTGGAACTTCAGGCATTTATGAATGAAGAGAGCAATTCCTTTGTTGACAACTTCATCTATTGACAAATACAAACCAATAGAATCTTATACAAATATCAATAAATGAAAAACAAGACAATCCTTTTGATCATGACACTTTGCACATGCCTTCTATCTTCATGTGCATTTGAAGATCCATTGGTAGCACCTCCCAGCTGGAAGGGATTCAACTATGTGGTCAAGCAGCTTGCACCCTCAGGCAATCCCGGTGATACAGTTCAGGTAGAACGTGGAGAACTATACCCTGGCGCCCCCATCAAGGTGTATGCCTTGAGAAAGAGCCAGGGAAGGCTCATAGGTCAGATAACGGGCACCATCAGTTTGCGTTGCACAGTCTATCCCTCTTCAGGAGCACCTCAGACTGCAGTGATAGACAAGACTGTCATATCACTTGCCAATGACACTTATGATGGATGGGAAGATCCCTATGCTACATTTACCCTTCCTTCATTTGAGGGAGAGTATGATTACTTTAAGGTAGAGGCGGCCTGCCAGTTCTATTTCAATACCTTTGGCAACCAGGATTCCGAGGTGGATTTCAGCGACGAAACCTCAAACGAGGCTCCGTATCTTGGAAACATATACACCGACCGTGCCACATTCCATCCCATGAATGGTGGTTCTGCCAGTTCCGGCAGGGAAGATGGTGAACTTAAGTACCACACAATATATACATATGCCAAATGAAAACCATACGCGAAATATACCGTATAGGCATTGGTCCATCCAGTAGCCATACCATGGGTCCTCGCAAGGCAGCAGAACTCTACAAGGAACGTTTCCCCCAGGCTGCAGCATATCGTGTCACCCTCTATGGTTCCCTTTCTGCCACAGGCAAGGGACACATGACCGATCGTGCCATACTTGATGTTCTTGGCGACGATAAGACAGAAATAATATGGTCTAAGGATTTCCTCGACTTCCATCCCAACGGCATGAAGTTTGAGGTAAGGCGTGATGAGGCCTTTGCCGAGGCATGGACGGTTTTTAGTGTTGGAGGTGGAGCTTTGGCCGAGGAAGGCGATAACAGTGTTGCGCTTCCCGATGTATATGCCATGAACACCATGACGGAGATACTCCAGTATTGCGAATGGTCGGGCAAGGGTTATTGGGAATATGTCGAGGAATGCGAAGGTCCCGAGATTTGGGACTATCTTCGCGATGTGTGGCACACCATGGTCCAGGCTGTAGAGCGTGGTTTGGATGACGAGGGCGTGCTCCCCGGTCCGCTTAATCTCCGTCGCAAAGCTTATTCCTATCACGTAAAGGCAATGGGTTACAAGGACAATCTTCGCACCCGCGGTCTGGTATTCTCCTATGCCTTGGCAGTCAGCGAGGAAAATGCCTCTGGTGGCAAGATTGTCACAGCTCCCACCTGCGGTTCTTGTGGCGTTGTACCCGGTGTCCTTTATCATCTGTGGAAGAGCCGTGCTTTCTCCGAGCAGCGTATTCTCAAGGCACTTGCCACAGCCGCTCTTTTCGGCAATGTGGTAAAGACCAATGCATCCATTTCCGGTGCCGAGGTAGGCTGTCAGGGCGAGGTAGGTGTGGCATGCGCCATGGCATCGGCCGCTGCCAACCAGCTCTTCGGCGGTTCGCCGGCTCAGATCGAGTATGCCGCCGAGATGGGCCTGGAGCATCATCTGGGCATGACCTGCGATCCCGTCTGCGGTTTGGTGCAGATACCCTGCATCGAGCGTAATGCCTATGCCGCTGCCCGTGCCCTCGATGCCAACATCTATAGCAGTTTCACAGATGGTGTGCACCGTGTGTCGTTCGACAAGGTGGTGGAGGTGATGAAACAGACTGGTCACGATCTCCCCAGTCTTTATAAGGAAACCAGCGAAGGCGGTCTTGCCAAGGACTACCGTCAGATGTCGTAGTGACGTTGAGCGTTGAACGTTTAGTGTTTAGTGTTTAGCGTTTAGAGTTTGGCGATTTGGACTATGCTTATTGCATCTATAAAATAACAGAGAGAAAATTTAATATTCCATAATAATTATGAGACAAGAAGCAGCAATAGAAAGTATTCTTGATTTGAATTCAACCAACGTATGGAAACTTACCGAGCAGGACATTAAGAAGGCTTGGGATGCCGAGAAGGAAGAAGGAAGTTTTGCAACAAGCGAAGACAAGTTGCTCAACATCATCCGTCTAAGTTTTGATGTGGTGCACTACAATCCTGCTGATCCTCGCGAGAAGGCGAAATACGAGAACGGTGAATGGGCCACATTCCAGCATTGCAACGAAAAGCGAGGTTGGGTGGCAGTTCGCAAGAAATACATTACACGCCTAACCGACCTCAGTTACGAGAACATACATCACATCACTGTATCCACTTTGTTGGAACTCATTGCCAACAACTTTGGTGGCGGTTGGGACAGCATAGCCTTGAGTATGAAGGACATTATTCTCAGCGGCTTTGACATCAGTACCACCACATTGCCAGCAAGCCGTATTCATGCCCCAGGCGGTACTTTGGAGAGGAAGGTGGCACAGGGTTTTGAAGTTCTCGAGATTACCAAGGGCACATGGGTTGAAGCAATTTTTGCCAAGAAGAAAGAACCTGTTGTGAGAGTACGTATGAATGAGAATATGTACGACGAGGAAGGAAATCTGCGCAAGTCACCTCTCAAGAACTTCAGCGATGACGACGAAGAGGATTTGCCAGAAGATGTAGACCAGAACTCTGAGGACGAGATTGACAACAGTCCTGATGACGATCAGATGGACGAGATGTACTATAGCAGCATCTCCGAGGGAGTCAAGAGTCGTGACGACCAGGATGATGATGAGTTCTCAGGTCTTTCTATCGAAGAAGCTGAGGAATAGTTTCAAGTTCCACCTTTTCAAAATCAGATATCATTATTAGGCAAAAACGATATGTCAGCACATGGGTATCGGGAATCCTGTTCGGTTTCCTGGTATTCATGTGTTCTTGTAGCAGCAAGAAGTACCTTGCCGAGGGGGATTTCCTTCTTGACAAGGTCAGTATTACTACGGATACGGTAAAGGTAAATACTTCGATGCTGTCCGGTTATGTCCGCCAGCAGCCCAATTCGCGTTGGGTCTCTTTCGTCAAATTGCCATTGGGCATCTATCTTATATCCAATCCAGAAAGCAACAGTTCCTTCAACCGCTTCCTCCGCAGGATGGGCGAGGCACCTGTTGTCTACGACACTATCCTGTCCGAACGTAGTCGCCTGCTCATCCAGAATGCCATGTTCAATCTGGGTTATCTTCATGCAAGGGTTGATACCCGTGAGGAGTATCGCAAGCATAAGGTAAAGGTATCCTATGATATACATCCTGGCCAGCGATACTATGTTGACAGCATGGACATTGAGATTCAGGATTCCGTCATTGCCGGTGAAATTGCAAAGATATCTCATTCCACGTTGCTTCGTCCAGGTATGCCTTTGGATGCCAACGTGCTTAATAACGAGCGTTCCCGTATTGCCAATCACATGTCGGAGAACGGATACTACGCCTTCAATCGCGACTTCATCCGATATGAGGTCGACACCATTTTAGGGTCCAAGCTTGTAAGACTGAAAACCATAATTGCATCCGGCTACAGTGCAGATGCCAGTTCCCGTCAACCTCATCAGGTATATAGAATAGGTGATGTGTCGTTTACCTATGATAGAAGCACGGGTTCTCCCGTATGGCTTAGGCAGTCTGTATTGAACAAGGCCAACAGTCTTATTCCAGGAGCGATATATAGGGAGTCAGATATCAGCGACACCTATAGCCGCATAAACAGTCTTGGAGCAGTTGCTGCCACAAGTATTCGCTTGCAGACAAATCCTCAGGACAGTTCGCTTCTGGATGCAAATATAGTCATCACCCCAGCACGTCTTAACAGTATCCAGCTGGGACTGGATGGAACGAATACCGCAGGCGACCTTGGCGCTGCAGCCAATCTGACTTATCAGAACCGCAATGTCTTCCACGGTTCCGAGATATTCTCGCTTAAATTCCGCACTGCTTTTGAAGCCATCAGAGGATTGAAAGGCTATGCCGACCAGAACTATTTCGAATACAGCATTCAGGGAGGTCTGCAGTTCCCCGACTTCATGTTCCCTTTTCTTTCGCATAGTCTGCGCAGGAAGACAGCGGCCATTACAGAGTTTGATCTCATGTTTGCCAGTCAGGATCGCCCCGAGTTCCATAGAAGGGTCCTGACAGCATCGTGGAAATACCGTTGGAATGGCAGGAAGCCCAACAAGCAGCATCGTTTCGACCTTCTGGACATCAACTACGTGTTCATGCCATGGATCAGCGACACCTTTTATAAGACATATATTGAGAATCCAGAAAGTCGCAATGCCATCATAGCATATAACTACAAGAATCTTCTTATTGTCAGGATGGGATATCAGTACCAGTACTCCAGTGCCGGTCTCGCCAGTCCCATGGGAATTTACGGCAAGGATGCCTACACCTATCGTATTGCCATTGAGACAGCAGGCAATGCCCTGCATGGAATTTGCAATCTTGCCGGTACCAAGAAGAACAGCGATGGCCAGCGCACGCTTTTCAACATTGCCTATGCCCAGTATGCCAAGTTCGACTTTGATATCAGCAAGAGCATACGCTTTTCCGATCGTGCCAGTCTTGCCATGCGCTTTGCACTTGGCATAGCTTATCCTTATGGCAACAGTGATGTCCTGCCCTACGAGAAGCGTTACTTTGGTGGTGGCGCCAACAGCGTTCGTGGCTGGAGTGTCAGAAGTCTTGGTCCTGGTTCTTTCGTAGGTAACGACGGCAACATTGACTTCATCAATCAGACCGGCGATGTCAAACTTGATATGAGCGTGGAGATGCGCATGCGCCTGTTCTGGAAGTTCGATGGCGCCCTGTTTGTCGATGCTGGCAATATCTGGACTCTTCGTGATTACAAGGAGCAGCCTGGTGGTCAGTTCCGTTGGGACACCTGTTGGGAGCAGATTGCCGTTTCCTATGGTTTGGGTCTCAGACTAAATCTCAACTATTTCCTTCTTCGACTGGATGCTGGTATGAAGGCCATCAACCCTGCTTATCAGGATACCAGACGTCATTATCCTATTATTTATCCCAATTTCAAGCGTGACTTCGCTCTCCACTTTGCCGTAGGACTGCCGTTTTAGGGAGCGGATGAGCGGTGAACGGTGAGTTTTCGTCATCTTCTTAGTCCTCGCCTCGTCGCTCTTACTGCGCTAGCCTACTGTCCCCTGAGACAGGCCTTATTCGCCCTGTCTCAGGGGGAGAAAGTGTGTGGTGGCGTTAGCAGTTTTCCTTTTTCACTTTTCCGTTTTCCGTTTATCTAATCTCCACCACTGTTATTCCGGCGCCTCCGAAACGGACGTCCTCATCGCGGGCAGACTTTACCTGAGGCACGGTGTGAAGGTATTGGCGTATTAGCTGACGCAGTATGCCGTTACCCGTACCATGCAGTATGCGTATGCGCGAAGCACCCACCAGTATGGCATCGTCCATATAGTGAGTTATGGTATCCAGAGCCTCGTCACCACGCATGCCACGGATGTCTATTTCGGGGTGGAAGTTGAGATGCGTCTCACGAATCTTGTCCTGCGTGTCTCGGCTCACGAATGTAGCCACCTGGAATGCCTGCTCTGCAGGTTTCTTTTCCGGTTTTGCAGGAACCAGTTTCTTGGCATCCATTACGCTCCTTACCATGCCAAACTGCACAGTGATTCTCTTTCCGTCAATCTTCTCCACCGTACCTATGGCAGTTGTGCCTACTATCTTCACCGGCATGCCCACTGCCAGACCGTTGTCGTTCTTGGGCTGTGCACCCAGAGCACTGAGCAGATTGCCAAGGGCAGGACGTTGCGCATCCTGTACCGCCTTTTCTGCCTTTTCGCGTCTGCGGTCCTCCTGTCGCTTCTTGCGCTCCTGTATCTGTCGCATCTTGCGCTCTATCAGTTCGTCGTGCTCGCTACGGGTGGCCTGGTCCAGTTGTTCGCGGAACTCATTCAGCTCGTTGCGTATTTCCCTTGTACGCTCCTTCTCAGCCTGCGCCTCACGGATCTCTCGGATGGTATTCTCCACCACGGCATTCGAGTTCTGTATTATCTCCTCAGCCTGTTGGCGTGCACCCTGGATTATCTCCTTGCGTTTGTGCTTCAGTTCCTCTATCTCGCGCTCATACTTCTGTATGGTTTGTTCCATCTGCTTCTCCTGTGAGTGTATGGTCTGGCGCTTGCCCTCCCAGTAGCGTTTGTCACGCACTATATCCAGCAGGTATTTGTCAGCATTTACGTAGTCCTTGCCCACCAGGTTTGTGGCATCGGCAATCACCTCCTCAGGTATGCCTATCTTCCTTGCAATCTCTATTGCAAAGGAACTGCCCGGATTGCCTATCTGCAATTGGAACAGAGCCTGCATCTGGTGTCTGTCGTAGAGCATGGCACCGTTCACCACCCCCTCATGCGCATCGGCAAAGTGCTTCAGGTTCTGGTAGTGTGTGGTGATAACGCCAAATGCCCCCTTCTGAGTGTAACGCATCAGAATTGCTTCAGCCATGGCACCGCCTATTGTAGGCTCTGTACCGCCGCCGAACTCGTCAATGAGCAGTAGGGTGGAGGAGTCCGCCATCTTCATCATGTTCTTCATGTTCAGCAGATGGCTGGAGTATGTCGAAAGGTCGTCTTCTATGCTCTGTTCGTCGCCAATGTCTATTGCCAGTTTGTTGAAAATACCCATCTTGCTGCACTCACCCACGGGAACCGGCAGACCGCATTGCAGCATGTACTGTATCAGACCCACCGTCTTCAGGCACACGCTCTTGCCGCCCGCATTTGGTCCGGATATAATCAGTATATGCTGTTTTCTGTCCAGTTTTATTTCCAGAGGCACCACCTTCTTCCCCTGTTTCTCCAGCGACAGTTTCAGCAGCGGATGCTCTGCCAAGGTCCAGTCTATGATAGGGTAGGGCGCAACATTTGGATATATGCCGCCGATGTGCTTTGCAAAGCTCACCCTTGCCCTCACGAATTCCAAGTCGGCCAGGAAGGCGAAGGCTCTCAGCAGTTCCTTTGTGTTGGGGCGTATCAGCATTGTGATATGCTTCAGGATCTGTATTATCTCACGCTTCTCCTCCGCCTCCAGTTCTCGGATGCGGTTGTTGGCCTCCACCACCTCCTGCGGTTCTATGAACACGGTCTTGCCCGTTGCGCTCTCGTCGTGCACTATGCCACGCAAGCGCTTCTTCAGTGTGGGGCTCACGGGTATTACCAGGCGTCCCTCGCGGAAGGTAGGAGTCACGTCCTGTGCCACCAGTCCCTCGTCCTTCACGGTTCTCAGTATGCCGTGCAGGGTACGGTTCACGCTACCCTCCGAAGCCCTCAGTTCGTGGCGTATTCTGGCCAGTTCCGGGCTTGCCTCGTCCTTTATCTTTCCGTACTTGTCCAGAGTCTTGTCTATCGCACCAGCCACGGCAATAAAGGTGAACACCCCCATCGACAGCTGGTTCAGTGCTGGGTATGAATGCTCTTCGCCGCCCTCTGCCGTGACCCTTATTATCCTGAGCCACGAGTGCAGTGTATCCAGCGACTTTTTCAGTCTTCCCAGGTCATCCTCCTCTATGTGTGCCCCTTCCAGGCGTATGCGCTGTATGGAAGGGCGGAGATCGTAGAACGCCATCTCCGGCAGTTCCACGGCCTCTTCCAGTATTGTTTCCAGTTCCTGGCTCTCCTGCAGTTTCTGGCGTATTGCGCTCACCTCGGTAAGCATCTGCAATTCGCCCACGCGCTCTCTGCCCAGTTCGCTCTGGCAGAAGCCCGACAGCAGGCTCTTGATTTCCTGGAACCCTATTTTGCTTTCGTAATTGTTGGGATAAATCATAAGTTCTTTTCAGGGTACATATCGTTCCACCATGTTGGGTCGTCCTGCAGCCATTTCTGGAACCAGGCCATGATGCTGTCATGCCAGCGAATGCGCTTGTTGTGGTCGCCGATGTAGTGGTTTTCGCCGTCCACCATGATAAATGCAGTCTCCTTGCCCAGTATCTTCAGGGCGTTGAACATCTGTATGGACTCGCCCATGGGCACATTGTCGTCCACGGTACCGTGCATGAACAGAATGGGAGTGTTGATCTTGTCTGCATTGAACAGGGGAGCATGCTCTGTGTACAGTTTGGTATTGTTCCAGGGGTATGAGTTGGGAGAAGCCGCAGCGCTGTAGGTATAGCCCCAGTTGCCCTCGCCCCAGTAGCTTGCTATGCTTGAGATGCCGGCATGCGACATGGCGGCAGCAAAGATGTCGGTACGTGTCTGCAGGTACTGTGTCATGAAGCCGCCGTAGGAAGCGCCCATGCAACCAATCTTCTTGGGGTTCACGAAACTATGCTCCTTCACAAACTGCTTTGTTCCGTTGATAATATCGTCAGCGGTATAGTCGCCCCATGCGTTAGAGTGTCGTGCGGCAAACTCCTGTCCGAAACCGGTGCAACCGCTTGGCTGCAGCACATACACCACATAACCCATTGCAGCCCACGCCTGGTAGTTGTAAGGACTTTCCAGCACTCGTCCCACAGGACTCACACCGCCATAGTAGTACACCAGCATGGGATACTGCTTTGTCTCGTCAAAGTAGGGAGGCAGGTAGTAGCAGCCCGTAATGCTGTCGCCACGTTCTGTCTTGTAGGTCCAGTCCAGGCATTTGCCCACGGCAATGCCGTTCAGGCGTGTGGGGTTCAGGTCGGTCAGCGAAGTATGCTTGTTCTTCTTCAGGTCCAGCACCCAGCTGTGGTCTGTCGTCTCTCCGCTCAGTCCGGTGTACACCATCACTGGTTTTTCCTTGGCCAGACTGATGTTGCCCTTCAGGTTGGGCTCGTTCAGCTGCATCATCTCCCACTTGCCGTTTCTCACGCCCTTTTTCTCTGTCATGTCCAGGCGGAACACGCTCACCAGATCCTTGTTCTCGCATACAGCATATAGATGGTTGTCTGCCAGCGACCAGTGCACGTTGTTCACACTGGGGTCCAGATCCTTAGTCAGAGGTTCTATGTCCTTGGTATCCAGGTCCATCAGGAACAGTTCGTGCTCATAGTTATTGGGGATCATACCCTCTGGGCACACGTTGCCTATGCCTCCGAAAGCCTCTGGCGTGCCGGTGAAGAGCAGTTTCTTGCCGTCGGGCGAAAACTGTGCGCCACCTATGAAACCCTGTCTCTGGAACAAGGTGTCCACCTTGCCCGTTTCCAGGTTCATCACCATGCCGGTTGTGAAGTAGTAGGGACGCTCGCTTGCAACGTCGTCGGAAACGCTTATATACAGCATCTTGCCGTCACGGCTCATAGTTCCGCTTGAACTGCGCAGGCCTGTTGTTATCTGTCGGCGCACACCGGTCTTCACGTCTATTACTGAGAAGTACGAACGGTTTCTCCAGCCCGACAGTCTGTCGTTGGGTTCCAGGATCTGGCGCACCTGGTTGTGCATTTCCTTTTTACCCTCGGTGCTCTGTCTTACTATAATCTTTGTATCCTCAGCAGCAAAGGACAGGCCTTCCTGTGAAGGGTGGGTATACAGATGTTCGGTCTTGCCGCTAATCACATCCCTGTACTCGTACACGCTCTTGTGGTTCTGGTCTATGGTTCTGCAGATGTATTTGCCGCCCTTTGCCGCCCACTGCACGAAGTTGTAGGACTGGTAGCGGTTGCCAGTCTGCAGGTCCACGATATACATGGTCCATTCGTTCTTGCCGTCAGCGCGAGTCACATAGCTGCTCTCATGCACGAATCTGCCGTCTGCCGAGATGCTTGCGCTGGACAGTCGCTGTCCGGTCATGTGGTCGTTCAGTGTGTAGGTACGCTTCTCCTCAGCATTCACCTTCACACCGGCAAAGTGTGCTGTCCACAAGGTGTCTCTGCCAGCCAGCACCTTTATCTCCACGGTGTCGGGAGTATCGCTGGTCTGCTGCAGTTTCAGTACGCAGTCGTGTCTGCCGGTTTTCAGAACCACTTCGCCGCCCTGCTGTCTGCCGTCCACAAAGAGCGACTTCTTGCTCTTGGCGTCTATCATGAAGCTCACTTTCTGGTATTGGTTGTTGTCCACGGTGAAGCCCAGCAGGTATATGCCCTTGTCCTTTATGACAAAACCAGTGCTGTCGGTTGCAACAAGTTGGTTCACACCCTCTTCTGCCGTTTTTTTCCATGCGTTCATGTCCATGGGCATGTTCCACTGCAGTTCTTCCTGGTTGTAGGGTCTTTCATTGGCATCCTTCTCGGTTGTTGTCAGCACAGTCTGCTGAACGAAGGGACCTGCCACTTTCACACTCTCCACTCGGATTGTGTCTTTCTGTGCGAATGCCGAAGTGCCTATTGCCATCAGCATTGCGATGTTCATAAATTTATTCATCTTATATTTTGTTTGTTTTGTTTAGAGTTTAGTGGGGCGCTGCGCTTTTGTTTAGAGTACGCTGCGCTCTTGTTTAGGGTTTAGAGTTTAGAGTTTAATGTTTAGTGTCTTCGTTTTCGTTATCGTCTTCGTTTTATCTCACGCAGACTGCACAGAATACGCAGAATTACCTTTCATCTGGTTGCTGGTTCACGCTGGCGCTGGAATCCGCGGAAGGGCTCTCGTTTCACTGTGCCTGCCATGTGGGGTGTCGGCCTTTGTTTGTCTGTTCTCGGACGCTGCACGCAGCGTCCCTACTCGCTAGTAGTTCTGCTTTAACCGTGGCTATGAGACATTGACTGTTCTCGTTCTCACCGCGCCAGCTACTGTCCCTCTGAGACAGGGCGAAAAAGGCCTTTAGAAAAATGACTTGATGTCATTTTGTGCCTTATGAGGGTTAAACTCCCCAGTTTAACGTCGGGGCTCGAAGAGACGAGCGAAGCGGAGGGGGTGGATGTTTATCGTCTTCGTCTTCGTTATCGTCATCATCTTCGTTTCTTTTCGCCTCTGCGTTCTCTGTCGCGCGTAGCCAGCGACTACTCCAGCGGCAGCGTAGTTTGCATTGGAATTCTGCGGCCTTTGCGGCCTTTGCGTGAGGCAATAAAGATAAGAGCGATTATTTTTGCACGCAGAGGTCGCAAAGAGCGCAGAGTTTTTATTCCCTTTCGTGTATCACGCTTGCGCTGAAGGGGTCGCAAACTTCGTTACGACAAGAGTGCGCAAAGAGTCTTATCCACCCCCTCCCCCTGCGGGGGTTGTTCGCACGTCGCAATGGGGATTGCGACCCTCAGCGGGCACAGAATGACATCCAGTCATTCTTCTTAAGCCCCTCTTCGCCCACCTGTCTCAGGGGGAGAGTTGGTTACAACCGGGAACGGTACACACCATACTGACTGTCCCCCTGAGACAGGGGCGACGAGGAGCGAAGCGACGGAGGGGGTGGATAGTTTTCCGTTTTCACTTTTCCGTTCTCCGTTCATTAAGCGGAGGGGGTGGATGGTTATCGTCTTAATCCCACTTTGTGGTCTTTTCCTCCTTGTTGCTCGGCACAATCAAAGTAAACTTTGTTTCTGCTCTCGCTTCCTGCGTCGGTTCGTCTTCGTCCAGTTTTCCGTTTTCCGTTCTATCCACCCCCTCCCCTTCGGGACTCCCCCTGTCTCAGAGGGAGAAATGGGTGATAGCACATTGGGGGTGTTCTCGGACGCTGCCGCAGCGTCCCTACTCGCTAGTAGTTCACCTTTAACCGTGGCTCTGCCACATTAACCAGCGACCTCGTCGCTATTAACCGCACCGCAGGTGCATTAACCGTCCTCCTCGTCTTCTTACTGCCTTGCCACGTCCTTTACGCCCTTTACGGTTTTCAGTTTCTTTATCAGTTGTTGCAGGCGGCTGGTGTCGTCCACCATCACGGTAAGGTTGCCGAAGAATATGCCGTCGTTGGAGTCTATGCTTATGCTTCTCAGCAGGATTCTTTCCTCCTTGCTTATTATGCTGGTAATGTTGTTCACTATACCAATGTCGTCGTTACCGATAACACGCAGAGTGATAGGGTATTGCTGTCCACCCTTGCCTGCCCACTCCGCCTTCACTATGCGGTATCCGAAGCGGTCTCTCAACTGCTTGGCATTGGGGCAGTCCGTACGGTGTATCTTTATGCCGCCTCCGCTTGTCACGAAACCGAATACCTCGTCGCCGTATACAGGTTGGCAGCACTTAGCCATCTGGAAATCAATGCCTTTCAGACTGCGGTCTATTATCAGCACATCCTCCTTGCCCTTGTCTGTTTCGGTAGCAGACTGCTCTGCCAGAACGAAATCCTTGGCGCTGGTATGATGCTCTGTCGTTGTCTTGTTTTCGGTGGGGTAGAGCCTGTTGGCATACTCCTCCAGCACGTCATTTATATCCAGTTTCTCTTCGGCAAGAGCAGCATAGAAGTCGGTCACCATCTTGAATCCGAACCCCGTTATGGTATGCATCAGAGTCGGTTCGTCGAAGTCCAGTTTGCGATTCTTCATCTTGCGCTCCAGCACCTCCTTAGCCATCAGCGCCTGTCGGAACTCCATCTCCTTCAGGCTCTGTCTTATCTTTGCCTTAGCCCTGGTGGATGTGGCTATGTTCAGCCAGTCCTGTTTAGGAGTCTGGTTGCTGCCCGTCATTATCTCCACCTGGTCTCCGCTATGCAGAACCTGCTTTATGGAAACCTGTTTGCCGGAAATTCGTGCCCCGGTGCATCGGTTGCCCAGTCCCGAGTGTATGTGGTAGGCAAAGTCCAGCACTGTGGAGCCAGCCTGCAGTTTGAACAGGTCGCCCTTTGGTGTGAACACGAAGATGCCGTCCTCCTTGGCCTCCTTCACACCCTTGTATCTCCAGTGTGCAGCCAGGCCGTGCTCGGCAATGTCGTCCATGCGTTCGGTGCGTATCTGCACCTCCACCCACTTCTCCTCCGGTCCCAAAACCGTTATGTGCAGCGATTCGTAGCCGTTATCCTTTGGCACTGAAAGCCAGTCGCGCATACGTTTGGGGTTGGACTGGTACATGTCCGTTATTATGGAGAACACCTGCCAGCAGTCCTGTTTCTCCTTTTGTCGTGAAGAGTCCAGTATGATGCGTATTGCAAACAGGTCGTATACCCCGTCCACACCCACATGCTGTTTCTTCATCTTCTGCCAGATGCTGTGTATGCTCTTTGTGCGCCCCTTCATGTGGAACCTCAGGCCTGCCTCTGTCAGTTTCTGCTCTATTGGTCCTATGAAGCGAGCCACATACTGGTCTCTTGACTTCTTTGTCTCGTTCAGTTTCTCCTTTATGTGGTAGTAGGCATCGTGCTCCAGGTACTTCAGTGAAAGGTCTTCCAGTTCCGATTTCAGTTTGTACAGACCCAGCTGGTGTGCAATCTGCGCCCACAGCACGCCAGCCTCGCGACTTTCCTTCTGTTTCAGTTCGCCGTTCTCCACGTCCTTTATGTTGCGCATCAGAGTCACGTGGAAGGCAATGAACATCATCACCACTTTCATGTCGGCAATTTCCGACATAATCAGTGCGCGCAGGTTCTCGTCCTCCACGTTTGCCGACTTCTCCTTCAGACTCTCCACCTTTTGCACGGCGCCAACGAAGTTGCTGTCTTCGTTTTTCAGAAGCAGGTAGATGTCCTCTGTTTCTCCGGTCTCTTCTTTCAGTATTTCCGATGTCTGTTTGGCAATGTCCATTGGGTCCAGTCCAAACACTTCGCATAAATGTAACATAGGCTGCCTTATTTCGCGTACAAAAGTACAAAAAAAAAGGCAGAATCTTCTATATATTATAAATAATGTGTATATTTGCGTTGAAATCTGCGATTAAACGGTGAGCAATAAAACGAAGACGATAACGAAAACGAGGACGGTTAATGCACCTTCGGTGCGGTTAATAGCGACAAGGTCGCTGGTTAATGTGTCAGAGCCACGGTTAAAACTAAACTATCAGCGAGTAGGGACGCTGCGTGCAGCGTCCGAGAACAGACAAACAAAGGCCGACACCCCGCATGGCAGGCACAGTGAAACGAGTGCCCTTCTGCGGGTTCCAGCGAAAGCGTGAACTAACGACTCAAGGACAGGTAATTTTGCGAATTCTGCGGATTATTCGCCTACGCTCATCAAACTAAAGCAGTCTGTGTGAGGCAAAAAACGATAACGAAGACGAATACGATAACGAAGACGAATACACTAAACTCTAAACTCTAAACTCTAAACTCTAAACTCTAAACTCTAAACTCTAAACCCTACCCCTAACCCCTAAACTCTAACCCCTAAACAAAAGCGCAGCGAATACTATAAAACCATAAACTCAATACTATGTTAACAGAACAAGAACGTCAGCAGATTGCCAAGAAAGGCATTAGTGAAGAACAGTTGCAGGAGCAGCTCAAGAGCTTTGAGAAGGGATTCCCCTTCCTCCGTCTGCAAGCAGCAGCAAGTACATCCAACGGTATCATTGCCCCCACTGCCGAAGAGCAGGAGGCATACGTAAACACTTGGAACAGATACAAGCAGGAAGGTCACCACATCACAAAGTTCGTCCCTGCCTCTGGTGCAGCCAGCCGTATGTTCAAGGCTGTGTTCGAATTCGTCGATGCCGACTACGACGTACCCACAACCGACTTTGAGAAGAAGTTCTTCCAGGATATTGAGAAGTTCGCATTCTACCAGGCTCTGGATGATGCCTGCAACGTGATAGAAGGCAAGGGTATACAGGCACTTATGGAGGAAGGCAACTATAAGGCTGTTGCCGCAGCCATGCTCGATGCCGACGGTCTCAACTACGGCCAGTTGCCCAAGGGTCTGCTCCAGTTCCATTCCTATGAGGACTGTGCCCGCACTCCCCTTGAGGAGCACCTTGTCGAGGCAGCTCTCTATGCTAGCAGTCAGGGCGAGGCAGACGTACACTTCACCGTCAGCACCGAGCACCGCGAACTCTTCGAGGAACTTGTACAGGAGAAGGTTGCCGACTACGAAAAGCAGTATGGTGTACACTTCCATGTCAGCTTCAGCGAGCAGAAGCCCAGCACCGACACCGTTGCTGCCAATATGGACAACACGCCCTTCCGCAACGACGATGGAACCTTGCTTTTCCGTCCCGGTGGTCATGGCGCCCTCATCCAGAACCTCAACGACCTTGAGAGCGATGTTGTCTTCGTGAAGAACATCGACAACGTTGTTCCCGACCGCCTCAAGGAAGACACCACCCTGTGGAAGCAGGTTTTGGCAGGTATTCTCATCGATGCCCAGATCCAAACCTTTGCATATCTGCGTCTTCTCGACAGCGGCGACTACAATCACGACGATATAGAGAACATGATCCGCTTCGTGCGTCACACCCTCTGCACCGACCGTGCCGACATCAAGGAGATGGAGGATGCCGAACTCGTTTGCTACTTGCGCGAGAAGCTCAACCGTCCCATCCGTGTCTGCGGTGTAGTAAAGAACGTAGGCGAACCCGGCGGTGGTCCCTTCCTGGCATACAACCCCGACGGCAGTGTCTCTCTCCAGATTCTGGAAAGCAGTCAGATAGACACCAACAATCCCGAGTACATGCGCATGTTCACCGAGGGAACCCACTTCAATCCCGTGGACCTCGTTTGTGGTATCCGCGACTACAAGGGCAACAAGTTCGACCTGCCCAAGTATGTTGATCCTGCCACAGGTTTCATTTCCTTCAAGAGCAAGTCTGGCCGCGAACTCAAGGCCCTCGAGTTGCCCGGTCTTTGGAATGGTGCCATGAGCAACTGGAACACATTGATGGTAGAGGTTCCCCTGTCCACCTTCAATCCCGTTAAGACTGTCAACGACCTGCTGCGCGACCAGCACCAATGATAAATGATTTGGCATCAGAACTCCGTGCCCCTGCATATCCCTCTTTGCACGGCTCTTCTGATGCCTAATCACCGAGGGAGGTTTTTCTGGTATCCGCCACACGGCGGATACCTTTTTTATTTTATAGTCCTCGACTTTGTCCCCGGGGCAAGCGAAGCGGAGGGGGAGTTATCGTCCTCGTTATCGTTATCGTCTTATCCACCCCCTCCCCCCTGCGGGGTACTCCCCCTGTCTCAGAGGGAGAGTCAGTTGCAACAGAAAACATCGCGCCAGCCAACTGTCCCTCTGAGACAGGGGGACGAGCGAAGCTCCGGAGGGGGTGGATGGTTATCGTTATCGTCTTCGTTTTCGTCTTCTTTATATTTCACACAGAATCCGCAGAATTCGCAGAATTACCTGTCCTTGAGCCGTTAGTTCACGCTGGCGCTGGAATCCACGGAAGGGCACTTGTTTCACTGTGCCTGCCAAGCTAACGGAAATCTGAAAACGGAAAACTCTTCCGCTCATCCGGAAACTCTTCCGCTCTTCCGCTCACCGTTTATCCTCCTTTTTCTTGCATAAGTCGCGAAAAATGGCTAAATTTGCGCAAAATATAGGGTATGTGCCCTAAAAGCAAGAAACATTACTAAAAATTTATAAATGGAAGATCAGGAAAGAATCATCAAAGTGGACATTGAGTCCGAGATGAGGAAAAGCTACATTGACTACTCGATGAGTGTCATTGTGGCACGTGCCTTGCCCGATGTGCGCGACGGTTTCAAACCCGTACACCGCCGTATCCTTTTTGGTATGGAGGGACTGGGCAACACACACAACAAACCTTACAAGAAGAGTGCCCGTATTGTGGGTGAGGTGCTGGGTAAGTATCATCCCCATGGCGACAGTTCTGTGTATGGCGCCCTGGTGCGCATGGCACAGGAGTGGAACATGCGCTATACGCTGATTGATGGCCAGGGTAACTTCGGTTCTGTGGACGGCGACGGTGCAGCTGCAATGCGTTACACCGAGGCGCGTCTGAGCATGATGGGCGAGGCCATGATGGAGGATCTGGAGAAGGAGACGGTGAACATGACCAACAACTTCGACGATACCCTGCAGGAGCCTACCGTTATGCCTACACGTATCCCCAACCTGCTGGTGAACGGTGCTACAGGTATTGCCGTGGGTATGGCAACAAACATCCCCACCCACAACTTAGGCGAGGTGATTGATGCCTGTGTGGCATACGTGGACAATCCAGAGATGGATACCGAGGGCCTGATGCAGCATGTGAAGGGTCCCGACTTCCCCACAGGTGCCTACATCATGGGCCTGCAGGGAATAAAGGATGCGTATGAGACCGGCCGAGGCCGTGTCATCATGCGTGCCAAGGCTGATATCGAGGCTGGCGACCAGCACGACAAGATTGTGGTTACCGAGATTCCCTACGGTGTGAACAAGGCACAGCTTATCGAGTACATTGCCGAACTGATGAAGGATGGCAAACTGGAGGGTATAAGTAATGCCAACGATGAGAGCGACCGTGAGGGTATGCGCATTGTAATTGACGTGAAGCGCGATGCTAATGCTCGTGTGGTGCTGAACAAGCTGTTCAAGATGACACCCCTGCAGACCAGCTTCAGCGTGAACGCAATCGCTCTGGTAAAGGGTCGTCCCCGCCTGCTGACACTGAAGGACTGCATCAGCAACTTCGTGGAGCACCGTCATGAGGTGGTAATCCGCCGTACAAAGTATGAACTGCGCAAGGCCGAGGAACGTGCACACATCCTGGAGGGACTGATCATTGCCAGCGACAACATTGACGAGGTGGTGCGCATAATCCGTGCCAGCAAGACTCCTCAGGACGCCCAGCGCAATCTGGAGGCACGCTTCAACCTGGACGAACTGCAGTCGAAGGCTATCGTGGACATGCGCCTGAGCCAGCTGACCGGTCTGCGTCAGGAGGACCTTCACAACGAGTTCGACGAACTGCAGGCAAAGATAGCATACTACAACCAGATACTGACCGACGACGAACTGTGCCGCAAGGTTATAAAGGACGAACTGATAGAGGTGAAGGAGAAGTATGCCGACGAGCGCAAGACACAGATCATGCCCAGCGCCGAAGAGTTCAATGCCGAGGACTTCTATGCCGACGACGAGGTGGTGGTTACCATCAGCCACATGGGCTACATAAAGCGCACTCCTCTGGCAGAGTTCCGTGCACAGGGACGTGGCGGTATTGGTTCGAAGGGTTCGGCAACGCGCGACAATGACTTCATTGAGCATATCTACACCGGCACAATGCACAACACCATGATGTTCTTCACCGACCGTGGACGCTGCTACTGGCTGAGGGTGTACGACATTCCCGAGGGAACAAAGCAGAACAAGGGACGTGCCATACAGAACATGCTGCAGATAGAACCTGGCGACAAGGTGCAGGCATGCCTGCTGATACGCAAGTTGCAGGATCCCGACTTCTGCAAGTCGCACTATGTGGTGTTCGCCACCAAGGATGGTATCATCAAGAAGACCTGTCTGACAGAATACAGCCGACCCAGAACAAACGGTGTGAACGCAATCAACATACGCGAGGAGGACAGGGTGATAGCAGTGAACCTGACAAACGGCAGCGACGAGATTATCGTGGCAAACCGCAACGGCCGTGCCGTGCGCTTCAACGAGAGCGACGTGCGCACTATGGGCCGTGTGAGCACCGGTGTGCAGAGCATTGTACTGGACAACGACGGTGAGGACGAGGTAATAGGCATGGCAGTAATCAACGATCCCGAGAACGAGAGCATCATGGTGATGAGCGACAAGGGCTGGGGCAAGTACACTTCGGTGGAGGCTTACCGCAAGACCAACCGTCATGCTAAGGGCGTGAAGGCCATGAACCTGCCCGACGACAGCAAGCTGGTGACCCTGCAGGTTGTTACCGAAGAGGACGACCTGATGATTATCAACAAGTCGGGTACCGTGATACGTCTGCACGTGGACGATATCAAGGAGACCAAGAACCGTGCCACTCAGGGAACCAAGGTGATTGAACTGAAGAAGAGAGGCGACAGCATTGCTCATGTATGCGTGGTTCCACGTTCCGATGAGGAGGATGAAAACGCTGCCGAGGAAACTGTGGAGACTCCGGCTGAAGCACCTGTTCAGGAAAGCGAAAGCAAGATCCAGAATGAGGTTCAGGGCGAGTTTGACTTTGACAATACTAATGAATGATATTAACAAACCACTTAAACTAACAGAATTATGAAAAAGATTCTTTTCACTATTGCCCTTGCACTGCTGACAGGTAGTGTGATGGCGCAGACACCCGAAGAGAAGGCTGCTGCAAAGGCTGCAAAGGCTGCCCTGAAGGAAGCAACCAAGCAAGCCAACAAGCAGTTGAGCGAAGGTATGGCATGTTACAATGATGTCATGACCATGCAGCAGACTATTCAGATGGAACAGCAGAAGGGCGAGAACTCCAACGATCGCCTGATTATCGAGAACGAAGCCAAGATACAGCCTCGTTCTCTGGAGGGTCTGGGACTGCTGACACAGGCTCTCTCCACAGACTATATAAAGGACAGCAAGAAGTTTGAGGCATATAAGGCAATGGACTATATGTCAACAATGATCCTGAACAGCGAGCTCGTAAAGGCTTCAAAGAAGGAACCCTATGACCGTGCTGCTCTGTCTGCTGCTGTGTTTGCCATCTCCGAGGCATGCCACGGACAGCTGACCTATGGCAAGCCTGAGGACCAGATGCAGACTGCTATCCTGGAAGCCGTGAAGATGAAGTTCCCCAAGATGCATGCTTACTTTGCATACCTGTGCCAGTTCTGCATTGAGGCAAAGGATATGGAAGGAGCACAGAAGGCTCTGGATGCATACATCAACTTCCCCATCATGTATCCCGAGGTGGCTGAGAACGAACTGGTGAAGAATCCCGAGTATCCTGCAGCGCAGTTTGCATTCAACATCTTCTTCACTGCCTTCAACGACAAGAACGTTGAACTGATGAACAAGTACTACGACCTGGCTCTGCAGTTCGACAACAAGGACAGTCACAACTTCGTGCTCCGTGCAAAGCCCCAGATGCTGAAAGAGCAGGGCAAGACCGAGGAGTGGATTGCTGCACTGAAGGACATGATTGCCACAGATCCTTATGGTGAAGTGGGCGAGATAGGTATGCAGCAGCTGATGGCACACTACAATACTGTAGGTGACGAGGCTGTAGAGGCATATACCCAGGAACTGGTGGAGAAGTATCCAGACAGCAAGGTGGCAAACTACTGCCGTGGTTTCGCATTCTATGGCAAGAGCGACTTTGCTAATGCAATCATCTTCTTCCAGAAGTCTGTGGAAATTGATCCTGAATATGCTGACGGTGTATACAACTGCGCTTACTGCTACTACCAGGCTGCCCTGGACAAGGCACGTTCAATCAGTGGCAAGAAGATGAAGTCGCAGGCTGCTATCAATGCTGCTGAGGCTGAGGTGAAGGAGGGTTTCAAGAAGGCTGCTCCATACTTCGAGAAATTCCGCGAACTGAAACCTGAGGCTTCCGACAGATGGGCAAGTCCCCTGAAGGTAATCTACGGCAATATCGGCGAGAGCGAGAAGGCCGCTGAGATGGAAGCGTATCTGAACTAATAAAAATTAAAGTCCCTCTCTGGTTCCTGCATTAACACTGTGCAGGAACCCGGGAGGGACTTTTCCTTATCTCCTTATCGGCGATAAGCAGTTTCACCAAATATTAAACCCAAACCGGTCATTAGACTGTTACGCGCTAATGACTGATTTGAGTTAAAGAAAAACGTAGGATTGATAATGGTTCGACTACTACTGACAATAATTTTAATGAGTTTCTCTGTATCGGGTCTTCATGCACAGAAGAAGGAGACCATGAAGAAGAGGTTCAGAGAAGCACGTACTGCCATCAGGACAGCATCCGGACAGGAAAACATAGAACGGGTGCTGCTGGACAGCATAGCACAACCCACCACGACAGACAAGAACGAGGCCGAGGCATACCATATGTGTGCCTTGTTGCAGCAGAGCATGAATGAGGCGCTGAACATGAAGGCCTACCTGAAACAGAATTTAGATACTGTCAAACTATACAAGACAGTCCTCAATATATACACCTACACGGTGAAAAGCGATTCCGTGGACGAAAAAAGGAGATTCTACAGCAAGAACATAAAACTGAGGGACCTGCACCGCAAGAACCTTCTGGGAGGTGGCAAGTTCCTGCTGCGCAAGTCGCAATGGACTGAGGCATATCCGTTTTTCGATATGTTCCTGAAGACATGCACCACAGATATGGACAGTATTGTGGGACGAGTGGCATACTGGGCCACTGTGTGCGGCATGAACGAGAACAACCCGTACCATGTGCTGGAGCATGTGGACAATGCCATTGCCTTGACCCCAAAGGCTGAGCAGCCTCCACTGGTAGAATACAAGGCAAGAAGTATACTGCATCTTGGAGACAGTGCCCGTTGGGTGGAACTGCTGGATGAGTCCGTTGACGCTTATCCTGGCTACAACTACTTTTTTCTAAACCTGATGGACTACTATATGCGCCATGGCATGATAGAACAAGGACTGGCTCGTACGGATTCGCTGGTAAGGACGGATGTGGACCGCCCAATGTATTGGTTTGCCATGAGCATGTTTGCATTGGCGCAAGGAGATTACGGCAAGTGCATAGATATGAGCAACGAGTGCCTGGACCGTGAACCAGAAAATGCGGATGCTCTCTACAATAAAGGCATATCTCTGTTGAACCTGGCTCTTACAGAAAAGAAAACGGAAAGACGCATAGTTTTCTATCGCAGAGCATTGGGACCGATGGAGAGGGTAAGGGAACTTATGCCTGATGATATTGACAGGTGGGGAAATCCATTGTACAGGATATACCTGAACCTGAATATGGGTTCTAAGTTTGAAGAGATAGACAGATTGCTGGAAAAGCACATGAGAGAGGTGCGTCATTCAGAAAACCAGGTGATGATGCATAGTATCACCTCTTCTCAAGAGGGGAAAAATATGGACAAGCATCTGAGCAAACCCTGATGCACGTATTTTGGAGGGCCATGAGAAAGGGGATATTGTTTATATTGCTTATACAGTTTGTGTTTGCCTCGTGTACACGAATGGATAGCAGTATGCCCGATGCACTGAACCGTAGGGCATACATGCTGCGTTACCAGAACGTGGACTCCTCCATGCACTATGCAGACATGGCATATGAAGCCAGCAGCAGCTATCCCGACGGACGGGCGGAGGCAATAAGCCATAGGGCATTCGTAAAGTACCAGCAGATGCGCTATACCGAGGCACTGAAACAGCTGGATAGGATAGACTCGCTGACCAACAACCAGGTGGAACTGCTCTGTGCCGATGTTCTGAGAATGAAGATTTCACAGAGAACCGGCGAACTGCGCACATTCTACAGAGCCTGGCATAACGCTGAACTACGCCTTGGCAGAATAGATGAAGAACTGCACCTGCTGTCCAGCCATCTGAGCGACAGGGTCCTGTATGCGAGGACGGAAATGCATATCATTGCCAGTACCTATTATTTCTATACCCATCAGGATTCTGCTTCCAGAAAGGAACTTAAGAATGTGGAACCCTATATGATGCTTCCGCGTGATACGGCACAGTGGAGCAACTATATGTACATGGTGGGAGCTGGTGGAGTGCTGACAGGAGACAGTGTGACTGTGTTGCTGAAGGAATTTGACCATCTGACACATGTGCTGACTATAAGCCGCAGAAGAGGTGACCTGTATTTCCAGGCGAACAGCCTGCAGGCATTGTCATCTATTACCGAGAGTCCCGAACGGCGCAGACTTATAAGAGAAAACAGGGGTGGGGGAATGGACTTCATCGTGGGACAGTATGCAAAGCAGGACAAATCCTTTGTTGAGGATTCACTGCCACTGGCACTTGCCAACAGTGCGCTGGAACTGTTCAGAAGGTATGACGACAGATTCCAGACTGCCAATGTGTTGCGAACGAAAGCTGAACTTCTGTTCAGACTGAAACGTTATCAGGAGGCTCTGTCGCCTTTGAAGGAAGCTTTGGCACTGGTTTACGATCAACACAAGATAGGCCCCAGACGACTGCCATATTGGGAAGCAGCGATATATGAACGCCTATCGCTGACATACAGCGCTTTAGGAGACGCCAAACGCGCCATGGAGAATAGGGCCAAGTACCTGACACTTGTGAACTCTACACGACAGGACCTGGATGAAGAGGCACGAGCAGAGGAACTTAAGTCGTATAACTACAGGTTATACATATACCTCACTGTAATAGCCATCCTGATGCTGGTGGTGAGCATAATGTTCTTCATCCTGGCAAGGAAATTGAAACGACGCAGCAAAAGACAGGAACGTGAGGCGGAGGAGGCGCTGCAACTTGCCAAGGACGAGACATGTGCAAGAGAAATGGAACTGGCACGCGAGAAACTTGCCAACATAGAACGCCGTGCCAAGGTGAGCCTGGCTGAGAATGTGCTGCCTTACATAAACAGAATGCTTAACACAAAGGATATGGAATACGTTGCCGAACTGTCGGCAGAGATCCTTCGTGTGAACGACATTCTGACAGAATGGATACAGGTGAAGCAGGGCAAGGTGGCTATGAATATCAGTACGTTCCCGCTGCAGCCCCTGCTGGATACCATAAGCAAGAACCGTGCTACTTACACAAGAAAGGTACTGGTGCTGGAGATTCCTGCAGTGCCTGACGTGTATGTGAAGGCAGATAGGGCGCTGACACTGTTTATGATAAACACTCTGTGCGACAATGCACGCAAGTTCACTCCGGAGGGTGGAAAGGTGAGCATTATGGTGAAGGCTGATGATGGTGTGGTGGAAATATCCGTTTCGGATACCGGTTGCGGTATCAGTGCGGAGAATGTGGATACCATAAACAACAGCAAGGTGTTCAAGATTGCTGCATCGAAGGCCGTTTCGGATAGTTCAAACGAAGGAAAGGGATTCGGGTTTGGACTGATGAACTGCAAGGGCATCATAGGGCAGATGAAGAAAATGTCCAGCAGATTCCGGTGCTGCGACTTCGGCGTGGAGAGTGCCGAGGGCAAGGGCAGCCGCTTCTGGTTCAGATTGCCAAGGGTGATGGGTGTGCTGCTGTGCCTGCTCACAACTGCTTCAATGAATGCACAGACCGACTATGGACTTGCCAAAGCCCAGAAGGAACTGATGAATGAGTATAATGCTGCAGCAAGATTTGAAGAAGCACGCAAGCATGGACAACTGGCACTGAAGCTTGTGCCGGAGGACAGCATATACCTGCGCATGCAGATTGAGAACGGAATGGCGGAGGCATCGCAGGGACTGTGCCTGTGGGACGAGTATAGGGAGCATAACGTGCAGTACCTTTTGCTACACAGAATGTACACTGCCGACCCGAACCTGCCTGTCTATGCCCGCCGATTGTACATGCTTAAGAGTGAAATTACATGGTCTCAGTTCTTCACGCCATTGCTGATGCTGTGTTCTGTATTCTTCCTGGCACTGATGGTGAGACGCTCTAACCGCCGCAGAGGTGAATTGCAGCAACAGATGGATATGCAGCAGCAGCAGGAGGAGATGCTGAACCGTGTGCAGTATGAACTGGACCGCGTGCATATACAGAACCGCATACTGGACAACTGCCTGTCCACCATAAAGCACGAAACCATGTACTATCCCGCACGTGTGCAGCAGTTGGCATTGAACGGGGATACTGACACTGACGACCTGAGGTCGCTGATGAACTACTATAACGAGGTGTACACCATATTGCTGGAACAGGCGCAGAGGCAGACGTCGGCAAGACTCGCTTTGGACGAAAGCGTGCTGACGGAACTGAAACGCAGGATAAGTGCTGCCATAGGCGGTGCACCAGTAGCGGTGACAGTGAAGGATGAGGGCAGGATTCTGGAAATAAGGATACACGTACTGGGTGCGGAGATAGCGGATAACCTGTTCACTCCAGAGGCAGGGAACCTGGATGCCTTTGTGGCAAGGGAGATAGTGCGTATGCATGATGCAGCCTGTGGCTATCCGGGGTTGAGACTATATGTGGAAAACAACGAAATAATCATAACACTATGGAAGAATTCAAGGTTATTGTCGTCGAAGATGTTCAGCTGGAACTGAAAGGCACAGAGCATATCTTCAAGAGCGAGATTCCTGAGGCAACAATTATAGGTACGGCACAGAACGAGTCGGAACTGTGGAAACTGATGAGGCAAGGTGTGCCCGACATGATACTGCTGGATCTCGGACTGGGTGGCAGCACCACGGTGGGAGTGGACATCTGCCGACAGTTAAGAGACAGATACAGCAACCTGAAGATACTGATATTCACAGGTGAGATACTGAACGAGCGTCTGTGGATAGAGGCTCTTTCTGCCGGTGCCGATGGCATAATACTGAAGACGGGAAATCTGCTTCAGCGCGATGATGTGATGATGGTGATGCATGGCAGACGTCTGGTGTTCAACGAACCTATTCTGGAGAAGATCCTGGTGCGTTTCCGCAAGAGCGTGCTGGCAGAAGTGCAGCAGAACGATGCTCTGATAGACTACGACATAGATGAATACGACGAGCGTTTCCTGCGCCATCTGGCTTTGGGTTACACCAAGGACATGATTGCCAATCTGAAGGGAATGCCTTTCGGTGCCAAGAGTCTGGAGAAGCGACAGGTGGACCTGATAAACCGCCTGTTTCCCGGCAACGAGCGCACAGGTGTGAATGCTACGCGTCTGGTGACAAGAGCATTGCAGCTGCGTATCATCGACCTGGAGAATCTGCGCCCCGACGTGGAATGAATATGATGAAGATGGCTTTTATAGAGTCTGCCTTGTAGTATGGACGAATTACTGAGATACATTTGGCTGCATGGCACTGAGCGTGCTGCATCGGAACTGCTCGTGTATGTGATACTGCTGATTATGGCGCTGGGCAGTGTGAAGAGAAGCAGGATACTTTCGGTGAAGGATACCGACGGACTCGTGGCGGCTGCTGTGGTGGCTGTCATTGCCAATGTTCTGCTGCTTGTCTCTGCCATTATTCCCAGCAGCCCGCTTCTTGGCGTTACTGGAAAACTGTTTCCTTCGCCCTGGAGCCATGGGTTGTTTCAGAGTCTGTGCATAGAGTGTATAGTGGTGTGCTTTGTCTTTGGATTGATTTCAGGCACACTGCGTTCAGTGCGTGATATACTGGAATTGCTCACATATGGAATAAGCCGATGGCCTTGGGCAATATTGCTGGCAATGCTGGTTTCCTTTTTTGTGTGGTAGGTCCTATATATATAAATAAGGTGTAAGCCTTGTACAGGAATGATATGATAACAGAAGATTTGAATGAAAGCCAGCGCGAGGCTGTGCTTTGCTGTGATGCTCCCTCGCTGGTAATAGCGGGTGCCGGCTCGGGCAAGACGCGAGTGCTGACATGCAAGATAGCTTACCTGTTGCAGACGGGTATGCAGCCATGGAACATATTGGCTCTGACCTTTACCAACAAGGCTGCAAAGGAGATGCGCCAGCGTATAGGCAGAATGGTGGGGGAGGAGACTGCCTCGCGCTTGTGGATGGGTACTTTCCACAGTATCTTCTCCAGGATACTGCGACAGGAATGTGCGCATCTGGGATTTGGGGCTGACTTCACCATATACGACGCTGCCGACAGCAAGAGTCTGGTGAAGAGCATACTGAAGGACATGCAGCTGGACGACAAGACTTACAAGCCTGGCAGTGTGGCGGCTCGCATAAGTATGGCGAAGAACCGCCTGATACTGCCTGCCGCATACATGGCAGACAGACAGAACTTTGAGGCAGACATGCATGCCAAAATGCCGGCTATAGGACAGATATACATGCAGTACTGGCAGAGATGCCGCCAGTCGAATGTGATGGACTTTGACGACCTGTTGCTGTACACATGGATGCTGTTTACAGAACATCCCGAGATAGCACAGAAATGGGAGGACCGTTTCCACTTTGTACTGGTGGATGAGTATCAGGATACCAACTATGCCCAGCATCTGATAGTGTGGCTGCTGACCCAGCATCGCCAGCGTGTGTGTGTTGTGGGAGATGACGCGCAGAGCATCTATTCGTTCCGTGGTGCTAACATAGACAATATCCTGCGCTTTCAGGAGCAGTACAACGGAAGCAAACTATTCAAGCTGGAGCAGAACTACCGTTCCACACAGACAATAGTTTCTGCCGCCAATTCGCTGATAAGCCATAACCGGGGACAGATACACAAGGAGGTGTATTCGCGCAAGGACATGGGAGAACCTATCAGCGTGCTGCAGACCTACAGCGATATAGATGAGGCAAATGCAGTGATGAGATGCGTGAGGGAGTTTCACAGAAACGAGCGTGTTCCTTACAGCCAGATGGCTGTGCTGTACCGGACAAATGCGCAGAGCCGTTCGTTTGAGGAGGTGATGCGAAAGGCTTCCATTCCTTACCGGGTGTATGGAGGCACCTCGTTCTATCAGCGCAAGGAGATAAAGGATGTGATAGCATATCTGCGCCTTACCGTGAACCCGCATGATGAGGAGGCGCTGCGACGTATCATCAACTATCCGGCAAGGGGTATTGGACAGACAACTATGGACAGGGTGGTAAATGCAGCGAGGATTCATGAGATGTCGCTTTGGGACGTGCTCTGTGCTCCGCACCTGATGGCTGATGTAAGTGCAGCAACAAAGAACAAACTGAATGCTTTCGTTGAGATGATGAAGGGGTTCAATGCACGGCATGCCGAGGAGGATGCGCATGGACTGACTTTGGATATTGTCAGAATGAGCGGTTTGCAGGCGGAGGTGAACCGTGGAATGGAACCAGAGGATATTGCCAGAAAGGAGAACCTGCAGGAACTTATGGACGGTATTGCTGCCTTTGTAGATGAACGTAAGGAGCAAGGACAGAATGCCTTGCTGACGAATTACCTTCAGGAAGTGTCGCTATTGAGCGATGTGGATGAAAGCGATTCGCAGAGCGAGGACAGACTGACCCTGATGACAGTGCATTCTGCCAAGGGACTGGAGTTCAGAGTGGTGTTTGTTGTGGGAATGGAGGAGACGCTGTTTCCATCGCAGATGGCCATGGACAGCCCAAGAGGTCTGGAGGAGGAACGCCGGCTGTTCTATGTTGCCATTACACGTGCCGAGGAATATCTGGTCATTACCAATGCCTGCAGCAGGTTCCGTTATGGCAAGACGGAGTTTTGTGAGCCTTCACGCTTCCTCCGTGAGATAGATCCGCGATTTCTGCAAGTCAGGGGCAGTGGTGCAATGGGTTCTGCAACGACACGAGTTTCTTCAGTTCCTTCGCACCATGGAGTTTCAAGGACGGATGAAGGGGATGCTGTTGCAGCGACACCAAGAGGGATTGATGCACGGCGTTTTGTCAAGGTTACACCTATGCTCCACCAAAGCCAGACTATGCCGGGGTCTTCTCAACCAGCCTCTACCAACAGTTCTGTAGCAGTGGGGACAAGAATCTTGCATGAGCGTTTCGGCAAGGGTGTAGTAACTGCTGTTGAGGGTAGCGGTATAGATACAAAGGCAACGGTGAATTTTGAGAATGTTGGGGTGAAGCAGCTGCTGCTGCGCTTTGCTAAGTTTACAAGGCTGGAGGAAGACCCACCCCGGCCCTCCCTGTGAGGGAGGGGGGAGAGGAAGACCCACCCCCGGCCCTCCCTGTGATGGAGGGGGAGAGAGGACAGAAGAGGACGCAAGAGGATGAGAGAGGAGGCAAGAGAAATAAAGAACACGGGAAAGATCTTGAGACCTTTCCCGTGTGTGATTATAGGGGGTAATGTGGATTATTCCTCGAAACCGTTGGGGTTGTTCTTCTGCCAGTTCCAGCTGTCGCGGCACATTTCCTCGATACCGAACTCTGCCTTCCAACCAAGTTCTGCCCCGGCCTTTGCGGGGTTGCAGTAGCAAGTGGCGATGTCGCCCGGACGACGGGGCTTGATGGAGTAGGGAACGGGAACACCATTGGCCTTCTCGAAAGCCTTTACAACGTCGAGCACAGAGTAACCGTGGCCTGTACCTACGTTGTAGATGGCGATGCCCTTCTTGGCAACGATAGCCTTCAGAGCTGCTACGTGAGCACGAGCGAGGTCGACAACGTGGATGTAGTCGCGCACGCCGGTACCGTCGTGGGTGTCGTAGTCATCACCGAATACGCCCAGCTCAGCACGCTTGCCAACGGCTGTCTGTGTGATGTAGGGCATCAGGTTGTTGGGGATACCGTTGGGGTTCTCGCCGATGGTACCGCTCTTGTGTGCACCGATGGGGTTGAAGTAGCGAAGCAGAACGATGTTCCATTCGTTGTCGGCCTTCTGCACGTCCATCAGAACCTCCTCGAGCATAGACTTGGTCTGACCGTAGGGGTTGGTGCAGTGACCCTTGGGGCACTCCTCGGTGATGGGGATGATGGCGGGATCGCCGTAAACGGTAGCGCTGGAAGAGAAAATCATGTTCTTGCAACCGTTCTTGCGCATTACGTCAACCAATACGAATGTTCCGTTCATGTTGTTCTCGTAATACTCCAGAGGCTTTGCGCAGCTCTCGCCTACGGCCTTCAAACCAGCGAAGTGAATACATGCGTCGAACTTGTGCTCGTCGAACACCTTCTGCAAACCCTCGCGGTCGCGGATGTCCACCTTGTAGAAGGGAACTTCCTTGCCGATAATCTTTGCAACGCGCTTCAGAGAGATGGGAGATGAGTTGTCCAGGTTGTCAACAACTACTGCCTCGTGACCGGCTTCTGTAAGCTCAATCAAGGTGTGGCTTCCAATAAAACCAGCACCACCAGTTAACAGGATTTTCATTTTAGTATCAGTTTATATGATTAATAACTTAGATTCTTCCGTACAAAGTTAACAAATCTTCATAAGAAAACAAAACCTTTGTCTGCTTTTTCTGCCGTATGGCCTTCAAATTAGCGTTACATATATCAAGGAATATAGGGATTGGAGCTCATTTCCTCGCCTACGGTGCTTTCCGGTCCATGACCGGGCAGTACTTTGGTGTCGGCAGGAAGGGTGAAAATCTTGTTCTCTATGCTTTCCAGTTCCTGGCGGTAATCGCCTCCCGGCAGGTCGGTACGCCCAATGCCCATGCGGAAGAGTGTGTCGCCGGTGATAACGATGCGCGCCTGTGGGATGTAGTAGCACACTCCGCCAGGTGTGTGGCCAGGTGTGTGCAGTACCTGAATGGCATTGTCGCCGAGATTCAAGGCATAGGATTCGCTGATGCAGGGGTCAACCTCGGGCAGCATGTCGGAAATGTCCACACGGAACCACTTCTGTACCATATCCGGCGCACCTTCGTAGACGGGGACATCTGCGGGGTGGCACATTGGGGTGAGACCATAGCAGGATGCAATCTGTCCGAGGCCAAGGCAATGGTCGAAGTGCATGTGGGTCTGCAAGGCGTATTTCAGGGTGATTCCCTTCTCGCGGATGAAGTTGGCAATTTGCCTGTGCTCGTCCTTGGACCATGCACCACAGTCAATTACCGCTCCCTCGTGGGAGTTGTCGTCCCAGATTATGTAGCAGTTCTCCTCGACGGGATTGACAACAAAACGCTTATAGTGAAACATAGACTACCTTTTTGGTTTCAAAGAATTCCTCTTCAAAGTAATCGCTGAGGTCGGTTATGAGCGTGTGGCTCTTCATGGGCATCACCTCGTTGGCAAGTTCGCCGCCCTTCAGGCATATAAGTCCGTTGGGCATGGCGTTGTGCGAATCCTTGGCAATGTTCTTGCGTATGAGTTTGACAAGGTCGGCAAGGGGCATCACGGCACGTGATACGACAAAGTCGAACTTGTCCTTGACATTCTCGGCACGGCTCCATTCCGTGGTAACGTTGGTAAGGCCAAGGGCTGTGCGTACCTCGTCGCACACGCGTATCTTCTTTCCAATGCTGTCAACAAGATGGAACTGCACATCTGGGAACATGATGGCCAGGGGGATACCTGGGAATCCGCCGCCTGTGCCAAGGTCCATGATTCTGGTACCAGGCTTGAAGGCAATAAGCTTTGCTATGCCCAGGGAGTGCAGTATGTGGTGCTCGTAGAGATTGTCGATGTCCTTGCGTGAAATGACGTTGATCTTGGAATTCCAGTCACGGTAGAGTGCGTCGAGCGCAGCAAAGCGTTCGCGTTGCTCGCTGGTGATGCTGGGGAAGTATTTGTTGATGAGTTCCATGTAGGTCTATTTTTTCATGTATGGTTTCAAAGTGTCGTAATCCAGTGTGATGTATGTGATTCCGCTGGAGTAGGGGGCTATCTCGTATTGTCCGAAGCAGAAGGTTGCACCCTTGCGGCCAAGGTGGAAATTGGATGTCAGCGACAATTCGCCAAGGGTGAGCAGAGAGGTCTTCTCCATGAGTTCCTCGCGTGTGGAGCAACCGTTGTCCTTGAGCAGTTTTGCAAGCATGAGGTCGAGGACGGCCTGCTCCTGCTCCATGTCGAAGATGTCGGAGGGTTGTATAAGTTTGCCCGTGTTGCGTGAGAAGTTCAGTGTGATGGGGGTATACGAACCATGTGCTCCGCCGGTGTACATGTCGATGGATGCCTTGTATGCAACAACAGTGTCGGCGGCATCGTGGACAAAGTGGCCCGTCCTGACGATGTTGTACTGCAGGCTGCCGTAGGTCTCGTCATCAGGTTCATAGTATTCCTGTATCTCCTTCTGCATTGCGCTTTCCTCCTGAGACATGGCATCCAGAATAGCCTGGCGGACGTCGGTGTTGCGCTCGCCGGAAACCAGTACCTGGGCAATGGATGCATTTATGCTATCGGCCTGGGAACTGCTGGATTTGAGGAACTGGAACTTGTATTCTATGTGCAGGATACTGTCGGGCTCGTTGGTGATGTGGATAGAGTCCATGCTGGCAAAGGCGTCGATGGACGTTTCGGCGGTATGATTGCCGTTTTCTGAGGTCTGCTTCTTGTTGAGGTTGCAAGACGTGGTGATGAGCAATGACGCCAGAAGAATGGAAGTTGTGATGGATGCGAGTCGTTTCATAGTTTAATTTTATTTCTTGTGAAAGAGAATGTACAGGATGGTGAATGCGCCCAGGATGTAGGGATAGTAGAGGAATGGTATTATGTCCAGAGGATTGATGGATGCAAGGCCTGCCGCGATGAGCAGTTGTGCGCCCCAGGGGATGATGCCCTGTGCAAAGCACGACATGGTGTCGAGGATGGATGCGGAGTGCTTGGCGTCTATGCCATAGCGGTATGATATGCTTCGTGCAACAGGACCTACCGCCAGGATGGCAATGGTGTTGTTGGCGGTGAGCATGTCCACTGCTACCACGGCTCCGGCGATGCTCAGTTCGGCACCTCGGCGCGAGGATACCAGACGTCCCATGTTCATCGTGAGCCACTCTATGGCTCCGCGCTTGCGCAACTGGTCAATGATGACGGCTGCTATGATGGTGACAATGATGAGGTCGTGCATGCCCTGTATGCCGTTTTGGGCAGATGTCCACAAAGTGTGCATGTCCAATGCGCCATGGTATAGGCCGATGGCTGCGGCTGCGACGATGCCTATTATCAGAACCCATATCACATTCATTCCTGCCAATGCGAGGGCAAAGACAAGGAGATAAGGCAGGATGTTCAGGATATTTCCCACCTCGGGTGTTGTCTGTGCCTGCATGCCGTAACCGAGAAACAGGTATGCCACTATTGTGACTATCGATGCCGGAAGGGCAATGCGTATGTTGGCACGGAACTTGTCGGACATGCGGCATCCCTGGGTCTTGGTGGCCATGATGGTGGTGTCGGAGATGAAGGAGAGATTGTCGCCGAACAGGCTTCCGCCCACAACAACAGCCGTGGCCATGGGGATGCTGGATGATGTGGTGTCTGCTATTCCCACGGCAATGGGTACCAAGGCGGCTATTGTGCCGCAACTGGTGCCTATGCTCAGTGACACCAGGCAGGCGGCAATGAACAGGCCAACGAGGATGAAGTTGCCGGGAAGTACAGATAATGTCAGGTTTACCACGCTATCCACGCATCCCATCTCCTTGGCAATGGAGGAGAAGGCTCCTGCCAGGATGAATATGAGGAGCATGAGCATGATGCCTCCGTTGTCCTCTGTCTTGCGTGGCGGTGCGGTGTGCTTGTCTGTGTCCATCTTTTGTGTCTGCTATGTGTTAGCCATAGATGATGTTGCCGTTCTTGTCCATAAACTCCTCCAGGCCCTTCTCGTAGGTGCTCATGGCGCGAAGGCTCATGCCCATGCTGGAGAAACCACCGTCGTGGAAGAGGTTCTGCATCGTTACCTTGCGTGTGAGGTCGGAGAACATGACCATACAGTAGTCGGCACATTCGTCGGCGCTGGCATTGCCCAGGGGAGCCATGCGGTTGGCATAGTCGAAGAGACGGTCCATGCCCTTTATGCCGCTTCCTGCCGTGGTCATGGTGGGAGACTGGGAGATGGTGTTGATGCGCACATGGTGCTCCCGGCCGTAGATGTAGCCGAAACTGCGCGCTATTGACTCGAGCATAGCCTTGGCATCGGCCATGTCGTTGTATCCGAACATGGTACGCTGGGCAGCCATGTAGGTAAGTGCCACCACCGAACCGTATTCGGCAATGGCATCCTGCTTCTTTGCTGCCTGGAGCATCTTGTGGAAAGAAAGTGCGCTGATGTCCAGGGTCTTGTTAAGCATGGTGTAGTCGAGGTCGTCGTAGGCACGTCCCTTTCTCACGTTAGGCGACATGCCTATGGAGTGGAGGACAAAGTCTATCTTGCCGCCAAGAACCTCCTGCGAACGGCGGAACACCTCCTGCAGGTCTTCATAACTTGTTGCGTCGGCTGGTATGACCTCGCAGTTCAGCTGCTTGCCAAGTTCGTTTATCCCTCCCATGCGTATGGCAAGGGCTGTATTTGATAGTGTGATGGCGGCGCCTTCCTCTACGGCCCTCACCGCAACTTTCCATGCGATAGAGTGTTCGTTGAGCGCTCCGAATATTATACCTCTTTTACCTTTTAAAAGTCCGTAGCTCATATTTAATTCTTTAATCGTTATCACTAAATCAGCACAAAGATACAATTTCGGTGGCGAATAAGCAAATTTTCGTTGGAAATAGAGCGCTGAACATAATACAAGAGGACCATGGGCATCCCCATGATCCTCCGATATTCTATAATATATATATAATGTATTAGAGTCCCAGTGACTTCTTGATCTCCTCAACCTTGGCCTTGGCCTTCTCTACGAGTTCGGTGTACTGGCAAGCACAGGTCATGGTATCCTTGATCTCGCAATAGAACTTGATCTTGGGTTCTGTGCCAGAAGGACGAACGCTGATCTTGGTGCCGTCCTCGCAGAAGTACTGCAGTACGTTGCTTGTTGCGGGGAAGTCCAGCTTGCTCTCGTTGCCCTGGCCGTCCTTTGCCACCAATGTTTGGTAGTCCTTGGTGAGTACAACGGGGCTGCCTGCAATCTCCTTGGGAGCCTTCTCGCCACGGAAGTCAACCATCATCTGCTTGATCTCGTCAGCACCAGACTTGCCGGGCTTGGTTACGTTGATGGTGTATTCAAAGCTGAAGCCATACTCCTTGTAGATGTCCATGAGCAGGTCGTAGAGGGTCTTGCCCTGATCCTTTGCCCATGCAGCAATCTCGCAGATAAGACAGATGCTTGCTGGAGCGTCCTTGTCGCGAACCTTGTCGTAGGGCAGGAAGCCGAAGCTCTCCTCACCGCCACCGATATACTTCTGCTTGCCCTCGGAGATGGCAATCTCGCGTGCAATCCACTTGAAGCCTGTGTAGCAGTCGCGCAATTCCACGTTGTTCTTCTTTGCCATCTCGGCAATTACCTCGGTGGTAACGATGGTCTTCACCAGGAAGTCGCTGCTCTTGAGCTGGCCAAGGGCAATCTTGTTCTTGATGATGTAGTATACGAACATCATGGCTGTCTGGTTGCCGTTGATAATCTGCCATTCGCCCTCGGGGTTGCGGCAAACGATGGCCAAGCGGTCGGCATCGGGGTCGGTAGCAACAACGAGGTCGGCATTCAGCTTGGTACCAAGGTTCATGCCCAGAGTCATTGCCTCGGCATTCTCGGGATTAGGACTTACTACGGTGGGGAAGTCGCCGTCGACAATCATCTGCTCGGGAACAACGTTGATGTTCTGGAAACCCCATGAACGCAGGCACAAGGGCACGATGACACGGCCTGTGCCATGCATGGCGCTGTACACGATGTTCAGGTCCTTCTGACGAAGGATAACTTCCTGGTCGATCATTGCCTCCTTAACGGCGGTCATGTAGTCGTAATCCATCTCGCCACCGATAACCTGGATGAGGTCCCAGTTGGGTTCGAACTTAACGTCGTCTATCTGTACCTTGTTCACCTCGTCGATGATACCCTTGTCGTGTGGAGCCAGCACCTGAGCGCCGTCTGCCCAGTATGCCTTGTAGCCGTTGTACTCCTTGGGGTTGTGAGAAGCGGTTACGTTAACACCGGCAACAGCACCCAGCTGACGGATGGCAAAACTGATCTCGGGGGTGGGGCGGAGGCTCTCAAACAGATATGCCTTGATACCGTTGGCGCTGAAGATGGCGGCAACGCTCTCGGCAAACATACGGCCGTTGTTGCGGCAGTCGTGACCAACGACAACGCTCTGTCCGCCCTCGGGGAAAGCCTTGTTTATGTAGTTGGCAAAGCCCTGTGTGGCCATGCCCACGATGTACTTGTTCATGCGGTTGGTACCCACGCCCATGATACCGCGCAAGCCACCGGTACCGAACTCCAGGCTCTGATAGAAGGCGTCAATAAGGGGAGTCTTGTCCTCATTGTCCAAAAGAGCCTTAACCTCTGCCTTTGTTTCGGCATCATACTTGTCACTGTCGAGCCACTTCTGTGCTTCGGCCTGACAACGCAAAATCAATTCCTGATCCATGATAATTTATAGATTTATTAGATTAATATTTTACATGTTTCGTGCATACAAAGATAGGAAATTATTAGAGTAATGGCAAGCACTTGGCGACTTTTTACCGTATTGATATCAAAAATAAATGCAAAAAGGATGCCTTGCGAGCATCCTTAATATATAATAAGGTGTGTTTCCACCTGATATTTCATCAAATCTTGCCGAGAATACGGTCGAGCACCCAGTTCACGGATGTGGCCGAAATGCAATCTGCCGTGCATGTGCCATTGCCTTGCAAGTGCCTTACGACCTCTTCAATCATAGGAAGCTGCACGTGCGGCGGATTGGGGATGGTAATCTCCTGCCTGCCCTGGCTGGTTTGAAGCACTATGGGACTGTATGTGAAGACAGAAAAGCAGATGCGGCCTTTCTCGCCGATGAGTTCTATCTGGTCGGTGCGTGCGCTCTCATGTCCCACGAAGCACCAGCTTCCGCTTCCCGGCATGCCGTCCTGAAAGGCAAAGGAGGCGGAAACCGTATCCTCCGTCTGGTAGAGCCCGCCACGGTTGGCACTGAAACCGCTTACGTGTACGATGGGACCGAAGAATTCCTGAAGAAGGTCCAGCTGGTGTGGTGCCAGGTCGTAGAAATAACCTCCTCCGGCAATGTCGCGCTGTACGCGCCAAGGCAGGTTGGTGCTGTTGTAGTCAAGGTCGCGAGGAGGCACGGAGAAACGTATCTGCACGTTCACCACCTTGCCTATTGCCCCATCCAGGAGAAGTTCCTGAACCTTGTCGAAATAGGGCAGTTTGCGCCTGTAGTAAGCCACGAAGCATGGAACGCCAGTTTCACGGCTAATGCGCATTACTCGCTGGCAGTCCATGTAGGAAGCGGCTAATGGCTTTTCCACATACACTGGCTTGCCAGCCTTCATGGCCATGATGGCATAGGTGGCATGTGACGAGGGTGGGGTGGCAATGTAAACGGCATTTACCTGAGGGTCATTGATGAGCGATTGTGCATCCGTGTAATATCTTGGAATACCATGTCGTTCTGCATATGATGCCGCCTTGTCTTTGCTTCTGGACATTACCGCCACCACGCGGCTGCCCTCCACCAGATTGAATGCCGGGCCGCTCTTGCGTTCTGTCACCTCGCCGCATCCGATAAATCCCCAGTTTATCTGTTTCATTATACAAATTAGTTAAAGAAGTTCCACGACAAGCCAAAGTTGATGGTCATCGGGTTCATGGGCATGTGCGGTGCCAGGAACATGTTGCCCGAACCAGCGTTGACATGAGCCACGTCGATGTATATGCGGCAGTGCTTGAGGTGCAGGTTGGCATATACGTTGACGATGGGGTATTTACCTATGGTCATGCGTGTGTGGCTGGCATCCTGTACGGCAAACATGCCGGCTGCTCCGAAGTAGTCTGGTGCGTAGTAACCAGTGAAGAACCGTATGTCGCCACCCAGCTGCACACGCAACACCTTGGCAATGCGGAACTGAAGGTACAGGTTGGAGTAGATGTTTATTGCCGGCAGGGGGAGTACGTCCTGGTTGGTGCTATGCTGGAAGGTGATCTCGTTTTCCCAGCCGATGAATTTCCATATAAGGTCCTGGGCCAGTGATGCCGTGAACACCTGCACGCTGGCATCGCTCTGCCTTACCGCAACGCTATGCGTGTAATCCGCCGGAACGATGCTGCCCACCTTTGCCCCAGGCTTGAGTGTATTCTGCATGGCAAGGTAGGTGTAGTTGGTGAGGTTGTTCCAACCGAAGCGTAGTTTTGTGCGTGTGCGGCTGTATCCTATCTCGCCCTGCAATGAAGTGCGGAACTGGCGCGAGAGGTCGTTGTTGTCCCAATGTATGTAGGCATTGCGGTAGTTGCGCAGAAGATAGGTGGGTCTCTGGTTCTGTATGTTTGCCTTGACAACCAGTGTGGCAGAGTCGCGCTTGCCAAGGCGGAAGTTCAGGTCGCCCTCTGCCTCTATGTTGAAGTCGCCCACGTTAGGGCCGAGGAGACAAAGTTCGCCGTTTGCCTTGTAGTGGATAAGGCGTCCGTTGGCTTTCCTGAGTTCTGCGCCCACCAGCACCTCGTGCTCGCTCTCCTTTGTCTGGAAGGAAGTGTCGGGCATGTGTGTGGGCTGGGCGTAGTTGCGGTATTCATGTGTGGCAAAGAAGGTGAGTCCCATCTTCACCCATTTGCGGAAACCCTCGTTCATGGAAAGCCCCACTGTGTTGCGTATGCTCATCACGCTTGTCCTGTCCTCAATATTGCCTCCCGCTCCCCAGTACTGGTTGGTATAGAAGGCCGAGTTCCTTCCCTGGTCATAGAACGTGTGGTTCATGTGGCGCATCTGGAAGGTGTGTATGATGCTTGCCACGGACACGAACTCGGTGGGATTTACCAGTTCGCGTTCCCACTTGGAGCGCAGCGAGTCGATGGCAAGCTGGCGTGCCACACTGTCGGAGGAGAGTGCCACGCGCACGGAGTCGTCCAGCTGGTCGAGAAGTTCTATGGCTGAAGGCGGCTGGGGCTTCAGCGAGTCGGGAACCTCTATCTCGCGGTCGTATCCCAGGTTGTAGCGGTGTGTCAGATAGTATGTCTCGTCGTCGTTTCTGTTCCATGTGGATGACAGGTTGACGGGAATGTCCTTGGTGTCGAATTTCTGCTGGTACTTCCAGGGTTCGGTGATGTAGCTGTCCTCGGCAAGTCCGCCGTTCTCTGCATTTTTCAGATGGTTGGAGTTTATGTAGGCGTGCATGTTGTATCTGTCGCCCAGATAATAGCCGTACAGGATGGCACCGAACTGGCTGAGGTTCTGGCTGGAATAGTAACCTCGGGCATAGTTGTAGTCAAGTTTGAAGCCTACACCCGAAATCTTGTTGATGTTGGTGGCAAAGTTGCCTCTCACACGGTCCTCGCCGTTTTGGCTTCCTCCACAGGAATGGTAGGCAAGGTTGGTGATAGGACTCTTGGTGTTGGTGAAGAGGAAATTGCCCACACCCTCGTTGAAGAAATCAAGCGGAGTGAGGAAGATGAAGTCGCGGTCCTCCTTCCTGTCGATGAATATTCTGTTCAGTCGTGCCGAACCGGTGTTACCGGTATGCGAAAAACTGCCCTTCATGCCATCCTGCATCTTCCAGTTCTGGAAGTTGTGCACGGCGGTATCGGTGTTTTCGGTGGGTATGACATTGCCCAGGCGGTTGTCTATTTTCCACTGGAACACGCCCATGGGCAGAGGCACCTGCTTTCCTCGTGTGGTGTCTCGTCCCCACGACGAGGACTTCCTGCTTCCGGTTTCCTGGTATTCGCTATCCTCGTTGTCGTTGAGATAGTCGTCGCTTTGGCAAGATACAGAAAGGCGGGCCCACGAAGGTAGGCCCACCAAGAGTATGAGTGAAAATATCGTTAAAAGTCTTTTCAAGGCAGTTGGGGGTAGGGGGGATAGTTAAATGCTGTGTTTAGTTGCAAAGAGGGTCAACGGATAATCCTTATGACAATCTCCACCAGTTTGAATGCCATTGCAATGCCCACCAATGCTATGCCGTTGATGTGGTTCTCTTCGCCAGAGAAGTATGTTACCACACCGCATACAGCCAGTATGAGGAAGACGTTGTTCAGTATTCTGCGTGCGCGGTCCTTCCATCCGCCGCCATTGCGCTTGGCGCGTATGCGCTCTACCTGCTCTTCCAGGGTAAGTTCTTCCTTTGCCATGGTTATTCAACAACAAACTGACGTTTCTGCACCTTCTCCTCCTTGTTCTCCTTTGCCTTCTCCTCCTTCACCTTGGTTTCGAACATGTCCATGGCGTTTTCGAAGATTTCCTCTATGCGGTCGATGGTCTTGCGACGGAACTTGCCGCTCTGAGGCAGAACCTTTGTGCCCTTCTTGTTCAGTGCGTGCTCGTCGGTAATCCACTCTTCGGCACGGTATATCTCTCCACCCTTGCCGGTGGGCTTGTTCTCATGCCATTCCTCGGAGTAGAGGTATGATACCTGTGTTACGGTGATGTTCACCGCACCGTCGCCTGTAGTTACGCTAATCTGGTAGCGGAAACGTGTCTGGTCGAGGTACAGGAACTTCTTGCTGAACACCATCCACTCCTCCACGCGTGCGGCGATGATGCCATCCTCCTTGCCGTCGCTTATCATGCGTGTCCATGCATCCTCAATGCCCTTTACCACGAGATTGTCCTTCACGTAGAAGAGCATGTTCTCAAACAGTTGGGCGTCTGTCTGTCCGGGTACGCGGAAAGTTTTCTTGAAGGTTACGGCTCCGTTCTCCACGGGCACGGCACCCTTGAGATACTTGGGAGCGTTCTTGTCGGTCTTCACCTTGTCTGCCATTGCCATCACGGGCAGAAATATCAACAGGAGCAATAAAAGCTTTTTCATAAATGTAGTTATGTGTTTGGGTGTGTTCTGTAAATTAGTTTTATTCCAAATGCAAACTTACAAAAAATATTTGAGATACAGGTTGCTCTTTATTCTTTTTTAAGACAAAACACCCCAAAAGTGCCTCCGTCCGTAAGTTATGGAAGCATTTTTGGGGTATTGATGTTCTGTGTGCGGTGTGTTCTACTCGTATCTGATAGCCTCGATGGGGTCCATGCGGGCAGCCTTGCGGGCAGGCAGATAACCGAAGAATATGCCTATGAAGGCACATACGGCAAAACTGAGCCATACCGACCAGAAAGGCACCTCGCAGGGCATCATCAGAACGGTTTTAGCAAGGAACGAACCACCGTATCCCAGGGCAACGCCGAGGAAGGCGCCGGTGAGCGAAATCATGATACTCTCGATGAGGAACTGGAGCATGATGTCCAGTCCGCTTGCACCCACGCTCATGCGAAGGCCTATCTCCTTGGTACGCTCCGTCACGCTCACGAGCATGATGTTCATGATGCCTATGCCGGCAACCAGCAGGGAGAAGGCAGCTGCCACCACCAGTATCAGGGTGATGCCGTCCATGGTGGATGACATGGTGTCCATCATCTCCTGTTGCGAACGGATGGTGAAGTTGTCCTCGTCGCCCTCCTTTATCTTGTGGCTACGGCGCAGGATGTCCTTCAGTTCCTCGATGGCTGCCTCCGATGTCTCCTCGCTCAGTGCGCTCACGGCAATGGAGGAGTACCATGTCTGTGCCGCCACACGCTTCATCACCGTGGTGTTGGGTGCTATGAGCAGGTTGTCCTGGTCCATGCCCCAGTTGTTGTAGCCCTTGGACTTGAGTATGCCCACGATGCGGAAGGGTATGTTCTTGAATCGGATGTTCTTGCCTATGCAGTTGTAGTTCTTGTCGCCGAAGAGCTGTTCCACCACGGTAGTGCCCACGAGGCACACCTTGGCGTTCTTTATGCAGTCCTCCTCGGTGAAGCAGTCACCCTCGGCCAGTTCCCATTTCTTTATCTCCAGATAGTCGGGACTTTCGCCATAGAGTGTGGCCGTGGTGTTCTTGTTGCCGTAGATGACCTGTCCGCTTGCGCTCACCTCGGGAGAGACGTATGTTATCAGCGTTGCCTCTCGGCGGATGGCCTCCACGTCCTCGTCCTTCAGTGTCTGCATGCTGGCAGGGTCGGGACGTGCGCCGGCAAAGCGTCGTTCGGCACCCGGGCGTATGGTGAGCAGGTTGGTGCCCATCTTGCTCAGTTCTGCCTTCACGTTTTCCTTAGAGCCCTGTCCTATGGCCATCATTATGATAACGGCGGCAACACCGATGATGATGCCCAGCATGCTCAGGAAGGAGCGGAACTTGTTGCTGAGTATAGCCCGAAGTGCTACTTTCAATAGATTTATGTAACTCATTGTTGCTGTTCTGTTTATCGGTGTGTTTAGTCATCTTGCGGCAAGGGCAGGGCATCGAGGGCCTCCTTGGCACTGAGGATGTTGTCGTTAGTCACGTCGGAGCGTATCTTTCCGTCTCGGAGCATGATGTTGCGGCTCGAGTACTGCGCTATCTCGGGGTTGTGCGTCACGAAGATGATGGTGCGTCCCTGGCGGTGCAGTTCCTGGAAGGGGCACAGTATCTCGAAGGATGTGCGTGTGTCCAGGTTACCCGTTGCCTCGTCGGCCAGGATAACGGCAGGGTTGTTTACCAGTGCTCGTGCAATGGCCACTCTCTGCATCTGTCCGCCCGACATCTGGTTTGACTTGTGCTCCAGTCGGTCGCCCAGACCCACCTGTTGCAGAGCCTTAACGGCCGCCTCGCGTCGCTGGCGCGAGTTGTAGTTCTTGTTGTACATCAGGGGCAGTTCCACGTTCTCCACCGCCGTTGTCTTGGCCAGCAGGTTGTAGTTCTGGAAGATAAAACCTATCTTTCTGTTCCTGAGCACCGCCCTTTCCCTGCGCTTCATTTTCCTCACGGGCACGCCGTCCAGGAAGTACTCTCCGCTGGTGGGAGTGTCCAGGCATCCCAGCTGGTTGAGCAGGGTTGACTTGCCCGAACCCGATGTGCCCATGATGGTAACGAACTCGCCTTCATGTATCTTGAACGAAACACCCCTGAGAGCCTTTACCGTTTCGCTGCCCACGTGGAACTCGCGCTTCACGTTCTGCAGCTCTATGATGCATTTGCGTCCGTGCTCGTCCACATTGGTGTTTTCCTTGAATTCAGCCATAAAATGTGTATTTATATGGTTCAACGTAGCAGGTTCGTGCGCCCCTTACTTCTTGGCGTTCTTGTTGTTGTTCCTGTTGCGAGGACCTGGCATGAAGGGGTTCTGTGTCTGCTGCTGCTCCACCTCGGGCATCTGCGCACGCAGGTCGGTAACCACCATGTCGCCGGGCTTCAGGCCGCTCTTCACCTCGGTGAGCATGCCGTTTGTCACGCCTGTCTCCACGGGCACTGCCTTGTATGCGTTGCCCTGGCGCATCCACACCTTGCTCTTGCCCTGGCAGTCCTCTATGGTTTCGCCGTCGTTCAGCATCACCTCGCGTGGAGTGAAGCGCAAGGCCTTTGCGGGCACAGCTACCACGTCCATAGTCTCCATGGTGAAGATGGTCACGTTGGCGGTAAGTCCGGGCTTCAGCTTGAGGTCGTCGTTGGGAGCAGAGATTACCACCTCGTAGGTCACCACGTTGCTCTCTGCCGTTGCCTCCTGGCGCACCTGCTGCACGCTGCCGTCGAACACCATGCTGGGGAATGCGAAGTCGGAGGCCAAGCGGTCTTAGGAAGACAACTGTTTG
>JAZRII010000003.1:0-51803 GCA_045645225.1 Bacteroidaceae bacterium | reverse complement strand
CACACCTAATCCAACATATGGGATGGTATATATAATGCTAGACAAAAGAACTAATATTCTCGTTTTACTGCAACCTCGTATTATCTTCTTTGTCGCGACAAAAACGATGGAAAGGCTTGACAGAATAAGTATCCCGTATTGGGCATATATATTGACGAACACACTTGCCTCTGTATATGTTAATCCAAACACCTTTGCAACTAGCATCAAGAATGCACAACATGCACCAAAAATAAGTGAAATAATGTAAAGGATAATATTTCCCATAGATTAATTTTTATGTCATAAAGCACTCTTTTATATTGCGAGCAAAGAGTCTCAATAAAAAGCCAACTTACCGTGATTGGCAGGTTGGCTTCTATAAGGACTCAAAGAATCAGCAATTTCTATATCATGATATAATGCTGAAACCTCCTCTGGCTACTATTCTAGCAGACTCCCGTTCTAGTCTCTCAACGAACATAGTGAATGGTATTTTAGTACCATTTATATTTACGTCAAGACAGTTTATAGATTCGCGACTAAGTTTTAATGCAACCAACATCATTGCTTGGACTTCTTGTTTAATTGCAATAGATAGCCCTTTTATCTCTGGAATTGAAGTTGCATTTTCAATTTGATTTAAACCAACTCCTATGCGAGCAGCGTGAGCACGCACTAGTTCTCTATCTCCAAAATCAGTTAGTCTATTGAAAAATCCCATAGTAGTTTTATTTTTTGTAATAACTGATTGTTGCTTTTAGATTGTTCATTTCATCTACTTCTTCGTAAACAATTTGGGTCAACCTGCCATCTTCAACATAGGCTCTTGCTGTCACTTTTAGGCCTTTATGTTTACCACTATAACCATAGAAGAATATTCCTTTTTTTAACACAAGATTCCCTGCACTGCACTTTATCTTTACTATGCTTTCCGAGGGATAATAATCTGCATAAAAAACAGGAATTCCGCTTAAATCTTTAAGTTCAATTCTACTTCCATCTTTTTCATATATTGCACGCTTGGCAACAAATTCCTCGGCCATTAAATTAGGTAACGAGAATAATAGGATGGTTAAAAGTGCAATAAGTCTTTTTATCATAATTCTATGCATTATTTAGCTCAATAGCCCATATTTGTGCTTGTTTACAAAGCGGTGGCTCAACTGCCCCCATATAGTATAGCACTCCATCTGAAGCAACTAGGTGCGTAACTCTATAATCCAGAATTCCCAAAGTCATTCCGAGCTTTTTGAATATCATTCTGTTTGGCTCTATGACAATAGTTCCAGGAGTAACTCCATATTGCTCTTTGCCTAACCACATTTGATTTGCTAGAAAGATGCTTGCCTCAGGAGTGATTCGATATATCCCATTAAGTTTGTATGTTACTGCCATTTCAAGTTAAATTGTTTTACAATCGCAAATAATTTCTTGGTATGTCACACTCAAAAGCAATTTTCATCAAAACTTCTCCAGATTCTTGCGACTTACCTGTTGCGGCAAATGCGGCAGATAGAGTTTCTGCGATTGAACGTTTGCCAGAATTACTACATTTCCTTAGTGCGGATGTCATTTCCAAATAACTCATAGTCTCAGCTTTCTTGTCAAAATCTAAAATGCCTACCTTAAAACCACCATAGATAGTTCTGATAAATGAATTTTGCCCCAATTTTATATATTGGTCAGGATTAGGATTCGCTTCAATAATTAGTTGTGATGCACGAAATAGTGCGATATTTCGTTTATCGCTGTAATCATTCAAAAAAGAAAACATCGTTGTAAATCTTTAGCTATTTGTATATGATATAAATAAAACAACAATTTTCGCCAATCATCCCGATCCGCACACTCTCTTTTATCCAAGCGATTATAAAGGGATAATGCGCTATAGGATAAAAGAGATGAAACCTACATTTCCAGAATGCTTATAGTTATAAATTTTTCATAATTTCAATCGCTTCTCCTAAGCTCATTGTAGGTAGATTACAAATTTGTGATGTTAATCCCCAAGCTCTCATTTCAGAATCTTCAATTTTCCCATCTGCACATATCATCGTACCTAAATATGCTGTGACATATCGTTTTTCTTCATATGTCATTTTTGAGATAATAATGCATGCTTCTGCTGGCGAAAGATTTAATGATTCTCTCATAATAATTTGCGATTTCTCCTCACTGACGCCAAAGCGTACAAGTTCTATAGCCATTAAAGCTGTTTCTTCGTTCGAAATGTTTCCATCTGCATTAGCTACAACAGTTGCCATCTTAAAGATTGCACTAAGTTCTTGATTTGTAAATATCATAGTATTAAATATTGCGCTCCCCAATCCCCAGAAGAAAGCTATTAGTATAAAATATAAGGTGTGGGAACTATATCTGCCTTATCCTAATATCTGGCTTCTCGCATTGCCAATGGAACAGATAAGACAATAGCCCACACCAATATGATAATAACCCACACCTATTGTGACGGGTATGTATCAAATGATGTGGTGCTACTGCTATCATCTTCGTTCCATTCAAACTTTGCGAGAATTTGATATTAGAAGATAATTTCAATAACACCTTTTTCGATAAAGTCATTCCGCACCACCGCTGTGGTAGCAGAACGATGTCGCAAAGATAGAGAATAGAAATGACAAAACAAAGGAATACAGATGTTTTGTTAATAATTGTCATAAAACTTATGTCAAGCAATGATATATCGTGCAGAAATAATACAAGAGGACACAGAAAAATCACGCATTATTATATAAAATGAGAAAATAAACGTATCTTCGCACAGAAAATAGGATAAATGTATTGTATCATGGATACTAACAACATTGATTTCGTCACATATTGTATCGGCAATTTGGCACGACGTTTGAACTTGAGCCAACTTGACGTTTATACCAGGTTGAAATACTCTGGCATACTGACGGAATACATTATCCCCAGCTATGACGTGCTACACACCTTCAGCAAGGAGTACCTCATGGAAGACCTTATGGATTATATGAAGGAGAAAGGAGTATTGGTTTGATGAGAGTATATCATGCTTCTTCTGTTGTTGTGGATATTCCGAATACCTCACATTCGCGCGAGCACTTGGATTTCGGGAAAGGGTTCTATGTCACTACTCTTGAACACCAAGCGGTGGAATATGGACAGCGTTTCCTTCGACGTGGACGCAAGGCGTGGCTTAACGTATATGACTTGAGCGAGGATTTCGGCGACTTGAAAGTAGTCCGTTTTGATACCTATGATGAGGCTTGGTTGGATTTCATTACCGAGTGTAGGGCTGGTCGTATGTTTGGCGACTACGATATTGTCTGTGGAGGCATAGCCAACGATAAAGTCTTTAGAACTATTGACCTTTATTTTTCGGGTGACCTAAATAAACAAGATGCTTTGCGAAGATTGATGTATGAGAAACCCAATAATCAGTTGTGCTTCAGGACGGATGTGGCAATAAAACGATGTCTTCATTTCCTTAATGCCGTAGAATTATGATAAAACACGATGATGCGTATCACGCCATCCTTGAGGCAAAATATGCTCGCATTATTGATGCTATGGCAGAAATGCATGGGTTGTCCTTGGAGGAATCTATGGACATTTTGTATCACTCGCCATTGCTACCTCTTATAGAGGAAGGGGTTGCCGACCTGCATTGCAGAAGCGACCGTTATCTTGCAGAAGAAATTTGGCAGGCCCATACTGAAACAGAGTAGAGGGCAGGAATACGGGACAGCGAATCTTGCTAAAAAAGTCTAAACAACGAAAAAAGCGAAGCAGAAATGCTTCGCTCTTTCTTAGGTCGGGATGACAAGACTCGAACTTGCGACCTCGCGCCCCCCAGACGTGTGCGCTACCAACTGCGCTACATCCCGTTCCTGTAATTGTGCTAACGTTTCTCGTTTGCGATGCAAAGGTATGACATTATTTTGTAATCTCCAAATTATTTTTGTAAATTTGCGCGTAAAATAAGTAAAAAAAGCCTATATCCATAAATTATGCTTGTGTTTCCCCCCGATATACTACGAACAGAGATAGCATTGCCGTCGAGCAAGAGCATAAGCAACAGGGCTTTGGTTATACGTGCCTTGAGCGGCGGGGATATGCCTATTGACAATGTTTCAGACTGTGATGACAGTAGGGTAGTGGAGGAGGCGTTGAGGCTCAAGCCTCGTGTTGTGGACATCAAGGCGGCTGGCACGGCAATGCGTTTCATGACATCCCTGCTGGCTGTGCTTGGCGGTGACCATATAATAACAGGCACGGATCGCATGAAGCGCAGACCCATTGCTGTATTGGTGGACGCACTAAGGTCTTTGGGTGCAGACATTGCATACATGGATATGGAGGGATTCCCGCCTCTGAGGATAAGAGGTGGGCGCTTGACGGGAGGCAGACTTGCCTTGCCGGGCAATGTGAGCAGCCAGTATATCAGTTCGCTGCTGATGATAGCGCCTACGCTGAAAGACGGACTGGTGCTGGAACTGACTGGGGAGGTGATAAGCAGACCGTACATAGATATGACCCTTGCTATCATGCAGCAGTTCGGAGCCAGAGCAAAGTGGAGCGATGAAAGGACGGTTTGTGTGGAACCGGTACGCTACTCTCCTATACCTTATTATATAGAGAGTGACTGGAGTGCTGCATCCTATTGGTACGAGATGGTGGCACTGGCGGCAGATCCTGGAGCAGAGGTGTCGTTGCCGGGACTGTTCCAGAACAGTCTTCAGGGCGATTCGAAGGTTGCAGAACTGTTCTCGCGCCTTGGTGTGGAAACCCGCTTTTGCGACAATGCAGTGCGGCTTGTAAAATGCAGTTGCGATGACGGCGCTTTTGAGTGCAACCTGGTGGAGCATCCGGACCTCGCACAAACCATAGTGGTTACATGTTGCATGATGGGCAAGCATTTCAGGATATCCGGTTTGCAGACGCTGAGGATAAAGGAAACCGACCGCATTGCCGCTTTGCAGAAGGAATTAGGCAAGTTGGGATTCGAAATTGGCGTGGAGGGTGACGACGCCATGTCATGGAACGGAGAGATGATTTCAGACCGGAGCGAAGACTGCGGCGTGGCAATAGATACCTATGAAGACCATCGCATGGCCATGGCTTTTGCCCCTGTGGCATTGACAAGAGGAAGTATAACGATAAACAATCCGGAGGTTGTGACCAAGTCTTATCCAAGATTCTGGGAGGACATGAAGAAGGCCGGATTCAAAATAGCATGAGTATGAGCAATATGGAAACACCTGTTGCCGAAGGCAGCGAGGGTGTAGTGATACCAGATGCCGAATGCTGCGGCATGCACGAGACATGCGAGAAGGACAGTCTTCTGGCTGCTGTGAGCAAGGATGTGGAGTATTATGACGACGAGGAGCTCGACCGCTTCCGTGGCATAGCCTCGGACGAATTCCTTCCACCGGAGATTGAGGAGTTCCGCTATGTCCTCTATACCATGCGCGAGGACGAGGTGGCAGGTTGGGTGCGCTCGCTGCAGTTGCGCCAGGTGGAGCTGCCCGACGAACTGAAGGACGAAGTTTTCCTGATAATAGGCGAGAGACGGCAATAAACAGACGGGGGTGTACGTTATATGTTTAACGAAGTAGCGAAGTTGGCATAAACGCAACCAAACGGACATGGGCGTGTCCCGATATTGCTAAAAAAATGAATGGAAATGCTATAAAGTCGATGGTGCTGGCGGTAATCTCCGTCCTTGCCTTGGCGGCGTGTTCTACGAAGAAGAATACGCCCATGACGCGTTTCTATCATTCGATGACTGCCCATTACAATATAATGTATAATGGGGAGGTGGCGTTCGAAAAGGGACAGCTTGCGCAGATTGAAGGACACAAGGACGACTACAACACCCTGCTGCCCATGTACATAAGCACCAACAAAGCCACTGCCGCCATGGGCAAGGGAAGTTATGCCACTGCCATAGAGAAATGCGAGAAGGCCATCAAGCTGCACAGCATAAAGCAGAAGCCCAAACTGAAACCGGGACAGAAGCGCACGCAGGAGGTGAAGGACTACATGGTACGGAAGGAGTTCAACCCATATCTGTGGCGTGCATGGATGATGATGGGCGAAAGCCAGTTTCACAGGGGAGAGTTCATAGAGGCTGCCTCAACATTCAACTACACTATACGACTGTATGCCACACAACCGGAGGTGGCCAACCTGGCACGCACGTGGCTGGCAAGGTGCTACGTGGCACTGGACTGGCCCTACGATGCCGAGGATGTGCTGCGCAAGATGCAAAAGGACAGTCTTGATTTCAAAACCGCACAACAGTACAGCAACAGCCGCACGGCATGGCTGATACAGACGGGACAGTACGAGGAGGCTATACCCTTGCTGAAGAAAACTATAGCCAGCCAGAAGGGGAGCATGGCAAAGGCACGCCTGAACTACCTGTTGGGACAGTTGTGCCGGGAAACCGGGCGCAAACAGGAGGCATACGAGGCACTGAAGAAGGTGATCCGTGCCAACCCGCCGTATGAGATGAGCCTGAACGCCCGTGTGCTGCAGTCTGAAATGACAGGCAGCACGCAGGCCCGCAAGATGATACGCAAACTGCAGCGTATGGCAAAGAGCGGAAAGAACAAGGACTATGTCGACCAGATCTACCTGGCCATAGGCAACATATACCTGAACAAAGGGGATTCACTGAACTGTGCCTATGCATGGGAGAAGGGCCTGCTGGAAGGAAAGAACGGAGGAGCAAAGGCAACTTTGCTGCTGCGCCTGGCCACGTTGTACTGGGAGCAGGAGGACTACAAGGAGGCGGCACGCTGCTACAAGGAGTGCCTTTCTGCCCTGGACAAGGAGAGGGACGAGTACAAGGAGGTGGAGCAAAGGGCAAAGATGCTGGAGGGACTTGCCGAACCACTTGGGGTAATAGAATTGCAGGACAGTCTGCAGGCGCTTGCCAAACTGCCCGAAGCAGAACGTGTGGCTGTGGCCGAACGTCTGGCAAAGGAATACATCGAGAAGGAGAAGGAGGAGGCAAAGCGCAACGAGACCAATGGGGCTGCTGCCAACAACAATACTGCTGCCACGAACCAACAGCAACAGATGGCAGCTGCTGGACAGACAGGGAGAGAATCCTCGGCACAGGGCTGGTATTTCAGCAATTCCGGCACAGTGCAGAAGGGAAAGAGTGCCTTCTTCCGCAAATGGGGCAACAGAAAAAATACCGACTACTGGCGATGGTCGGACAAAGGCGGCTTTGCCGTTGACGGGGAGTTGCCGGAGGGACTCGCCGAACTCATGGATGATGCCGAAACGGACACAACTACGGTGGACTACGTAGAGGAAGAGGAAATGGACAGCGTGGAGAACGACCCTCGCAACAAGGCCTTCTACCTGAAGCAGATTCCCGTAACAGAGGAGCAGATGGAGGCTTCGCACCAGTTGCTGAGCGATGCACTGTTCCAGGCCGGCGTGCTGGAGCAGGAACGTCTGGCTAATTTCCACTTGGCACGCAGGACACTGTTAAGGTTCATCGTGGACTATCCCGAGCACGAGAAGGTGGGTGATGCATGCTACCACCTGTTCCTGATATGCGGACGCCTGGGGATGGACGACGAGTCGATGCTGTACCGCCAGAGGGTGGTGGAGGAGTTCGCCGACAATGCCTATGCCCAGTTGTTGGGTAATCCCAAGTACGAACTCATTGCCCGCGGAGGACGCCACCTTGAGGACTCCATATATGCCGATGCATACAATGCCTACATGAGGGACGATTACGAGCATGTGAAGGAGGGATATGCCTTCTCTGCCGAGAACTACCCCGAGGGAAAGCACAGGGCGCGCTTCATGTTTGTGCATGCAATGAGCCAGCTGTACTCGGGCGACAAGGACGGTTTCCTGGCCTCGCTGAAGGAACTGACGGAGAAGTATTCTTCGGAGGAGATTGGCAAGCTGGCGGTCGAGATAATGAAGGGAGTAACCGAGGGACGCCTGCTGAACGGCGAACGATGGGATGCCAGCGACATCTGGGCAAGAAGGGCAAGTGGTGCTGCTTCGGACAGCTTGGCTGGTGCCGATACGCTGAGGACCGACCGCCTGGGCAACTTCCTGTTCGTGCTGGCATACCCCAAGGGCGCATTGAACGAGGATCAGCTGCTGTTTGAGGTGGCAAGGTATAACTTCACTTCCTTTATGGTGCGCAACTTCGAACTGGAAATCAGCGATCTGGGTGATATAAGTATGCTGGCCGTGAAGGGTTTCATTAGTTACGAGGAGGTGCATGCCTATGCACAGAAACTATACTCCGACAGGCACATGACTACCGTGCTGGACGGTATACGCTCGCTGTTGATACTGGAGGAGAATCTAAAACTGCTGGGGACTAAGTTCAGCTTTGAAGACTACAGCAGGTTCTATGAAGTGCACTTCCAGCCAATGCAGATTCCCGAAGAGCTGCGCATAGAAGACGGAACACTTATCCGCGGCGAGGACGAAATAGACGATACAGCAGATTCGGATGAAGACTCCTCGTCAGAGGAAGAGGAGGTACAGGAAGAGGATGATGATTTCCCCTTCGGGTTCTAAAGGGGGAGCGGGGAGCGATGAGCGGTGAGCGAACTTGTACTCTCTCTTTCATCTTTCATCTTTCATCTTTTCTCTGTACTCTGTCATCTGTTATCTGCACTCTGTACTTTGTACTCTAAACCAAACCAAACATGGCATACAAACTTTTATGGGTTGACGATGAAATAGACTTGCTAAAGGCTCATATCCTGTTTCTTGAGAAGAAGGGATATGACGTGGATACTGCAAGCAATGGCTATGATGCACTGGACATGTGCCAAAAGAGCAACTACGACCTGATATTGCTGGACGAGAACATGCCTGGCCTCAGCGGACTGGAAACCCTGTCCCGTGTAAAGGACCTGCATCCTTCGCTTCCCGTGGTAATGGTTACCAAGAGCGAGGAAGAGGACATAATGAACCAGGCTATCGGTGCCAAGATTTCCGACTATCTGATAAAGCCTGTCAACCCTACACAGATACTGCTGTCGCTGAAGAAAAACATACACAGCCGTGAAATAGTCAGTGAGGCCACACAGACTGCCTATCAGCAGAATTTTGGCAGACTGAGCATGCAGATAAACGATTCGTTGACCATGCAGGACTGGATGGAGGTGTACCGCACGCTGGTGCGCTGGGAACTGGAACTGCAGGACGTGGCAGGAGACATGAAGGAAATGCTTGCCATGCAGAAGCGAGAGGCAAACATTGAGTTCTGCAAGTTTGTGCGCAAGAACTACATGAAATGGATGGAGGGACTGGTACACCACGAGCAGGACGAGGAACGCCCGCTGCTGAGTCCGGACATTTTCAAGACGCAGGTATTCCCAGCACTGGACAAGGGCGAAAATGTCTTCTTCATTGTTATAGACAACTTCCGCTGGGACCAGTGGAAGATGCTGCAACCAGAGATGGCAGAACTGTTCAACGTGGAGGAGAGCATGTACTGCAGCATACTGCCCACGGCAACACAGTATGCCCGAAATGCTATTTTCTCTGGACTGATGCCCATAGAGATAGAGGCCATGTTCCCTGAACTGTGGGTGGACGAGGATTCTGAGCAGGGCAAGAACCTGAACGAATCGCCCATGGTGCAGACGCAACTGGAACGTTTCCGCCGCCGCAACAGTTTTTCGTACCACAAGATAAATGACTCCGCAGGTGCCGAGAAGTTCGTGCAGCAGCTGCCATCCATTATGCACAACAACCTGAACATAGTGGTGCTCAACTTCATAGACATGCTCAGTCACGCCCGAACGGAAAGCCGCATGGTGCGTGAGCTTGCCAACAGCGAGGCTGCATACCGCAGTATCACGCAAAGCTGGTTCCGCCATTCTGCCGTTTCCGACCTGTTCCGCTTCCTTGCCTCCACAGACTGCCGCATTGTGCTGACTACCGACCATGGTTCTGTGCGTGCTAACAACCCAGTGAAGGTGGTGGGAGACAAGAACACCAATACAAACCTGCGCTACAAGTTGGGCAAGAACCTTGCCTACAATGCCAAGGAAGTCTTTGAAATACGCGATCCTCGCAAGGCGGGACTGCCAGCACCAAATATCAGCACTGCATACATCTTTGCGCAGAACCAGGACTTTCTGGCATATCCCAACAACTACAACTACTACGTGCAATACTATCGCGACACGTTCCAGCATGGAGGTATCAGCATGGAGGAGATGCTTGTGCCGCTGATAGTGATGCAGGGCAAGAAAAGGTAACACATGAGAACACGTTTTCTTTACATCTTCCTTGTGATATTGCTGTTGTTCGCAACAGGAAATGTTTACGCATGGGAGGGTATGGCCATGCCACGGCTTCATGTGGACGGCAAGCACCTGAAGGACGAGAACGGCAACATAGTGAAATTGCATGGCTATGTGCAGACGTTCAGTCCGTGGTTCAACGAGTGCGGCACACGCTGGAACAACTACGACGTGAAGGCATGCCTTGCCTACAACCAGGGTATCATAGACGGTATCATGGCGGCAGGGTGGAAGATGAGTTTCGTACGCATGCACATGGACCCTTACTGGTCAAACATCCCAGGCAGACGTGTTAAGGGGGAGAACGATATTTCCGCCTTCAGTTTTGACAGGTTCACCAAGTATCTCGACGAGGTGTTCATCCCCATGGCGGAGTATGCCATATCCAAAGGCATGTATGTGGTGATGCGCCCTCCCGGGGTATGTCCAGAGAAGATTGCCGTAGGCGATGACTATCAGAAGTTCCTGTTGCAGGTGTGGCGCCACGTGGCACGCCATCCCAAGTTGCAGAACCACCCCAACATTATGTTCGAGCTGGCCAACGAACCCATCAGTATCCTTGGTAGCGACGGCACCTATGGTGGAGGTTCCATGGCACAGTTTGAACAATTGAGCATCTACTTCCAGGAGATAGTGGATACCATGCGTGCACAGGGATGCCACAACATTTTATGGATTCCAGGCTTGGGTTTCCAGTCCAAGTATGCAGGCTATGCCACCTATCCCATCAAGGGCGAGAACATAGGCTATGCCGTGCACATCTATCCCGGCTGGTTCGGTAGCGGACACGGGTATGAGGCTTTCGCACGAGGATGGCAGCAGGATGTGCAACCCGTTGCCGACTTCGCGCCTATAATGATAACCGAAATGGACTGGGCCGACAAGAAGTACAATGCCTCCTGGGGCAAGGCACATACGGGCGTGGCAGGTGATGAAAACTTCGGCGCCAACTTCAAGAAGATTACCGACGATGCCGGCAATGTCAGCTGGGTACTGTTTACCTCGCCCGAGCACCTTGCCGCCTTCAGGGACGAACCTGCCAAGGATGGCCAGTATACCTTCCTCAACGACCCTGAAGCCTGCCCCTGGCCTGTGTTCCACTGGTTCAAGGAGTATGCCAAGAGTCATTACCCTCGCAAGGCATTCACACGCACATCCATGTCCGACATGGGAAACGGAACCTTCTCCAACCCTGTTATTTTCGGCGATTTCCCCGACCCAGATGTATGTCGTGTAGGCGATACATACTATATGGTGTCCACCACCATGCACATCTTCCCTGGTGCCACCATAATGGAGTCTAAAGACCTTGTCAACTGGAAGTACTGCTGCAATCCTCTGGAGAGCATTGAGGTCAGCGATGCCTTCAGCCTGCAGAAAGGCCAATGGCGCTATAGTCGTGGGCAATGGGCCACGGCACTCCAGCACAAGGATGGAACGTTCTATCTGCTTTTCACCACGCTCGACGAAGGTGGCTATCTGTTCACCGCCAACGATATCTGCGGCCCGTGGAAGAAACGTAAGCTGGAGGGTGGATTCTATGATGGAGGCCTGCTCTTCGATGGCGATGACACATACATTGCCTATGGCATCAACAACATCCGCATAGCCCGTGTGGATGAGAACTTTAAGAGGATAGAGGACCGTGAGGTGGCGAAATACAGCGTAAAGCCGGGACTGGAGGGAAGCCGGCTGTACAGGATTGGAGACTACTACTACATCTATGCCACCTATGGCGGAGTGCCAGCCTACCAGACCGTGTTCCGTTCGAAAGACATCTTCGGCCCTTACGAGGAGAAGTTCCTGCTCAACGACCGCAACATACACCAGGGAGCGCTTATCCGCACCCAAGAGGGAGAGTGGTGGACCATGCTCTTTGCCGACAAGGGAGCCTATGGCCGCACTCCATACCTGTTGCCCGTCAGTTGGGAGGAGGGCTGGCCTGTGATTGGAGTCAACAAGGACAAGTCCGAGATATACCGCAAACCTGCCATTGGCGTACAGAGCCGGTCGGAACTGACTACGAACGATAGTTTCTGCCACTACAACCTTGGAAGGCAATGGGGATGGAACCACCTCTGCGACAAGGGCAAGTGGTCGCTGACCAGCAGGCCGGGACACCTGCGCCTGCATACGGCCACGGTTACGGACAATTTCTACCGTGCCCGCAACACACTCACACAACGCATCCTTGGGTATCATCAGAGTGATGGCCTTACCTATGCCACCATTGCCATTGATATCTCGCACATGAAGGACGGCGATGTGGCTGGTCTTGCTGTAATGCAGGATCCCTCGGCATTCATAGGCATAAGTCAGCAGGGCAGAAAGCGCTTCCTTGTACACTCCACACAATCCTTGCGCCATAAGTCCAAGGAGGATTCCCTTGGCGAGCGCATCAAGGCATCTGTCATATACCTGCGTGCCGTTACGGATTACCGCACCAGCAAGGCACGTTTCTACTACAGCACCGACAATGCCACCTATATCCCCTTTGGCAAGCAGCTGGACATGAAGTTCGATCTCTCTGTCTTCACCGGCAACAAGTTTGCCATCTTTAATTATGCCACCAAGGCACTTGGCGGATATGTCGACGTAGATTGGTTCAGCACGGAACCAGAGTTCAGCGAAGAGATGTTCTATGGCGAGGAACCGCTAAACTATAGCGAGGAGTCGCTGACGCTGAGCAGGCTCACCCCTGCCCAGGACGGCGAACTTGCTCTGCTTACGGGAAGTACGCACGATTTGGAACTGACAGCGCACTATGCCGACGGACATACGGATAAGGTTGCCGCTCTTGCCACATATTCGGACTACGACAAGGATATCATAGAAATAACCAACGGTCGTATCAAGGTCCTGGTAGATGGCGCGACATCGTTGACCGCAACATATCAGGGAGCCAGAGGAGAGGAGAAAAGCTGCACCATCAATATTACTGCCTCCACCTTCCCGTTGAGCAAGGAGGCCTTCAATCCCTCCATTTGGGAACAGGGATACTTTGACGAAAAGAAGGGTATGGTGAAGACAGGAAAATACGGTTTTGCAGGCTGGAGATACGATAACGGATTGGACATAAGCAAACACAAATATCTCGTAGTAGAGATAGAAGGGGGCGAGGGAGCCAATGTCTCCTTGCGCCTGTTTGACGACAACAACTACTGGGGCGATTGTGCTGTATATGACTTTGGCAACGAGAGACGCCTTGTCATACCCATTGCCCAATTGCAGAGAAACAGGAACAAGCAACGCAGATTCGCCTCGGAGCATGTCTACATCCTTGGCTTCTGGTCAACAGGAACCGCACCGTTCCGCATCAGAGAGATTCGTCTGGCAGACAAGGTTGACTGAGAATCCTTTGCATCATATCACATTATTATATATATATAGGACAGAAAGTATGAAGAGAACGTGCATCACGCTATGCCTCGCTCTGATGATTTTGACGGCTATGTGGGGAGAGACGGTAGCGACAAGTCCAGATGGACGTATTGTTGTGGACTTTGAGGTGAAGGACGGCCGTCCCATGTATTCTGTCCTTTACGACGGGCAGGTGGCCATAGCGCCGTCTGCCCTGGGGCTGCACACCAATATGGGTGACTATACTGGCGAACTTGCCTGGGATGCCTCGGCTGTCCGCAAGGGAGAGTTTGCCGGCAGCTACACATTGCCAAGTATCAAGGCGGGGGCAGAGCATAACTTCCTGTACAGCCATAGTGTGTTGTCGCTCTCCCAGAAGGAGCGTCCGGTGATGGAGATAGAGTTCATGGTCAGCAACCGCGATGTGGCATTCCGGTACACCATACTTCCACGCAGAGATGCACGTTGTTGTGTTGTCACTTCAGAAGCTACGTCGTTCTGTATCTCCACAGATGCCCGCGCTTTCCTTGCTCCCCAGAGCTATCCCATGGGAGGCTTTGCACGCACGACTCCCAGTTACGAGACGAAATACAGCCTTGGCGAACCTGTAGGCAGAAACGGCTGGGGCAATGGCTATACCTTCCCATGCCTGTTTGAAGTGCCGCATGCCGATGAGGCAAAGAACCTCTGGATACTGATTTCCGAGACTGGTACTGATGGCACTTATGTGGGTTGCCGCCTGTTGGGGGAGAGGGGTGGCAGATACCGTATCGGCTTTCCTATGGAGGGAGAGATGAACGGCTGGGGCAGCACCTCGGCACAGATGGCTCTGCCCGGCAAGACACCTTGGCGCACTATTACTATAGGCCATACTCCTGCCAATGCCATAGAAACCACCGTGCCATGGGACCTTGTAGAGGAGAAATACCCTCCCTCCAGGAACTACTCTGCCGATTATGGCAAGGGCATGTGGTCGTGGATTATTGGCATGGACTACAGCTGCAATTTTAATGAGCAGAAGCGCTATATCGACTTTGCCGCCGCCATGGGCTATCGCTCGTTGCTGATAGATGCCTTGTGGGATGTGCAGATAGGCCGCGAGCGCATAGCCCAGCTTTCGCAATATGCACGCTCCAAGGGTGTGGGACTGTATCTCTGGTACAATAGCAATGGTGCATGGAACGATGCGCCTCAGTCGCCCAGAGGCATAATGAACGATCCCCGCAAGCGCAGGGCAGAGATGAAGTGGATGCAGGAGATAGGCGTGCTGGGTATCAAGGTGGACTTCTTCGGTGGCGACAAGCAAGTCATGATGCAGTTCTACGAGGACATCCTGACCGATGCAAACGACTTCGGCATAATGTGCATCTTCCACGGATGCACCCTGCCCCGAGGATGGGAACGAATGTATCCCAACTATGTGTCTTCCGAGGCGGTACCGGCATCGGAAAATCTCCACTTCTCGCAAGGGTTCTGCAACGAGGAGGCGCGCGATTGCGGTGCCATGTACCCTTTTACACGCAATGCCGTGGGTGCAATGGACTTCGGAGGTTCTGCCCTGAACAAGTTCTACAATGCCAACAACAGGCAGGGCTCGCGCCGCATCACTTCCGATATCTATGCCTTGGCTACGGCAGTTCTCTTTCAGAGTCCTGTACAGCACTTTGCCCTGGCTCCCAACAATCTCTCCGATGCCCCTGGCTATGCCATGGAGTTTATGAAAAGTGTTCCCACGCAATGGAACGAGGTCCGATACATCGACGGCTATCCAGGCAAGTATGTTATATTGGCCCGCCGCTCAGGCAACAAATGGTACATAGCCGGTGTCAATGCTATGGAGCAGCCAATAAAGCACACTCTTTCCCTGCCCATGTTGAAGGATAAGTCTGTGTGCCTTTATATAAACGGTGAGATGAAAACGGTGGAATTAGGTAGGAATCACACTCTCAAAATAGAAATCCCTACCAATGGTGGTGTGGTAGTGGTGGGTTCATAGGTGGGATGGTTGCATAGCATTCTTACCAATTCCCCTCGTATATTGTGAATGGTTTGCAATTTACATAGCAGGTAAAGAGGTTGGAACCATTTGTCTTCTGCATGCAGTTACCCTATGGTTACCGTTCGCATGCCGTTTGATGTTTCTGCAATGTGTACGTTAACGGTATTGTCTGGAAGAAGGTCTTCTATCAGTTCGGGCCATTCCATCAGACAAAAGTTGCCGCTGTAGGCATAGTCTTCAAAACCAAGGTCCATCACCTCGCCCAGATTCTTTATACGATAAAAATCAAAATGATAGACGGGACCAAAATCTGACGCATATTCGTTGACGATGGCGAATGTGGGACTGGTGACGGCATCCTTCACTCCCAGTTGTTCGCATACGGCTTTGATGAATGTGGTCTTGCCTGCTCCCATGCCGCCATAGAATGCAAACACACGCTTGTCGCCAATTTGCTCCACAAATTCTCGTGCGGCATCAGCAATCTTGTCAAGCGAAGGGATCTGGATTTCAATCATTGTTTTTGCCAGAACTAATCAGCGGGGACACTATGGAAAGAATCACATACCACAGAATGATGCCTGCAAAACAACTTTCCTCCAAAAGGAAACATGGGATACAGCCCAGCAGGAAGAGATACTTTACCTTGTTGTCGGCCCAAGAAAGGTTCTTGAACTTCAGAGCAAACAAGGGAAGTTCTGCAACTAGCAAGAAGCAGAAAAGCATCATGAACAGAAACAGGAACAGGGCATTGAACCTGCCGCTTACCAGGAAGGCGTGCTGTCCTACGATGAGGCTGCCCCAGAACAGCGCGTTGGCTGGTGTGGGCAAACCAATGAAGGATGAAGTCTGGCGGGTGTCAAGATTGAACTTTGCCAGTCTCAGGGCAGAGAATGCTGCCATAATAAAAGCGGTGTAGGGCATGAAATTGCGTACGGGTTCCATGAACTCGGGATACTGTACCTCCTGAAACAGGCTGAACAGCATGGCGCTGGGAGCAACGCCAAAGGTTACCACGTCTGCCAGCGAGTCCAGTTCCTTGCCAATGGGCGAAGATACTCCAAGGGCACGTGCCACCATGCCGTCGAAGAAGTCGAAGATGGCGCCAAGCAGGATGAATACTATTGCCCAGAAATAGTTGGAGGGAATGGGATTCTGGAATGCTGCTCCTGCTGCAATGCAACCGCAAATCAGGTTGCAGCAGGTGATTATGTTGGGAATGTGCTTCTTCATGACAATCTGGCTATAATGGTTTCGTTACCAGTGGTACGCTGGTTCAGTTCCACGTTTACCTTGGTTCCTATGGGCAGGTAAAGGTCCACTCTGCTGCCAAACTTGATGAAACCCATGTGTTCGTCGATCTCGCATACGTCGCCCTCGTGCAGATATGTCACAATGCGACGTGCCATGGCACCGGCAACCTGTCTCATAAGTATGTCCTGGCCATTGGTGGCGGTAATGACAACTGTGCTACGCTCGTTCTCTGTGCTGGCCTTTGGCAGCCATGCAGCCTTGAATCTGCCATTGTGGTGACGCACCAGTTTCACCTTGCCGTCACAAGGAACCCAGTTGGCATGCACGTTGAACGGACTCATGAAAATGCTTACCATCAGACGGCGGTCGTGGAAGTATTCGTTTTCCTCTACCTCTTCTATGACAACAACCTTGCCATCGGCGGGGGCTATTATCAGTCCTTCTGTGTCTGGATCTTCATAGTGCCTGATGGGGCAGCGGAAGAAGTTGACGACGCAGAGATAGATGACGGTCGTAATAGTGGCAAAGACGTAACTTACCATTGGACAGGAAGGCACGGCCAAATAGTATACCAAGGCATTTAATGCTGCAAATACAATAAAACCCAGTATCAGTGTGGCGGTTCCTTCGTGATGAAGGCGTATTTTCTTCAGTTTGCGTAGTCTTTTACCCATTTTTTCGATATTTTTACGTACAAAGATACAAATTAATGTGAAGAAACAAGGTTATGCTGTCATTTTTTTGCTAAAAACCTATAAAAAACATGCTGCTGTCAAGGAGACTAATGGATTTTGCTGTATCTTTATGCCGTAAACAATTAAAAGAAGGTTGTATTGATGCAGGATTTCGTTCATCTTCATGTTCATACTCAGTATTCTCTCCTTGACGGACAGGCCAGTATCCCCAAATTGGTGGATAAGGCCATTGCCGATGGCATGCGTGGCATGGCAGTGACCGACCATGGCAACATGTTCGGCATAAAGGAGTATTTTGACTATTGCTGCAAGGTTAACGGAAAGCGCAAGAAGGAAGGACTGGAACCTTTCAAACCTATATTTGGATGCGAAATGTATGTTGCCCGTCGTGGCGACAAGGGCCTTCGCGAAATCAAGCAGGACCAGAGCGGCTGGCACCTTATTGTTCTTGCCAAGAACGAGACTGGCTACAAGAACCTTGTCAAGCTGGTCAGCCGTTCGTGGGTGGATGGCTACTACATGCGTCCACGCACCGACCATAAGGATCTGGCGCAGTATCACGAGGGACTCATCATAGCTTCGGCGTGCCTGGGCGGAGAGATACCCAAGAAGATAATGTCGGGCGACATTGCTGCTGCCGAGGAGGCCATTGAGTGGTTCAAGGGCATCTGGGGCGAGGACTATTATCTGGAGGTTCAGCGCCATCAGGTTCGGGACCCGCGTCAAAGGGCAAACCGTGAAGTGTATGAATTGCAGCAGAAGGTGAACGGTGTGATTCTGGAACTGGCGCAGAAGCATGGTGTAAAGGTGATAGCCACCAACGATGTGCATTTTGTGGACGAGGACAATGCAGAGGCGCATGACCATCTTCTCTGCCTTTCCACCAACAAGGACCTGAACGATCCCACCCGTATGCTCTATACCAAGCAGGAGTGGTTCAAGACCCGTGAGGAGATGGGCGAGGTGTTTGCCGATTTGCCAGAGATTCTTGCCAACACAGCGGAGATTTTGGATAAGGTGGAGACCTACAACCTTGACTCTAATCCTATCATGCCCTTCTTTCCCATACCGGAGGAGTTCGGTACTGAGGAGCAATGGCGTCAGCGCTTTACCACCGAAGACCTGTTCCGAGAGTTTACCTCCGACGAGAACGGAGAGAACCAGATGCCTCGTGAGGAGGGGGAGAAGAAGATTGCCAAGTTGGGCGGACTGGACAAACTGTACCGCATCAAGTTCGAGGCAGACTATCTGGGATATCTTGCCTACGAAGGCGCTCGCAAACTGTATGGTGAGAATCTGTCCAAGGATGTGGACGACCGCATACGCTTTGAGTTGCACATCATGAAGACCATGGGATTCCCCGGCTACTTCCTTATTGTGCAGGACTTCATCAACTCCGCCCGCAACGAATTGGGCGTCTGGGTGGGGCCGGGCCGTGGTTCTGCAGCCGGCAGCGTAGTGGCATATTGTCTGGGTATCACACGTCTGGACCCCATGAAGTATGACCTGCTGTTCGAGCGTTTCTTGAATCCCGACCGTATCTCCCTGCCTGATATTGATACCGATTTCGATGACGATGGTCGTGGCCGTGTTCTCCAGTGGGTTATGGACAAGTATGGCAAGGAGAACTGTGCGCACATCATCACATACTCCACCATGGCCACCAAGAACAGTCTCAAGGACGTCGCACGCATTGAGAAGGTTCCCTTGGAAAAGGCCAATGCCTTGTGCAAGGCTATCCCCGAAAGGCTTAGCCTGGACGGCAAGGACCTGAAGATGAACCTTAGCAATGCCATCAAGTGCACTCCTGAACTGCAGCAGGCCGAGGCAAGTACCGATCCAGCCTTGTCCAACACCATAAAGTATGCCCGAATGCTTGAGGGCAATATCCGCGGTACGGGTATTCATGCCTGTGGCTTCATCATTTGTCGCGACCCCATATCTGAGCATGTGCCAGTGAGTACCGCCGACGATCCAGACTTCCCTGGGGAAAAGACCGCCGTTACTCAGTACGATGGACATGTCATCGAGTCCACTGGTCTCATCAAGATGGACTTCCTTGGACTGAAGACTCTCTCTGAGATGAAGGAGGCATGCCGTGTCATAAAGGAGGCGCATGGCATAGAGATAGACCCGGACAGTCTGCCCATTGACGACGAACTTACCTACAAACTGTATCAAGAAGGCCGCACTATCGGAACATTCCAGTTCGAGTCTGCCGGTATGCAGAAGTACCTGAAGGAACTCCGTCCCACAGTGTTTGAGGACCTTATTGCCATGAACGCCCTTTATCGCCCAGGTCCCATGGACTATATACCGTCCTTCATTGCCCGCAAGAATGGTCAGGAGGAGATAAAGTACGACATCCCCATTATGGAGAAGTACCTGAAGGATACCTATGGTATAACTGTATATCAGGAGCAGGTGATGCTTCTGAGCCGACTTCTTGCCGACTTCACCCGAGGCGAGAGCGATGCTCTGCGTAAGGCAATGGGTAAGAAGAAGAAGGATATCGTAGATGCCATGAAACCCAAGTTCATTGACGGCGGAGTGCGCAACGGGCATGATCCAAAGGTTCTGGAAAAGATCTGGGGCGACTGGGAGAAGTTCGCGTCCTATGCTTTCAACAAGTCGCATGCTGCCTGCTATTCCTGGGTGGCATACCAGACGGCATACCTCAAGGCGCACTATCCAGCCGAGTTTATGGCTGCTCTTCTCACCCGACGCAAGGACGACATCAAGGAAATCACCAAACTTCTGGACGAGTGCCGCTCATTGAAGATAGAGGTGCTGGGCCCCGATGTAAACGAATCTCATCCCAATTTCGGTGTCAACTCCAAATCGCAGATACGCTTTGGCCTGATGGCCATCAAGGGATTGGGCGAGGCTGCTGCCGAGGCAATTGTTGCGGAAAGGGAAAAGAACGGACCGTACAAGGACCTGTTCGACTTTGTGCAGCGTGTGCCCATGTCTTCCGTCAAGCGAAGCGGAATGGAATGCCTGGCTCTCAGCGGTGCCTTTGATGCGTTCAGTGAACAGATCCGCCGCGAGCAGTTCTTTGCCTGCAATGCAAAGGGAGAGGTCTTCCTTGACACCCTCACCCGATACGGCAACAGTTATCAGCAAAGCATGATGGAGGCACAGTTCTCCCTCTTTGGCGTTGATATGGTAGAGGTGAGCACACCTCCCATTCCGCATGCCGAGCAATGGAGCATGCTGGAACGCCTCAACAAGGAACGTGAACTGGTGGGCATCTATCTGTCCGGCCATCCTTTGGACGAATATGCCGTTATTGTGCGTGATATCTGCAACATGCATGCATCGGATCTGGAGGATCCTTCGGAATTTGTCGACTGCGACTTCTCGATTGGAGGCATTGTCACCAATGTCAAGACCGGTATCAGCAAGCGTGGTTCCGGTTATGGCATTGTCACTTTGGAAGACTATAGCGGTCAGGGCGAGATAGCGCTCTTCGGCCAGGACTGGCCCAAGTGGGGCGGTTACATGATGGTGGGCAGTACATTATATATAACAGGACGCGTTCAGCCTGGCAGATACGACCCCACTCGTGTCCAGTTGTCTATCGGCGAGATACAGTACTTGGGCGATATCAAGGACAACCTCATACAGAAACTTACCATTCATCTGAATGCCGACATGCTTACTGAGGATTCGGTGCTGATGCTCAGCGAGACACTGAAGCAGGAGCCTGGACCTGTAGCATTGGAGTTTGTGTTCAGCAATAGCGAGGGGCACACTCTGTCCATGAAACCGTCCGAACTGAAGATTAAGGTCACCCGCTCGCTCCTGGACTTCTTGCGTGAACAGGACGGAATGGAATATACGATAAACGATTAGGGGGAAACGAAGCGCAAGAGTCTCTGCCTCCCTAACCTATAACCTTTAAACATTTAACTAAACAAAACGATAAAAACTTATTTATTATGGCACAAGTTATTAACAGCGCGAACTTTGAAGAACTGGTTGCTTCTGGCAAACCCGTAGTATTGGATTTCTGGGCTACATGGTGTGGTCCTTGCAAGCGTGTGGCTCCATTGGTAGAGCAGCTCGCCGAGGAGTATGCCTCTCAGGCTGTCATCGGCAAGTGCGATATTGAGGAGGACGAGGATCTTCCAATGTGCTTCGGTGTACGCAATATCCCCACCATCTTGTTCATCAAGAACGGCGAGGTCGTGGACAAGCAGGTAGGTGCATGCACCAAGGCTGTTCTTGAGGACAAGCTCAAGGCAATCCTGTAATACATATTGACAGACAATACAAAAAAGCTTATTCACCATGAGCGATTTCAATGAAGAACTGCTCTTTGCAGAAGAGGACCGCCAGACAGTGGCGTTTATCCAGGGATATCTGCCACAGGAGATAAAGGAAAAGTTCACCGAGGACGACCTGTATTATTTCCTGGATGCTTTCGTGGAGTATTGCGAGACAGCTGGTCTCATGGACAATGAGGACGAGGAGGCAGAGATTGACATCGAGGAGGCAGCAGCCTTTATGGTCAAGCAGGCCAAGAAGGAGAAGATGGGCGAATTCGATGCTGAGGATGTACGTTGGATCGTGGACGGTCAGCTGGAGTTCTGGGAGTCACAGGAATGACCGACGAACAGTATATGCGACAGGCCCTGCAGGAGGCGCATAAGGCGCTTTCTGCAGGTGAAGTGCCCATAGGGGCAGTTATCGTCTGCCGTGGGCAGATTATAGCGCGCGGGCACAACCTTACTGAGCGTCTGCACGATGTTACTGCCCATGCCGAGATGCAGGCTATCACAGCGGCTACAGAGTATCTGGGTGGCAAGTATCTAACGGACTGCACCCTCTACGTCACTGTCGAACCTTGTATCATGTGTGCCGGTGCTCTCGGTTGGTGTCAGATACCCCGTGTGGTGTATGGCGCAGCAGATGAAAAGCGGGGATTCCGCCGTTTTGCCCCTCAAGCTCTGCATCCGAGGTGCGAGATAGTGCCTGGTGTGCTCCAGGAGGAGTGTGCTACGCTGATGAAGTCCTTTTTCCAAAAGAGGAGGTAGTTGTCATGGCTCAGCACAACGAGTTTGGGGCACAGGGCGAAGATATTGCCATAGACTATCTCCGCTTGAAAGGTTATGTTATCCTGGACAGGAACTGGCGTAGCGGACATCGCGAGATAGACATTGTTGCACGCAAGGACGATACCATTGTGTTCGTGGAGGTTAAGGCTCGCGCCAATGCTTTCTATGGCAGGCCCGAGGATGCTGTCACCCGCCGGAAGATGCACTTGCTGGTGCTTGCTGCCGATGCCTACCTGCGTTACAACGCCATAGACCTCGAGGTTCGTTTCGATGTCATTACCATAATAGGAACAACCGACAAACCATATATCAAGCATTATGAACATGCATTCAGACCTGGCGTTGGAATATAGACACCTTGAGGAGGTCAGCTCCACCAACGATTTCCTCCGTGCTTATGAACCAATGGCAGATGTTACAGTGCTCTCCGCATCCTATCAGACCAATGGCAGGGGGCAGATGGGCAATACCTGGATCAGCAATTCAGGTGAGAATGCCCTGTTCAGCATCCTTGTCTGCCCATCCGCACTGAAAGCATCAGATGGTTTTGTGCTCAGTCAGGCCATGGCGCTTTCCATTAAGGAAGTGCTCGACGGTTATCTCGAAGGCATAAGCATCAAGTGGCCCAACGACATATATTGTGGTGATGAGAAGATCTGCGGCACGCTCATAGAGAATGTGCTTATGGGCAAGTTCGTGGGGCGCTCGGTTATAGGTAGTGGCATCAACGTGAACCAGACGGAATTTCCCAGCGGTCTTGCCGCTCCGCCAACGTCCTTGCGTATATATATAAATAGGATAGTGCCTCCTGCCGATATCATTCGCTCGGTTGCAGGTCGCTTTGCTCTATACTATGAGGAGGTGCAGGCAGGTTCCTACGACTATATCAGGGAAGAGTATCACCGTCACCTGTATCTGCGAGGAGAGAAGCGATGCTTCCAGGACGAGACAGGCACATTCGCCGGTGTCATCTCCCATGTTGAACCTGACGGGCACATTATCATCAGGGACGAGGACGGACTTCCACGTCGCTATGCTTTCAAGCAGGTAAAGCTCAAACGTTAAAAAGAAAAAGAATAACCAGAAATATTATCTACTATGAAATTCAATCGTATCTTACTGAAACTCTCTGGTGAGAGTCTTGCAGGAGAGCAGAAACAGGGTATCAACACCGAGCGCCTTAACGATTATGCACGTCAGATCAAGGAGATTGCCGAGATGGGTGTGCAGATAGGCATTGTTATCGGTGGCGGTAATATCTTCCGAGGCCTCACCGGTGCAGGCAAGGGCTTTGATCGTGTGAAGGGCGACCAGATGGGCATGTGCGCTACGGTGATTAACTCTTTGGCCCTGAGTAGTGCTCTTGGTGCTATTGGTCAGAAGAACCGTGTGCTCACCGCCATCCGCATGGAGCCTATCGGCGAGTTCTATACCAAGTGGAAGGCCATCGAGGCCATGGAACGTGGCGAGGTTGTCATAATGAGCGCTGGAACGGGTTCTCCCTACTTTACCACCGATACAGGTTCTTCCCTGCGTGGTATAGAGATTGAAGCCGACGTTATGCTCAAGGGCACCCGTGTGGACGGCATCTACACTGCCGACCCCGAGAAGGATCCCACAGCAACCAAGTTCCAGGACATCACCTATCAGGATGTCATTGCCAAGGGACTCAAGGTTATGGACATCACCGCCACTGCCATGTGCATGCAGAACGACCTCCCCATCTATGTGTTCAACATGGATATCGTAGGCAACCTCAAGAAGGTTATTTCCGGCGAGGATATCGGCACCTTGGTACACAATTAACGAAGCCTCGCGAAGGCGAGTTTTGAATCACGTTGGCAACCATCAGCAGAAGGGACACTGCATGCAGCGTTCCTTCTGCTGATGGATTTGCAATTAGGTGATTAGTGCGGCCGTATCCGTCACTCAATACTCCATCCTCACCTGTAAAGAGATATCCTGTCGGGTGGGGGCGGGAATTTCCTGCAAGCCCGAGGAGATGCTGTTGCGGTCAAGCATGTGGGTAAGTGCATACTTGGCCTCTATCATCCAGTGGGAGCGCGGGAAGGTGTATCGTATGGTGGTGGCAAACCTGAGACCATGACCGTAGTATGACGTAGAGGAGGTGCTGTTCCACAGTGCAGGTTCGTAGATGTAGACTCGTGTAAGGTAGTCGGGTGCATGGAAGTAACCTGCCATCACGCCCATTCGGAGGGCATCTTCCTTCAGCATCCTGCCTTGTACAAGTTGCCCAAATCCTACTCCCGGTTTCTTTGTATCTGCCAAATGCAGGAGAGCAGTGCTTTGCAATTTCCATTTTTCAAGTGCAAGGCACGTCCATTGTACTCTTATGCGGTGATGGGGCAGGATAAGGTCGTTTGCTGCCTTGCGCTTCATCTGGTAGCGCAGGGATATGGAGTTTCTTTCCGAGGCGGCAAACTTGCCTTCTGCCATTATCTCCTGTCCGTTGCTGGACCTTGTCATGCCATATCTGGGCCAGTAGTCAGCAAAGAAATCGGCATATCCCGTCAGTTCCAGCCTGTCCCATGGTCTCGCCTCTATACGAAGCATGACTCCTGTCTCGTTCTGCACCTTGGAGTTCTCGCCTATGGCAGCAGCCTGGAACGAGTGAAACTTGTGGCTGTAGTAACGCCCCAATGCTCCTATCTTTAGGTTCCTGCTCACCAGCCATTGCACTCGTCCCATTGTGGCAATTCCTCCATGTCCGGTGCTGTATGCCACTTCGGCCGATGCAGTCCAGCGGTATTGGCTGTAGCCGCCATGCAAACCCACGGCCCCGAAGTCTTGCCCCTGGGGATACCAACGGCGGTATATCTCCGTGCCGGGCGAGAGTTTGCGGTCAAAATGCTGCCAGTATCCTGTTGCGCCTATTGTGAAATGTCCAATATCCGCCTGAAGGTGTGCTCCCATCAAGGCGGAACGGGTGTTGTTCTTCTTTGCAATCTCCGTTTCCGTACGATGATAGCCGTTCTCCACTATAGTCTTTGCGTTCCCGTCCTTGTCCAATGTTGCATCCAGGGCTTGGTACGAGGCGAAAAGGGTAGCGCTCAAGTTGAACATCTTCCGTTGGCTCTTCCATTCTTCCTCGCTGCCCAATGTTATCGCCACGCCGTGCAGGAAACCGCTTTCCGACATTCCCGTCATGGGGCGTATTCCTTGGCTCGTATTGCTCATCATGTTGCTTTTGTTGGTGGACGTGCCACGGCTTATCACCAGTCCTTCGCCCCATCCGGCACGATAATCGCCAATGACCGCAGACCTGATGATGCCCTTGTTGCGCAACATTGCAAAACCTCCGAAACTGTCGTAGAATCCCTCGCCTGGATCCTTCTTTGCATGCGCCCCTATGTTCACATGCTCGCTCTCCAAGGAGTACCTGATGCGGCTGTACAGAGGGTTTCCTCTATACTTGCCCGTCTGATATCCTTTTCTGTAGTAAAGCGGTATGTCCAGGCGGCTGTCCACAGTGTTGTGCATATCATGAAACCAACTTTTTTTCTCGGAATTTGCTCGTTTGGATATTTTTCCGGACTTTACCTGGAAAAACAGAGGCAGCACCCGGCGCGTCTGGTAGTCTATCTCGGGAATCAGCGCCAGTTCGCCCAGCGACTTCATGGGCCCGTCCAGGTGTACGTATGCCTGTATGGCCTCTATCTGTGCGGTGGTAAGGAACGGAATCAGAGCCATTTCCGTTGGTGTTGCGGTATTTATGTCCATGGGGTGCGAGTGCAGCCATTCCAGTTGTTCCAGGTATTGTTGCCATGCCTCCTCTCCCATGCTCTCCTCGTCGTAGGTCAGCGACTGAACGAAATCGTCCCACGACATATCTGTGTATGTCGCAGGACGATGTTCTTTTGCAATAATTGTGCCCGGAACGGGACTCGAACCCGTACGACCGCAATGGTCAAGGGATTTTAAGTCCCTCGTGTCTACCAATTCCACCATCTGGGCGCAATCTATGTCTGCCTTGGTGGCACAAACCGCCTTAGCAGGTGCAAAGATATGAAGAATTAACGAAATGAGTAGTATGTTTGCAGGAAAATGTTTCACATGCTCATGTATTTTCTTGGTGCAGACACTCTTCTGTGGCCTTTCTGTAGCAGTCGCGGCACAAGGGCTCGTACTCCGTTTTCTCCCCCAGCAGGACCTGCTTTTCCTCATTCACCAGTCTGTGGCTCACGTAGGCCAGTGCACCACACCTTACACATATTGCATGCACCTTGCTCACCTCGTCGGCAATAGCAAGCAGGCGTGGCATGGGTCCGAAGGGTTCGCCCTTGAAGTCAAGGTCGAGACCTGCCACTATCACCCTCACGCCCTGGTATGCCAACTGGTTGCACACCTCCACTATATGCTCGTCAAAGAACTGTGCCTCGTCAATGCCTATCACGTCGTAGTCCTGTGCCATGAGCAGTATGCTGGCACTGGAGTCTATCGGCGTGCTGGATATGCTGTTGCCCTCGTGGCTGACTACGTCCTCGTTGCTGTATCTGGTATCCAGAGCGGGTTTGAATATCTCCACTTTCTGTCTTGCAAACATGGCACGCTTCATGCGTCTGATCAGTTCTTCGGTCTTGCCCGAGAACATGGAGCCGCATATCACCTCTATGCGTCCTCGGCGCATCATTTCGCCATTGCTGTTGGTTACGTATTTCATGCGGGCAAAGGTACAAATTATATTGATGCCCACGTCATGAACCTTAATAAATATTACGTAAAAGTATTTTTGCCTATCTGCAGATGCCGGAATTAAAATATTATGCTTAAATTTGTACACACAAAGAAATATATAAAAACCCAAACGGATGGGAACATTGTATCTGGTGCCGACACCGGTCGGCAATCTTGAGGACATCACGGCGCGTGCCCTGAGGGTACTCCGCGAGTGCGATATGATACTGGCAGAGGATACGCGTACCAGCGGTAACCTGCTGCGCCATTTCGACATACACAAGCCCATGCTCTCCTACCATAAGTTCAATGAGCACCAGACAGTTGCCAGTGTTGTGGAGCGCCTTATGGGTGGAGAGACTATAGCCGTGGTCAGCGATGCCGGCACTCCCGGAATCAGCGATCCCGGTTTCCTTGTTGCGCGCGAGGCAGTAAGGGCTGGTGTGGAGGTAGTCACATTGCCCGGCGCCACAGCCTTCGTTCCTGCTTTGGTCAGCAGTGGTCTGCCCTGCGACCGATTCTGCTTTGAAGGGTTCCTGCCCCAGAAGAAAGGGCGTCAGACCCGTATTGAGGCCTTGAAGACCGAATCACGCACCATGATATTCTATGAAAGTCCGCATAGAGTGCTAAAGGCTCTCCAGCAGTTCATTGAAGTTTTTGGCGCCGAGCGCCAGTGCAGCGCATGCCGCGAGATCAGCAAGATGCACGAGGAAAGCGTTCGAGGCACTCTGTCCGAGGTGCTTGTCCATTTTACAGAGAACGAGCCCCGGGGCGAGTTTGTCATTGTGGTGGCAGGTTGCGACGAGGCGGAAGTCCCGGCATCCCCATCTCAGGACAAGCAGGAGGAGGGCACAGAGGAGAAACGTCATTTCAGTAAATACAGAAACAAACAGCAATAAGTTACAGACAAGGATATGAAGAAGATCGTCATTATCTTGGCAGGTATCATCATGATGGCTTCCTGCCGAAACCAGAGTCAGAATGAGAACAACGCACGTATGCAGCAGCAGGTTGACTCCCTGCAGGCCATTGTGGACGACAAGGATGCAGAACTCAATGATATCATAACCACTATGACTGAGGTGCAGACAGGCATTCGCCGTATTGCCGAGGCCGAAGGGCGTGTCACCGTGGCAGACGGCAGTATCGAGAGTGCCTCTTCACGTGAAATCATCCGCGACAACATGGAGTATATCTGCGAGGCCATGCAGCAGAACCGCGAACTCGTGGCACAGCTCAGGGAGAAACTCAATGCCAGCCGTTTCAAGGGCGACAAGTTGAAGAGTCTTGTAGACGGTTTGCAGACACAGGTGGAGACACAGAACCTGCGCATCCAGGAACTGCAGGCTTCTTTGGCCGAGAAGGACTCCACCATCCAGGTCCAGAGCATGCGCATAGACTCCCTGTCGCAGAGCGTCAGCAACCTGACCGAGGTCAGCAAGGAACAGGCAGGTACAGTGGCCCGCCAGGAGAAGCAGATCAACAATGCGTGGTTTGTGTATGGAACCAAGGCCGAACTGAAGGAGCAGGGTATCCTCAAGGGCGGTGAGGTGCTGAAGGACAACGATTTCAACAAGGACTACTTCACGGAGATAGACATTCGTCAGGTCAAGAACATCAAGACCTACAGCAAGTCGGCCCAGCTGCTCACTACGCACCCCAATGGCAGCTACATGCTTGCCAAGGATGCCAATGGCTATTATGAACTGCATATTTCCAACCCCAGCCGTTTCTGGAGTGTCAGCAAGTATCTGGTCATGCAGGTGAAGTAATACAAGAACATGAAGACAACAAGAAGCAAATACTACAATGCCTCGCGCTCAAGCCTTCCCTTCGAGGATGGCATGGGCAAGGTGGCTCATAGCGACATTGTGGGCGAGACCGAAGAGACTGCCATACTGGTGGGTATCATCACTCCCCAGCAGAATGAGCGCAAGACAACGGAATATCTTGACGAACTTGAGTTCCTTGCCGAGACGGCAGGGGCACGCACCGTTAAGCGCTTCACCCAGCGCCTCAACGGTCCTTCCAGCGTCACCTATCTGGGTATAGGCAAACTGCAGGAGATACGTGCGTGGATAGAGGCAGAAGAGGATGCCGAACGCTATGTGTCCATGGTTATCTTCGACGACGAACTCTCTGCCAAGCAGTTGCGCAACATAGAAAAGGAACTGAAGGTAAAGGTTCTGGACAGAACCTCCCTTATTCTGGACATCTTTGCCATGCGTGCACAGACAGCCAATGCCAAGACACAGGTGGAACTGGCGCAGTATCGCTATATGCTGCCGCGCCTGCAACGCCTTTGGACTCACCTCGAGCGTCAGGGCGGTGGTTCCGGCAGCGGTGGCGGTAAGGGTTCCGTGGGTCTTCGTGGTCCAGGTGAGACACAGTTAGAGATGGACCGCCGTATCATCCTCAACCGCATGTCGTTGCTCAAGCAGCGCCTGGCCGAGATAGACCGTCAGAAGACCACCCAGCGCAGCAACCGCGGCCGTATGATCCGTGTGGCTCTTGTGGGCTATACCAATGTGGGCAAGTCCACACTCATGAATCTCCTTTCCAAGAGCGAGGTGTTTGCCGAGAACAAGCTCTTTGCCACCTTGGACACTACGGTACGTAAAGTCATCGTGGACAACCTGCCCTTCCTGCTTTCCGACACGGTGGGATTCATACGCAAGTTGCCCCACGACCTCGTGGACTCCTTCAAGAGCACTCTCGATGAGGTGCGCGAGGCCGACCTCCTCCTGCATGTTGTGGATATATCGCATCCCGAGTTTGAGGACCAGATAAAGGTTGTGGAGAAAACCTTGGCCGACCTTGGTTGCGCCGAGAAGCCCTCCATGATCATCTTCAACAAGGTCGATGCCTACCGTTGGGTGGAGAAGGACGAGGACGACCTCACTCCGGTCACCAAGGAGAACGTCTCCCTGGACGACCTCATACACACATGGATGACACGCCTTTCTGGCGAGTGTCTGTTTATCTCTGCCCTTGAGAAGACCGGCTACGACACTCTTCGCCAGGTACTGTACAACAAAGTTCGCGAACTGCACGTACAGAAGTACCCCTATAATGACTTCCTCTTCGACCATTACGAGGAAGAGTAGGGAAAACAGAGTACAGAGAACAGAGTACATAGAACAGAAGCAAGGTAGGGACGCTGCGTGCAGCGTCCGAAAAGACAACCATGCGGACGCTGCACGCTGCGTCCCTACGCACCACCCCAATACAATACAAATGAAAGATACACATAAAAAGAACCACACTGCCGAGTCGTCTATCTTTGACGCACCCATTACCTTCGATCGTTTTGTGCGAGGGTTGCTCATTGTCTTGGGATTTGTAGGCGCATATTATCTGCTCAATGTCCTGAGTGGTGTCCTTTGGCCGTTCTTTGTGGCATGGCTGCTGGCATACCTCATGTATCCGCTTGTCATTTTCCTTGAGAAGAAGTGCCGCTTGCGCTTCCGTATTCTCAGCATATTGGTGGCAATGGTGCTGGTGTGCTCTCTTGTCGCTGGTTTGCTTGTCTTCATCGTACCGCCAGCAATCAGGCAGATAGGCCATCTTTCCGACGACCTCTTCCTTTATGCAACAACATATTTTGCCGGAACTGACATCCCCAAAATTGTGCTGGACCTGACACATAATTTCGACCGCAACACCATTATCCAGCTGTTCCAGAACAACGAGGTGATGGATGCTGTCCGTACAGCCTTGCATCAGTCGTGGGGCGTGGTTTCTGGCACCATGAACGTGGTCTGGTATGTTGTAGACTTCCTTATGGGACTGCTCTATCTCATATTCCTGCTTGTGGATTATGAAAATATCAACAAGAACTGGATACTCATAGTGCCTCACAGCTATAGGGACAAGGCCTGGCATCTGGCATCCGACATGAAGCGCGAGATGAATCTCTACTTCCGCGGCCAGGCCACTGTGGCCTCTCTTGTGGGCATATTGTTCAGCATTGGTTTCCTTATTATAGACTTTCCCATGGCCATAGCGCTTGGCATGTTCATCGGTCTTCTGAATATGGTTCCCTATGCCCAGGCCATAGGTTTCATCCCCACTGTTATCCTCGCTCTGCTCAAGTCCAACGATTCGGGCCAGAGTTTCTGGCTTATAATAGCCATGGCAATAGTGGTATTCTGCGTAGTACAGGCCATTCAGGACCTCTTCCTTGTTCCCAAGATTATGGGCAAGACCATGGGTCTGAAGCCTGCCATCATACTCCTCTCCTTGTCCGTATGGGGAACGCTGCTTGGCGTGATAGGCTTTGTCATTGCACTTCCGCTCACCACGCTCGGATGGGCATATTACCGCAGGTATGTGCTCAAGGAAACCGATATTGAAGATTGACAGGTTGATATATATATATGAACACCGTCCGATACGTTGCCATGTGCCTTGTTCTGATGCTGCAGTGCCTCGTGCTCTCGGCACAGGTGTTCTCGGTTCATGAAATACCAGACAGCATCTGGACAAGGATGCTGGGACGTTCGTATCCTCAGGGGTGCGAGCTGCAAAGGTCGGACTTGCGCTACCTGGAGTTGTCGTATGTCGATTTCGAGGGTCAGGAACACGTCGGTCAGATGGTGTGCAACAAACAGATTGCCGACGACCTGCTCTACATCTTTCGCCGGCTCTACGAGGCAAGATATCCTATTGCCTCTATGCGTTTGATCGACGACTTCGACGCGGACGATTCCCGCTCCATGGCTGCCAACAACACCTCATGCTTCTGCTATCGCCGTGTAGCAGGCAGCACCGCCTTGTCCAAGCACAGTCGCGGCATGGCGGTGGACGTAAATCCGCTCTACAATCCGTGTGTCTACGTCCGTAGCGGCCGTGTCCTGCCTCCCGAAGGCAAGGCTTATGCCCACGACCGTGACCGTCGCAAGGACATCCCCGGCAAGATAGACCCCGCCGATCTCTGCTATCGCCTGTTCGTTTCCCGTGGTTTCCGCTGGGGTGGCGCATGGCGCACCCTCAAGGACTACCAGCACTTTGAGAAGTGAACGGTGAGCGCTGAACGGTGAGCGGGTGAGCGTTTAACGTTTAACGTTTAACGTTGAGAGCTAAGAGGAATGTAGGGACGCTGCGTGCAGCGTCCGGAACGCGGGTGTAATTTAACGTTCACATGCGCACACGCGTATATATGTAATAAGGTATAAACATACAAGGAAACATACAAACCTATAATCAAACTATAACAACTATGGCACAAGTACCAGAGTTCAAGTACGCTCCTATGTTCCAGTTGGGCAAGGACGACACTGAGTATTATCTGCTGACCTCAGAGGGTGTCTCTGTCAGCGAGTTTGAGGGTCACAAGATTCTGAAGGTTACCCCCGAGGCATTGACCCGCATGTCCAATCAGGCGTTCCGCGATGTCAGCTTCATGCTTCGCCGTTCTCACAACGAGCAGGTTGCAAAGATCCTCCGCGACCCCGAGGCAAGCGAGAACGACAAGTATGTAGCACTCACCTTCCTGCGCAATGCCGAGGTTTCATGCAAGGGCCTTCTGCCCCTGTGTCAGGACACCGGTACTGCCATCATCCATGGCGAGAAGGGCCAGCAGGTGTGGACTGGCTTCTGCGACGAGGAGGCTCTCTCTCTTGGCGTCTACAAGACCTACACCGAGTGCAACCTGCGCTACAGTCAGAATGCTCCCCTTGACATGTACAACGAGGTGAACACCAAGTGTAACCTTCCTGCTCAGATCGACATCGAGGCTACCGAGGGCATGGAGTACCACTTCCTGTGCGTTACCAAGGGTGGCGGTTCTGCCAACAAAACCTATCTCTATCAGGAGACCAAGGCTCGCATCCAGAACCCTGGCACTCTTATTCCCTTCCTTGTGGAGAAAATGAAGAGCCTGGGCACAGCAGCATGTCCTCCCTATCACATCGCCATCGTCATCGGCGGCACCAGCGCAGAGAGGAACCTGCTCACCGTTAAGTTGGCTTCCACCCACTACTACGACTCTCTGCCCACCACAGGCGATGAGACCGGCCGTGCCTTCCGTGACGTTGAACTGGAGAAGCAGCTTCTGCAGGAGTGCTACAAGATTGGTCTGGGTGCACAGTTCGGTGGCAAGTACATGGCTCACGATGTGCGCGTGGTTCGTCTGCCCCGTCATGGCGCCAGCTGTCCCATTGGTCTGGGCGTAAGCTGCTCTGCCGACCGCAACATCAAGTGTAAGATCAACGAGCAGGGTATCTGGATCGAGAAGATGGACGATAAGCCATACGAACTCATCCCCGAGGAGCTGCGCAATGCAGGTGAGGGCGATGTTGTCAAGGTAGACCTCAACCAGCCCATGGCAGATGTATGCAAGCAGCTGACCAACTATCCCATCGGCACACGCCTCAGTCTGAACGGTACCATCATCGTAGGCCGCGACATTGCACACGCCAAGCTCAAGGCTCGTCTGGATGCCGGCGAGGGTATGCCCCAGTACATGAAGGACCATCCCGTATATTATGCAGGTCCTGCCAAGACTCCTGCCGGTATGGCATGTGGTTCTATGGGTCCCACTACAGCAGGACGTATGGACCCCTATGTGTATGAGTTCCAGGATAATGGCGGTTCCATGATTATGCTTGCCAAGGGCAACCGCAGCGAGGACGTTACACGTGCCTGCAAGGACCATGGCGGTTTCTATCTTGGTTCCATCGGTGGTCCTGCTGCCATCCTGGCACAGAACAACATCAAGTCCATCGAGTGCGTCGAGTATCCCGAGCTCGGTATGGAAGCCATCTGGAAGATCGAGGTAGAGGACTTCCCTGCCTTCATCCTGGTGGACGACAAGGGCAACGACTTCTTCAAGCAGCTCAAGCCCTGTGCAGGTTGCACTATTCTGTAAGAAAGTTATTTTGCTGCTTTACAGTTAGTAACTGCAAGCAGAACATATCTTACCCGGTCCATGCGACCGGGTATTTTTATTTATTTATCCCCCCTCCCCTCCGTCGCTGCGCTCCTCCTCGTCCCTGTCTCAGATGGGCAAAGTGGGTGGCGACGTAAACATCGCGCCAGCAGACTCTCCCCCTGAGACAGGGGGCGAAGAAGGTCTTCAGAAGAAGCAGTAAATCTGCTTCTGTACCTTTTGAGGGTCGTACTCTCCAGTACGACGTGCGGACAACCACGTAGTGGGGAGGGGGTGGATAAAACAGATGACAGAGTACAGATTCATTCAACAATTAGATCGCAAAGTTCGTCCTCGTCCTCGTCCTCGTCCTCGTCCTCGTTTTCGTCGTCGTCCTCCTCCTCATGTTTTAGTGCTTTTTTTGCCCTCCCGAGGACGAGGTCGTGACAATACTATATTCACAGGTGTGACAATACTATATTCAAGGGTGTGACAATACCGAGGACACAAACGCCTCCCAAAATAGCCATTTGCCCACCCTCTGTAGGGACACGGTAGCCATGTCCGAAACCTCCATTTCCTGTCCTGTTCGTTAACGTGAGGCGGACACGTTGTGCCGTGTCCCTGCAAAAGGATCATTAATACTGCTGTTTTTATGCAAGTTAGGCATAATCCTCCCTCTGTTTTATGCCCTTTTAATAAAAAATAGACATACAACCCCTATTTTATTAACAATCTTTATGTTATATTGGGAAATAATCATATATTTGCTTGCGTAATCTTACGTAAGAACGACTTTATGAATCAGTTAGTCCAAACAGCATGCATTGCGTGTGTATCATTATGTTATTGTGGTGATACAGTTGGACTGTCTGATAATCAGTGTTTTACCCCCCCCCCCCCTATGCGTTTCGCACAACATATTCACAGATCATTTGAGAGAACTCACATGCAGGCATATCGGTTTATCCGTTATGTCCTCTGCTGTATATATGCCATTGAACAGGAGAAACTCATTTAATTAATTCTATAATAGTATGAAAAAGATTACATCTTTTCTAATGATGTTGCTTCTTTGCTGTACTTCGGTATTTGCACAAGGAGCAACAGAGTATGTCGATAAGTTGATACGTATCGGCACAGTACAGACAGAGATGGTACCGGGAAAATGGTACTTCCTGCACACACCGCGTAATCAACACCAGGATGTTACCGCTGAGGATTATGCCATTGATGGCGTAATCCAGGCAACGGGCGGCCTGGTGTATGACAACACGTCAAATGTTAGTGTCAGTACAACAGCTGTCATTGACGATCTTACCGCAGAAGAAGGCGTTAGTTCTAACGACTACCTGAATATGTTGGTTCGCTTTGTTGCTGTGGACGGGGAGGAAGGTGCTTACAACATCCAGTTCGGTACTGGCAAGTGGATAGCTGGTAGACCTAATGATGCAACTTGCACCAACAACCACTACATCGCTGGCGAGGCTGGTAAGTACAATTTTTATCTTCCCACCATTAACGGCGCACACAACTCTAAGGGCCGTTTCGCTTGGAATGCATACAACATGCAGGACATCGTCGACAACAATGGAGCTGGCGCTACTGTTGTCTATTGGTCTAATGGCGAGTTGACCCAAGAAGCTAAAGGCTGGACTACCGAGGACGAAATCGCTGGCAACAATGTCTGGGAGATTTTTGATGTCAAGGTTGTAGGCGATGTAGACAAGTGGCAAGAGATGTTTGATAATCTATTAGATGATTACTCGACTATCACCAGTCAGGGCGATGGTACTATCATTGACCAGCTGATAGCTGGCGAAAACGTAGGCAACGCCTTTGGCAACTATCGTCCCGAGGACGTAGAGGCATTCCTGGCTCTCCACGCACAGGTTGAGGAACTCATGATGCTGGCAGAGAATGAAGGTTTGGATGCTATTAAGTATGAGTATCCCACTGCATCTGATCTCAAGGCATTCAATGACAGATACGTTGATGCCTGGGACCACATGATTGAGAACAAGGTGCCTCTGGCAATGACTGGTATTGAACCAGGCTACTACACTTTCAGTAGTGTCATGTTCTTCTACACCACCAAGAACGACACCACTTTCTACACTGCAGAGGAAGCTGATTCTGCAAATGCCGAGATCGGTGTGATGGAGGGCGAGGAAGGCTATATCGCTGCTGGCGACGTTAAGGAAGTAATCTCTACTCAAGTTGCCGCTCCCAAGAAGTCTCTTTACTCAAGGCATGACGATGGCACTAATGCCGACTGGATGGCATGGGGCACTCAGGAGGCTAATGCTGCATTCCTCTGGAAGATAGAGGCAGTTGAGGGCAAGCCCACAGAGTACCGCATGATCAACATGTGGAACGGCAAGGCCCTTATCAGCATCGGTCAGAGTTCTAACTCACGTCTGGAACTGAACGATACAGCTACCGTTTGCTTCGACTGGAGAAACGATAGCGAAGAGGTTAGGTACATGGACGGCAATGAGGAGAGGAGGGAAACTGTTACTTCTTTCAACATACGCAGGTCAAACCATTCGGAAAATGCATACAATTATCTGCACTGCGGTAGCCACTCTGGTGGTGCTGGCACAGGCAGCTGGATCGTAGGTTGGTGTGACGGTAGTCCTACCCGCTGGTATATGACTCCCGTTGACGAGACTACGGCAAACCAGTGGTTGGGCGAATCCGAGGGTCCCAAGACTCTTCAGGCAATGATAACCAAGGGCGACAGCATTGCTGCTGCATTCCCTGCTCAGTTGGAGATAGCAAAGGATTTGGTTGCTGAATTGGATACAACCGTTAAGGTTGCAAACGCTGAGAACTTCTTCAGCCCCTTCACCTGTACTTCTGAGGGTGACGTTGCCCAGTTGTTCGATGGTATCACAAATGACATGAGCAACTTCTGGCATTCAGAGTGGAACTCTGGTTCTACCAATGCATACAGCACAACCGATGGCACCAACTACTTCGTTGTACATGACACAGAGGGTCTTATCAATGGTGGTTTGGCTATCGTAATCGGTCGCCGTCCCGCTGCTAACGACCATATCGTTGAGCTCACCGTTTACGGTACTAACGAAGATTATGATCTTGCAACCGCTACTGAAGCTCTCAAGGCTGACAGCGAGACAAAGAACGACACATACACTTGGACTAAGCTCGGTGTATTGAAGACTCCTTATGGCAGCAACACAGAGGACATCACCTCTAACGCTATTGAGTTTGAAGGCAAGTACAAGACCTACAAGTTCCTGTGTACTGTAACTTCAACTGGCCGTGGTTACTTCCACATGTCTGAGTTCCGTCTGTATCCTGCTACTATCAGCAAGCGTTACGAGACCACTCAGTACGACGCTCGCAAGGCTGAGGCAGAGGCTCTTGCCGAGGCTGTGGCAGTATGGAAAGAGCGTGGATATACAGATGATGATGTAGCACTTCTCGAAGACGAGGATTTCCAGCAGGCATACGCAAACCTTGTTGCTGCTGCTGAGGCTTGGGGCGCAGTTTACGTGGATCCCACTGCTTTGCGCGAACTTATCGACGCAGTTCCTTCCAACGAGTTTTTCGTAACCGGCAACAACCCCGGTCAGTGGAAGGAAGGAACGGCAACTCCTGCTGCTGTAGTGGCAGATGCCATCGCTTACAATGCTTCCGGTGCATATACTCCTGCCCAGTCGGAGGCTCATATCGCAGCTATACTGAATGCGGAGACCGCTACATTTGACTCTGCCAACAAGGTAGAGACCGGCAAGTGGTATCGCTTCAATTTTGCGACAGAAGAGACTTATGAGAAGTTTGGTTGGGACAAGACCGGTGCCGAGGCCGTTGAGCACGAGGTTGCTGGCGTTGAAACTCAGCCCTCCCTGTTCGGCAAGACACTTGCTATAGGTAAGAAATTTATAGATTATGTAGGCTTTGTTAACGAGTATGGCGAAAATGACACCATTGCAGTTTACTCGGTGGAGGAGAAGGAAGTGTGGTTTGAAGGCGATAACCTCTGCTTCTTCGAGGATGCCGGCTTCAGCAACGGCGAGGACCTGTTCCGCTTCATCCAGGCCACAGATTCTTCATTTATGATCCAGAACAAGGCTACGGGGCTGTTCCTGCGTGCCGGTTATCCTGTACAGCTGAGTGCTGTTCCCAGTTACTTCAGCGTGCAGGCCATGGGTGCTGGTGCTAATTTGATTGCTTCCAGAAACGTTCTGGGAGGTGATGAACAGGGTTACAACTACCTGCATGCCGAGCGATCCACCAGCACTCTGACCACTTGGGATAATAATAGGCTTGGTTCCAACTCTATGATATTCATCGAGGAGGTTGAACCTGTTACAGAGGAACCTTCTACCGAGTATTATGCCAAGTTGTGGCCCGGTCAGGTATATGCCTACACCTATCCTGTGGACGTAACCATTTCTGATGGTGCCACAGCCTATGCCGCAGGACTGGCTGTTACTGGCAACAGAAGCACCGTGGTGCTGCAGCCCATGGAGAACGCCACCATCAAGGCTGGTACTCCCTTCGTAATGATTGCCAATCCTGCTCTTGCCAAAGACCAGGAATGGGCAGGCGAATACATATCCAGTGCCGACCGTCTGAAGCAGATTGCTGCCGAGATTCTCGCTGAGAACGGACAGTATGGCAGGAACGAGCAGGCACTGGCTAAGGTTAGACTGAATGACGAGTATGCTATCGTTACCATGAACCATGGCATGACAGTAAGTACAAATGTGGATGCCAACTACAGCCTGCGTGGTACAATGGAGCAGACAATAGTTGAGGCCGGAAAGGCAATCTTGCCAAATGAGAACGGATTCGGTCATACATTTGTCAATAAGTCTATAGCTGCTTACGGAGCCTGGATTGCTTCCGACTTCGATCCAGAGAGTGAAGAGGTTCTGGGTAATATCTCTATAATGATAGGAGAGATAGGCGACAGCATAGTTACTCCAGATACTCCGGACGATGAAGAAGAACTTCCTGTGGGTGTTGCTCTCATTACCGATGCAAGTCAGTTGAGCAGTCCGTTCACTTGCACTTCAGAAGGTTCTTTGGAGAATCTAATAGATGGAAATCCCGACTCTTACTGGCATTCCGAGTGGCTCAATGGCCCAGTAGAGGGAGGTCACTATCTGCAGGTAGAACTGGCAGAACCCGTAACAGGTAAGTTCTCGCTATATATGAAACGTCGTAGTTCTGCCGATGTCGATCATCCTACTGTTGTAAGGATTACTGGTAGCGAAACTTCGGACTTCGAAACAGAAACACTGAACATATTGTTGGATATGCCCAATGCAACAGAGGGTGCCGAATCCCGTTCTGAGGATTGGGTACTGAGTTCTCCCACAAAGTATATCCGTATAGAGGCAACAGACTGTGAAAGTGTATTCCGTGGTTACTGGCATGCTGCAGAACTGCAGATATATAAGACCGGTGCAGGTAAGTCTTGGGCAGAAATATATGAAGGAATTATAGCAAGTCTTGCCGATTACCCTGCAATGCAGGCAGAGCTGCAGAGTGCCTATGATGAGTGCTCGGCAATGCCGGAAGATAGCGTTACTGCAGAAATGTGGTCGGAGGTACATGCTCTTTATAGGAGAATAAAGTCGGCCATCAGCCTTTATGCCCAATTGCCAACCCTTATTGCCCAGGCAGATTCTGTGCTGGCAGACAATACCGATGCCGAACTGCTGGCTGCATGCGAGGTTGCAAGGGAGATTAATGCACAGAGCAGTACCAGCGAACAGATAACGGTGGCTTACGAAACCTTATCCGGTTTCCTCGCTCCTTATCTAAGTCTTTCTGTTCCTATGGACCAGTGGAACTTCACCTATGAGTACAATGCGGGAAATGGCCTGCTCTACAGACTTGACCCCCAGCACGGTCTGGCTTGTGCCCGTTTGAAACTTGCAGGAGAATTCCTGTCGCTGACCGAGATAGATGTGCCCGAGTACGTATTGTATGATAATAAGAAGTTTTATGTCGTGGCAATGGGATCGGACTATGATTACGAATCCACTCCCATGCTGCAGACCCTTGGCTTGCCTTCTTCTCTGAAGTATATGTATGACGGAACCTTGGGTAAAGTTCAGAACCTGAAGAATATCATTATAGACGCCACCACCGCTCCGTCAATGGATGGTTGGCAGGGCATAGAGTTCAACCGTCTGAAGGTGACAATACCCAATGGTTCAATTAACTCATACAGTCTTTCTTCCAACTGGTCTTCTGCTCTGCTGGTTCAGGAAACACCGGTAGAAATAAGCCTTGCCCTGTCGGCTCCGGGCGAACTGAGATATCAGATAATGGAACATGTGGACTATCTGAAGGAGGTGAACAAACTGACGATAACATCCGGAAACCTGAACACTACCGACTGGAAAGCCTTGTCGGCAATGAACAACCTGGTGGAACTGGATATTGAGGCATGTGCCAACACCTTTATCCCCGATAACCAGTTCAATGGTTCACATCTGGAGACTGTTAAACTGCCAGCTGGACTTAAAGAGATAAAGTATGGTGCATTTCAGTATTCCCACAGATTGGCCTCTGTTGTGATTCCTGATAGTGTAACGTATATACATGGCAACGCATTTCACTATTGTAGCAGTCTGAAAGATGTAGTCCTGAACGAAGGTCTGACAGAAATAGATTATGGGGCATTCTACATGTGCGACATAACCAGTCTGACTATTCCCTCTACAGTAAAGAGAATCCAGAACGATGCCTTTGCCTACAACTACAGGCTCAAAGAACTGAACCTGAACGAAGGTCTTGAGTGCATCATCCATAATGCCTTCAACGAGTGCGACAGTCTGACGGAGGTTGTGCTGCCCAGCACACTGACTATGTGCTATATCCCATTTGCCAACTGCGACAATCTGACCAGCCTGACCAGCAACGCACTTGTTCCTGCTGGAACTGACAACTATTGTCCCGTAACTGGCGCAAATATGGCAAACGTTGTGCTGAAGGTGCCTGTATGGAGTCTGGACGAGTATAAGTTTGCTCCCGGATGGTCGCAGATACCACAGATTGTGGCAAGCGAATACCAGCCTGAGAACATCGTTATCAGCAAGGATTTCACACTGCGTATCAAGGAATCAGAGATGGATGCCAGCTACCGTCCAAATGTTGCTTTGAAGTGGTCTGATGTTTCGTCATACGACAATCAGGGACGTTGGAACTACGAGCGTGGCAACCTTACCACAAATCCCGGAACTCGTTTGAATGCCAGGTCATTCTCAATGTTCTATTCTCACTATGCAAAGTATTATGACGAACAGTACTGGTCTACCATATATAACCCCACTTCTCTGCTTGTGAAGGGTAGTATGCGTGCTGACAACGTGACCATAACATTGATGCACATTAATTCGGTATGGCAGTTTATTAGCTTCCCATTCGAGGTTCGCATGAGCGATATCGTACCTGTGGATCCAAATACCGTATGGGTAGTTCGTGAGTATTCTGGTGCTGAGCGTGCAAATGGCAATATGGATGCAACATGGATGGAACTGACCAGTGACGATGTCCTCAAGGCAGGCAAGGGCTACATCATGCATTGCTACAGCGAGAAAGCATATTCAAATGACACTCCAGTCATGTTCCAGGTTAAACCCAATGGCACATCTCTGTCACGCCAGAGCATCTTCTTGGCTTCAGACGCTGAGGTAGTATTGGAAGAGCATATTGCAGAATTTGAGCACAATGGTTCATGGAATCTGATAGGTAATCCCTATCCTTGCTACTACGATACACGTTTCATGGATTTCAATGCTCCTATCACCGTATGGAACTCCAATTACCGCAACTATGTTGCCTACAGTCCTTTGGACGACGACTACGTGCTGTATCCCGGCGAGGCATTCTTTGTGCAGCGCCCTGTGGAACAGGAGAGCATAGTGTTCTATGCCGACGGACGCCAGACCGACAGATATGCACGTGAAATGACAAACGCACGCAAGTCTGCCATTGCCGACAGAAAGGTGTACAACATCGTACTGAAGGGTGAGAAGACTGCCGACCGTACACGCGTGGTATTGAACGAGAAGGCTTCAATGGCTTACGAGATGAACTGCGATGCCAGCAAGTTTGATGCTATGAGCAGAGATGCCAGCCAGATCTTCACCGTGGCAGGCAATGCACGCATGGCCATCAACGAGCGTCCTATGGGCAGCGGTATTGTGGAACTGGGCGTGGTGATAGCCTCTGAGGGTGTGTACACCATAGCCCTGAAGCAGGCTGGCGAGAAGAAGGTGGTACTGGAAGACCGCAAACTTGGCGTATGCACAGTGCTGTCTGCCGATAACGAGTATACCTTCAGTGCAGTGCCTGGTGAAGCAAAGGGACGTTTCTTCCTGAACTTTGATGAGAGCGCTACCGGAATTGACGGAATTGGTGCCGGTCAGACCGACAAGGAACCTGCCTACAACACAGCCGGTGTTCGTGTGGAGGACGGCCAGAAGGGTCTCGTGATAAAGGAAGGCAAGAAGATTGTGAACAAGTAATCTGCCTGATGCGCGAATTTTAAAAACAGGTTCAATATTAAAGATATCTGAACATGAAGAGAACTATATATATAATAGGTATAGTGATGGCTCTGTTCCATCTGTCTGCAACGGCGCAGACAGATGGAAATAGCCCATCTACATATGAACTGGAATTGGCCAGTACACCAACTGGCGTCTGCGATTTCAATTATCCACAGAAGACTATGCTGGAAGTAAACACCCCAGTCTTTATTGAACCCTGGATTTCGGAGGATTTTGAGGTAAAGGCATGGATAGACGACAGGGGTGATACAGTGAGCACATCGCGGAGCTTAAAATACGCGATGCCACAGCGCAATGTGAAACTTACCTTGCACTTGCGCTACAATCCCATAAGTCCCGATAACCCTGAAAGCCAGATAGGCAGACACAAGCTGGTGCTGCAGGCCAAGCCTAAGGGTGCATGCGGTTTCAATTATGAAGAAGAGACCAAGATGCGTGCCGGTGACGAGTCATGGCTTTGGGCAAGTACTAATAGCGGATTCCAGTTCCTGCACTGGGAGGACGAGAAAGGACAGATTGTCTCCACAGACCAGGAGATGCTGTTCCGCATGCCCGACAATGACGTGACCCTCTATGCAGTGTGCAAGTATGCTCCCGAGGGTCCTGGCAATCCTGGAACCAACAGTTGGGACGCCGAAAGCGGAATGCTTATAGTGGATGACTTCCGCGCTGGAAACCTGAGTAGTGCAATATGGCAGGCCATAGATGGCAGTTCCAGTGAGCAGCTGACTCATCTCATAGTATCGGGAAAGACGGTTAGGTATGATTTCTCCATACTCACGTATGGTGGCAGTTTTCCTAACTGTACCACCTTCGATCTGAGCCGTACTACAGGCGTGACCAGCGTACCAGACTGGTGCTTTGAGAACAACCAGAACCTGAGCCACGTGCTTCTGCCCGCTTCTGTAGAGAACATAGAATACTGTGCTTTTTACAATTGCACGGGACTGTCCCAACTGACATGCTTGTCTGTTGTGCCACCAACACTGGAGGAGCAGGTGTTTGAGGGTGTGCCAACAGAAGGATTGGTGGTGTACGTGCCGCTGGGTTCTCTGGAACTTTACCAGAATGCCGAGGGATGGAAAGATATGGTGGTCATGCCCATAAGGAGCGATGTTGCCAATCTGGAGCTGAACCTGCCGGAGGAGTGCATGGATGGCAGGTACAAGAATATGCTGATGGAGCTGGTGAACGTGAAGAACGGACAGCGTTACAAGTATGTGATAACCGACCGTATCAACTACATCTTCAGCAACCTGCCCAAGAACACCGTGTACAATGCCTACGTGAAGAACCTGTCAGGTGTGGAACTGGCAAGAATAGAGAACATAGAGGTGGGTACTGAGGACCAGAGCCTTACTTTCGAGAATATCCTTACATTGCAGGATGTGAGTCTGCAGGTGCTTTCTCCTGAAGGAGTCGACGTGACTTCGCAGGTGAGCATAGCATGGAGTGATGAAAAGGGCAATGTGCTGGCACATGCTGCCAAGCTGGGCGGCATGGTGGAAGGACAGAAACTGACCTACACCGTGTCACTGCCCCAGGAACTGGGCGTGGAATGTGTACTGCCCGAAAAGGCAGAGCATGTGGTTGCGGCAGACAATAACAGATTGACACTGCAACTGGCGGCCCTGCCCAAGGTTAACATGTCCGGCAAGGTGATGAACAACAAGACAAAGCTTGTGCTGGGCGGTGCCAACGTGGCTGTGGTGCAGACCGTCAACGGCAGGTACACAAAGACTTTCAACGTGCAGACCGACAAGAGCGGCCGATATTCATTGGAAGTCAATGCCGCCATGCCGGTGGTGCTGACGGCAAGTATGGATGACTACGTGAGCAAGACGGTGGAACTGACTGCCGAGGAGGTGGGAGAGTCTGCTCTTCCAATGGAAAACATCGTGCTGAACCCGATTGTGGGTGTGACTATAAACACCGCATTCACCTTTACTGCAAGTGTGCCTGACGGACAGCAGCTCGAGGTGCAGGATTGGTACGAGGATTATGCCAATGTGGCATATAGCATCTACAACAAGACAGCAGGCAAGGAAATCAGACAGTTCAACGTGCAGTTCCCGAAGATTGTTCTGCTGGAGGAGGTGGAGACCGGTAGCGAACTGGAGGTGACTGCAACAAGCAGACTGAATGCCTTCAATGCTGTAAAGGCCGTGTGCACAGTGGACGAGAACCTGGATGCCAGCGTGACACTGCCAATAGTGCAGCAGGGTGGCATAGCAATTTCGTTTGCATCTACAGAGAACAAGGGCGTTACGGCAATGCTTTACGATGCACAGGGCAACTTTGTGCAGAAGTACAAGTACAACACTGCCATGCTGAGCATAAGCAACCTGCCCGATGGAGACTACACGGTGGTGAGCATGGGCGAGAGCACATTCTTCAACTCTGTGTACAATCTGAACAGCCTGCAGGAGAGCGGACTGAAGGAAGGTGCCGACTACATTAAGAACAAGGTAACGGTGGAGACCGGCAAGATTGCTTCTGTGAAGAACGTGCTGATTCCTTTCTTTGACGAAAGCAAACTATACTACACAGGTCAGAACACCTCGTTCACGGTGAACAAGACAAGCATCATCTCTGGCAACTTCCTGACATTGCAGGCAAGGGTGGACTTCAAGGAGGCATTCAGACAGGATGTCGACGGCATGGAACTGGTGTTTGAATTGCCTGATGGAAACAGCTTTGTGGAGAACTCCATGATGGTGGGAAGCAAGATGGTGGTGTACGACAAGGAGCAGAACAGCGTTTCCATAAAGGTGGACGGCAACCAGGTGGAACGCGTGCGTTTCTGCATGGTGCCTACAGCCAAGGGCAAGTATGCTCCCAATGCCTATGTGCGCTTTAACATTGGCGGCAAGCAGGTGACACAGCCCATAGGCAACGTGAACTATGAGGTGAAGAGCCACACCATAAACATGCCAGCAGTATTATGTGAGGAGAATGTTACGGTGTCGGGTAATGCCACAGGACGTTGCAAGGTGGAGGTTTATGACGGACAGCAGTTGATAGGCAGGGCAGAGTCGCTGCCCAATGGCGCATGGCGTGCGGAATGCAAACTGAACAAGCCCTACAACCTGTCCAAGCATCAGATCTATGCCAAGATTATAACAGAAGAGGGCCTGGAGATGCAGACCGAAACCAAGGAATGTACCTACGACGTGAATGCAGTGGAGGTTTCCAAGGTGACGATGTACAATACCTCGCATCGTGTGGGTGGTGCATATGAGGAAAAGACCGTGTTCGACTTCCTGAACCCGGCAACCTCAATTCCTGCATACTGGTACTGGCCCGATTATCCCGACTTTACCTTCGTGATAGACTTTACCAACAATGACCCGGAATTGGTTTCTAACGTGAAACTGTGGGTGGAGACTTGCAAGGGAAAACAAGTTCCCCTGAAGGCAGCCTACAACGAGCGCAAGGGCACATGGGTGGCATCAGGTAAGTTTGGTTCGTGGACGGATTACGATATCCCTGCCAACGTGAGCGTGGACTTCGACTGCAATACAGAACCTAAGGTCGAGACAGAGATCATAGATGAATGCCTAAATAGCTATGGCATGTATCAGAATGCATTCAAAAAGGATGCATATAGCCTTGATTCCTTGTTGACTCTTTATAAGGCTGAGTCTGAGAAGGAGACTTTAGATATTGAGGCTTTGGAAAACCTGAGTGAGCAGGTGTTTGATAGATTGAATCGTACAAGATCCGCTGATATTGAAAGTATAACTGATGAGGAAATCCAGCAACTCTTGGATGCTTGTGAATCGCATTTAAACAATGAGATATTGATGTTGGATGATATCTATATTCAAGCAAGCTTGCAGGAAATAAATCAACATCTGAAAGGAGTGACATATTCTTCTGCCGAGAATATCGATGTAAACGAATTGGAGACAAATGGATATGAGAAGATGACAAAGACAGATGGTACATCTTTTTACATCTATGCTTCCGAGGAGGAATTCAAGTTTGTAGATAAGGAGCAAAATCTCGTTTATACGGTTAATTTGAACGAGGCATCTCCAGAACTTAGTCAAGTCCTTTATTCTGCCCGTGACTCAAAGGACTTTGGTCAGAGAATGGAAGAATTTTGCGAAAAACTCCAAAATGGCTTTGATAGGTTGAGGAGTGTAACGCAAAGTCTTGCCGATGTGGTGGAATTGGTCAATACACGTTTAATAAAGGCCAATGAACTGCTGGAAATGGACATCGCTAAAGTGGATGCATCTTTAAGGTTCCTTAGAACACATAATGGAAGCAAGAAACGAATAGATGATCTTGTACGTGAATATGAACGTCTTGTCAATAAGGTTGACCTTAATGATAAAGTCATCACGTGGTTTGATGCGCACTTGCCCGAGGGAAAGTGGAATATTGGCAGATTGGGCGGAGGAGTTTTTGCTGCTTTCGACCTGATTATGGTTCAGCGCAGTATGGTGGAGGACCTTAACGCTGTGATTGCCTTGTATTATTCCGTCCCCGACCCATGTCCTGAGGACTCTGATGCTGCCGATGCTTTGAGGAATGCTGTAAAAGCTGCCGGTATAGGAGCTGGTATGTATTATGTTTCTCAAATAGTAGCTGATGCTGTGGCTATATCTTCTGCCATCGTGGGCATACAGGCAGCTGTACCTACGGCAGGCGCTTCCTTGTCGGGTGTACTGGTGTCTGTGGGGCTTGTGGGTGCAAACATGATAGCATCGGAGGTCTATGGCCATCAGTTCAAGAATGTCATGGGAAGGCTGAACCAGCAGATCAACACACTGAAGTGTGATGGTGGCGATGGCGACGGCAACGGTGGCGATGGTGATAATGGTGGCGACGGTGACGGTGATGGTGGCGACCACAAGTCCAATAACCCCAATGTGGAAGGTGTGCATGACCCCTCAGGCTTTGTATATGAGGGTCTGGAGAGCAACCGTCTGCAGGGTGTGACCGCTACATGTTACTATAAGGAACTGGTTATGGACATGTATGGTGACACACACGAGAATGTTGTGGTATGGAATGCTGAGGACTATCAGCAGATCAACCCCCAGATTACCGACAACGACGGTATGTACCGTTGGGACGTACCAGAGGGGCAGTGGCAGGTGAAGTTCGAGAAGGAAGGTTACCAGACAACATACACCGACTGGCTGCCTGTGCCTCCTCCACAAATGGAGATTAACGTAGGCCTGGTACAGAACGTGAATCCTTTTGTCAAGAGTGCCAAGGCTTATGAGGACGCTGTGGAGATAGAGTTCTCCAAGTACATGAAGCCCGAATCGATGACACCGGGCAATATCTACCTGAAGTTTGTCTCCTCTGGCGAAGAGGAACTGCTCAAGGACCTGGAGATAGAACTGCTGAACAAGGAGAGCGTATCTGACGAGGATGCTACGGAATATGTTTCCAAAGTAGCGCTGAAGACAACCCGCGATCTGGGTGAGGCTGACGAGGTTTATGTTATCGTGAGCCGTGCAGTGGAAAGCTATGCAGGCATTGCCATGGCAGAGGACTACAGCCAGAAGCTGGATGTGGAGAAGAAGGTTCGTGAAATTGTCGTGAACAATGTCACAGACAATAAGCTAAACATTGCCAGTGATGAGTCTCAGACCATTAAGGTGGGCGTTCTTCCGGCAGAAGCTTCCAAGGGTAAGATTCTGGTTGTCCACTCAACTTCTTCCCAGATAATGTCTGTTGCTGCGGATGATGCTGCCGCCACTCGTGCCGTTGTTGGAGAGAATGGCGAACTTGAACTCACTTTGGATGAGAACGGTGAGGCTGAGTTCGTAGTGAGTGCAGAACTGCTGGGAACGGCAGTGTTGAAGTTTAGTGTAAAGGATGCTGATGTTACTGCTCAGACTACTGTAAATGTGGTTGAACCCGAATTGATGGCGGATGTGAAGAATGTGACAGCATCTCGCATCAGCGGAACAGAACTTTACAGAGGACAGACTGTGACACTTTCATGCGAAAGCGAGGGTGCTGTTATCTATTATACAATTGACGGTTCTTGTCCTTGCGAGCCTGCAACGAGAATCAAGTATGACGGCAAGCCTATTCCTGTAAACGCGGATGTTACCATCAAGGCTCTGGCAGAGGGCCTGAATGGCAGTGTGAGTGAGCCTAAGGAATACACTTACAGCATCAAGCAGACAGACATGGTGCTGAAACTGAAGCAGGGCTGGAACTGGACATCGCACAACAAGGCTGAAAATCTTGCCGCTGCTGAACTGGAGAAGGCAAGTGTTTCACGTGTGCTGACACAGACCGGCGAGATATTCAATGACCCAGAACTGGGATTCGTGGGAAATCTCGGTTTGGTTGCCGCTCACAACTCTATAAAGGTGGAGACAACAGGTGAAACGGATATTGCACTCGCGGGCGAGATGTACAACCCTGCTGCCAGCTACATTACCCTGCACAAGGGTTGGAACTGGTTGGGATATCCGCTGAGTCAGGTAATGGCTGTTGGTGAGGCTCTTGCATACCTTGATGCAGAAGAAGGAGATGTGATTTCTAACTTGAATGGAGGCTTCTCACAGTTTACCAACGGTGAGTGGATCGGCGAATTGCAGACATTGTCACCTGGTGAGGGCTATCTGTTCAAGGCTGCATCGGAGAAGAACTTCGTCTTCAACGACGGAATCGTTTCCAAGGCTAGAGCACAGTATGGCCGTGGCCTGAACCTTGAACACTCTCCATGGACAGTGAACAGAAACCGCTATCCTAACATGATGTGCATTACAGCCGAACTGATGGTAGGAGAGGATAACGTAACTCCGGATTCATACCATGTGGCTGCATTTGCAGGAGATGAATGCCGTGGTATCGGTAAGTATGTGGACGGTGTGTTGCTGATCTCGGTTTATGGACAGGGCAACGAGACAATAAGGTTTGTTGCGGTTGATCGTGAGAGCGAAAATGTTATCGAGATAGAGAAGACATTGACATTCGTGAACGACGTTGTGGGTACTGCCAGTGCTCCTTACTGCCTGCAGATAAATGCCGACGATATAGAGGACTCTGAAACAGGCATGCCTGCAGAGCATATCTACAACCTTCACGGACAGAAGATGAACAGCATCTCCGACGATGGTATCTATATCATAGACGGAAAGAAAGTAATAATGAATAACAAGAACAGAAATGAGAAGTATTAAATATATATTTTCTGTATTGTGTATGGTCATGACCATCCCCACTGCCTTGCGTGCGCAGGGCAGTGGATGGACGGTAAATCCATACGACTTCCCCTACGACATGACGGTATATGCCGGTCTGGTAATGGAAGAGGGAATGGTGACGGACTATGCCAACTATGAGATAGCAGCCTTTGTGGGTGATGAGTGCCGTGGCGTGGCCGAGGTGCAGACCCAGGGCGGAAAGACTTGGCTGTATATGCGTGTACGCAATAATACCACTTCGGGTGAAACGGTTGCTTTCAAACTGTATGACAGAGCTGAGTCCAGGGAGTATGCTGTGTCTGAAAACCTGACTTTCAATTCACAGGAAAGAGTGGGCATGCCCAGCGCTCCAATGGAACTGCACCTTATATATAGCGTTTCGGCAAAATCTGCCAACGAAGATATGGGTAGGGTGGAAATGAATGGCACTGGACAAGTGGTTGGCGGTACTAACCTAAGTATTGCTGCTATACCTGAAACGGGTTATGTGTTTGTGAGATGGTCGCAGGATGGTGTGCCTGTCTCCACAGAGAATCCTTACAGGTTTACTGTGTTCAAGGATGCTTCTCTTGTGGCGAACTTCAAGTTGGGCAGATACAACGTCACATTTGATGTGGACGGCGTGACTTCAACCGAGAACATGCAGTATGGAAGCGTCATACCCACTCCTGATGAACCTTCAAAGGAGGGTCATACGTTTGCCGGATGGTTGCCTAAGTTTGAGGAAGGTGCAACTGTTCCTGCCAATGACATAACCTATGTGGCTCAGTGGACAGTGAACCAGTATACCATCACCTTTGATACCGATGGCGGTAGCGCAGTGGCTCCCATTACTCAGGACTATGGCACAGTCATTACCGCTCCTGTTCCTCCCAGCAAGGAGGGCTATACGTTTAATGGCTGGTCCGAGGATATTCCTGCCACCATGCCTGCAGGCGACAAGATCATCAAGGCTTTGTGGACAGTGAACCAGTACACCATCACCTTCGATACCGATGGCGGTAGCGCAGTGGCCCCCATTACTCAGGACTATGGCACTGCCATTACCGCTCCTGCCGCTCCCAGCAAGGAGGGTTATACGTTCAAGGGCTGGTCCGAGGATATTCCTGCCACCATGCCTGCAGGCGACAAGACCATCAAGGCTTTGTGGACAGTGAACCAGTATACCATCACCTTCGATACCGATGGCGGTAGCGCAGTGGCTCCCATTACTCAGGACTATGGCACAGTCATTACCGCTCCTGTTCCTCCCAGCAAGGAGGGCCATACGTTTAATGGCTGGTCTGAGCAGATTCCTGCCACCATGCCTGCAGGCGACAATACCATCAAGGCTTTGTGGACTGTGAACCAGTATACCATCACCTTCGATACCGATGGCGGTAGCGCTGTAGCTCCCATCACTCAGAACTATGGCAGTGCCATTACCGCGCCTGCCGCCCCGAGCAAGGAGGGCCATACGTTTAATGGCTGGTCTGAGCAGATTCCTGCCACCATGCCTGCAGGCGACAAGACCATCAAGGCTTTGTGGACTGTGAACCAGTACACCATCACCTTCGATACCGATGGCGGTAGCGCTGTAGCTCCCATCACTCAGAACTATGGCAGTGCCATTACCGCGCCTGCCGCTCCGAGCAAGGAGGGTCACACGTTCAAGGGCTGGTCTGAGCAGATTCCTGCCACCATGCCAGCGGCCAACAAGACCATCAAGGCCCTGTGGACAGTGAACCAGTACACCATCACCTTCGATACCGATGGCGGTAGCGCTGTAGCTCCCATCACTCAGAACTATGGCAGTGCCATTACCGCGCCTGCCGCTCCGAGCAAGG
>JAZRII010000002.1:0-3640 GCA_045645225.1 Bacteroidaceae bacterium | reverse complement strand
GATGTACCCAGTTCTAAGTTTGAAGAAGCCAAAAAGCTGGGAAAAGTGGAGTATGCAGGACTGGATGCCAAATTCTTCAATCGCATGATAGAAATGAACCTTCCTGCTTTCAAAGAATTTCATGGCAGTCGTGCATCCATTAGCAAAGCTTTCTCGTTTGACGATGGTACAGAACAACCCAAACGTTGCGATGCTTGGCTGAAATACACTTCTCCCAATTATTTGCATTATCTTTGGTACCGTTCTGCCATCACGGGTAAGCGTTTCCCCGAATTGCAGGAGGGCGATGTTCTTATCAGCGACGTCCTGAGCGAAAAACTCTTTGGTAAGGGCACAGACCCTCGTGGTTTCACTCTCCTGGATGAAATCGATGGAAGCCAACATACCATACGCGATGTGGTCAATGTTTCGGAGCGTGTAGAGAACTTTGAGAACAATGCCATTTACTATATTAAAAAGAATATCACGGAAGCTGAATGGACTCAGCCGGTTGGAACCTTCAGACTTGAAATAGCAGAAGGGTATACCAATATTGAGTTGCTCGAGCAGTTGCAAGCTGCCTTTCCCGAATACACTATTTCAATGCCGGATTTGTCCTTGAGTTTGAATCAAAGAATTGTTAACATCGGTATGATTCTGGTTGTGCTGATACTTGGTGGCAGTGTGCTCACCATCGGTTTGATGGGATTCATGAAGATGGAATTGCAGATATTCTCGCTCCGTGCTCGCGAGATGGCATTGCGCCGCACCATGGGTGCCAAGCCTCGCCATCTGTTCATGCTCCTTGCCATAGAGGTGCTTATCGTCTTTGCTCTCACTGCCTTGGTTGCGGTGGCACTGACTTCGTTTCTGGCAGAATATGCCATCCCCATTGTCCGCAACCTAAACAAAGACATACTGTTCGATGTAGCCCTAATCATGCGCACAGAGTTGTGGTTGGCAGTTATCACCTTCGTCCTTGCCATGCTTATGGCATACGTCAGTGTGCATCGTCAGTTGCATGCCCCAGTGGGCCTACGTGTGGGTCGTAGCCAGAGCGTCAACACCAAGGGGCAGAGCTTTATGCTGGGCACACAGTTTGTAGTGAGCATGATACTGACCTATGCCGTGCTTGCTGCCTTCCAGGTTTTCAGCATTATTGAAAAGGATGAGAACGGAGGCATCAAGGACAATCCATCTATCTATAAGGATGTGATCAAGGCACCTCTAAGCTTAGTCCACATTACTCCTGATTTTTTACAGGAACTTTCTCTCAATCCCGATGTGGAGGATGTGGCATTCTGCATCTGGAACGCTTGTCAGACCGATGGTACCAATCGCGATGAAACCCTGGTGCGCAATTATTCCAATTTTATGCTTACAGAAGATATTGTCATTAGTTATGGCTACTGTTACCTGGCCAGCGGTGAGAACCTTATCGACCAGCTTCAGATAGAAGTTACTCCCAACCTGCCCAGCGACACTGCCGTCCACAAGGATTACACCGCCATATATGCGCGCACCGAACAGGCAGAGCGTCTGCGCCGGAAATGGAACCTGGATGTGAGCCGCGATGCCGTCACACGTCCTCTGTACCAGCAGCGCTCATACACGCTCATCGGCTATGCTCCCTGCTTGAAAGGACACCGTAGTAAATTCCCTGCTACTCCTTCATATTGGATGCTGGACGAGGATATTAATAGTAGAGACTTTAAGAATGGTCGCGAACGTAGCGACCTTGGTTTCGAAACCTTCTACTACATCTTCCCCAAGGAAGGTAAATATAATAAGGTAAAGGATGCCATAACCGAAATCTACCGCGAGGCGCAACCCGGCAATATGAACGAGGCGCCCATTCAAGCCCTCTATGAAGAGTGGTTCAAAGGCTTGCGTATGATTGATATGATGCGTCAGCTCTGCCTGATTCTCGTCATCGTCTCCATCCTCTGCATCGTAGCAAGCGTGTATTCCGCCATTGCGTTGGAGAGCCGCGGACGCCAGAAGGAGGTTGCCTTGCGAAAGATTCATGGTGCACACACCAGAGACATCATCCTGCTCTTCGGCAAATATTACCTGCGCTTGCTCGCTATCAGTGCCGTAATCGTAAGCATCATTTCCAGCGCTGTCATCACCGTGGTACACGTCTATAGTCCCGATTCGGGCATCAAGAACGACCTCCCCTGGCTCATCCTCTATCTTATCCTCGCCATCCTTATCGTCGTAGCCGTCACCCTCCTCACCATCAGCCACAAGATATGGAAGGTAAGCAAAATCCATCCGGCAGAGGTGGTGAAGAAAGAGTGAAAAGGAGGAGGACCCTCCCCCAACCCCTCCACAAGGGAGGGGAGTGGTTACAACTGACCGATGGATGATACCAGTCAATGTATGAACAATAATTTACATACCCCCTCCGCGCTCCGCGCTCGTCCCCCTGACTCAGAGGGACAGTCAGTTACAATAGCATCCAACTTTCTCCACCTGAGACAGGGGGAGTACCCCGTAGGGGGGAGGGGGTGGATAAAACTTAAGGAACTAAATACACAACATATAAACCCTATGAAAAAGCCACCATAGCAACAAGCCAGTACCGCTACTACGGTACTCCAGTACTTACACTACGGTACTCCAGTACCGACACTATGGTACTGCAGTACCGATTAAGAGGTACTGAACCCGGTACTGGGAAGCATTACATTAACGAACGGAGAACAAGGAAACGAAGTAAGAAAAGATTCAAAAAGACTAAGTCGTATTAAAAGTATCTCACACAGAACTCACAGAATAAACGGAACTATTCAATGACGACAATACAACGAATAAAAGAAAATGAAAATGAATTCACAGAATTTGTCGCAAGCTTCGCTACGACGGCTGGCGCGATGAAGACAAAATAACGGAGAGAAAGAGTATTGAGCAATAAGAGTGAAGCAGATGAATGGACATCCCGCCAGGCAGGCACAGTGAAACATGTGCCATTCTGTGGAATCCAGCGCCAGCGTGATGTACTCTCAGATGAAAGGTAAATCTGTGAATTCCGTGGATTCCGTGTGAGATTAGACACAAATAGACTTGAACCAAAATAAAAGTAATTATAAACAACTAAACATTATTCATTAACCCATTAAAAAATCCCCATTCCCAAACAAACGGAAGTGAAAACGGGACATCGACCTAAAGGTTCGGCTTCGGTTCAGTTTTCTGATTTGACTTGACTTAACGTCGACCTACGGTTATTATTCACCTGCGGTTCATCAAGATAAACAGTCGCTTTGGCTCATCAAGCTCCGCAAGTCAGTTTTCCGTTTTCCGTTTTCACTTTTCCGTTTCAAAAGGGAGGGGTCCTTTAACAACTATGCTTACATTATCAAACATCAAGAAGGTCTTCAAGACCGACGAAGTGGAAACCTGGGCTTTGCAGAACGTGAACCTGGAAGTGAAGAAAGGCGAATTCGTGGCCATCATGGGCCCCAGCGGTTGTGGCAAGTCCACCCTGCTGAACATCCTTGGCCTGCTGGACACACCCACAGAGGGTGCCTACATACTGGACGGCAAGGACGTAAGTCAGATGAGCGAGGACGACCGTACCGACTTGCGCAAGGGCAAACTGGGCTTCGTGTTCCAGAGCTTCAACCTCATCGACGAACTCAATGTGTCGGAAAAC
>JAZRII010000001.1:0-13671 GCA_045645225.1 Bacteroidaceae bacterium | reverse complement strand
CTGCTGACCATCCATGCTCAGAGTCTGAGTGAAGTAGCCGTAACGATACAGGAAACCAACAGCGCACATGTCTACGTTGCTGTCAGAAGCCTCCTTGATGTAGTCACCTGCCAAGATACCAAGACCACCAGAGTAGATCTTCAGCACCTGGTTCAAACCGTACTCCATGCAAAGGTATGCAACAGAGGCACGATTCTTGTCGGGCTCTACGTCCATGTACTGACGGAACTGAGCGTACACGTCATTCATCTTCTTCACGATAGCCTTGTCCTGAGCCAGCTCTTCCATCTTCTCGTGAGAGAGACGCTCCAGCAGGAGAACAGGGTTCTGACCGCATTCTGCATACAACTTGGGATCCAGGCTGGTGAACAGGCTGCGAGCATCGTGATTCCAAGCCCACCACATGTTGTGTGCGAGCTCATTCAACTTCTCCAACTCGGCAGGGATGTTGCTCTTTGCAGAGACGGTTCTCCATGCAGCCGCATTGGCGTTGCTTGCTTTGATTCTCATAATTTTTATTATTAATTTATTTTATCTTGTATTTTTCTATTGGTAAAGTAAGGTGGTTCACTTTATTTAGAAGCGACTCTCAAGTCGCGGTTCTTCAGCGCTATGTCGTAAGCCTCGTAGTAGTACTTGATGAAGTTCTTCCACAAAGCCTTGTCAGAAAGTTTCTTGGCCTTCTTGCGAATTTCCTCAACCTCCTTATCGGTAAGATTAGAGAATGCGGAAACTGTCTCCTTGATACGGTCGGCAACCTCGCTGTAGTTGTAGTCGGTGCGACGTATAACCTCTACGCCATCCATAATGGTAGAATAGTCACCCTTCACGCTATTTGCCCACATACCAAAGCCGGAAAGGCTGGTGGTTACGCAAGGAACATGGAAGGCAACACTCTCCAGGGGAGTATAGCCCCAGGGTTCGTAGTAAGAGGGGTATACGCTGAGGTCCTTGCCGATGATGGCATCGTAGTAAGGTATGTTGATGATACCATCCTTTCCATCAAGATAACAAGGGATGAAGATCAGCTTTACCTTGTCCTCAGGACGGTTCCACATGTCGTTATATTTCATCATGCCGGTCACGTTGTCATGTGTCATGTCATGCAACCAGTGTGTGATAACGGGGCACTCAAGGGGAGTAGTGAATTTCTCTCCGCTCTTGATACGCTCTACCAAATCCTCGCGAGGCTCGCCCACCCATGCAGGCACCTCGACCATGGCAAGGACTGGCTTATTCAACTCCTTGTCGCGGCCGAGTCGGTTCATAGCCTCGATGAAGACATCAATACCCTTGTTGCGGAACTCATAACGACCGCTGGTACCAACGATAAGAGTATCCTCGGGGAATTCGCAACCTGTAAGACAGTTTGCGACCTGCAGGAGCTTCTCGCGAGCAATCTTGCGCTTGCGCTTGAACTCTGCTGCCTTGGGCACAAAGTCTGCTTCGAAACCATTGGGAAGGATAGCGTGGCACTTCTTGTCCATCAATTCCTCGCACTCGCTGCCGGTAACCTCACTTACAGTGGTGAAGCAGTCAACACGATGCGCAGTCTCGCGCTCCAGGCTGTGCTTGGCCTCAACGTTCAGCTCCTTGGACATCTGGGTACCGTTATATGCCCACAGATAGTCATAAAGGGGTTTGTTGTTGCCGGCAATGCTACGACCGATTGTTGTGGCATGAGTAGTGAAGATGGTTGCAATCTCGGGTACATTCTCCTGGATGTACATTGCACCAAGGCAGGTCATCCATTCGTGTGCCTGATAAACCACGTTCTTGCAGGTCTTTGCAAGAGAATGACGATAGAAACTCTCAACCACCAGACCTGCAGCATATGAGAACATGTTTGCCTCGTCGTAGTCGCCATAACCGTTCATGCTATCAACCTTGGCATAGTTCCAAAGGTTGGCATACAACTTGTCGCGCATGGGGAAATACTTGTTGAAGGCCACGAGAACCACGCAAGGCTGACCAGGAATGTTCCAGCGTCCTACACGTACTTCTAAACCTTCCTTGCGGGCCTTGGTCACCCAAGACTTCCACATCTTCTTGTCTTCAATGAACAGAGGATTCTCCTTTCCCTGCCAAAAGTCAGGACCAATAAAAACCACATTGTCAGGCATAGCATCCTGAAGGGTCTTGGCACGGGTAGAGAGGACAGTGTATATACCACCGACCTTGTTGCAGACTTCCCAACTTGACTCAAAAATAAAGTCGGGAGAGAGCTTCGTATTTGCCATTATGATTGTTTAATCTTTTAAAATTACCTTAAATCGCGTGCAAAGATACAATTATTTATTTAAAAAACGTCAAAAGTGCTATCAAATTATCACTTATCCGACCTTTTTGTATAACTTTGTGTGAATAACAAAAGAATCCACATATATGCATCTGAGACACATTTTTGCCCTTTTTACGTTGGCGCTAAGCCATTACACCCATGCTGACAATCCATGGAAACTAAGTCTTACTGACCCAAAGGAGAAGGTTACTCTAACCATTGACTTGCACGAAGAAAGCATTGAGGTTCCTGGCATGGAAATGTTTGGACCCATGAACGGCTATTTGGGAGGAAACATATATGGCGTATGGGCGGTGACATCGTTCAAGATTAAGAAAGACAAGGCCATTCTAAGACTTTCCAACGACCTTGGCAGCGAAACGCAAGAGGCTGAACTGACAAAGACTTCAGATTCCACCTATACGCTGAAACTGCTCGGTTCCACCGTAGTAAAAAGAGCAGAGGGACGTAAACTGCATAAGATTACGTCCACTCTGAAAATGATTAGAAATCGAGATTAACTTGCCACCCCATTACTAAGGCAACCATATACAGGATGTAGAGGGCAATCATTACCACGCCCTCCATTTTGGTTATCTTATGGCCAGTACCGCCAAAGACAAAGAGCACAATACCACTGCCTACCAGAGCAATCCAGTCAAGCGTGCCTATGCCCTTGATATTCATGGGACAGATAAATGCGCTAACACCGAGTATAAAGAAAATATTGAACAGGTTACTGCCTATGGCATTACCCAAGGCCAGACCCTTGCTTCCCTTTCTGGCAGCTACGATGCTTGTGGCCAACTCTGGCAAACTGGTACCTGCGGCAAGAATGGTAAGGCCCACTACCCTTTCGCTCATTCCCAACGACGTTGCAAGTGACGAGGCACTGGACACGAGCAATTGTCCGCCACCTACCAGACACCCTATACCAAGTAGAAGATAAAACAAAGTTTTACCCCATCCGTATATATCCCCTGCTGTACCTTCCTCCTTGGACTCCTGCTTGGAAACATAGTAGGAATAGAGCATATACATTCCAAAGCACATCAGCAATACCAACGCCTCCCATCGGTTCAACGTGCCATCATTGGACAACGCCACCAATATCAGCGAAGAGTAAATCACAAAAAGAATATCTCTCGTTAACAGTTTCTTTGTCAACGACATTGAAATCATAAGAGCCGATACTCCCACAATAAGCATGACATTAAAAATGTTGCTACCCACAACATTGCCAACACTCATATCTGCACTACCATCCAGTGCACTAAAGAAACTTACCACAAACTCCGGCATACTGGTTCCCATAGCTACAACAGTAAGACCGATAACCATCTCGCTGACATTCCATCTGCGAGCCATACTGGAAGCGCCGTCGGTGAACTTGTCTGCACCCCAAACTACGACTACAATTCCAACTAAAAGTAGAACGATGTCCAAAAACATTACTTGAATCTCCTATACATTATTTAATATATATACTACAACATAGAGAATATCTGAAACAGAGTTGCAAATATACTGCTTTTTGTACAAATTAATCCTCTATTTGGACATTTTTAGGTTTTTTAGACAGTAGACACTGTCTTATATGCGGAAAAAACTGTACCTTTGTGCCCAACATGAGAAAGATTGCCTACATATTCACAATCATTATATGCGGGATGGGCATAGAATCATGTCACGATGAAAGGATACAGACTGAGTCACACATACAGGACTCAATAAAGAATTCTTCAGCAACCCATTCCACAGACACACTTCTGGTCATTACAATGCCTGAAGATGCATTATGGGGAAGATTGGGCGAGGGAACAGGAATGAGCGTAATACAGTTCATCACCGACAACGGAGACACCTTATATATTAATAAGGAAAGTGAAATCACGGGCCGTGCCGGCACCATATATGGAGGTATCAGAAACTATACAGACAGATTCTGTATCACGACAACAGATGGAGGCGCCACACTACTGAAAGCAGTCAACGTAACGGAACTGCAGGAAACCTGGACCGACAAGACACATATCGAGAAATAACAATTAAAAATAAGATAATAATTAGATTATGAAAATCAGAACACTTGCTTTTGCATGTTTGGCTTCATTTGCATCTGTTGCAATGGCACAGTTTGAAGGAGCTACAATTGACGAAAGAATTGCAGCTACAGCAGGAGAAGACAGCATTGCAGTAGGACGAGGCCACATCAGCAGTTTCCAGATGGGCATAGACAACAAGAACTGGCAGGACGCCCACATCTCTTGGAAATGGCTCATGAAGCACGCGCCCTACGCAATTTCAGGTCTCTACAAAGGCCATGCGCCCTTCATGCTTTACCAGCTGATTATCGCAGAACAGGACCAGACCAAGAAGTTGGAATACTTCAACGACTTGATGTACATGTTCGAGCAGCGTGCTGCACGACTCGACACTCTGAACAGCATGGAGAAAAGAGACAACCTGAAAAGCACACTGGGCGACGTACTTGCCATCAAAGCCGACTACTACAACTGGACCGCTCCCTCAACACAGGGTTCAGGTTATACTCTGAACCAGAGCTACAAGAACTACTCCGAAGCTATCCGCATGATTAACGAGAAGGGCGGACGCGAGGTAGAAGGCACTGTACTCCAGAACTTCTTCAACACTTCTGATTATATCTACAAGACCGCTCCTAACACTTTGCGCGAGCAGTACCTGCAGGACTACCTTGACTCAAAGGACGCTTGCGAGAAGATGCTTCAGCTTGCTAAGGAAGCACAGGCCAATGGTGACGATGCAAAGGCACAGAAGTTGCTGGCAAAGTACGAAGGACCTTTGGCTTTCATCGAGCAGACATTTGCACAGAGCGGTGCTGCTGACCGTGAGCAGATTATTGCCATCTACACAAAGAAGTATGAAACCTACAAGAGCGACATCGCAAAGCTGAACTCATCATTGAACCTGATGGCGCAGAATGGTTGCGACAACGACTCCATCTATTTCGTGTATGCAAAGGCCGCATACGACCTGCAGCCCACCTTTACCTCATCAATTGGTTTGGCACAGAAGGCACAGAAGGACGGTAAGGCTATGGAAGCGCTCTCCTACTACGACAAGGCCCTGGAACTTGCCTCTGACGATGCCACACGCGGAAAGATCTGCATCAAGGTTGCTCAGGCGCTTATTTCAAGCGGCGGTTTTGCCAAGGGTGAGGAATACATCAACAAGGCTATCGCTTTCAACCCCGCTCTCACTGGTGCTGCATACTGGCAGATGGCAATGAGCCTTATCAAGGCACACGACCTGAAGGGTGCAGTTGGCTATTGCGATATGGCTGGTCAGGCCGACATCACCTATGCCAACCGTGCTGCAGACATGAAAAAGCGCCTCAACGAAGCAATAGCCCAGCAGGCTACCAATGCAAGAATGCAGGCTGAATACAATGAGTACATGCGCAAGAAGAAGGCCGAGGAAGACTTCTGGAACCAGAAGTAATACAATATCTAAATCACAAAGATTACACAATATGCAAATGATGTGCTGCATGGCAGCACATCATTTTTTTATGTTATAAAAAACTCACTTCTTTTTAATCCAAACCGGTCATTAGACTGTTACACATTGTTATCATCATAGCGCTAATGAACGATTAAAGGTTAACTTTCACTGAATGCCAGCAAAAGCCGTTCTGTTTGATGAGAATCCCACATTTTTTAATCTTATCCAATCGACCTTTTTTTGCTATGAACCGAAAAAAAGGCTAATGCCTCCTTATCGGATAGACATCAGCCTAAAATTTGTTTAATATCGGGATTATCTTGTCAGTCAAAGACTTAGAAAGGCAGGTCCTCATCGCCAGCAGTAGAAGCAAATGGAGCAGAGTCTGCTGCGGGTGCAGATGTTGGCATTGGGGCAGGTGCACCGAATGGGGTCGTATCAATAGCGGGAGCTGCAGCGGGCTGCATCATGGGATCAACGATATTGCGGTCAACATTCCAAGCACGAATACTGTTGTACCAGCGTCCCTGATATTCACGTGCGTCAATATCAAAACTTACACGCACCATTTCGCCAACCTGAATATTGAACTGTTGTATTTTGTCAGCACCAAATACCTCAAACATCATCTTTCTGGGGAAACGGTCTGTTGTTGTCTCCAATACGTATGAACCCATACGCCACTCACTGCCTGTGCGGGCAGAAACACCACCTCGTTCTTCTAAAACCTGAATAATTTTTCCTATCAATTCCATATATATACTTTTTAAATCCGCACAAAGTTAAAACAAATTACCTACATACCCAAAAAACAGATTGTATTTTTTGGCATTATAAATAAAAACAAGTAAATTTGCGAGGAAATAAAGGAACAAACAACTAATACTATAATATGATTTTCAAAGTATCCAGTTCGGCCTTGAACAGCCGTCTAACATGCGCCAGCAAGGTTCTGGCCAGCAAGAACTCAATGCCCATACTCGACTGCTTCCTGCTGGAAGTAACAGACAACGGACAGTTGACCATTACAGCAAGTGATTCAGAGAAATGCTATATTACCAGTCTTCCCATCCTTGAGCAAGACGGCACAGGACGTTTCTGCGTTACAGCCAAGACACTCTTGGAGAGCCTGCGCGAGATACCCGAACAGCCCATCACTCTGGAACTGAACCACAATACCTATGAGCTGCGCGGCAAGCACGGCAGCGGTCAGTTTGCCATCATGGCACAGGATGCCGAACCATACCCTGCCCCACGCCCAGTTACAGAGGGCAACACACTCACCATCCCCGCAGAAGTGCTGGTTTCTGGCATCAACCGTTCACTCTTTGCCACTGCCAACGACGAGGTACGCATGGTAATGAACGGCATTTACTTCGACATCAAGCCCGACCACATCATCTTCGCCGGCACCGACGGCCGCAAACTGGTCAAGAACATCGTGCGAAGCGTAGTTCCCGGTTTTACAGGCAGTTTCATTCTGCCCAAAAAGGTTGCAACCATCCTGAAGAATGTTATCGGCAAGGAAGAGGATGAAATCCGCATCGTCTACACCAACGACCGTGCCACCATCTCCACCGAGGACATGACCATGCACTTCCGCCTGATTGAGGGCAACTACCCCAACTACAATGCTGTCATCCCCACAACAAACCCCTATCATGCCGTCATCGACCGCCAGGCATTTGCCAGTGCGCTCAAGCGTGTGAGCGTCTGCTGCAACCAGAGCAGCGGTCTGGTTAAAATCGAGCTTACCAGCAACAACATCCACCTGACAGGTCAGGACAACGAATACTCTACCAGTGCCGAGGAGTTCCTCGTTTGCGAGTACAACAACAATCCCATCAGCATTGGTTTCTCATGCCAGTTCCTCATTGAAATCTGCAATATTCTGGACAGCGAGAACATCATCCTGGAGTTGGCAGACCCCAGCCGTCCTGGCCTTGTACGTCCCGCACAGGAAAAAGAGAACGAAGAACTGATAATGCTGCTCATGCCCATGCGAGTTGACGACTGATAAGACCATGAAACTTAAGCTTTCCAAACCCATAGTCTTCTTCGACCTGGAAACAACAGGCATTGACGTAGCCACGGACCGTATCGTGGAAATCTGTCTGATACGCCTTGAACCCAACGGCAACCGCCAGTCCATGACTCTGCGCATAAATCCCGAAAGGCACATACCAGAAGAGGCAAGTGCCGTGCATGGCATATATGATGCAGATGTAAGAGACTGCCCCACATTCCGCGAGAAGGCAGAAGAACTAAAGAACATTTTTGAAGGATGCGACCTGGCTGGTTTCAACAGCAACCGCTTCGACATACCCCTGCTCGCAGAAGAGTTCATCCGCTCAGGTGTATCCATCGACCTCAACTCACCCCGACGCGTCGATGTGCAGAACATCTACCACAAATTGGAACGTCGCACACTGGTGGCTGCATACAAGTTCTATTGCAACAAAGATCTTGAGAACGCTCACTCTGCCTTGGCCGACACCGAGGCAACCCTTGAGGTATTGGAAGCACAGCTTGACCACTATCCAGATGAGTTGCATAACGACATTGACTTCCTGGCAGAATACAGCAGCAGAGATAATTTCGTGGACTTTGCCGGTCGTTTTGCCTATAACGACAAGGGCGAGGAAGTTGTAAACTTTGGCAAGCACAAAGGACGCCTTGTCAAGGATGTTTTAAGAATTGAACCCAGCTACTATAACTGGATGATGCAAAGCGATTTCACCATGAACACCAAACAGGTGCTCACCCGCTTGAAATACAAATATTCCATGTAAGGGCCTCTGCTGGAACAGGCAACGATAGCAGACAAACACAAGACATCCAAATGTTAAAAGGTAAGAAGATTGTACTTGGCATTACAGGCAGCATAGCCGCCTACAAGGCATGCATGCTCATACGCTTGCTAATCAAGCAAGGTGCTGAGGTTCAGGTGGTAATCACACCTGCTGGCAAGGAATTCATAACTCCCATCACCCTGAGTGCACTGACACACAAGCCAGTTGTTTCGGAATTCTTCAATCAACGGGACGGTTCCTGGCACAGTCATGTAGACCTTGGTCTATGGGCCGATGCCATGCTCATAGCACCTTGCACGGCAAGCACTCTCGGCAAAATGGCACACGGCATTGCCGATAACATGCTCATCACCACATACCTCAGCATGAAGGCACCTGTGCTCGTGGCTCCTGCCATGGACCTTGACATGTATGCCCACGTCTCCACACAGGAAAACCTGCGTCTGTTGCAGCAACGTGGTGTTACCGTAGTGGAACCCGGTTCCGGATTCCTTGCCTCCACTCTGGAAGGCAAGGGACGAATGCAGGAGCCCGAACGCATAGTTGAGGAGTTGGAGGAGTTCTTTGCACGCCGCGAGGGTCGCCTGCGTGGCCAGCGCATTCTCATTACGGCAGGTCCTACATACGAAAAACTGGACCCCGTCCGCTTTATCGGCAACTACTCCAGCGGCAAGATGGGAATAGCACTCGCCAAAGAGTGCCTCAATCAGGGCGCAGAGGTGGAACTCGTCCTGGGACCATGTTCATTGTCCCTGCCCCACTCCACACTTCTCCACGTTACACACGTGGAAAGCGCCTCTGACATGTACCAGGCAGCCACACGCCTGTTTGCCGATTGCACTGCGGGTATCATGTGCGCAGCCGTTGCCGACTTCACTCCCGACAGCTGTGCCAAAGAGAAGATAAAGCGCGAGGGCGACCAACTGCTTCTTCGCCTTACACCCACACAGGACATTGCCGCTGCCGTTGGATGCATGAAAACCTCGACACAGAAACTATGCGGCTTTGCCTTGGAAACACACAATGCCCTGGTTCATGCCCAGGAAAAACTCCAGCGCAAGAATCTGGACATGATAGTGATGAACAGTCTGCAGGATGCCGGTGCCGGTTTCCAGGTGGACACCAACAAGGTAACCATCATCACACCCGACAATCAGGAATCCATGCCATTGCAGAGCAAGAATGACATCGCACGTGAGATAATCAACAGATTCTTGTCATGAAACAGCACATCCTGATACTGCTTGCCTACCTTCTGCCATCCTTTGCTACGGCACAGGAACTCAATGCCAAGGTGTCCATAAACACCTCCAAACTGGAGAACACCAACACCGAGGCATTTGAGACGCTGAAACAGAAGATGGAGGAATTCCTCAATACCAAGCAGTGGACCACGGTCCGCTATGACGAGGTGGAACGCATAGAGTGCAACTTCAACATCACCGTGGACAAATATACCGCACAGGAAGGTGCCTACGAGTGCACACTGCTTCTCACATGCAACCGCCCTGTCTGGGGTAGCGTCTACACAACCGCACTCTACAACACCCGCGACCAGCACTTCCACTTTAAGTTTGACCCTGCCGACCAATTGGAATACAATCCCGACAATCTGGACAACCAGCTCATGGCCCTGCTGGCCTACTATGCCCATATCATCATAGGTATGGACATGGATACCTTTGCTCCAATGGGCGGCACACATGTCCTCCAGACTGCAGAGGATATTGTCAACAGGGCACAGAATCTGGGCTACAGCGGATGGAGTGCCTTCAACGAAAGCAACAACCGCTTTGCCCTGCTCAACGACTACATAGACGGCAGCATGGAACCCATGCGACAGATGAACTATGTCTATCACCGTCAGGGACTGGACCAGCTCTGCGACAGTACAGAAAAGGCCTACGCCGCTTTGGCGGAAAGCATTGACCTGCTCAACCAAGCACGTCAGGCACGTTCCATGAGCAATGTGCCGCAACTCTTTACCGAGTACAAGAAGGAAGAGCTCGTAAACATCTTCCGCAACCATCAGGATGCGGAGCAGCGCAAACATGTACAGGAAATACTTTCCTCCATCAACCCAAGCCAAAGCACCAGTTGGGAAAAGATAACGAAACAATAGCATGCTTAAACATCTACATATAGAGAACTACGCACTCATCGAGAGTCTTGACATAGACCTTAATGAGGGTTTTTCTGTCATTACCGGCGAGACGGGTGCAGGCAAGAGTATACTGCTTGGAGCCATTGGTCTGCTCACAGGAGAACGTGCCGACACTTCAGCCATACAGAACGGCAAGCAGCGATGTGTGCTTGAAGCAACGTTCTGCCCCAATGGGCTTGGTCTTGAACAGTTCTTCGAGGAGGAAGACCTGGATTTCGACCCCGACGAGTGCATCATCCGCCGCGAACTCAACGCCAACGGAAAGAGCCGTGCATTTATAAACGACACCCCCACCACCATAACTGTACTACGGCGTCTTGGCAACAGACTCATAGACATACATTCCCAGCACCAGAACCTCCTGCTCGGACAGGAGGATTTCCAACTGTCGGTGCTTGATGCCGTAGCAGCAGATACAAAGCTGACACAAACATATGCACAAGCCTATGCCCATTGGAACGAAATCCGAAAATCACTTGCCAAAGCCATAGCCAGTCTTGAAGAGGGAAAGAAGGACGAGGACTACATGCGCTTCCTGCATGCCGAACTCACTAACTTCCGCCCCCAGCCTGGCGAAGACGACGAACTGCAGCAGCAGTGCGACACGATGGAGCATGCACAGGACATCAGGATGGCACTGACACAGGGTTGCGGTCTTCTTTCTGAAGGAGAGACTCCTGTTACCGACTCACTAAGGCAGGTGCGAAACCTACTCAACTCCATCCAGAAGCACTTCCCCATTGCACAAGAACTTTCAGAACGCCTGGAGAGTTGCCGCATAGAACTTCAAGACATTGCAGGCACACTGGAGAGCGAGGCTGAGTCCATTGACTGCGACCCCGAACGCCTGGAACAAGTACAGTCCCGACTGAACACGCTCTTCTCCCTGGAACAGAAGCATCATGTCGGGTCCAGCGACGAACTCTTGGCAATAATGCAGAACCTGCAGGATAAACTGGATATCATGGACAACAGCGATGAACACATCCAACAACTGCAGAAACAGGAGGTAGAGGCACGTACAAAGGTCAACAAGCTTGCGACCAGTCTCACCACACTTCGCAACGCTACGGCCCGCAAGGTGGAGAAGGACATTGTTTCCTCGCTGAAAACGCTGGGCATGCCCAATGTGCGCTTCAAGGTGGAAATCACCCCCACCGAGGACCCAACGCCACGCGGAATGGACAAGGTGGCTTTCCTTTTCTCCGCCAATTTAGGTTCATCCATGCAGAATATATCGCAGGTGGCAAGCGGTGGCGAAACGGCACGTGTCATGCTTTCGCTCAAGGCCATGCTCTCCGGAGCAGTATCCTTGCCCACAATCATCTTCGACGAGATAGATACTGGTGTTTCCGGCCACATAGCCGAGGCCATGGCACACATCATGCAGGAGATGGGACGACAGGGACGACAAGTAATCAGTATCACGCATCTCCCTCAGATAGCAGCACTGGGCAAACATCATTTCAAGGTATGGAAGGAAGACACGCAGACACACACACTCAGTCACATTACATGTCTCTCCCAGGAAGAACGCATATCCGAAATTGCTAATATGCTCTCCGGAAGCAATGTTTCGCCCGAAGCCGTCAACAACGCACGTGCACTCTTGGGATTATGACCAGCATACTTCGCACACTTTCCACAGACCGTCTCTACCTCATCGCCCTCAGCGGTGGGGCAGATTCCATTGCACTTGCACTGATGATGAAGGAGCAGCGACTAAATGTCCTTGCCCTGCATTGCAATTTCCACCTTCGTGGCGAAGAGTCCGACCGAGACGAACAGTTCGTGCGCGATTTCTGCCATAAGCATGCCATCCCTCTGGAGGTCTGCCACTTCGACACACTTGCATCTGCCAGCCAGCACAAGACAAGTATAGAGATGGAAGCTCGCGACCTCCGCTACCGATGGTTCGCCCAGCGTGCACAGGCACTGGATGCCGAAGCCATCTGCGTAGCACATCACAAGGACGACCAGGCAGAAACTCTCGTTCTAAACCTCATACGCGGAACCGGACTGAAGGGACTTGCCGCTATGCATCCCGACCGTATTGTAAATGGTCTGCGAATAATTCGCCCCTTGCTGGACATTACCAAAAAAGAAATTCTGCAATATCTCGCCCGTATGGGGCAAGACTTTGTAACGGACAGTAGCAATCTTGAGCGTGACGCCCTTCGCAACCGCATCCGCCTGGATTTAATGCCCATGCTACGACAGTTGAACCCAAACATAACAGATTGCCTTGCCCGCACAGCTCACAATGTACGGTTGGAACTGGACAGCAACTCCGAGGAAAGCCATTACTACCGCTGGCTTGCCCCGTTGGGATTCAGTCGCAGCCAGATTCTGGACATATATGCTCACTGTTCGAACGGACTTGCGGAGCTTGATGAGCGTAGGCGAATAAAGGTGAAAACGGAAAACGGAAAACTGCGAGTTAGCGAGAACAGAAGCACGGTAGGGACGCTGCGTGCAGCGTCCGAGAACGACAAAGAAAGCGGACGCTGCACGCAGTCCCACAACGTCGCAATGGAGATTGCGACCCTCACGAGGCACAGATTGACATCCCAGTCAATCTTCCAAGGACCTCGTTCGCCCTACATTACTGAGCTGGAGCAGATTCAAGACGACAAAGTCGAATTAAAACCATCCGCTCACCCCTCACCCCTCACCGCTAACAACTGTCCCCCTGAGACAGGGGCGACGAGGAGCGAAGCGACGGAGGGGGTGGATAAAACCCCGCTCACCCCTCACCCCTCACCCCTCACCGCTAACAACTGTCCCCCTGAGACAGGGGGACGAGCGCAAAGCGCGGAGGGGGTGGATAAAACCCCGTTCACCCCTCACCCCTCACCCCTCACCGTTCACCCCTCACCGTTCACCGCTCACCGTTCATCCGGTCTCACATGGCATAGTGCCACACA